>NZ_CP014841.1:2648000-3310000 GCF_001641285.1 Dyella thiooxydans
AAGTTCCTCGGCTATCTGCTGACCGTGCTGTGGCTGGTGGCCAGCCTGATCGGCTTCGGCCTGTTGCACTGGGAACACCACCTGTACAACTACGGCACCACACCGGCGCTGCCCTATTCGGATCTCAACGGCTTCGGCCACTTCCTGCCAGCGGTGCTCTGGTTCGACGGTTACTGGACCTGCCTGGCCGTGGTGCTGGCCGGCATCGCCGCCCTGTTCTGGGTACGCGGCACACCCGGTGGCTGGCGCGACCGTTGGCGCGAGGCGCGTGCCCGCCTGCGCGGCCCGCTTCGGGCGATGATCGTGGTGGCCCCGCTCGCCTTCGCCACCAGCGGGGCGTGGATCTTCTACAACACCAACGTGCTCAACACCTATCGCAGCAGCGAAGCGCTGGAGCAGCAGCGCGCCGACTACGAGAAGCAATACGCCCGCTACGCCGGCGTGGCGCAGCCGCGCATCACCGCGGTGAACGCCGACGTCGACATCGACCCGGCACAACGTCACCTGCACATCGTCGCGCACATGACCCTGGTGAACCGGCACGACACGCCGATCAGCGAACTGCACGTCAACACCGATACCGCCTTCACCACCACGCTCGCCTTCGCCCCTCACGACACGGTGTCGATGGACCGCAGCCTCGGCTACGCCATCTACAAGTTGAAGACGCCGCTGGCGCCAGGTGCATCGATGCCGTTCGATGCCACCCTCGACTACGACCCGAGGGGCTTCACGAACGCCCCGGAAGGCCAGTTCCTGGCCCACAACGGCACGTTCTTCAACAGCACCGTGCTGCCGCGCTTCGGCTATCAGCCGGACAACCGGCTCACCGACCGCAACACCCGTCGCAAGTACGGCCTGAAGGAAGACGTGCCGCGCATGCCGCCGCTGGGCGACGATGCCGCGCGCGCCAACACCTACATCAGCAACGACTCGGACTGGATCCACTTCGAGACCACCGTGTCCACCGCCGACGACCAGATCGCGATGGCACCGGGCTACCTGCAGAAGGAGTGGCGCGCCAACGGCAGGCGCTATTTCCACTACGAGATGGACCAGCCGATGCTCGACTTCTTCTCGTGGATCTCCGGCCGCTACGCGGTAAGGAAGGATCGCTGGCACGACGTCGCGCTGGAGGTCTACTACAACCCCGAGCACGGCTGGAACGTGGACGACATGCTGCGCGGCGCGAAGGATGCACTGGACTACTACACCACGCACTTCTCGCCCTACCAGTTCCGCCAGCTGCGCATCCTGGAGTTCCCGAACTACGCCAGCTTCGCGCAGTCGTTCGCCAATACCATTCCGTTCTCCGAATCGGTGGGCTTCATTGCCGACCTGCGCGACCCGGCAAAGATCGATTACCCGTATTACGTCACCGCCCACGAGGTGGCTCACCAGTGGTGGGCGCACCAGGTGATCGGCGCCAACATGCAGGGCTCGACCATGCTCAGCGAATCGCTGGCGCAGTACTCGGCGCTGATGGTGATGAAACACCGCTACGGCGAACACCAGATGCGCCGGTTCCTGAAATACGAGCTGGACAACTACCTGGCCAGCCGCGCCGGCGATCCGGCCCAGGAAGAGCCGCTGGCCAAGGTCGAGCAGAACCAGCTGTACATCCATTACCGCAAGGCGTCGCTGGTGTTCTACGCGCTGCAGGACTATGTGGGCGAGGACACCGTGGACGCGGTACTGAAGCAGTTCCTGCACGACAAGGCGTTCCAGCAGCCGCCGTACACCACCTCGCAGGAATTCATGCAGTACCTGGAGCGCGGCGTCGATCCGAAGTGGCACCACCTGATCGACGACCTGTTCTGGAAGATCACCTTCTTCGACAACCGCACCACCGAGGCCACCGCGAAGAAACTGCCGGACGGGCGCTACGAGGTGACGATGAAGGTGCATGCCGGCAAGTCGTACGTGGACGAGCACGGCAAGGAGACCCCGGCCACGCCGGACATCCCGGTGGAGATCGGCGTGTTCGCCAAGTCCCCCGGCAAGGGCCTTGACGGCAAGCCGCTGTACCTGGCCAAGCGCGTGCTACCCAATGGCGATAGCACGCTAACGGTGACGGTGGACGGCGTGCCGGCCGAGGCAGGGGTGGATCCTTACAACGAGCTGATCGATCGGATCCCTTCGGACAATCGCCACGCGGTGACGATCGAGTAATCCGATGGCGCGGACCGGAGGGACCGCGCCGCACCATCATCCGCCCTGATTGCCGCCCGAAGCCGGCAAACTGCCCTGCACCACGGTGAGTTCGCGCTGCGGGAACGGGATGCTGATGCCGGCGCCGTCGAAGGCTTCCTTCACCGCCTGCAGGAAGTCGGTCTGCGCCGCCCAGAAATCCGCCGTCACGGTCCAGGCGCGGATCACCAGATCCACCGAGCTCTCGTTGAGATTGGTGGTCCATACGCCGGGCGCGGGATCCTTCAGGATGCGCTCGTCGGCGTCGAACAGCTTGTGGATCTCCGCCTTGGCCGCCTTGATGTCGTCCTTGTAGCCGATGCCCACGGTCAGCTCGAAGCGGCGGGTGCCGCGGCGGTTGAAATTGGTGATCGCGTCGCCGCCCACCTTCGCGTTCGGCACCACCGCCTCGCGGCCGTCCGGCAGCAGGAGGTGCGTATACATGAGGTTGATCGCCTCGACCGTGCCCATCACGCCGCCGACGGTGACGAAGTCGCCCACGCGGAACGGCCGGAACACCGCCAGCAGCACGCCCCAGGCAAGGTTGCTGAGCGACCCCTGCAGCGACAGGCCAACGGCCAGACCGCTGGCGCCGAGTGCGGCGACCAGCGGCGCGGAGGGCACGCCGGCCACCTGCAAGGCGGTCACGATCAAAAGCGTCAACAGCACGCCATAGAGCAGATTGCGCAGGAAGCTGGACAGGGTGACGTCGAAACTCGCACGACCGAGCGCGCGCTCGACCACGTCGGCCAGCCGCCGTGCCACCCACAGGCCGACCAGCAGCACCAGCAATGCCTCGGCCAGGTTCAGGCCCATCTGCACCGCCTGATCGGCGTACTTGTCCCAGTTCGCGACGAAATAATGCGACATGCGACCCATCGCGCTGGTGGTGGACGTCGGGTCGATGGCAAGGGCGCTGGAAAATCGCATCGGCGGGCTCTCTCTCGCTATGAAAACGCGGGGAGACTAACAGCCGGCTCATCAAGATTTTGCAGGCTCTTCTCATACGAGCGCCGCCGATGCCGGGCATCGGCGGCGCTCGTGGCCGCATGGCGCGGCCGTCAACGGGTCGCGAGTTTGTCCTTGTCCGCGCCGCGATCCTGATCCTCGCCGATCAATCGCAGCGGCGATCCATCCGGCAGGCGGAAAGTGAATTGGCGCTGCAGCTGGTCCAGCTCGCGCAGCTTCGGGCAGAGCATTTCGGCGCGTGCACCGAGACGGTCGGCTCGGGCGTTTACCTCCTTGTCGATCGCCTGGTCGAGCGAATCGGCACGCGCCTCCAGCGCGGCGATCTTCGCCTGGTCGCCGCTGAGCGCAGCCTTCACCGCGCCTGCGGTGACCGTGCCGACCAGCTCGGAGACGGCATCCTGGATGCCGCCCTCGAACGAATCCTCCATCGCCTGACGCGTCCACACGCCGCTGCCGATGCCCGCGTCGAGCTGGGCCATCGCGCGGGTGCGGCTGCGGTTGAGGCGATCGATCAGGTGGCTCCTCGCATCGCCGTCCTCGGCGAAGGTGGTGGCGACCGTGGTCAGCGCGTCGAAGCCGATGTCGAGCCCTTCGCGGGCGATCGACGCCACCTCGGGCACCAGGGTGCGCACCGAGCCTTCGTAGCTGCGCAGTCGCGCGGCATCGGCGGCATCGACCGCCACCGGCTTGCCGTCGATGCGCAGGCTGCCGTCATGCATGAACACCCGGGTGGGCTCGCCGTCGTCGCGGCTGAAGGCGATGCCGGCGTCGCTGATGCGCACGTCGTAATCGGTGTTGAAGCTGCAGTGGCCCATCGAGCCGTGGAAGTCGTGCGCGTGGAGCGGCGCCGTGAGCGCCAGTGCGGCGCCGAGCGCCAGCGTAGTGATCGTCGTGCGCATGCTGCGCCTCCCCGTGACCGTCGGCGGCGATGCCGACCCTGGGCGTCACGATGCTCCGCCGGCGCGGCCGGGCCATGGGCCAGCCGTCATGCCGTGCCATCAGTCACTGGATGGATGCAGCAACGCTCAGTGCGGAACGCCGGCCAGCATGCCCATGTCGAGGTGGATCGCCTGGAGGCGGGATGCCAGCCGGCGCAGGCATTGCGCGGTGTCGATCGGGGCCAGCGCCATGGCCTCCTCGAAATGCCGCACCAGGACCGCCTCGCGACGCGACAGCAGACGGATCCACTGGGTGTCTTTCAGGGGCATGCCGCGCGCCCACCAGCTGGCCAACCGCCGCTGCAGCGGGCCGCGCCATCGGCCGGTCGTGGCCGGGCGGCCGCCGCGCGCGCTCAGCTCCATCTGCAGATCCAGCACGAACAGCTCCAGCGCCGCCGCGTTCTCCAGCAGCACGACGCGCAGACCCGGCTCCACGACCTGCTGCGCCGCGAGCTGGCACAGCCGCTGCAGGTCGATGCTGCGTCGGATCAGCGCGTTGTAGAGCGGTTGTGTTGCCAGCGCCACGGCGTCTGGCCTCCGGGGTGAAAGGGTTGCCACCCATGGTCGTCAGCCAGCGCTTAGCCACGGATTAACCCCACCGATGCCGCCATCCGGGCCTTTAGCTGCCGTTGCGGTTGCTCCGCTATTCCGCTATCTCCCGGCCGCGTCGAGTAGTTGCAGCGGGCGCCCCTGTGCATCACGCAGGCCCTGCTGCAGTCCGGCCAGCCGCTCGATCGAGGGACACAGCGCATCGATCTGGGGCTGTAACACCTTTAACCGACTAGCAATCCGAGGCTGCAGCGTGGTCGCCAGATCAGCCGCCTGGTCGCGCAGGCGCGACGCCGTGTCGAGATCGCCATTCATCGCCGCCTGCAGCGCCTGCTGTCCGAGGTCGCCGGCCACGATCGGACCGAGGTCGGCGGCGAACTGGTCGCCCAGCTGGCGGACGGCATCGCCCTGCCAGTCGCGCGTACTCTGACTGGTGTCGATGCGCTGGTGCAGCGCATCGGCATCGGTCGCCAGGTGCTGGTCGAGCAGTTGTCGCGTGGCGGGTGCCAGCGACAACCCGGAAGCCTCGTCGCGGATGGCCTGCACCGCCACGTCCACCCCGTGGCCGGCCACCCGGCGCACCCGCGGCAACAGCGCGCGCAGGTCGCGGTCGAATAGGGCCACGCGATCCTGGTCTTCGGCATTCAGCGCCACCGGCGTGCCGTCGGTGACCAGCGAACTCCGGCCCATCACCACCCGTGTCGGCGCAGGGCCGGTCCGATCGAATACCAGCCGGTCCGGCTGTACGGTGAGGTCGTAGCTGCTGCTGGCCGGGCAGCGCAGCGTCAGGGGCGCCGCCGTTGCCACACCGGTGGCGGCGAAGGTGGACATCGCGAGGAGGAGGAGGAGTGGGGTGCGCATCGAACCTTGCCGGGGCCAAAACGCCACCGATAACCGGCGGGCGGTCAACCCACCCTGAACCGCACCGGCGAGGGGTTAGCCTCCGCCGAGTTTGCTGAGCAGGTGCAGGCTGCCGTCCGGATTGGCCATGTAGACGCCCTGGCCAGGCAGCGCGTCGAGATTTCCGTTGAGGCCCGGGAGCATGCGCGGCGCATCGAACCAGGGCACCGTCTGCACCGGACCCGGCATGTAGCTGACCCAGTGCCCGGGTCCATCGGGAGGCATGCCCGGAACGCCGAACACGTGGATGCCGAAGACCACCGGCACCATCGCATAACGCTCGGCCGCTGCCTGCCCGGCCGGCAGCGGCTTGAACAACCAGCGTTGCGCCGCACGTTCGGCCGCCCGGCCGAGCAGCTTGCGGTAGCGCGCCATCTGCCAGCGGTTGCCGAGGTAGCGCAGGTCGACCTGCCGGGTGGCCACGTCCTGCACGTGTCCCTGCGCATCGATGCGTAACACCAGATAGACCGTGCCGGCCACCTGCGAGGCTATGGCCTGGGGCGGATACTCCGGTGCGATGTTGCGGATGCGGCTACCGCTGCCATCGCCGGATGCGCCGAAGTGCACACCATCGATCGACAACACGTAGTCGCTCTTGCCACCGGGCTGCGCTATCACCCGCAGGCTCATCCGCGAATGCGCCGGCACCGCGTGACCGTCACGCAGCACCGGCTGGAAACGCCAGCGGGCGATGTTGCGGTCGATCACATCGACCACCGGAGCGGGCAGCCGGGCGGCATCATCCAGCGTGTGATCGACGACCCTGCCGTCACTGCCGACGGTGAGCGAACCCAGCACGAGCATGCTCGCCTGTGGTCGCTGCGTCGCCGTCGACCTCGCCACGGGCGCCACGGCCAGGCACAGGCCCGCGAGCAGCAGGCCTGCGATGAACGGTTTGCTCAGGATCCGGCGCATACCCACCTCCTTGTCTCCACGCCAACAGTCCAAGCTGCGCGCAGCGCAGCGTCACCGCCGCCGGAACTGTGCCCGCACCTGCGGCCGGCCCAGCCGCCAGATCAGCCAGACCACCAGCACGATGGCTACCGCGTCGAACCCCAATGACAGATGCACCGTGCGTGCCTGCCCGGCGAGCAGCGCCGGCGTGTCGGGCAGGTCGTGCGGCGTGTTGCTCCAGGCATGCCAACGGTGCAACAGCATCGCGCCGCTGGCGAACAGACCCAGTGCGAGCAAGCCCAGCGCAACGCGCAGCACGGGACGCGACCAGCCCTGGCGCAGGATGCCGGCGGCACAGAGCACCACCAGCGCCGCCGCCGCGACGAAATAGCCGAGATCCCACGCCAGCATGCCATGCAACATGGTCCGGGCCTCGTCTGCCAGCGCCGGCTGGGTCAGCACGCGCCAGACCCGGCGGGCATGCACACCGTATTGCAGCGCACCGAACGCCGACAGCATCAGCACCAGCCACAGGCCGATACGCCAGAACGCAAAGCCCCGCCCCGGATCGCGCATGCGGTCCATCAGGCGCGCCCCCTCGAAGCGGGACGGGCGGGCGAAGCGGACGACGTGCGCATGGCTGGATTCCTCCGGAACAGACCGCGCAGTGTATCCCCCCCAACGCACAAGGGCGCCACGAGGGCGCCCCTGGCGAAGCTCGCGGCCAGGCCAGCCGCGCAGCGACGGCTTACTCCCGGGTGATGGTGAACTTGCCCACCGAGATGCCGAGGTTGACACCCTCGCCAGTACCGGCCAGCGCCAGCGAGGTGGTGCCCTTGGTCAGCACCTGGGCGGTGCCGCTCTTGACCACGCCGGCCTCGGCGCCCGCCTGGGCGTAGGAACCGAACACCTCGTCGATGCTGTGCACCTTGCTGATCTCGCCCTTGCCGTTGTCGACGTGGTACTTGCCGGCGGTCAGGCCACCGCCGACCACCGTGATCTTCACGTGGGCCGACTGCCCGTTGTCGCAGGTGACCATGCCCGCACCCTCGGCGTGCTTGTAGAGGATCGACCAGCCGGAGAGGCTGTAGGTGAGGTCACACTTGACGCTGGCTTCGGCGGCCTGGGCGCCGATGGCGCCCATCGCGCCAGCCGTGGCCAGCAGAAGGGCGGCGAGAGCGTGATTGCGCTTGATCATGGTGATCTCCTGTTGATGTCTGGAAGAACGCCCTGTCGGGGGCCCCGGCCGCGGCGGGCCTCGTTTGGGTCGTCGCCGGGCCGCGGTGGGTTGGCAGGATCGGGACGCCGGCGTGATGGAGGCGTGCAGCCGAAGCGAGCGTTCAGTGATCCGCCGATGGGGCCGTGGATGCAGCTACGCTGTCGTTCATGTTCCGGGCGACGCCCCCAGTCACGAAAGCACACGGAGCCGCGCCATGCCGTCCCGTATCGAGCCCACCGCTCCGCCGCGACCAACCCTCGCCCAGGGCCGCGAGATCCTGCGACGCACGATCCACGGCTTCGCCCACGACGAACTCGGTACGCGGGCCGCTGCGCTGGCGTTCTATTCGGCGCTGTCGTTCGCGCCGCTGCTGGTGTTGCTGCTGTGGATCGCCGCATCGCTGCGACCGGAATGGCAGCAGCAGCTGACCGCCTCGCTGCAGCAGCTGGTCGGCCCGCGCGCCTCCGACGCGGTGACCCTGGTGCTGGCCAATGCCCGCGAGCGGCCCACGGTAGGCAGTTGGGCCGGGCTGATCGGCCTGGGGGTGACCCTGGCCGGTGCTTCGGCCGTGTTCGCCCAGTTGCAGGGCGCGATCAACCGGGTCTGGAACCTGGCGCCCCGACCGGGTGGGGCGATCAAGGACTGGCTGCGCGCGCGCATGATGGCCCTGGGACTGCTGCTGTCGCTGGCGTTCCTGATGGTGGTGTCGTTCGCCGCCAGCGCGCTGATCGCCGTGTTCGTCCGCGGCGACTCGCTGGTCTGGCAGGCCCTGGAGACGCTGATTTCCCTCACCCTGTTCAGCGCGCTGTTCGCGGCGATCTTCAAGGTACTGCCGGACGCGCAGATCGCCTGGCCCGACGCCCTGGTGGGCGCAGCGCTGACCGCGGTGCTGTTCGCAGTGGGCAAGTTCGGCATTGGCGTCTATCTCTCCCGCAGCGACGTCGGGGGTGCGTACGGACCGGCCGGCGGCGTCGTGGTGTTGCTGGTATGGGTCTACTACTCGGCACTGATCCTGCTGCTGGGGGCGGAGCTCACCCAGGCGGTCGCGGAGGTGCGCGGCCACCCGATCGTGCCCCGGGCCCACGCGGTTCGGCGTCATCGACGTCCCGAGACGCCCTGAGCACGCCCGCTGCACCCTCCGCTCACGGTGCGACCGGAAGACTTTGCATTCCGATCTGGTCACGCATGAGGAGTTCGCCATGCCAACGATTCATCGCCTGCTGCTTTCGGTGCTCGCCGGCAGCCTGCTCTCCGGGATCTCGCCCGTGCACGCACAGGATCATCACCATCACGAGGGCCGTCACCAGGTCTGCGAGAACGTCCGGGTGAAGAACACGCCGAAAGACCGGCACCAGATCGCCGGCACGGCGATCGGCGCAGTGGCCGGCGGCCTGCTCGGCCATCAGGTCGGCGGCGGCAAGGGCAAGACCCTGGCCACGATCGGCGGCGCGGTGGCCGGCGGCTACGCCGGCAAGAAGGTGCAGGAGCATCATCAGGACGAACATGCCGGCACGCACATCGAGCGGCGCTGCCACTGGGTCGATCACCGCTGAGCGATCCGGATCTCTGCCACGCGGCGACCGTGGCATGATCGGACTGTCGTCCACGGCAAGTCGCGGAGGTGTCCGGATGTTCAAGTACTCGCTGGTCGGCTATGACGGCTCGGACACATCCAAGCGCGCATTCGAGCTGGCCATGGCGGTGGCGCGCGCATTCGACGGGCGCGTGCGCGTGGTGTCGGTGCTGCAGGTCACCGAGGCCGGCGCCGATGCCTGCGCGCTGATGATGGCCGACTCGGGCATGGCGAGAGCGCGCGAGTTGCTGGACGAGCTGAAGACCTTGCAGCCCGACGCCGAGGCGCTGGTCGACCTGGAACTTGCCCATGGCAGCCCGGGAGACGTGCTGATCGGCCAGCTGGAGCAGCACGGCTGCGACCACATCGTGATCGGGCACACCGAGCGCGGTGCGCTCGCGCGCTGGCTGCTCGGCTCGGTTTCCGGGGACGTGCTCGCGCGCGCCCACGTACCCGTTACGGTCGTGCGCTAGGCATCATCGCCGCCGGGCCGCCGGAAGGGTTCCCCGCGGCCGTTCCGCCGCCACGTCGGGGTCACAGGGCAACCTCGCGTGGGCCGGGGTCGGCAGGGGTTAATTCCAGCGGCCGTTCCACGCCGTATGCTTGGCGTCATCGATCTGTCATGCGGCGCACCCCGGTGCCCGCGGCCCCGGCAAGGAATCCTCCATTGAGCTACACCCAATCGCTTCCCTGGACGCTGGAGAGCATCGACTTCAGCCGCATCGACAAGGCCCGCGTCCGCCATGACGAAGACCTGTTCTTCCTGCTGTGCAGTGCTTCGTTCGTCGAGAGCGGCTCGGACCTGTACACCCACAACCTGGTCGACCATTTCGCTGGCGACCAGGAACTGCAGACCTGGCTCAGCCAGCACTGGGAACACGAGGAGCTGCAGCACGGCCGCGCGCTGGCCGCGTACGTGCGGGCCGTGTGGCCGGAGTTCGACTGGGACGCCGGCTTCAAGGCGTTCTGGGACGAGTACGGCGCGATGTGCACCAGCGAGCAGCTCGAATCCTCGCGCGGACTGGAGCTGGCGGCCCGCTGCGTGGTCGAGACCGGCACCGCCAGCCTCTACCGGGCACTCAACGACCTCACCGACGAGCCGGTGCTCAAGCAGCTCACCAACCACATCAAGAGCGACGAAGTGCGCCACTACAAGCACTTCTACCAGCACTACCGGCAGTACCGCGAACGCGAGGGCTTCGGTCGCTACCAGGTGTTCCGCGCGATCCTGCGCCGGGTCAACGAGATCAAGAGCGAGGACGGCGACGTCGCCATGCGCCACGTCTTCAACCGCTGCTACCCGCACCACGCGGGCAATGATGCGGAATTCCGGCGCATCAACACCCGCGCGCAGGGCCGCCTGAAACGCAACATCCCGGCCGAGATGACCGTGAAGATGCTGCTCAAGCCGCTGGATTTTCCGGCACGCCTGCAGAACGCGCTGGAGAAGCCCCTGGCCAAGTTGGCCGAGAAGCTTTTCCTGCACTGAGGTCGACGCGCCGGGCGACGATCAGGGCTTGGACGGCTGAACGGTCGCGCTGTCGCGCGGCTTCTCCTCCACGGGGCGACGCTCCACCTCGGCTTGCTTCAGCTTGGTCACGTCCACCGGGCGAATGCGGGTGATGGTGCAGGGGATGCCGCTGCGCCCAGCTTGCACCCTGTCGATGCCGAAGCCGCCGCGCCCGGTCAGCACCTTGTCGAACCCGACGCTGACCCGGTGCAGGTTGGAGGTCAAGCCGATCGTATTGGTGAACGGCAGGTCGATGCAGCCGGGCACGTCGAGCAGCCAGGCCTGCTTGGGACGGGCGTAGACCACCACCCGGTCGGTACCCAGCGGCTCCCACGACCACAGCGAGTTGTAGAAGAGAAAACTGTTCTGCGCCGGACCGGCCGCTGCCTCGTAGTCGGCCCGCCGCTGCTGGTCGCTGGGGCGACCGGACAGGCTCGCGCATGCGCCCAGAGTCATTGGCAACGCGAGCCAGGCAAGGATTCGCAGGTGTTTCATCGCCGTTCTCCTCTCTCGTCCATGATGCTTCTGCCGAAGTCACGCGTTGCTAACGCACCAGCGGCTTCGGAGTTTACTTTCTCTTCTTCTCCAGCGGCAGCCACTTGGCCGGATCGAAGCCGCCGACCTCGTACACCAGCTCTTCGCTGCGATCGTTGTCCTTATGGGTGACCTTGAGAGTGATCTTCTTCGCCTTCTTCAGCATGGCGATGAAGGCGCTGTCGTCCTTGATCATCAGCGCCGGCTCGCCCGAGGGCGGGGCGAACGCCTTGATGCCGACCGGCTTGCCGTCGAAGGTGGCCGGCAGCGTGCAGGTGCCCTTGCAGACGAAGCCCTTGCCGCTGCCGAACAGGAACGCGCTCTGCCCCCACTCGGTATGCCGGCGCAGCACCATGCGCACCTTGTCGCCCACCGCCGGCTCGCTGTTGTAGATCACCGCGGTGGACTGCGTGCCGCCGGCCATCGGTGCGACCTGGTACAGCCACAGGCCGGCCAGGCGGTTCTTCTCCGCATTCTCGTGGTAGCGCTTGGCGATCTCCGGCAGGGTCTGCTGCACCTCCTTCGCCGCGGCGCTGCCGGGGTAGTCGTGCACGATCTGCTCGCCGAAGGTGGTGGCCATCTCGTCGTTGTGGATGCGCACCAGCTGGCGGTAGGTGTCCAGGTCCCGCTGCGCCGCCTGGTCGATGGCCGGCGCCTTGTTCGCCGCCGGCGCCGCGGCGTTGCCACCGCCCTGCTGCGAGCAGCCCGCGGCCAGCAGGGCCAGGCCGAGGATGGAAAGCGAAGGGCGCAGGAAACCGGCAGTCATGGAATGCATCCGCGTGGCAGGACAGATCCCTAGAGTGGAACGAGCCACGCCGCGCGCGCAACCGCAGCGGCTTGGCCGCGACCGCCGTCGCCCCGATAATCGCCGCTCCCGCCTGGACTCCCCATGCCCGACTCCCCTGCCCCCGCCGGCGACGCGCTGTTCCGGCACCGCGCCTTCGTCGCGTTCTGGTTCGCCCGCATCGCCTCGGGCTTCGGTTTCCAGATGCTCTCGGTCGCCGTGGGCTGGCAGATCTACGCGATCACCGGCCGCGCGCTGGACCTGGGCCTGATCGGCCTGGCGCAGTTCATTCCCTCGGTGCTGCTGGCGCTGCCGGCCGGCCACGTCGCCGACCAGTTCGAGCGCCGCCGCATCGTACTGCTCGGGCAGCTGGTGGAGTTCGTGGCGATCGCCCTGCTGGCCGGGCTCACCCTCACCGGCGGCGTGCACGAGGCGACGATCCTCGCGCTGGTGTTCGCGATCGGCGTGGCCAAGGCGTTCGAGTTCCCGGCGATGCAGTCGATGCTGCCAGCGCTGGTGCCGGCGCCGATCCTGCCGCGGGCGATGGCGATGAGCGCCTCGGCCGGGCAGGCGGCGATGATCATGGGCCCGGCGCTGGGCGGCTTCCTCTACGTGGCGGGGCCGGGCGTGGTCTACGTGGTCGCCGGCGCGCTGTACCTGGTCGCCGCCGGCCTGATGGCCTGGCTGCGCTACGAGCGCACGCCGCCGCGGCGCGAACCGGCCACGCTGAAGACCGTGTTCGCCGGGGTGCACTTCATCCGCCAGCGCCCGGACGTGCTCGGCGTGATCTCGCTGGACCTGTTCGCCGTGCTGCTGGGCGGTGCCACCGCGCTGCTGCCGATCTTCGCCCGGGACATCCTGCACACCGGCCCCTGGGGCCTGGGCCTGCTCCGCGCGGCCCCAGCGGTGGGCGCGCTGCTGATGTCGCTGTGGCTGGCGCGCCACACCATGCAGCAGCGCGTCGGCATGACCATGTTCGCCTCGGTGGCCGGCTTTGGCCTGGCCACCCTGGTATTCGCAGTCTCGACCACACTGTGGCTGTCGCTGGCCGCGCTGTTCGCGCTGGGCGCGTTCGACATGGTCAGCATGGTGATCCGCGGCGCGCTGGTGCAGCTGGACACCCCTGACGACATGCGCGGCCGGGTCAGCGCGGTAAACGCGATCTTCATCAACACCTCCAACCAGCTGGGCGAGTTCGAGTCGGGCATGCTGGCGGCCTGGGTCGGCGCCGTGCCGGCGACCCTGATCGGAGGCCTCGGCACCCTGGTCGTGGTGGCGCTGTGGATGGCCTGGTTTCCCTCGCTGCGACGCCGCGAGCAACTGCAAGAACCTGCGTAGCGCGCGCCGGCCATCGGCAGTGGCGTGCACGCGGCGGGGGCGGCTAGCATCGGGGGGATGAACCGATCCCACCTGCCCCTGACCTCGCTCGCCGCCGCCTGCCTGCTGGCCGCCGCGCCCTTCCACGTATCCGCCACCGATGCGGGAGCCGCCACGCCACGCATCGAGGTGAGCTTCGCCGCGGGCGCGCACGCGCAGCCGGTTACCGGCCGCGTCTACGTGGCGGTCAGCCGCGATGACAAGGCGCCGCCGATCGAGGAAGCCGACATCACCGGCGTACCGCTGTTCGGGCATGACGTCACCGGCCTTGAGCCCGGTCATTTCGCGACCATCGATGTAAACGATTACGGCGCTCCGCTCGCCAGCCTGCGCGACCTGCCCGCCGGCGACTACTGGATGCAGCCGTTCGTCAACGTCTACACCGAGTTCAGGCGCGCCGACGGGCACACGCTGTGGATGCACATGGACCAGTGGGAAGGCCAGGACTGGAAGCACTCACCGGGCAACCTCTACGGCAAGCCGGTGAAGGTGCACTACGACCCCGCGGCGGCAACACCGATCCGGCTGGTCGCCGACCAGGTGATCGGGCCGATCCCGTTTCCGAAGGACAGCGAGTACGTCAGGCGCTTCCGCATACAGAGCAAGCTGCTGACGAAATTCTGGGGCCACCCGATCTACCTCGGCGCCACCGTGCTGCTGCCCAAGGGCTATGGCGAGCACCCGAACGTGCGCTACCCGGTGGTCTACGACCAGGGCCACTTCTCCACCGATGCGCCGTTCGGTTTCGAGCGCAGGGATTCGAAGATGCGCGCGTTCTGGCTGGACGATGCGAAGAAGCCGCGGGTGATCGTGGTGACGCTGCAGCACCCCTCGCCGTTCTACGACGATTCCTACGCGGTCAACTCGCCCAACGAAGGTCCGTTCGACGACGCGATCCACCAGGAGCTGTACCCGGAGATCGCGCGCCGCTTCCGCACCATCGAGCAGCCCTGGGCACGCATGCTCACCGGTGGCTCCACCGGTGGCTGGATCGCCGTGGCACAGCAGCTGTTCCATCCACGCTTCTATGGCGGCACCTATGCGATGTGCCCCGATCCGCTGGATTTCCGCCACCACGAGGTGGTGAACATCTACGACGACGCCAACGCGTATTACGTGGACAAGGGCTGGATGAAGGTCGAGCGCGTGGACACCCGCCAGCCCGACGGCAACGTCGACGCGATGATGAAGGACGAGAACCACTACGAACTGGCGGTGGGCGACCACTCGCGCTCCGGCGGCCAGTGGGACATCTGGGAGGCGGCCTGGGGGCCGATCGGTGCCGACGGCTATCCGCAACGGCTCTGGAACAAGCGCACCGGCGTGATCGACCACCAGGTGGCCGAGTACTGGAAGCAGCACTTCGACCTGCGTTACCTGCTGCAGACCCACTGGGCCACGCTGGGCCCGCTGGTCACCGGCAAGCTGCACCTCTACGTAGGCGATGCGGACACCTTCAACCTCAACATGGGCGTGCGTGCGATGGACGCGTTCCTCAAGACCGCAACGAACCCGCGCTTCGCCGGGTCCATCACCTACCAGCCGATGGCACCGCATTGCTGGGGGCCGAGCGGCGAGGCGTTGTACGACCTGATGACCGGCTACATGCGCCAGCACGCGCCGAAGACTTCCACCGACTGGATCTACTGATTCCCTGCGACCGGGCGCCCCGCGCGGGGCACCCGGCGATACCGCGGCGGCAGCCTGGTCGCCGCGCCTGCACGAGCCGCCGCAGCGGGCAAGGAGACCCCGTATCGGCCGCCCTCCCGGATCCATGGCCCGCATGACGAC
This sequence comes from Dyella thiooxydans, assembly GCF_001641285.1. Lineage (NCBI taxonomy): Bacteria > Pseudomonadati > Pseudomonadota > Gammaproteobacteria > Lysobacterales > Rhodanobacteraceae > Dyella > Dyella thiooxydans. Next base: position 2,663,229 of record NZ_CP014841.1, read on the forward strand.
ACTGCTCCGCTCCCGCCTCACTTGCGCCCTGCCGCTTGCACTGGCCTCGATCGCCCCCGCCGCCGGTGCCGCGGTCAATCCGCACGGCCGTACCTGGGCCAATCCGATGGACGTGGACTACCGCTACAACTTCGAGCAGATGAACCAGGGCATCTCCTACCGCACCGGCGCCGACCCCGCGGTGGTGCGCTACGGCGATGCGTACTACCTGTTCCAGACCCTGGCCGACGGCTACTGGCACTCCACCGACCTGGTGCACTGGAATTTCGTCACACCCGACAAGTGGCCGTTCGACAGCGAAGTGGCGCCGGCCACCCTGGTCGCCGGCGCCAAGCTGTTCCTGATGCGCTCGACCACCGACCCGGAACCGCTGCTCTACTCCACCGACCCGGCGCATGGGCACTGGAAGTTCTGGACCCGGCTGATGCCGCCGCTGCCGAACGCGGTGAGCTCTTCCACCGAATACAGGATCAAGCCCGGCCAGCTGCCGCCCGGACCATGGGATCCGGGCCTGTTCCAGGACAACGACGGCAAGGTCTACATGTACTGGGGTTCGTCCAACGTCTATCCGATGTACGGGCAGCAGATCGACCTCAAGCTCGGCGACGAGACCGAAGGCGAAGGCAAGCGGCTGGCCTGGCTCGGCGCGGCGAAATCGCTGCTGCGGCTGCACCCGGACCAGCACGGCTGGGAGCGCTTCGGCCGCGACCACACCGACGAGACCACCAAGCCCTTCATCGAAGGTGCGTGGATGAACCGCCACGGCGACCGCTACTACCTGCAGTACGCCGCACCCGGCACCGAGTACAACGCCTACGCCACCGGCGTTTACACCAGCGATCATCCCTTGGGACCCTTCACCTACGCGCCATACAACCCGGTCGGCTACAAGCCGGGCGGTTTCGTGCAGGGCGCCGGCCACGGTTCCACCTTCGAGGATGCCTACGGCAACGTGTGGAACACCGGCACCAACTGGATCGGCCTGAACTGGAATTTCGAGCGGCGCATCGATCTCTACCCGGCCGGCTTCCACGACGACGGCCAGATGTGGGTGGACACCCGCTTCGGCGATTTCCCGCAGCGCATGCCCGACCACAAGCTCAAGCCCGGCGAGAGCACCTTCACCGGCTGGATGCTGCTGTCCTGGCACAAGCACGCCACCGCGTCCTCGCAGGTGCCCGGCCATGGGCCGGGCCAGGTCACCGACGAGAATCCGCGCAGCTTCTGGCTGGCCGCCGCCAACACCCCCGGCCAGACCCTGACGCTGGATCTCGGCGGCCCACGCACGGTGGACGCGATCCAGGTCAGCTACGCCGACTACCAGTCCGACCGCTACGGCGACGCGCCCGACCTGGTCACCCAGTTCGTACTGGAGGGCTCGAGCGACGGCAGCCACTGGCAGACCCTGGCCGACCTCTCGCACGAGACGCGCGACCACGCCAACGCCTACGTCGAACTCGACGCTCCCGCCCGCATCCGCTACGTGCGCTACGTGCATCGGCACGTCGGTGCGAGGCACCTGGCGATCTCCGACCTGCGCGTGTTCGGCCACGAGGACGGTCCGCCGCCGCCGGCGCCGGTACTGGTCTCGGCCACCCGCGACAAGGACCCCCGCAATGCCACCATCACCTGGAAGCCGGTGCCCGGCGCGGTGGGCTACAACGTGCGCTGGGGCCTGCGCGCCGATCGCCTGCACGAGACCTACCAGCGCTTCGCCGACCAGCCGACCACCCTGCAGCTGCGCGCGCTGAGCAAGGGTGTGCGCTATGTGGTGGCGGTGGAGGCGTTCGATGAGCGGGGCGTGTCCACCCTGTCGCGCACGATCACGCTCGATCCGTGACCGTCAGCGACGGCCGCGCTTGCGGGATCGGGGACGATCGGCTCTGATCCCGGGGATGATCACCGTCCACCACCTCGAAAACTCGCGCTCGCAGCGCATCCTGTGGCTGCTGGAGGAACTCGGCCAGCCTTACGAGATCAAGCGCTACGCTCGCGACCGCAAGACCATGCTGGCACCACCCGAGCTGCGCGCCGTGCATCCTCTGGGCAAGTCGCCGGTCATCACCGACGACGAACTCGTCGTGGCCGAGTCCGGCGCCATCGTCGAGTACCTGGCCGACCGCTACGGCGACGGCCGGCTGCTGGCCGCCCCCGGCACGCCGGAGCGACGACGCCAGAGTTACTGGCTGCATTACGCCGAGGGCTCGGCGATGCCGCCGCTGCTGCTCAAGCTGGTGTTCCAGCGGATCGAAAAGGCACCGGCTCCGTTCTTCGCCCGGCCGATCGTCCGCGACGTGGCAACCAAGGCACAGCGAGGCTTCGTGGACCCGCAGGTCACCACGCACCTGGACTACATGGAGGGCGAGCTCGGCCAGGCAGCATGGTTCGGCGGCGAGACCTTCAGCGTCGCCGACATCCAGTTGAGCTTCCCACTGGAGGCCGCCGCCGCGCGCGGCGGACTCACCGCTGCACGCTGGCCTCGCCTGGCCGCCTTCCTCGAGCGCATCCACGCCATGCCGGCCTATCGGCGCGCCCTGGAGCGGGGCGGGGACTACCGGCTGGGCTGACATGCTGAACGGCGACCGGGCGGCGATTTGTCGCTTCGACACGCCGGTCACGCGATCGGGAGCACAGTAAGGGCTCTGCCGCCTACCGCGGCCCCGCGCTCGAGCTGCGCCCTTGAGGAGTCCAAGACCATGAGCCGAACCCGCGATATCGAACGCCACCTCAGCGACGCCGGCGACCGGGTGCGCCAGTACGCCAACGGTGCCGCCAGCACTGCACAGGACCTGGTCGAGCGCGGTCGCCGTGCCACCGGCCGCTTGGGTCGCCACGGCCACGACTACGGTCGCCAGATCACCCGCGCCGCCGAGGATTTCGCCGACGAGGCGAACTACCAGTACCGCCGCCTGCGCCGGCAGGTGAAGCGGCACCCTGCCGCCACCGTGGCCATCGTCGCCGGTACGGTCGGCGCCTTCCTGCTGCTGCGCAAGGCGTTCGCCAGCCACGACGAGGACTGATCGGCTCGCCCGCGACGTCGCTCCCCAAACAAAAAGCCCGCCGAAAGGCGGGCTTTTTGTTGGAAACGATCCCGTCACTGGGTGATCGGGTTCGGCTTCTCCGGATCGAGCTTGTACTCCTTGATCGCGCGGGCCACGTCCTTGGCGTTGACCAGGCCGTCCTTCGCCAGCGCGGCCAGCGCGGCGTGGGCGATCCAGTAGCGATCCACCTCGAAGAAGTCGCGCAGGTGGGCGCGGGTGTCCGAGCGGCCGAAACCGTCGGTACCGAGCACCGTGTAGCGCTTGCCTTCGGGGATGAAGGCGCGGATCTGGTCGGCGAACTCGCGCACGTAGTCGGTCGCGGCCACCACCGGACCGGCGCGGTCCTGCAGCAGGCCGGTGACGTACGGCACGCGCTGCTCGGCTTCCGGATGCAGGCGGTTCCAGCGCTCGGCATCGAAGCCGTCGCGACGCAGCTCGATGAAGCTGGGGCAGGACCAGATGTCGGCGTGCACGCCGAAATCCTTCTCCAGCAGTTCGGCGGCGGCGATCACCTCGCGCAGGATCGTGCCCGAGCCAAGCAGCTGCACGCACGGCGCCTTCGCCTTGCCCTTGCCCTTGCCGTTCCCATTGGTCGACACGCCGCAGTCGCGGAACAGGTACATGCCCTTGATGATCCCTTCCTCGCAACCGGCCGGCATGTCCGGGTGCTGGTAGTTCTCGTTCATCACGGTCAGGTAGTAGTAGACGTCTTCCTGCTCCTGCATCATCCGGCGGGTGCCGTCCTGCAGGATCACCGCCACCTCGTAGGAGAAGGTCGGGTCGTAGGACTTCACGTTCGGGATCGCACCGGACATCAGGTGCGAATGGCCGTCCTCGTGCTGCAAGCCTTCGCCGTTCAGCGTGGTGCGGCCGGCGGTGCCGCCGACCAGGAAGCCGCGCGCGCGCATGTCGCCCGCCGCCCAGCACATGTCGCCGATGCGCTGGAAGCCGAACATCGAGTAGTAGATGAAGAACGGCAGCATCGCCACGTTGGAGATGCTGTAGCTGGTGGCCGCGGCCATCCAGGCGCCCATGCCGCCGGCCTCGGAGATGCCTTCCTGCAGCACCTGGCCCTTGATGTCCTCGCGGTAGTACAGCAGCTGGTCGGCATCCTGCGGGCGGTACTTCTGGCCGAACGGCGCATAGATGCCGATCTGCCGGAACATGCCCTCCATGCCGAAGGTGCGCGCCTCGTCGGCGACGATCGGCACCACGCGCTCGCCCAGCTGCTTGTCGCGCAGCAGCAGGTTCATGCCGCGCACCAGCGCCATGGTGGTGGAGATCTCGCGCTCGCCCGAGCCCTTGGTGATCTGCTCGAAGGCCGACAGCTCCGGCGCAGTGATCTTCTGGTCGGCCTTGCGGCGACGCTGCGGAAGCGAACCGCCCAGCGCCTTGCGGCGCTCGAGCATGTACTGCACTTCCGGCGAGTCCTTGCCCGGGTGGTAGTACGGCACGTCGGCCAGCTTTTCGTCCGGCACCGGGATGTTGAAGCGGTCGCGGAAGTGGCGCACGGCATCGGCATCCAGCTTCTTCTGCTGGTGGGTCGGGTTCTGCGACTCGCCGGCCGCACCCATGCCGTAGCCCTTGACGGTCTTGGCCAGGATCACCGTCGGCATGCCCTGGGTGTTCACCGCCTGGTGGTAGGCCGCGTAGACCTTGTGCGGGTCATGGCCACCGCGGTTGAGGCGCCAGATGTCGTCGTCGGACAGGTTGGCGACCAGCTGCGCGGTTTCCGGATACTTGTTGAAGAAGTGCTCGCGCGTGTACTTGCCGCCGAACGCCTTGCAGGCCTGGTACTCGCCATCGACGGTTTCCATCATCAGCTTGCGCAGGGTACCGCTGGTGTCACGCGCCAGGAGCGGATCCCAGTAGCTGCCCCAGACCACCTTGATGGCGTTCCAGCCGGCGCCGCGGAACACGCCCTCCAGCTCCTGGATGATCTTGCCGTTGCCGCGCACCGGGCCGTCCAGCCGCTGCAGGTTGCAGTTGATCACGAAGATCAGGTTGTCCAGGCCCTCGCGGCCGGCCAGCGCGATCGCGCCCAGGCTCTCCGGCTCGTCGGTCTCGCCGTCGCCGAGGAAGCACCAGATCTTGCGGTCGCTCTTGGGGATCAGGCCGCGGTGCTCGAGGTACTTCCAGAACTGCGCCTGGTAGATCGCCTGGATCGGACCCAGGCCCATCGACACCGTGGGCACCTGCCAGTAGTCCGGCATCAGCCACGGGTGCGGGTAGGACGACAGGCCGCGGCCCTTGCCCACCACTTCCATGCGGAACAGGTCCATCTGCTCCTCGGCGATGCGGCCTTCCAGGAAGGAACGCGCGTACACGCCCGGGCTGGAGTGGCCCTGGTGGAACACCAGGTCACCCGGGTGATCGGCGCTGGGCGCACGCCAGAAGTGGTTGAAACCCACGTCGTACAGCGTGGCCGAGGAGGCGAAGCTGGCGATATGCCCGCCCAGCTCGCCCGGCTTGCGGTTGGCCCGCACCACCATCGCCATCGCGTTCCAGCGGATCAGGGTGCGGATGCGCCATTCCATCGTGGCGTCGCCCGGCGACTTGGCCTCGTTCTGCGGCGCGATGGTGTTGACGTACTCGGTGGTCGGGTCGAACGGCAGGTAGCCACCGGCGCGCCGCGTGGAGTCGACCATCTTTTCCAGCAGGTAATGCGCGCGCTCGGTGCCGTCATGGCTGATCACCGCATTGAGCGATTCGATCCACTCGTTGGTCTCGGTGGGATCGATGTCCTGATGGAGGATGTCGTCGAGCTGATCCATGGGGGAAGATTCTCCGCAGCGTCAGGGGATACGCCGCCGTAGGGGGTAAGAACGCCGCCCGGACGGGCCGATAGCCTTCCGAGTCTATCGCCAATGACGCAGCGCGCCAATGCGATACGCCGGCGGATGGCCGTCCAAACCCCGCCGGAAGCGACCACCCGCCGCCTGCCGGGCCATCGTGGCCCGGCCCGGCAAGCCCCGGCCGGGAGACTGCCGGATCCGGAACTCAGCCCCGACGTTCGCCCTGCGCGGCGCGGATCTGCGCATCCACCGCGGCCACGGCGGTCATGTTGACCACGCGGCGGGCGGTGGAGGCCGGGGTCAGGATGTGCGCCGCCTTGTCCACGCCCATCAGGATCGGGCCGATCGCCACGCCGTCGGTCATCACCCGCACCATGTTGTAGACGATGTTGGCGGCGTCCAGATTGGGCAGCACGAACAGGTTGGCGCGACCGGTCAGCGTGGTATGCGGGAACATCCGCCGGCGCAGCACCTCGTCCCACGCGGTGTCGGCCTGCATCTCGCCGTCCATCTCCAGCTTCGGATAGCGCTCCTTGAGGATCTGGTAGACCCTGCGCATCTTCGCCGCGCTGGCGTTCTCGTGGCTGCCGTAGTTGGAATGCGACAGCAGCGCCACCTTCGGCTCAATGCCGAACAGCTTGAGCCGGTAGCTGGCCTGCAGCGTGGCCTCGGCGATCTGCTCGGCGGTCGGGTCGCACTGCACGTGGGTGTCGACGAAGAACCAGGCGCCGCGGTCGTTGATCACCGCCGACATCGCCGAGGTGCACTGCACGCCCGGGTCCAGCCCGAACACGCTGCGCAGGTAGCCGAGCTTCTTGTGGTAGCGCCCGACCAGGCCGCAGATCATCGCATCGGCCTCGCCGCGCTCGACCATCATCGCGGCGATCAGCGTGTGCCGGGAACGCATCAGGTTCTTCGCCGCCGCCGGGGTCACGCCGCGACGCTCGGTCAGCGTGTGGTACTGCTGCCAGTAGTCGTTGAAGCGCGGATCGTCGTGGATGTTGGTGAGTTCGAAATCCACCCCCTGACGCAGGCGCAGGCCGAGGCGCTGGATGCGCGCCTCGATCACGTCCGGGCGGCCGATCAGGATCGGGTGGGCCAGCTTCTCGTCGACCACCGTCTGCACCGCGCGCAGCACCACCTCTTCCTCGCCCTCGGCGTAGGCCACGCGCTTGCGGTCGGCGCGGGCACGCTCGTACACCGGCTTCATGATCAGGCTGGTGCGGTAGATGAACTGGCCGAGCTTCTCGCGGTAGGCGTCCATGTCGGCGATCGGCCGGGTGGCCACACCCGAGTCCATCGCCGCCTGCGCCACGGCCGGCGCCAGCATCACCAGCAGGCGCGGGTCGAACGGGCGCGGGATCAGGTAATCCGGGCCGAACGAGGGGATGTCCTCGCCATAGGCGCTGCCGAGGTCCGCCGCCTCTTCTCGCGCCAGCTGCGCGATGGCGCGCACGCAGGCCAGCTTCATCGCCTCGTTGATGCCGGTGGCACCGACATCCAGCGCGCCGCGGAAGATGTACGGAAAGCACAGCGCGTTGTTGACCTGGTTCGGATAGTCCGATCGACCGGTGGCGACGATGCAGTCCGGGCGCACCGCCTTGGCGTCGGCCGGCGAGATCTCCGGGTTCGGATTGGCCAGCGCCAGGATCACCGGCTTGTCGGCCATGGTGGCGACCATCTCCGGCTTCAGGATGCCGCCAGCCGACAGGCCCAGGAACACGTCGGCGCCGGCGACGATGTCGGCCAGCGTGCGCTTGTCGGTGTCGCGCGCGTAGCGCGCCTTGTCCGGGTCCAGATGCTCGCGGCCGGTGTAGATCACGCCGTCGCGGTCGAACGCGGTGATGTGCTCCTTCTTCACGCCCAGCGCGACCAGCATGTCCAGGCAGGCGATGCCGGCCGCGCCGGCGCCAGTGGTGGCGACCTTGACGCTGCCGATGTCCTTGCCGACCACTTCCAGCGCGTTGAGCACGGCGGCGCCGACGATGATCGCGGTGCCGTGCTGGTCGTCGTGGAACACCGGGATCTTCATCCGCTCGCGCAGCTTGCGCTCGACGATGAAGCACTCCGGCGCCTTGATGTCCTCGAGGTTGATGCCGCCGAAGGTCGGCTCCATCGCCGCGATGATGTCGACCAGCTTGTCCGGGTCGTGCTCGTTGAGCTCGATGTCGAACACGTCGATGCCGGCGAACTTCTGGAACAGCACGCCCTTGCCTTCCATCACCGGCTTGCCGGCCAGCGGGCCGATGTCGCCCAGCCCCAGCACCGCGGTGCCGTTGGTGATCACCGCCACCAGGTTGCCGCGCGCGGTGAGCTCGCTCGCCGCGTTGGGATTCTCCACGATGGCTTCGCAGGCGTAGGCCACGCCGGGCGAGTAGGCCAGTGCCAGGTCGCGCTGGGTGACCATCGGCTTGGTCGCGCTGACCTTGATTTTGCCGGGCGGGCACAGCCGGTGGTATTCGAGCGCGGCGTGCTTGAGTTCCTCGGGGGGATTGGCCATGGGAGCGGGTCGGTGATCCGGGGCGAAGAGGCGCGCATGTTAGCACCGCGTTCCTTGCCGGCCGCTGTGCGGCGCCGCACCGCGACGGCGGGTCACAGGCCCAGCGACAGTTCCTCGGCCTGCACCCGACCCATGTGGATGCGGTTGACGAACAGCGAGAACGCCAGCTTGCCGGCGAGGCCGTGTACGTGCTGCATCCACGGCGGCAGCCAGCGCGGCGCGACGATCGCGCCGGAGGTGAAATGCGGTTCGAGCGCGACCACGTCGTGCAGCGCCAGCTTGCCGGCGAACAGGTGGCGCAGCAGGTCCATCCGGCGCTGCTTCAGCGCCCAGCGGAAGAACGTGTGCACCGCCAGCAGCCCGGACAGGTACACATTGTCCTTGGCGAACACCGCACCGCCGGTGGGCGGCACGCCGCGGAACACGCGCTGGGCCGAGTGGAAGCTGTCCGCCACGCTCTGGCCGCGTTCCAGGAAGAAGCGGTAGACCTCGACGAAATCCGCCCCGCGCAGCGCCATGTCGATCGCCAGGATGCGCAGGCTGATGCGCTTCAGTCGCGAAATGTCGATGGCGCCGGACATCAGCTCGGCGAACACGGCCAGACCTTCCTGGGTGGCCGTGACCCGTGGCGATGTGCGCGCCAGCGAAGCCAGCAGCGGCTGCGCACGACCGTTCAGGGCGGTCAGCGAGTGGACGTAGGCCTCGTGCGCCAGCAACTGGTGGCGGTCGTAGTCGGTGAACGTGGTGCCGCCCCGCAGCCGGATGCGGGTCGCCCCAGCCGCCGCCTTGGCGGTGAGCTCCGGATCCACCTCCACCGCGATCACGCCCGCGCCGAAGAAGCCGTCCAGGGTCTGCGCAAGCTCGCCGCGCAGCTGTTCCGCCGCGATGGTCCCGGCAACCTCGTCGGCCAGCAGATCGGCACCCAGCTCGTCGGCCAGGTCGACGAAGTAGCGGGCGGCGTCGAGGTTGCTCTTGCTGCTGCCCGGGATCAGGTCGCCCGGATGGCCATACAGGACGATCGAAGGCGCGGTGACGCCTGCCGTGCCCGCCGCCTCGAGCATTTCGGCGGCGATCCGCCACGACTCGGCGGTGCGGCAGAGGTAGTCGCCCAGCGGATCCTCATGTCCCGCCTCGCGCTCGATCGCCACCAGCTCCGCACGGGCGGCCGACAGGTCCGGCGGCCCGTAACGCACCTGCGGCAAGGCCAGTCGGCCAGCCGCATAGTCACCGATCATGCGGTCCTCGAGCGACGCCGGCCAGGCGACGGTGGGCAGGATGCGGATCGGCCGCACCGCGGCCAGCAGACGCTGGTCGAGCGCGGCGTAGCGCGCCAGCCCGGGCGGAACCTCCGCAGGCGGCGGGCTCATGGCGAGCGCTGCCGCAGGTCGTCGATGCGGCGGATCAGGTCCAGCGCCACCGGATTGGGCCTGAAGCTGCGAAAGAGGTCGCGCGGCCCCGCCGGAATGAAGCTCACCGAGTCGCCCAGTCGCGTGTTCGGCTGACGCAGCATCAGGGTGACCCGCGGCGGGTTGACCATGGTGGTCGCATTCACGTTCATCACCTGCAGCAGCGGGATGCGGTTGCGCTCGCCGCGCTGGACGACCACGACCTGGTCACCGTCCAGCCAGACCTCGTCGACCAGGTCGAACACCAGCTTGCGCATGAGCACGTAGCCGAAGCCCATCATGAACAGCGGGACGATCATCATGACCCGCGGCGGCGCTTTGCCGGGACCACCGGGCTGCAGCCAGGCGATCGCCAGGAACACGGCCAGCAGGCCGAACCAGAGCAGCGGAAAGGCCCGCTTGTACCAGATGGTGCCGGCGGAGGAGAGTCGCTGCATGAAGGCGCGCCGCCGACGCCTGCTCAGTCGCGCTCGCGCTGGCCGCGATGGCCATGCGGGCGGTCGATCGGCCGGCCGCCGCGCTGGCGACGCAGGCGCGCCTCGAGCGTGGCGGCCTGGTCTTCGCGTTCGTCGCGCAGCTTCAGGTAGTTGCGCCAGCGCTCGGCGGACAGCGCGCCGTTGTCCAGTGCTTCCTGCACCGCGCACCCCGGCTCGCTACCGTGGCCGCAGTCGGCAAAGCGGCACAACTCGGCCAGCTCGTCGATGTCGGCGAACAGGTCCAGGTTCTCGTCGCCGGTGAGCTTGAGTTCGCGCATGCCCGGCGTGTCGATCAGGCAGCCGCCGGTCGGCAGCTGCAGCAAGGCGCGATGGGTGGTGGTGTGGCGTCCCCGACTGTCGTGGGCGCGCACGGCGCTGGTCGCCATGCGGTCCACCCCCAGCAGGGTGTTGGTGAGAGTGGACTTGCCCGCTCCGGACGAGCCGACCAGCACCGCGCTGTCGCCCGGGCGCAGATACTCCGCCAGCACGGCGATACTGGCCGGATCCTTGCCGTTGATGGCATGCATCGGCACCTCGCCGGGCAGGCGGCCACGCAGCTCGGCGACACGATCGGCCGCATCCTCGGTCAGATCCAGCTTGCTCAGCAGCACTACCGGACGGGCACCTGAGTCCTCGATCAGCGACAGGTAGCGCTCGATCCTCGATGGATTGAAGTCGCCATCCAGGCCGGTGAGCACCAGCACGTAGTCGATGTTGGTGGCGATCACCTGACGCTCGTAGCGCTCGCCGGCGGCCGCACGCGAGAGCACGGTGCGCCGCGCCAGCACTTTCTGGATGTGCGGCGGGGCCCCCGGCTCGAACTCGACGAAATCACCCACCGCCGGCCGCTCGGCGGGATCCAGTCCACGCTTGAGGAAATGGCCGGCCGGCTGGGCACCGAACAGGTGCTCGCCATCGTGCAGCTCGTAGCCGGCACGGTGCTGGGCCACCACGCGGGCCAGCCGCAATCCACCAGAGGGGAGGGATTCGCCGCGCCAGCCGATATGGCGCAGTCGGTCGATTAGGGTGGCTTCGCTCATGGGGCCCGATTATGCCCGGCCCCCGATCGGGCCGATATCCGACTCTTGGCTGGCCCACACGGGCCGCCCGCTCGCTGTTAGCATGCCTGCACCGCCGGCCGCAAGCGCCGGTGCAGCAAAGCACAGGAACCTACGTCGTTGGCCCCGATCAAACCCAGCCCGCATCTTTCCAACGTGCGCTACGAGATCCGTGGCGCGCTGACCCGCCGCGCCCGCGAGATGGAGGCCGAAGGCCTGCCGATCATCAAGCTCAACATCGGCAACCCGGCCCGCTACGGCTTCCAGACGCCACCCCACCTGCGCGAAGCCATCGCCGCCAAGCTCACCGAGAGCGAGGCCTATGGCCACGAGCAGGGCCTGGAAGAGGCTCGCGCTGCCATTGCCGACCTGCAGCGCGCCCGTGGCGCGCGCGGTGTGGACATGGACCGGGTGTTCATCGGCAACGGCGTCAGCGAGCTGATCGACATCAGCCTGCGCGCCCTGCTGCAGCCGGGTGACGAGGTGCTGTTGCCCAGCCCCGACTACCCGCTGTGGAGCGCCGCGACCATCCTCAACGGGGGCCGCCCACGCTATTACCGCTGCCTGCCGGAAAACGGCCACCTGCCCGACCCGGCGGAGATCGAGAGCCTGATCACCCCGCGCACCCGCGCGCTGGTGCTGATCAACCCGAACAACCCGACAGGCGCGGTGTACCCGCGCGCACTGCTCGAGCAGATCGTCGCCATCGCCGCACGGCACCGGCTGCTGCTGCTGTGCGACGAGATCTACGACGAGATCCTCTACGACGGTGCCGTGTTCCAGCCGCTGGCGGAAGTGGCTGGCGACGTGCCGTGCGTGAGCTTCGGCGGGCTGTCCAAGGTGCACCGCGCCTGCGGCTATCGCGTCGGCTGGATGAGCCTGTCCGGCGACCCTGCACGCACCGCCGAGTACCGCGACGCGCTGCAGCTGCTGGCCGCGCTGCGGCTGTGCGCCAACGCCACCGCGCAATGGGCGGTGGTTCCGGCACTGCAGGGTGCGCCGACCATCCACGCACTGACCGCGCCGGGCGGACGACTGCACGAAGCGCGTCGCGCGGTGATCGAGGGCGTGGCGGCCAGCGACTACCTGGAACTGGCCGCCCCCGAGGGTGCGCTCTACGCGTTCCCCGGCGTGCGCGCCGACCGCCTGCCGGTGTTCGACGATGGCGCGTTCGCGCTGCGCCTGCTGGAGCAGGAGTCGGTGCTGGTGGTGCCAGGCGCGAGCTTCAACGTGCCGGCCAGCCGGCAATTCCGCCTCACCCTGCTACCGCAGCCGGAGGAGCTGCGCGAGGTGTTCGTGCGGATCGAACGCGTGCTTGCCGCGATGGCCGCCGAACAGCCGGCCCGCGCGGCCGCCTTCGCCTGACGGTGGCCGCCCGATTCCTCGCCCTGGGCGACTCCTACACCATCGGTGAGGGCGTGCCGGAGGCCGGCCGCTGGCCGGTGCAGCTGGTGGCCGATCTCGCGGCCGCCGGAATCGCGCTGGACCCACCGCGCATCGTCGCCGTGACCGGCTGGACCACGGACGAGCTGGCTGCCGGGATGGACTCGGCGACGCTGGCACCCGGCTGGGACCTGGTGACCCTTCTGATCGGCGTGAACAACCAGTACCGCGGCCGCAGCGAGGACGAGTACCGGCAAGAGTTCGCCCATCTGCTCGCGCGCGCGGTGGCGCTGGCGGATGGACAGGCGGGCCGCGTGGTGGTGGTGTCGATCCCGGACTGGGGCGTGACGCGCTTCGCGCGGGAGTCGGGGCGCGACCGTGCGGCGATCGGCGCGGCGCTGGATCGGTTCAACGCCATCGCGCGCACCGAGGCAGGCACCGCGGGCGCGGCATTCGTCGACATCACCGATCTCACGCGAGCCCACCCGGACGAGCTCGCCGACGACGGCCTCCACCCGGATGCGCGGCAGTACGCCCGCTGGATTTCGCGCATCGCTCCGGCCGCCCGCGCCGCGCTGGCCGCCTGACGCCGCAACCGCGCTGCAACCTCGCCGCCATCGCGCGGTGATCCGCGCGACGAATACTGGCGCCCCGGGCAACCACCGGGAACCGCCGCCATGGCCACGCTCCGCTGCCGCAGCGCCTTCATCTCCGACGTGCACTTGGGCACGCCTGACTGCAAGGCGCGCTACCTGTTGGACTTCCTCCGCCAGCTCCGCTGCGAGCGGCTCTACCTCGTCGGCGACATCATCGATCTCGAGGCGCTGGGCAAGCGCATGTGGTGGCATGCCGACCACGGGGCGGTGATCGCCAAGATCCTCGACCTGGCCCGGCGCGGCGTCGAGGTGACCTACATCCCCGGCAACCACGATGCCGCCCTGCGGGGCTTGGCCGGCCAGGACTTCGGCGGCGTGCGCATTGCGCTGGAGGCGGTGCACGAGGGCGCCGACGGGCGTCGCTACCGGGTCAGCCACGGCGACGAGTACGACCCCGAACACGTCGGCCGGAGCTGGATGCTGCACCTGGGCGAAGCGATGCACCGGTTCATCTGCTGGAGCAACCGGCGGGTCAACGCGTGGCGGCGCCGGATGGACCTGCCCTACCTGCCACTGTCGATCATCGTGAAGTCGCACGTCGGCAAGGCCCTGGCCTACATCCGTGCCTACGAGGAGCGCGTGGCCGGGGATGCCCGCGAGCGGGGCTTCGACGGGCACATCTGCGGTCACATCCACTTCGGCCAGGTGCGCGAGATGGACGGCCTGCTCTATCTCAACGACGGCGACTGGGTCGAGCATTGCACGGCGCTGGTCGAGGACCACACCGGCGCCATGGAGCTGATCCACTGGAGCGAGCAGCCCACCGCGCTGGGCCGCGCCAGCCGCGAGCTGGTGCTGCCCTCGCCCGCCGCGGCGCTGGCGCTGGCCCCGCTGGCGCGACGCCAGCGCAGCCTGGATGAACTCCGGCCCGCGGCGTGATCAGTTACGCATCAATTGGCCCGCGACCCGTGCGGCCAGCCGGCGCGGCATGAAGCGCGTGCCCTGCGCCATCAGCGCGTTGGCCCAGCCAGCGATCACTCCGGTTCGCCCCCGCAGCATCGCCGCCACGCCCTGCCGCGCCACCGTCGGCGCCTGCATGCGGGTCACCCGCTGATACAGCGTGGGCCGCTGTCCGGAGACGGCAAAGAACTGGGTCGCGGTCACCCCCGGCGACAGTACGGTGCAGCGCACGCCGCTGCCGCGCAGCTCGGCATCGATCGCGTAACTGAATTCCAGCACGTAGCTTTTCGCCGCCGCGTAGGCGGCGTAGTAGGGCGTGGGCTGGAACGCCCCGGTGGAGGCGACCTGCAGCACGCGTCCGAATCCGCGCCCGCGCATACCGGGCAGCACCAGCCGGGTGAGGTGGGTCAGGGCCACCACGTCGACCTCCAGCATGTCCTCCAGCTTTGGCCACGGGGTCTGGACGAACTCGCCGAACACGCCGAAACCGGCATTGTTGACCAGCACATCGATCGCAACGCCTTCGGCCGCCAGGCCTGCAATCAGCGCCTCGCGCGCTGCGGGGTCGGCCAGGTCGGCCGGCCTGACGTGGACGGTGCGACCGGACGCGCGCAGCTCCTGTGCGAGCGCCTGCATCGGCGCCTCGCTGCGGGCGACCAGGATCAGGTCGGCACCCCGTCGGGCCAGCTCGCGGGCAAACTCGATGCCAAGTCCGCTGGAGGCGCCGGTGACCAGGGCCGTACGGCCCTGCAGGGAGGAGATGCTCACGGGTGGGACTCCTTCGCGACCTCGAGGCCGCGGATCAGGGCGCCCAGCAGGGCGCGCAATTCGTTGGGAAAGTCGATCAGCAGGCCCGCCAGCATCGCGTCGCCACGCAAGGCCTGATGCAACTCGGGCGCCGGCGCCGCCATCTGCGCCAGGCCGGGCACCACGGCCTGCAACCACAGCAGCAGACGCACGCCGCAGCCCGGGGGCAGCTCGAGGGCAGCTTCCAGCCCGGCACCGCTGGTGGCCAGGCGCCCGGCCAGCGATCGCTTGAAGCTCACCACCTCGGCCACCGGTACGTTCGCCTCCAGCACGACGTGCAGCAGGCCCGCCAGGCGCAGGAACATCGGCCGCGCGGACAGTTCGGCGGCGACCCAGGTGGTCCAGGCGTCGGCACTCGCGGGACCCTCGCGCAGACAGGTGTCGAGGGCATCGAACCAGGCGGCGTAGTGCTCGGCCAGCAGCGCCAGGAACAGCGCTTCGCGCGTGGGGAAATACAGGTAGGTGGTGCCCTTGGCCACGTCCGCGGCCGCGGCCACCGCGCTCATGGTGATCGTCTCGTAGGGTTGCCGCTCGAGCAGGCGCAGCGCGGCGGTGAGCAGGTCGCGCCGACGGCGCTCCTTCATCGACTCGTCCACGGCACGACGGCCCCGGCCCAGCGGGCATGTTTTTTTAGTGACCATGAGTCATTTATAAATGACCATAGGTCATTATGCAATCGCGACTTGCGCCCCGACCCACGCGCTACCATGTAGCGCTATCCCACTTCCTGAACCGGAAACGCGCCCATGTCCCTCGATCCCGCCACCCGCGACCGCATCCAGTCCCTGCTCAGCGAGCACCGCGTGGTGCTGTTCATGAAGGGCACCCGCCAGCAGCCGATGTGCGGCTTTTCGGCCGCCGCCACCAATACGCTGAACGAGCTGCTGGAGGACTATCACACGGTCAACGTGCTGGAAGATCCGGCGATCCGCGAGGGCATCAAGATCTACGGCGAGTGGCCCACCATCCCGCAGCTCTACGTCGAGGGCGAACTGGTCGGCGGCTCGGACATCATCCGCCAGATGTACACCAGCGGTGAGCTGCACAACCTGTTCGGCGCGGCACCGCCGGACCGCACACCACCGGAGATCACCATCACCGACAAGGCCGCCGAGATGATCCGCCAGGGCACCGCCGATGCGCAGGGCGTGGTGATCCACCTGGAGATCGGCCCGGATTTCAGCGCCGGGTTCCAGCTCGCCGCGGCCGGCGACTTCGACATCGTGGCCGAGTCCAATGGACTGCGTATCCACTTCGACCCGGCCAGCGCACAGCGTGCCAAGGGCATCGTGATCGACTGGGTATCCACCGTGCAGGGCGAGGGCCTGAGCCTGAAGTTCCCGGGCGCGCAGCAGGTGCACGACATGAGCGTGCAGGAGCTGCGCCAGCGGCTGGCCGATGGCAGCCTCGTCCTGGTGGACGTGCGCCCGGCGGCCGCCCGCGCCATGCTGCCCTCGCTGCCACAAGCGCGCATCCTGGAAGACGAGGGCTACGACGCGTTTGCCGCACTGCCCAAGGACACGCCGATCGCCTTCGTCTGCCAGCGGGGCATCTCCAGCCGGGGGGTCGCCGAGCGCTTCGCCTCGCACGGCTTCAGCCAGATCTTCAACGTGGAAGGCGGCATGGAAGCCTGGGCGGCCTAGCTGTGGAGCTTCAATAGGTTGTTTTGGCTGAGCATCAGTCGAGACACGGGCGGGCGGCCCCCGAGAGCACTGTGTGGACGGTGACAGTTGTAGTGGTGAAGCCACTCCTGGAGCGCCTCGCTGCGCTCTTGCGAGGTGACATAGCTGGCCGCGTAAGCCCACTCACGCGGCGCCGTCTGGATAAAGCGCTCGGCCTTGCCGTTGGTCTGGGGCGTATAGGGCTGGGTATACAGATGGCGCAGCTACTGGCGCCGGCAGGCGTCGGCAAAGTCCCGAGAGCGATAGGCCGAGCCGTTATCGGTCATCACACGCTGCACGCGGATGCCGCAGGCGCGGTAGTGCTTGACCACCTGCTCCAGGAACGCCGACGTCCCCCCGCTTTGAGTAGCGGGTCGGTTTAGAGTCCTGAGCTACTTTAACTGCTTCGCGTAAGCGGCTGGTGTCAGCCCGCCCAGCGCCTTCTTCGGTCGCTCCTCGTTGTATTCCCGCCGCCAGCGTTCGATCTCGGTGCGGGCGTGCAGCAGGCTGGGAAACCAGTGTTCGTTGAGGCATTCGTCGCGCAAGCGGCCGTTGAACGATTCGATGTAGGCGTTCTGGTTGGGCTTGCCTGGTTCGATCAAACGCAGTTGCACGCCACGTTCGTGCGCCCAGGCGACCATCGCCTTGCCGCAGAACTCCTTGCCGTTGTCGGTGCGGATCGTCTTGGGCAGGCCGCGAATGAGCCCCAGGCGATCCAGCACGCGCGTCACACCGAGGCCGGAGATGGCTCGTTCGACTTCGATGCCCACCGACTCATGCGTGGCGTCGTCGACGATGGTCAGGCACTTGAGGACGCGGGCGTCGGCGGTCCGATCGAACACGAAGTCCATCGACCACACCTCGTTGGGCGCCGATGGACGACACAGCGGCTGCCGCTCGCTCACCGGCACCTTCTTCCGCTTGCGCCGGCGCACTTGCAGCCGCTCCTCCCGATACAACCGCTCCACACGCTTGTAGTTCACCGGCTCGCCGCCCTCCTGCCGAAGCTTCAGGTGGATCATCCCCACGCCGTAGCGCTTGTGCCGCTGCGCCAGCTCCACGATCCGCCGTCGCAGCGCCACGTTGCGGTCTAGCTGCGCCTGATACCGGTACGCGCTGGCGCTCATGCCCACCACGCGCAGCGCGCACCGCTCGCTCAACCCCTTGTCGATCATCTGGCGCACCAACGCTCGCCGGGCTGGTGCGCCTACGGTTTTTTTCGCAGGACGTCCTTGATCACCTCGTTCTCAAGCATCTGCTCGGCCAGCAGCTTCTTCAGCCGCGTGTTCTCCGTCTCCAGCTCCTTCAGGCGCTTGGCGTCCGGAACGCTCATGCCGCCGAACTTGCTGCGCCACAGGTAGTAGGAGGCCTCGCTGAAGCCGTGCTTGCGGCACAGCTCCTTGATCGGCAAGCCGGCATCCGCCTCACGCAGGAAGCCGATGATCTGTTCCTCGGAAAAGCGCTTCTTCACGTCCAATCTCCTTCGGTTGGGGGATTGGACTCCAAACAGCAGTGCTACTCAAAACCGGGGGGACGTCGACGCCACCGCGCTCTCCTTGCGCTCATCCTCGGCCATCATGACCAGGGAGGCGCGCGAATGGTCGTCGATGGCCACGTGGGCGAACTCCCAGCCGATGCCGCGCACTCGATCTCGGCGGTTGCCCGTCACCCGATGGCTGGGCCGCTCGATGCGCCCGAGCTTCTTGGTATCCAGGTGAATCAGCTCACCTGCGGCCGCGCGCTCGTAGCGCAGGACCGGTGGCTGCGGCTCAAGCTCACGCCAACGGCTCAATCGCGCCCGCCGTAGTACCCGCGACACGGTGGCCGCTGACAGGCCCATTGTGATGGCGATCCAGCGGCCGCTACGGCGCTGCCGGCGCAAGGCCTCGATCTGTGCGCGCGGCTCAACGGTCACGGCGCGCGGACTGCGAAGCGGGCGGCTGCTTCGGTCAGCCGGGCTTTCGCCCTGCCTGAAACACCGCCACCACTTGCGCACCGTCGTTTCGGACAAGCCCATCGCCTGAGCTACCGCGGCGACCCGCTGGCCCGCTTGTAGGCGTTGGATAAGCACCTCTCGACCCCTGGGCGTCAGGCGCACACTCTTGTGCATGTTGTTCCCCTCGCGGATGGAAGCTGTGTGTTTGGCGACATCAGCTTCGCCCTCCGGTCAGAGGGGAACAACCTCTTGAAACATCAGAACTAGATCGCCCCAAGTGTGTCGTGCTACTAACGCGTCATGGTGCCAAGCCCCATTTTATTGAATCAAACCCTTGACCGATCATCGCGGCAAGTCTCTGCGCTCGACGACTTCCCGGAGCGGGCGCAGCTTAGTTTCATAGCGACGCCATCTACCCGAGGCATCCCGATAAAGCGGACGCCTCACCTGCCAGTAGCTTGCTGTCTTGACGGTGTTTGAAAGCTCGTGGAAACGCAGACAGCCGGGCCACCATTCGAGGCCGAGGAAGTCCAGCGCCGACGCCAAAACATCCTTTGGCGCCAAGACTAGCGAGTCGTAGTCAACGTCGTGGATGGATTCCGGATACAGGCTTTTCCAGTGCTCCATCATTCGACGATACTGCATGTAATAGTGGCCGATATCCTGTAGATCCGTCGCATAGGGCGCTACCCGCGGATCGAGGTGCTGCATGAAGATCGATAGCCCATTGTCGAGCGGGTGGCGCACCGTATGCAGAATTTTTGCCCTTGGAAACAGGTGCTTGATCAAACCAACAAGCAGGAAGTTGTCAGGCCGCTTGTCAGAGACATAGGCAGCCCCTTCTGTTGTTGATGGGAGCTTGCGCAATGCATCCAAGTAGCCCCCAGACAGCTCATCCAGCCTAACCTCGGTAATGGCGGCCATGGAGGACGGGAAGGGCGAAAGCTGTCCACTCACCATGCGCGGCAGAATATCCAGTTCCCCGGCGGCACAGATCAGCGGATGCGCTGCCAAGGCCTGCTCGAGCAAGGTCGAGCCGGAGCGGAACATGCCGCAGATGAACACGGGCTGCGGCCCCGGCTGCAGCGGCCGGTCCGCCACCGGGAGATTGAACTGCGCAATCAACGCGTCGACGAATCGCTCCTGGCTACGCCGGTCATATCCGGGCGCTTGTTGACGACAACACGCATTCGCGCGCGTGAACGCCTCGAACGCCAGGTCAACAGACGAAAGGTGCTCGTGAGCCTGACCCAATGCAAACCAGAGGTTGGCTCGCGTCTGCGGATCGCGCGCAGACTCCGCCGCCTCACGCAGGATCCCCAACTGGGGCGCATCCGGATGGTCCGGACGCTTCAAATGCGCCAATCGAGCTAATGCCTCTGGCCGGCGGACGTCTTCAGGTCCGCCCTCCGCCAGCAGCACCCTTTCGTAGCACGCAACCGCCTTTTCACGATCGCCGCACTCCTCATGAAGCAGGCCAAGATTGAGCCATGCGGGTATGTAGTCCGGGCGTATGGCAAGCGCAGCAAGCAACTCCCCCTTGGCTAGTTCGTCCCTGCGCAAGTGATCGGAATAGATCACAGCGCGATTAAGATGGACTTCCTGCGGGTCACCCACCCCCGCCCGCAAGGCACCGTCGTAGGCCGAAAGCGCGTCCTCGAAGCGGCCCAACGCTTTGAGCGCATAGCCCAAGTTGTACCAGACATCTGCGTTCGAAACGTCCCTTGAGAGTATCCCCCGGTAGGCGTCGGCGGCCTCCGCATACCTACCTGCACGAAGCAGCGCGTCGGCGCTGCGACAAGAACCCACAAGCTGTGGATCAAGTGGAAATCGATTCATAACCATCGCTGCCTGAAAAAGATCGATGGAATCCTGGATGGAGTCGTCAGTGGCTCCGGGGTTCTGCTCCGCTCCCACAGACGGCTTGATTGAAGCTGAAAACGCTCGATCGGATCGAGCGACTCTACGCCGCATACGAGGGTTGTGGAACCATTTGAGGTAGTCAAACAGGTCGGCCCGCGCATCGATCCGGGACTGGCAGCAACAGTGGCGCACCTGCTCGCGCTTGAGCAGGCCGCAGAGGCCCCCATAGGCTGCGTTGTCGGCACGATGGCTGACTGCGCTCAATCTGCCCCCCCCAGAGCATTCCCGCCCACGAATTTCTGATACGTACCGCTGATGAGCTGGCCAAAAAAAAGCGGCGGGCCGAAGCCCGCCGCCCGATGCAGCATTTCCAGCTAGATCAGAGCTTCACACTGATATTGCTGAAGAAGTAACGACCGAGCTCGTCATAGCCACCCGGGGTGTTGGCATTGAAGACGAGCGTGTGGCCCACCAGCGGCGGCTGGCGATCGGTAACGTTGTTCACGCCCACCGTCAGGTCAACGCGCTTCGCGAGCTTGAACGAGCCGGACAGGTCCAGCCAGTTGTAAGCCGAGATCTGATGGCTACCCGCGAGGAGCTTATCCTGGGTCAACGCACTGCCATCCGTGTTGGAGTAATGCACGGCACCGAAGTAACGCCACCGCACATTGACGCTCCACCAATCGCGGCTGTAGCTCAGGTTCACGATGTGGCGCCACTTCGGATTGTCACAAGCGAGTCCCGGAGAGATCTTGCCTGCGCAATCGTACTGGGCCTGGGAGTTCACGCCCGGCAGCGGGTCCACCTTGTAGTTCAGCAGCCTGGTGCCCACCAGCGACGCCCTCGCCTGTCCACCGAGCATCGACCACTTGTAGCTGGCATTCAGGTCGAGACCACGAGTCTCAAGATTGCCGAAGTTATCGGTCAGATTGTCTACGCGACCAGTCTGGCCCAGCCACAGATCGCCGGTCGCCGGATTGCGATGCACCTTGTTGCACAGGAACGAATCACCGGTCGTGGCGCAGAAATCCAAAATGGTCTGAGCACCGATCGCGGCAATCGTGTTCTTGATCTTGATGTCATAGAAATCCAGCGAGGTCTCCATGTTTTCCATGGGGGTCACTGCAACACCAAGCGTGTAGGTGTCGGCCTTCTCCGGCTTCAGGCTCTGACTGCCGCCGGTGTACTGGTTGAACTGCCCGGCCGGGCTGTCCGGGACGTGCCCGTATTGTGCCGCAGTAACGCCCGTGTTCAGGCACTGCGCGGCCGTGAACGTCGGGGTGGCACCCGCACAACCGTCGCTGCCGTTAAACAACTGGATCTGGTTGGTGGAGAACAGTTCGGAAACGTTCGGCGCGCGCACGGCACGGTTGAAGCCACCGCGAATGCGGAACACATCGTTGAAATTGCTGCCGAAGCCGATCTTGAAGGTGTTGCTGGATCCCGACAGCTTGTAGTGCGAGTAGCGATAACCCAGGTCGAGGCCGAGGGATTTCAGCACGCCTACGTTCTCGACCAGCGGAACACCAGCCTCGGTGTAGAGTTCTCGCACCGAGATCTGGCCGGAGAGCGGAAGCGAGGGGCCGCCAGAGCCGGCGAAATTACCCGCCTGCGAGTTACTGTCGGCGTTGAAGTTGAAGTTCTCCTTGCGCCACTCGGTACCTGCGACAAGGGTGATCGGATCGCCATCCGCCCAAGGCAGGCTGTAGCCGAAATCGCCGCTCACGTAGCCATTGAAGTCCATCAGGCGCGTGCGGGTCTGCAGGAGACTGGTGCCCTGCAGATTCTTGGCGGCAGCGGCCGTCACGCCGTTGGGCTGCCACACGTTGTAGGGGATGCAGCCGCTGTACGAACCAGCCGGGCACCCCATCAGCGCCGGAGCGATGCGATCAGACAGCAGATCACCAGTGCCCACCTGGGTGTCGGTGGTCTCGCCGAGCACGCCCGCCACGTTGTAGGACCAGTTGAGGTTGATGTCGCCCTTGGCACCAAGCACCGCGCGGTAGGAGTCGTCAGTCGCCGACGTGTCGCGCGGACCACCCTCGACGTTGCGCTTGCCGACATAAACGGTCAGCGGCTGAGTGGTATCGAGGTTGTAGGCCGGAGCCAGATCCGTACACAGGGAGCCGACCAGTGCCGCATCCTTGGCGCAATCGATGCTCAGCGTCTGACCGAAGAAGGTGCCCGACTCCGCAAACTGAAACTCGCTGCGGCGATGCGTATACATGAAGTCCATATACGGCTCGAACGCATCGTTGACGTGATACTTGATCGACGTACCAACATTCACGCGCGTATCGGGACGCTGATAGTAGTTCAGCGGCGCATAGTTATAAGTTTGCCCAATTCCAGGAACGAATTTGTTGGTGGCAGTATCGAAGTGGGCAAGATCGCCATTGAAATTGTGGTCAAACACATAGAAATTCGGGGTTGGCGCCGTGCCGGAGCCACCGCACGCGGTGCCCGCAACGTTGAGAGCACATGCGGAGTAATCTCGCGAGCCCTGAACCACGCCATCGGTCTTCTGCACGGAGACCCAGCCCATGGCATGACCCGCACCCTCAGCAAACTTACCCCCGAAAATCACGTCAGCCGTGCGGGTCTTGCCATCAAAGCCGGTGTTTCCATTAGGAGCATTGAAGCCCGCTTTGGTCTCCAATCCCTGCATGTACTTATTGCGATTGTCGTGCTGGTAGCCCGACATGTCATAGTCGAACTGGAGACCTTCGAAGTCATCGTTCAACACGAAGTTCACCACACCGGCCACGGCATCGGCACCATAAACGGCCGAGGCGCCGCCGGTAAGGATGTCAACGCGCTTCACCAGCGCAGCAGGGATCTGACTTAGGTCAACGGCAAACGCCGAACCCGCCTGAACGCGCTGGCCGTCGATGAGTACCAGCGTGCGGTTGGTACCCAGTCCACGCAGATCAGCGGTGGGGTATCCGGTGGCACCGTTGTTCTGGAACTGATCGAAGTAGGGGCTCATCTGGGGCATCTGGTTGACCAACTGGTCAACGCTCGTGGTACCCGTGACCTTGAACTGCTTGGCGTCCACCTGCGTGACCGGGCTCGAGGCGGTGATCGTAACGCTTGGCAGACGACTACCCGTCACCACGATGGTCTGCAACTGGGTGGTTTCTTTCTTTTGATTCTTTGCCGACTGGCCAGCGCTGGCGCCAGTCTGGTCTTGACCCGCCGACTGAGCTTGCGGATGACCGGCAGCGGAAAATGTCACACCCGCCATACCGATGGCCAGCGCAAGCTTGATGGCGCCATGCAGCGGCTTCTTATTAAACATCATCAGTTATCTCCCCTTGATGAAAAATCAAAATCTATTTCAGAGAAAACTCATCAACCCTTAAGTGATTTTAAGGACAGAGCACCCACTCATGCAGCCTTTCTAAAATCATGGATTACATTGAAAACACTGCATTCAAAGATTCCAGTCCTCAAATACAAAGCCTTCAAATCGCTCTCCATACGCTGCACTTCCACCTAGCCAGAACCGACTCAATTCGTAATAAATTACGAATCACATAATTCTTAGCTCTGTCGATTTAACGACCACTTCACAAGCCGTGTCAAGGAGCAAATCATCACTCTTTGAGGGCGCCGCGATGATGCCGGACATGGCAGAAGATCCGACCCGCCCTGGCGAAGACGTGGTGAATTTAAGGAGATGATCGGCTCAGGGGTGCCTCGCAAGCCCGCAGTGATCTGCGCGAATGCGCTGCAATCCTTTGTGCCGGGCTTCTTCCCCAAAAGAAGCCCGGCACAATATCGAAATATATTGCGAAAAAATCCCCCAGAGACTCATCTCAAGGCTCAATATCTTCCTCGAAGCGCAGATGCTTCACGCTGCGGCCATGCCGGCGCACCAGTTTCAGCGCCTCCACGCCGATGCGGATGTGCCGCTCGACGAACTGCCCGGTGACTTTCTGGTCGCTGGCCTCGGTCTTCACGCCCTCGGGAATCATCGGCTGGTCGGAGACCAGCAGCAGTGCGCCGCAGGGGATGCCGTTGGCGAATCCGGCGGCGAAGATCGTGGCAGTCTCCATGTCGATCGCCATGCAGCGGGTACGCCGCAGGTAATCCTTGAATCCGTCGTCGTGCTCCCAGACCCGGCGATTGGTGGTGTAGACGGTGCCGGTCCAGTAGTCGTAGCCGAGGTCGCGGATCATCGTCGACACGCCACGCTGCAGCTGGAACGCCGGCAGCGCCGGAACCTCCGGCGGCAGGTAGTCGTTCGAGGTGCCCTCGCCGCGGATCGCGGCGATCGGCAACACCAGGTCGCCGATCTGGTTCTTCTTCTTCAGGCCTCCGCACTTGCCCAGGAACAGCGCCGCCTTGGGCCCGATGGCGCCGAGCAGGTCCATCACGGTGGCAGCGTTCGGGCTACCCATGCCGAAGTTGATCAGGGTGATGCCATCGGCGGTGGCGTTGGGCATGGGCCGGTCGCGGCCACGCACCTCCACGCCGTGCCACTGGGCGAACAGATCCACGTAGTGGCCGAAGTTGGTCAGCAGGATGTGCTGGCCGAACTCCTCCAGCGGGGTGCCGGTGTAGCGTGGCAACCAGTTGGAGACGATTTCTTGCTTGCTTTTCATGGGACCTCGGGAGGTCGGCGCGGTCGGAACGGCCGCGCGTTACCGGCGACGCCACGCCGGCAAGATGCCAAATGTTGTAGCCCGGCATTCTAGGCGGGCGGCGACAGCGACCGCCAGTGAGGGGTCCGCTCAAGGCGCCCGGAGCCGGGTCGATATCCTGGCGACGAGGCTCCCACTGGACGCATGGATGCGAGGTACGTCACGGCACCGGGGGCCGTGTTATGTTCGGCGCGCCTTCCGGGAGGGTTATCAAGACTATGCGCATGGGCCTTGCAATCGACGCATCCTGCGACCTGCCGCAGGCGTTCATCAAAGAACATGACATCGCGGTGATGCCGATTGCCGTGCATGTCGACAAGGACACGTTCAAGGACGACCGAAACCCGGCGGAAATCCAGCGCTTCCTCGACCAGAAGATGGGCAGCCGGAGTCACTCCGCATCGACCGAACCCTGCTCAGTGGAAGACGTGCAGAAGCTTTTCCTCGAGAAGCTGGTGCTGGAAAAGGACTGCGTGTTCTGCCTCACCATCACCGCCACCCGCAGCCCGATCAACGACCACGTCATCAAGGCCAGCTTCGCGGTGCTCAAGCACTACCGCGACGTGCGCGACCAGACCACCATGCCGGGCCCGTTCCTGATGCGGGTGATCGACACCCGCACGCTGTTCGCCGGTGCGGCGCCGGCGATCGTGGAGGCGACCCGCCTGTTCAAGAGCGGCGAAGCGCCGGCGGCGATCCGCGAGCGCCTGACCTACGTCGCCAACAATTCCTACGGCTACATGCTGCCGCGCGACCTTTATTACCTGCGCGCCCGCGCCAAGACCAAGGGCGACCGCAGCGTCGGCCTGTTCAGCGCGGTGATGGGTTCGGCGCTGGACATCAAGCCGCTGCTGCGCGGCTACCGTGGCGAGACGGCCCCGGTGGGCAAGGTGCGGGGCTTCGAGCACGGTGCAGAGACGCTGTTCGACTACGTCTGCAAGCGGGTCCACGCCGGCCTGCTGGTGCCAGTGGTGTGCATCAGTTATGGCGGTGACCTCGCCGACGTGCCGAAACTGCCCGGCTTCGAGGCGCTGAAGGCCGCCTGCGAGGAATGCAAGGTGGAACTGATGATCGCCCCGATGAGTATCACCGGCATGGTCAACGTCGGTGAGGGCGCCCTGACCGTTGGCTTTGCCGCGGAAGAGCACGTCGTCGAGTTCTGACCTGGCACCGGCCCAGCCCCGAGCCTGCACGGCATACGCCATGATCGCCCGCCGCTCGCTGCTGATCCTGGTCGCCACGCTGTTGTCGGTACCGGTCGCGGCGGAAACCGCCTACAAGTGCACGGCTGCCAACGGCCGGGTGAGCTATCAGGATGCGCCGTGCCCTGCCCGGGCGAAGCAGCAGGCCATTACGCTTGCCGCGCCCGGGCCGGCCGCCCCGCCTCCGCCCGATACCGCGGCTCCGGCGCCGCCCCCGGTTGCGGTCACGATGCCGACGGCAGCACCCCCACCTGCCGCGCCCCTGCCCATGCTCTACCGCTGCCAGAAGGCGACGGACGGCTCCCTCTACACGAGCGCGAATGGCCAGCCGGCGCCTTATGCGGTTCCGTTCGGAGTGCTCGGAGCGGTAAGCCAGCCCCTGGGGTCGGTCTACGGACTGGGCGGCGCGGGCGCCTCGGCGCCGGAGCTCAACCGGGGCAAGGTGACCGCGGGCCTGGTCGCCAACAACTACGTGTGGGTGCGCGATGCCTGCCGCCCTCTCGACGCCCGGGAAACCTGCGAGGCATTGCAACAGCAGTACGACGACAACGAACACAAGCTCCAGCAGGCCTTTGAAAGCGAGCAGGCCCCTTTCGTCAAGCGCGAGGCCGAACTCGAGGCACAACTGGCGAACTGCAGCGGGCACTGAGCGATTCCTGCGCAAGGTGATGCAAGTCGCTGCTGTGCGGGCCTTTGCCGACGCCACCCACAGGCTTGTCCACAGGCGATCCCCAGAAGCTGTGGAAAACCCCGACCGACACTGGTCAGAACATCGTCGATCCGCTGAAAAACCTTGTGTGGCGAGGTGTTGCCGAGCTCGTCCACAAGCTTGTCCGGAAGCTATCCACAGCCGCTGTGGACAACACGGGGATCAGAAGCCGTAGCTGACGAAGCCTCCGTCCACCGCCAGCACCTGGCCGGTGACGTAGCTGGCGGCGGGCAGGCACAGGAAAGCGATCGCCGCGGCAACCTCCTCTGGTTCGCCAATGCGCCGCAGCGGCGTGTGATCGAGCACTTCCTCCAGGTAATCCGGATCGGCCAGCGGCCCGTCGGTACGTTGGGTGCGGATGTACCACGGCGCGACCGCGTTCACGCGGATGCCGTCGGCGGCCCATTCGACCGCCAGGTTTCGCGTCAACTGGTGCAACGCCGCCTTGGTCATACCGTACGGCGAGCCGGTACGCACGTGGGTCAGGCCGGACACCGAACCCACATTGACGATCGCCGCATTGCCATGCTCGGCCAGATGCGGGTGCGCCAGCCGGCACATCTCGAAGACGGAGAACAGGTTCTGCTCGAAGATCGTCCGATAGTCCCCGGACGCATAATCCAGCGTGGGTTTCGACTGGTTGCCGCCGGCGTTGTTGACCATCAGCGACAACGGCACCTCCAGGTCGCGCACCCAGTCGAACACGGCCAGCCGGTCCTCCGGCTCGGTCAGGTCGGCGGCGAAGGCGAGGACCTCGACGTCCGGAAAATCGTCGGCCAGATCGAGGCGCACCTGCTCCAGGTAGTCCTCGTCGCGCGCCACCAGCAGCAGGTCGGCCCCCAGACCGGCCAACTCCCGCGCGGTGGCGTAGCCAATGCCCTTGCTGGCGCCGGTGACCAGCGCCGTGTGTCCATGCAATTGCCAAGCGTCGATGCGTGCGTTCATGGGGTGAGCTTAAAGCGCGGTCCGCACGCCGTGCCAGCGACCTTGCCGCTGTCGCCGAGGGGCGGGACACTGATCGCATCCATGCCGGGAGTCGATGCCATGAACCTACGTCCGATGATCGTTGCGCTGTCGGCAGCACTGATGCTCGCCGCCTGTTCGGGCAAGCCGCCGGCACCCCGCGCGGCGCAGGATGCCCAGGCCAAGCGCGTGGCCACGCCGTGGGATGGCATGAAGAAGGACGAGCAGCGCGCCAAGGACGTCCAGAAGGTGGTCGACCAGCAGGCCGCCGAGCAGCGCAAGCAGATCGAAGCCGCCAGCCAGTGAGCGACCCGGCGACCGGGATCGAGCGCGCGCCCCTGCTGGAGATCGACGACGCCACCGTGTTGCGGGGCGATCACGCCGCGCTCGATCGCCTGACCCTGCGCATCGACCGCGGCGAGCACACCGCCATCCTCGGCCGCAACGGCTCGGGCAAGTCCACCCTGGTGCGCCTGATCGCGCGCGAGCTGCACGCTCTGGCCCGCAGCGGACCACCGGCACCGGTCCGCGTGCTGGGACACGACCGCTGGAACATCGCCGAGCTGCGCGGGCAACTGGGCATCGTCTCGCCCACCCTGCAGCAGCAATTGGGAAATGAAGCCGGCAACGAGGTGTTGACCTCGGTGGAATCGGCGTTCTTCGCCGCCCACGACACGTGGGACCGCACGGTGAGCCCGACCATGCGTCGGCGCGCGCTGGAGGCACTGGAACGGGCCGGCGCCTCGTCCCTGACCGGTCGCCCGCTGGCCAGCCTGTCCACCGGCGAAGCACGCCGGGTGCTGATTGCCCGGGCGCTGGTGCACCGGCCGCAGGCGCTGCTGCTGGACGAGCCCTGCGCCGGCCTGGACATGACCGCCCAGCGCGCCTTCCTCGAACAGCTGCGCGAGCTGGCCCGGGGCGGCACGACGCTGCTGATGGTGACCCACCACGTGGAGGAGATCGTGCCCGAGATCGGCCGCGTGGTGCTGTTGCATCGCGGCCGCGTGCTGGCCGACGGCCCGTGCGACCGCGTGCTGCGCGACGAACCGCTCAGCGCGGCATTCGAGGCGGCGGTGTCGGTCGGTCAGCGCGGCGGCTGGTACAGCGCCGCACTGGCCTGAGCGGTCAGCGCGGCGCGCAGAAGCAGTAGGCGTACACGTTCGGCCGGCCCGGCCGCGCATCGCGCAGCAGCTGCAGCTCGGGCATCGCCCGCGGCAGCTCGGCCATCCAGCGCGGCAGGTGCACGCCGTAGGACAAGGCCGCCTGCACCATCGCCGTGCGGTTGAGACCGACCACGAACTGCTCGAAGCCGCCCAGCGGCTGCTCGATGTAGCGGACCGGATAACCCTTGGCCAGCCCGGCCTTCTTCGCCGCGTAGGCCACCGCGTCATCCAGGCCGCCGAGCTGGTCGACCAGCCCGCGGTCCAGCGCCTGCTTTCCGGTCCACACGCGGCCCTGGGCGATCGCATCGATGGCGTCGTAGTCCTTGCCGCGCGCCTTGGCCACGCCGCCGACGAAATCGCGGTAGCCCTTGTCGATGATCGCCTGGATCACTTGACCGACCTTCGGATCGAGCGGGCGGGTGATATCGAACGCGCCGGCCATCGGCCCGGTGGCCACGCCGTCGCTCTGCACACCCAGCTTCGCCAGCGTGTCGGGAATCGAGTAGTACATGCCGAAGATGCCGATCGAACCGGTGATGGTGTTCGGCTCGGCGAAGATGCGGTCGGCGTCCATCGAGATCCAGTAGCCGCCGCTGGCCGCCACGTCGCCCATCGATACCACCACCGGGATGCCCGCCTTGCGGGTCAGCTCGACCTCGCGGCGGATCTGCTCGGCGGCATAGACCTCGCCGCCGGGCGAGTTCACCCGCAGCACCAGCGCCTTGGTCTTCTTGTCCTCGCGCGCGGCGCGGATCAGCGCGGCGGTGGATTCGCCACCGATCCGGCCCTGCGGCTGTTTGCCGCCGCTGATCTCGCCCTCGGCCACCACCACCGCGACGCCCGGCTTGAACAGCGCGCCGCTGTCGTCCGGCAACTGGGCGACATAGCGCGACAGGCCGACCGAGCGGAAACCCTTGCCCTGGCGCCCGGCCGGCACGCCCTCGCGACGCATCATGGCCTCCACGTCGGCCTCGGTGGCCAGACCGTCGACCAGATGCTCGTTGAGCGAGAGCTGGGCCAGGTTGCCCCGGGTGCTGGCGATGTGGTCCGGCAGGTGGTCGATGTCATCGCGCAGCGTGGCCGGATCGAGCTTGCGCAGCCTGGCGACGGTATCGATGTAGTTGTCCCACAGGCCGCCCATCCAGTAGCTGTCGGCCTCCTTGGACGCATCCGAAGCATGGTCGAGGATGTACGGCTCGGCCGCACTCTTGAACTGGCCGACGCGGAACAGGTGCACCTGCACGCCGAGCTTGTCCAGCAGGTCCTTGTAGAACAGGCGATAGTTGGCCAGGCCGGTGATCATCACCCCGCCCTGCGGGTCGACCAGCAGCCGGTCGGCATGAGCGGCGAGGTAATACTGGCCCTGGTCATAGTTCACACCCCAGGCGATCACCGGCTTGCCGGCGGCGCGGAAGCGATCCAGCGCTGCGCCCACCTCGCGCAACGCGGCAAAGCCGCCAGCCTGCAACTGGTCCGGCAGCAGCAGGATGCGGGTGATGTGCTTGTCGGTGGTCGCCGCGTCGATCGCGCGCACCAGGTCACGCACCTGGACTTCTTTCGGCTCATCGCCTGACAGGCCGGACAACACGCGTTGCAGCGGCGCCACGCTGTACTGCTCCACCAGTCGCCCTTCCGGCTTGAGCACCAGCACCGAGTCGGCGTCGATGCCCATGCCGGCATGGCGTCCGGCCATCACGCCGAACGCCAGCAGCAGCACGATGAACAGCAGCGTGAAGAACACCGCATTGATGATGACCAGTCGCACCACGTTGAGGCCGCGCCCGAAGACACGAAGGAAGGCCCAGAAGCCATTGGGGCGCGAAGCGGTCATGCAGCCGTCCTGTTCGGAAGGTGGGAAGTCACGGGTCGAGGGGCAGCGTACCGGCTTGCACCGGCGCGGTCATGTGTGGGTGGTCAGGCTGCGGCGCGCCGACCCAGCGGCCACGCCGGGCGCTCCGCCAGAACCGGGTGAACAGCAGAACGGCCGAAGCGCTGAGGCCGGCGATGAGGCCCATCCACATGCCGCGCGCGCCCAAGCCCTGGTGGAAGGCCAGCCACCAGCCGACCGGCATGCCGACGCCCCAATAGGAGAACAGGGTGATGGCCATCGGTACCCGGGTGTCCTTCAGACCGCGCAGTGCGCCGTTGGACGCCACCTGGATGCCGTCGGAAAACTGGAACACGCCTGCCAGCAGCAACAACTGCGCGGCCAGGTCGATCACCTCCCGCTGGTGCGTATAGAGCCCGGCAATGCGATGCGGCAGGCCGAACATCACCGCCGCCGACACCAGTTGCGTGACCAGGCTCAGTCCGATCCCGCAGAAGCCCGCATAGCGCACACCGACCGCGTCGCCACGTCCCACCGCATTGCCGACCCGCACGGTGATCGCCATCGCCAGGCCCAGCGGGACCATGAAGAACAGTGAGGCGACGTTGATCGCCACCTGGTGGCTGGCCATGACCGTGTCGCCGAGCCGGCTGATACCCAGCGCCACTGCGACGAACAGGCCGGCCTCGGCCAGCAGGCTCACCGCCATCGGCCCGCCCACGTGCAGCAGTTCGGCGATACGGCGCCAGTCGGGCCACTCGAAATGATCGACCAGCCCCAGCCCCCGGTAGTTGGGATGGCGCAGCACGTAGGTCGCAAAGCCGGCCAGCTCGAGCCAGAGCGCCAGCGCCGTGGCCATGCCGCAACCACGCGCGCCCTGTGGCGGAAGACCCAGCCTGCCGAACATGAACACGTAGCCCAGCGGCACCAGCAGCACCAGTCCAGCCATGCTGAAGAACATCGACGGCCGGGTCAGCGACAGGCCCTCGGACAGACCGCGCAGCGCGAAGTAGCAGGTCAGCGCCGGCGCACCCCAGCTGATCGCGTGCAGGAAAGCATCCACGTCGACGCGCAGGTCCGGGGTGACGCCGATCCAGGCAAACAGGGGGCTGGCATGCCTCACCGCGAACCACAGCACCACCCCGGTCAGCAGCGCCAGCCACAGCGCCTGGCGGAACAGTGCGCCGACCTCGTGGCGACGCCCGGCGCCGTCGAGCTGGGCCACCGAGGGCGGCACGGCCATCATCAGCCCGATTCCGGTGACGATGGCCAGCGACCACACGTTGGCGCCCACCGCCACCGCACCGAGGACGTGGGTGCTGTAGTGACCGGAAAGCACCGCATCGATCACGTTGGAACCGATCGCCGCCAGCTGGGCGGCGATCAGCGGCAGGGCAAGGCGTACGGTGGCGCCGACTTCGTGCGCGATGCGCGCGCGGTCGGGACGGAAAGCGGTCATGGCGGGTTCGTTCGGATCGGCCGCGCATTTTAGCGGACCGGGCCTCACCGCAGGGCTGCCTCGGCCGCGTCCTTGTGACACCATCCCCTGCTTCCAGGGGAGGAGCCATCGATGGACCAGCTCGACCACGCCACCGTCGTGCACTGCGCCAACTGCGGCACCGTGATGGAGGGTGAGTTCTGCCATCACTGCGGGCAATCGGTCCATAGCGTGCTCAAGCCGGTGCACCACATGCTGGAAGACGGCCTGGACATGTTCCTGCATGTCGACGGCCGCATCCTGCATACCCTGCCACCACTGGTCACCCGGCCGGGCTTCCTCACGCTGGAATACTTCGCCGGACGCCGCCAGCGCTACGTGGCGCCGTTCCGCCTGATGTTCGTGCTGTGCCTGCTGTGCTTCTTCGCCTTCCACCTGATGGCGGACCGGCTGCTCGACCACGCGGGCAACCCGGCGGTCGCCGGCAAGCTGGTCCACCAGGACACGCCGAATCCGTTCGCCACCGACACCACCGCGGCGGACGTGCGCCGGCACCTGGACCGCCAACTGGCCAGCCTGCACACCGCCCAGGCCAGCGCAGGAGGCATCCCGGGCGTGGACCAGGGATTGGGGGTGGCCGAGCGCAGGTTGCGCGAATCGGCCGACAAGCGACTGGTCGAGCTGAAGGACGCCCCCGCTGCCGTCGGCGCGGCCGCGGCCAGCAGCGCCGGGGCGGCACAGGTGGCGAACGACAACAAGCGCTCCACCGACCCCGACGAGGCGGAGTGGGACCGGGTCGAACCGGTGCACATCGCCTGGTTGCCGGAATTCGCCAACGCGCGCCTGACCGAATTCACGCGGCACCTCAAGCTCAACTTCAAGACGGCGCTCCACGGCCGCGACGCCAGCGAGCGGCAGGAGGCGCGCGAGCGGATGGTCGCCGGCTTCTTCAGCGTGCTGCCGCAGAGCATGCTGGTGATGATTCCGCTGTTCGCGCTGCTGCTGAAGGTGTTCTACCTGTTCCGGCGCAGGCTCTACATGGAACACGTGATCGTCGCCCTGCACAGCCACGCCTTCCTGTTCGTGGCGCTCCTGCTGGTCCTGATGGTCGGCATGCTGTCGACCTGGCTGCGCCCCGTGGCCCCGTGGATGACTTATCCACTCGGCGTCGTGCGGTTCGCGCTCATCGTCTGGATGTTCGCCTACCTGCTGGTGATGCAGAAGCGCATCTACCGGCAGGGCTGGGCGATGACGCTGGTGAAGTACTGGTTCGTGGGCTGGTGCTACTTCTGGCTGCTGCTCACGGTGCTCGGCGTCGCCCTGGTGCTGGGCGCCGGGCATTGAGGCGACGGTGCACCGCCATCCGTGACGCTCATCACATCCCGCCGTATGACGCGGGCGGCGGCGGCGGGGTTTTGCACAGCGTCATCGGAGTGTCAACCCACGCGACGGTTTCATGGCATCGGTGTGAAGCACAGTTGAATGGGCAACACAAGCAATTGAAAAACATCATGTTTTTCTGATGGCCAAATCTTGCGCAGTGTGTCGTGAAGTCCGCCGTGACGGGCCTCAGGCGCCCCCTTCCCCGCTCCATCCACAAAGTTATCCACAGCAGCTGTGGATAAGCGGAAAAATGTACGGAGAGGGGGCACTTATCCCGCCTTCCTAGAGTCGGGCGAAACAATCGCCGGCAACGAACGGACCCATGATCGCTTCCGCCGGCGATGCGGCCTGAGCGGGGTCCGGCCCCCGGGCCGGCTACACTGGCGCACCCCGAGGTAGCCATGTCCACCGCCGTCCGCGTCGCCCTGCCCGTCCCGCTCCCGACCCTTTTCGACTATCTGCCACCGGCCGACGGCCGGGTCATGGCTGGCCAGCGCGTGCTGGTGCCGTTCGGGCGGGGGCGCCAGGTGGGTATCGTGGTCGACGCGGCCGTGACATCGGAACGGGATGACTCCCGGCTAAAGCCGGTGCTGCAAGTGCTGGATGACGAGCCGCTGCTGGACGGCGAGCTGCTGCGCACGCTGGCCTGGGCCGCCGATTACTGGCTGGGTGCACCGGGGGAAGCGTTCGCCCAGGCGTTGCCACTGGCGCTGCGCGAGCCGCGGCCGCTGCCGGAGATCGCCGAGGAATACTGGCAGCTCACGCCGGCCGGGCAACAGGAGCACGCCGCCGGCCGCCGGCGAGGCGGCAGCAGGGACCTGCTAGGCCTGCTGATCAAAGGGCCGCGCCACGCGGACGAGCTGACCGCCTCGCTGCCTGCGTGGCGGACCGCGGCACGTCGGCTGGCCGCCGCCCACCTGGTCGAGCGCTGCCCCCCGCCAGCTGCACCACCCCGACGACAACCGCCAACATCCCTGCCGCTGAGCGCGGAGCAGCGCGATGCGGTGACTGCCGTCGGTGAGGCCTTCGGACGTTTCCAGCCGTTCCTCCTCGATGGCGTCACCGGCAGCGGCAAGACCGAGGTGTACCTGGCATTGATCGAACAGGCACTCGCCGAAGGCCGGCAGAGCCTGCTGCTGGTGCCGGAGATCGGCCTGGCGCCGCAGACCCTGCGCCGGCTGCGCGAGCGCCTGGGCGTGCCGGTCGAGGTGCTGCACTCGAACCTGGCCGAGGGCGATCGGGCGCGGGCGTGGCTGCGCGCGCGCAGCGGCGAGGCCAAGGTGGTGCTGGGCACCCGTTCGGCGGTGTTCGCTCCGCTGCCGCGCGCCGGCCTGATCCTGGTCGACGAGGAACATGACGCCTCCTACAAGCAGCAGGAAGGCTTCCGTTACCATGCGCGTGACCTGGCATTGGTCCGTGCCCGAGAGCTAGGCGTGCCGATCGTGCTGGGCAGCGCCACGCCCTCGCTGGAGACGCTGGCCAACGCCGCCAGCGGGCGCTTCCGGACGCTGCGTCTTCGTACCCGACCTGGCGCCGCGCGGCCCACGCCGCAGGTGCAGATCGTCGACGTGCGCGCGCAGTATCTGGACCATGGGCTGTCGCCCGCGTTGCTCGCTGCGGTGAGCGAGACGGTGGCACGGGGCGAGCAAGTGCTGGTATTCCGCAATCGTCGCGGCTATGCACCGGTCCTCCTCTGTCACGCCTGTGGCTGGCACGCCGACTGCCCGCGCTGCGAACGCCCGATGACACTGCATGCCGGGCAACGGCAGTTGCGATGTCACCATTGCGACCGGCACGCGCCAGTGCCGTCGCACTGCCCCGCCTGTGGCGCCGGTGCGCTCTGGCCTCAGGGCCACGGCACCGAGCGACTGGAGGAGGCGCTCGGCGCGCTGTTCCCCGAGGTGCCGGTCAGGCGCATCGACCGGGAGACCACCCGCCGCCGCGATGCCTTCGAGCATCTGCTGGACGAGCTGCGGCAGGACGGCCCGGCGATCCTGGTCGGTACGCAGATGCTGGCCAAGGGGCACGACCTTCCCCGGCTGACGCTGGTCGCCATCGTCAGCATCGACGAAGGGTTGCACAGCGTGGATTTCCGGGCCGGCGAACGGCTCGCCCAACTGCTCGTGCAGGTCGCCGGGCGGGCGGGGCGGGCCGATCGCACCGGTCGCGTGCTGCTGCAGACCCATCATCCCGAGCATCCGTTGCTGCGCACCCTGCTCGCCTCGGGCTACGGAACGGCGG
Source organism: Dyella thiooxydans (assembly GCF_001641285.1). Classification (NCBI taxonomy): domain Bacteria; kingdom Pseudomonadati; phylum Pseudomonadota; class Gammaproteobacteria; order Lysobacterales; family Rhodanobacteraceae; genus Dyella; species Dyella thiooxydans. The sequence continues at coordinate 2,699,287 of NZ_CP014841.1, forward strand.
CGGAAACCCTGCTGGCCGAGCGCGAGGCGGTGCAACTGCCTCCTTGCAGCCATCAGATCCTGCTCCGCGCCGACGCGCACCATCGCGCCGACGTGGACACCTTCCTGGCCGCTGCGGCCGCGGCGCTGCCGAACGATCCGGAAGTCCAACTGGCCGGGCCGATGCCGGCGCCGATGCCGTTGCGTGCTGGCCGGCATCGCGGCCAATTGCTGCTGGAATCCTCCAGTCGTGCCCGGCTGCATTCGGTCGCACGGCCGTGGCGGCTCCAGCTCGGCGCCCTGCCGTCATCGCGGCGGGTACGCTGGTCGCTGGACGTCGACCCCATCGACCTCTACTGAACCTTGCCCTCACGGCAGAACGACCAGCGGGCCTTATAATTTCAGGTCCACCTGAAGGAGGCCCCATGGCATCGCAGCTCGAACAACTTCGCCAGTACACCACCGTGGTTGCCGACACCGGTGACATCGAGGCCATCGCCCGCTACAAGCCGGTCGACGCCACGACCAATCCCTCGCTGCTGCTCAAGGCCGCCAGCATCCTGGCCTACGCTTCCCTGCTCGACGAAGCCGTGGCGTTCGCCAAGGGGCGCGGAAACGACCGCGAGCAGCAGATTGCCGATGCCGGCGACCACCTCGCCGTCGCGGTAGGGCGCAAGATCCTGGATCTGGTGCCGGGCCGCGTTTCCACCGAGGTGGACGCACGCCTGTCCTTCGATACCGACGCAACCATCGCCAAGGCCGAGCGGCTGATCGGCCTGTACGAAGATGCCGGGGTGAAGCGCGACCGGATCCTGATCAAGGTCGCATCCACCTGGGCCGGCATCCGCGCCGCCGAGCAACTGGAGCGCCGCGGCATCCAGTGCAACCTGACCCTGCTGTTCTCGTTCGAACAGGCGGTGGCCTGCGCCGAGGCCGGGGTGTTCCTGATCTCGCCGTTCGTCGGCCGTATCTACGACTGGTACGTCGCCAACACCGACGCGAACGACTTCGAGCCGCACGAAGACCCCGGCGTGAAGTCGGTGCGGCGCATCTACGACTGGTACAAGCGCCACGGTTTCGAGACGGTGGTGATGGGCGCCAGCTTCCGCAACACCGGGCAGATCCGCGCGCTGGCCGGCTGCGACCGGCTCACCATCAGCCCGGAGCTGCTGGAGAAGCTCGACTCCTGCCACGATCCCCTGCCGCGCGCACTCGAGGACGACGGGCAAAAGGCAACGCCGCCCGATCCCCTCAGCGAACCGGCTTTCCGTTGGGGCCACAACGAGGACCCCATGGCCACGGACAAGCTGGCTGACGGCATCCGCAAGTTCGCCGCCGATCAGCTCAAGCTGGAAAAGCTGCTTACCGCCAAGCTCTGAAGACGCGCCCCGGGCGTCCAACGAAAAACGGCCCCGAGGGGCCGTTTTTCTTTCCATCGTGGCTGAGCCGAAACCGGTCAGGCTGCGGCGGCGAACAGCCCACGCATCTTCTTCATCGCATTTGCCTCGACCTGGCGGATGCGCTCGGCCGATACACCGTACTCGTCAGCCAGATCCTGCAGCGTGGCCTTTTCATCATTCAGCCAGCGGCGCTGGATGATGTCGCGCGAACGGTCGTCCAGCTTCTCCAGTGCCGCGGAGAGCGTCTCGAGTTCGTTGTCGGACTGGTCTGCATCGGAGACCGTGTCGTAGGGATCGGCACCGTCGTCGACCAGGAACGCAGCCGGCGCCGGCTTGGCGTCCTCGTCGGCATCGACCGGGGCCTCGAAGCCCACGTCGCGACCGGACAGGCGCGACTCCATTTCGCGCACCGTGGCCTCGGGCACGCCGAGATCCTTCGCCACCGTCCGCACTTCCTCGGCGTTCATCCAGCCCAGGCGCTTCTTGCTCTTGCGCAGGTTGAAGAACAGTTTGCGCTGCGCCTTGGTGGTGGCGACCTTCACGATGCGCCAGTTCTTCAGGATGAATTCGTGCATCTCGGCACGGATCCAGTGCACGGCGAAGCTGACCAGGCGCACGCCCTGGTCCGGATCGAAACGCTTCACCGCCTTCATCAGGCCGATGTTGCCTTCCTGGATCAGATCACCCAGCTGCAGGCCGTAGCCACTGTAGCCGCGGGCCACGTGCACGACGAAACGCAGGTGCGACATCACCAGCTTGCGGGCGGACGACAGGTCGTTTTCCTCGAGGTAGCGACGCGAAAGCGCCTGCTCCTCTTCCTGGCTGAGCACCGGGATGCGGTGCACCGCCGAGATGTAGGCATCCAGGCTGCCGACGACGCTGGGAACCGGGATGTTGGCGGTGACCAAAGCTTGGGACATGGACGGAACCTCCTGATGAGGGGCAGCTTAGCACTCGCATCATTGGAGTGCTAAAGCCACCGCAAAGTTCCGGCGCGGCGAACCGATCACCGCGTCGACTTAATGTACCAAATAGTACAGAAAATTGAGCGCGTTGTCCAGCGGCCGTGTGAACCCCTCATTCTGCACGGTGCGCGTTCGCCGCCCGTGAAGCCGGGCTCGCCGCCTCCAGCTGCGCCCTCGGCGGCAGCGACCAGTCGATCGGAGCCAGGCCGTGCTCGTCCAGCCAGGCGTTGGCGGCGGAAAAGTGCCCGCAGCCGATGAATCCGCGATGCGCGGACAGCGGGGAGGGGTGTACCGCGGTCAGCACGCGATGGCGCCGGGTATCGATCAGCCGCCCCTTGCGCTGGGCGTAGCTGCCCCAGAGCATGAACACCAGCCCGTCGCGCTCCCGGTTGAGGGCATCGATCGCGGCGTCGGTGAAACCTTCCCAACCCTTGCCCTGATGCGAACCGGCCACGCCGCGCTCGACCGTAAGGACCGCATTGAGCAGCAGCACCCCGCGATCGGCCCACGGGGTCAGGCAGCCATGATCCGGCCGCGGCAGCCCGAGGTCGCGACCGATCTCCTTGAAGATGTTGTCCAGCGACGGCGGGATCCGCACTCCGGGACGCACCGAGAAGCACAGGCCGTGGGCCTGCCCGGGGCCGTGATACGGATCCTGGCCAAGGATCACCACCCGCACCGTGTCGAACGGGGTGTGGTCAAACGCCGCGAAGATCTCCGGCCCCGGGGGATAGATCACCTTCCCGGCGCGCTTTTCCTCCCTCAGGAACGCCGCCAGCGCCTGCATCTCGGGCCGCTCCAGATAGTCGCCGATACGGGCTTTCCAACCCGGCTCCAGGCGCACGCGGTCACCGCTCATGTCGAAGGATCGTTCAGCGAGCGCATGTGCTGGGCTACGCGCAGCTGGAACAGCAGTTTCGTGATCAGCAGGCTTTCCTCGACCGGCTTCTCGACCAGATCGTTGGCGCCCGCCTTGAGCAGGGCGGCCTGGTTGGCGGGATTCTCGTCACCGGTCATCACCAGCACGGGCAGGCGCCCCTTGCCGTAGCCGAACTCGGTGCGGATGTGCTCGAGCAGATCGCCGCCCGTGAGCTTGCCCTTGAGACTGACATCGGTAAGCACGACGTCCGCCCCGACCCAGCCCAATTCCCGGTCGGCCTCGAGCAGCGCGATTGCATCCTCCACGCTGACCACGTGGCGCACGGTCAGCCCGCAGCGCTCCATCATGCGGCGGGTCGCCAGGGCCACGACACGGCTGTCTTCCACGTAAAGCACGGTACCCGTGGCCGAGGCCTCCGGACTGACATAGCCGCGGATGAAGGCTCCCAGGGCGGGAAAACCCAGCGACTTGTCGAAATAGTCGGTCACGTGTTCACCGAGCGCCCGGCGATGCAACCGGTCGTCGACATCGCCGGAAACCACCACGATCGGAACGTAGGCCTGCGGTGCCGACTCGCGCACGTAGCGCGCCAGTTCCAGGCCATCCATGTCGGGCAGGCGCAGGGCGACGGTGATGAAATCGAAGGCGCCGGACTGCAGTTCGCGCTGGGCTTCCTCACCCGTGGCACATCCGACCACTTCGGCGGCCGGCAGCTCGGCGGCCAGAACCCGGGTGATCAGCTGGCGAACCACTTTGGAGCCGTCGACGACGAGCACGCGAGGCGCCTCGCCGATGCTGCGGCTGCTGATGCTGGTATTCATGCGGACACTCCGCGCCACCGGGTCGTCGTCCACAGCTTCCCACTCACGATCTTTTCCGCCCCCGTCGCCGTTGTCGCAGCCACCGATCCTGCCTCATCGACGATCCGGCCGGCTGCGACCGCCATCACCGCAGTGCGACGCCCGACCATCAGGCGACCCTCCGCAGCTGCCAGGCGCTGACCAACCGCGCGCCGACCCAGCCGAGCAGCGCTGCGGCGACCGGCGTGGCCAGCAGCAGCCACAGCGGAAGTCCGCCGATCGAGAGCTTGCCGGCATAGGCCGCGCTCAATCGCTCGACGGGCGCCACCAGCGAGAGCTCGATGGCCACTGCCACCAGCGATGCGACGACGCCGCCGAACAAGCCATACCAGATCCCCGCATACAGGTAAGGCCGCCGCACGAACGGCCGGCTGGCGCCAACCAGCATCAGCACGCCGATTTCATCGACGCGCCCGGCGATATCCACACGCACCGTATTGCCCACCACCAGCACGGCCGCCAGCGAGAGCAGCAGGGCGAGCACGGCGACGATGCGGTTGCCCAACCCCAGCAGGGCATCCAGCCTCTGACGCCAGCTTCCGCTGTCCTGCACCATGTCGACACCGCGCTGTTCGCGCAGGGCGGTGACCAGATCCTGCACCGCGCCGGCGTCCAGCGCGTCCTTGGGCATGACCTCGAGGACGTAAGGCAGTGGGTTGTCGTCCAGCGCATGCAGTGCGCCGCTGAAGCCCTGCATCGCGGCCAGTTCGTCCATCCCCTGCTGCGGGGTCTTGACCACCACCCCGGCGACATCCGCCCGTTCGCCGATATCCTTGGCCAGCAGTTGCGCAACCGACTCGCCCTGCCCGGGCTTGAGGAACACGCTGACCGCCTGCCGTTGCCCCATCGCATCGCCCATCCGCTGCACGTTGCCGAGCAGGAGATAGAAGGCCAGTGGCAGAGCCAGCGCCAGGCCGATCACGGTGACTGTCATCAGGGTGCCGAAAGGACGACCGAGCAATCGGCGCAGGCTCGCCGAAGCGCTCCAGCGATGGTGCTCGGCCCAGCCTCCGACGCGGCGGGCTTCGCTGCGTCGGCTGCGCGCATCGCGTACGGCGGCCTCGGCCGCGACGTCGGGACGACCGCTCACAGCACCTCCTGCGCAGGCACGTCAGCCACCAGACGACCGTGGTCGAGCACGACTACCCGCTTTTTCATCCGCTTGATCAGCGGCAGGTCATGGCTGGCCACCAGCACGGTCGTGCCGACCTGCTGGAATTCGGCGAACAGCCCCATGATCTCCACTGCCAGTTGCGGATCGAGGTTACCGGTCGGCTCGTCGGCAATCAGCAGCGCAGGGCGCGCCACGATGGCCCGGGCAATGCCCACGCGCTGTTGCTCGCCAGTGGAGAGCGTGTCGGGCAACTGGCGCTCGTAGGCCAGCAAGCCGACCTTTTCCAGCGAGGCACGCACGCGCTTGGCGCGTTCGGCCGGTGCCAGCCCACCGATCACCAGCGGCAGCTCGACGTTGTCGAAAACGGTGCGATCCATCAGCAGCCGGTGATCCTGGAACACCATGCCGATGCGTCGGCGCAGCTTCGGGATCCCCCCGCGGCCGACCTTGCCCAGGTTCTGGCCATCGAGATGGATCTGCCCGTGGGACGGACGCTCGATCAGTGCCAGCAGCTTGAGCAGAGTGCTCTTGCCGGCACCGGAGTGCCCGGTAACGAAGGCCATCTCGCCGTCGCCCACCTCGAATGACAACTGCGATATGGCCTCGTGGCCGCTTTCGTAACGCTTGCTTACCTGGTCAAAGCGGATCACCGCATTCCCCGACGTTGCCGTCCCACCAAGCAGCAAGGATACGGGATGCGCAACGCAAGTTGGGCCACCCCGGACAACCGGAGTGGCCCTCCTGCATCCTGCGCTCAGCGGCCAGTGAACAACCGGGTCAGGCGCCGGAAAAAGCCGGGCTTCTTCTGCGACGGCGTCTCGCTTGCCACTCCCGACTGCAGCGCCACCTGGCGCGACGGGCGGGGCGTGGATTCGTTGCCGTGCCGCTCGCGCGGCGGACGACGGTTGCCGCGCTCGGCATGACCGCCGGCGCCCGGCTTCGAAGTCGCCGCGGCCGGCACGGCTTCGGCTCCCGCTGCCTCGCCATCGCGACGCCGGTTGCGGCCTCCGCGCCGGCGCCGACGCTTGCGCGGCGCACCGTTGGCATCGGTCGGCGTGCCGTCCGGAGCGGTGGCCGGCTGGGCATCGGCCGGGGCCTGCACTTCGTCCGCGACCGGCGCCTCGACTGCCGGCCGTGCCTGCCGCGGCGGACGCGGCCCGCGGCTCTCGCCGCGACCACCCTCGCGACGGCCACCACGGCCGTTCTGCGAAGACCGCTTGTCACCGTCTCGCGACTCCACCCGATCGCCGAACGCAGCGCTGTCGGCCGCGGCATCGGCGGCGAACTGGGCGTCGACTTCCTTCGGCTTGGGCATCACCAGCAGCTCCGGCTCCACCGTGGCCACCGGGATCTTCTGGCCGATGTAGGTCTCGATGTCCGGCAGGCTCATCGCGTACAGGTCGCAGGCGAAGCTGATCGCGTCGCCTTCGGCACCCAGGCGCGCCGTACGCCCGATGCGGTGCACGTAGTCCTCGGCGTCCTGCGGCAGGTCGTAGTTGAACACATGGCTGACCGCCGGGATGTGCAGGCCACGGGCGGCCACGTCGGTGCACACCAAGATGTCAAGCTGGCTGTCCTGGAACCTCTGCAGCAGCTTCTGGCGCTTCAGCTGCGGCACGTCACCGGACAGCGCGCCGACGCGGTAGCCCTGGCGCTTGAGCCGGTCGGTGATGCGCTCGGCCGCGGCCTTGGTGTTGACGAACACGATGCTGCGCTCGGCCTGCGTGCGCTCAAGCAGGTTGAGCAGCAGCGGCATCTTCTCTTCCTTGGCCGGGAAGTAGACGACCTGGCGCACGCGGTCGGCGGTGACGTTGTCGGTCTCCACCACCAGCTTCTCGGCCTCGTGCATGTGCTCGTAGGCCAGCTCCAGCACGCGGTGGCTCAGCGTGGCGGAGAACAGCAGCACCTGGCGCTGCTCGCGCGACGGCAGGCGGCGGAAGATGTAGCGCACGTCCTTGATGAAGCCGAGGTCGAACATGCGGTCGGCCTCGTCGATCACCATCACCTCAACGCTGCCCAGGCCGAACACGTTCTGCTTGTAGTAGTCGAGCAGGCGGCCGGGGGTGGCGATGATGATGTCGCAGCCGTCCTTCAGCTGCTGGCGCTGCTTGTCGTAGTCGACGCCGCCGTAGATCAGCGCGGTGCGCAGGCCGGTGTGCTTGCCGATCGAGCGGGCGTCCTTGTCGATCTGGATCGCCAGCTCGCGGGTCGGCGCGATCACCAGCGCGCGCGGGTCGGAATCCTTGCGGTCCGCCGCGGCCGGCTGGGTCAGCAGGCGGTTCATCATGGCGACCAGGAAGGCGCAGGTCTTGCCGGTGCCGGTCTGCGCCTGGCCGGCGACGTCGCGGCCGGACAGGGCGACCGGCAGGGTCAGCTCCTGGATCGGCGTGCAGCGGGTGAAGCCGGCTTCGTCCAGGCCCTGCTTGAGCAGCGGATGCAGATCGAAATTGGTGAAGAAGGTATCGGTGAGAACGGTTTCGGACATGTCGGGTAGCAGTCTCTGGCGGGCGGCGCGGGGCGCCAGCCCGGTCCCGCCGCCGCATGGCCTTGGGACAGGTGGTGGTACGGCGCGGGAGGGAGGCGCGGGCGCCGGGCGGACCTGAGGTGCGCGCAGCGCCGTTGCGCACCATGGCGGGCGCCGGCGTGGGGTGGCCCGGGCCGGCAGCTCCGCTGGCATAGGCAAGGATGGGCGGTCGAGGCCAGACCCTTGCCTATGTCAACGGAACCACCCGCTGGCCGGTGCCTTGAATCGCTTGAATCGCGCCCCGAGTTAGGCTGGAATGGAAATGCGCCGCAACGGCGATCCAGCTTCCCCATTACGGAACGACCCGCGCTTCATGGGCGCCCCAGTGTAGCCGATGCAGGCCGCGCGGTCGCCCTCACCCCACCGTCTACCCTCGGAGAACCCCCGGTGAGCGATCTCATTACCCACGTCAGCGACGCCGCTTTCGAGCAGGAAGTGCTCAAGTCCGACACCCCCGTCCTGCTGGATTTCTGGGCCGAATGGTGCGGCCCGTGCAAGGCCATCGCGCCGGTGCTGGACGAGCTGGCCAGGCAGTACGAAGGCAAGCTGCGCGTGGTCAAGCTGAACATTGACCAGAACCAGCAGACCCCCCGCACCTACGGCGTGCGCGGCATCCCCACCCTGATGATGTTCAAGAACGGCAAGGTCGAGGCGACCCAGATCGGCGCCGTCGGCAAGGGCCAGCTGACCCAGATGATCGACAAGGCGCTCTGAGGCGCCACCGACACCCGCCGCCGCGCTTTACGGGGCCGCGCGGCGGGTGCTAGATTCCCAGCCCTGCACGGAACGGTCCCGTTCCGCCGCGCGCACCGCGCGACGCTCTCCCTTCCTTCCTGTACCAACGGCGCCCCGACGAGGTTTGCCCGTGTCTGATATCGAAAGCAAAGCACCCCACGACGCCGACGGCGCCGAGAACCGGCCTGCCAGCGAACCCCGCCAGCGTGCACCACGCAAGAGCGCGGCCGCCAAGTCTGCGGTCGCCGAAGCATCGGCAAACGCGCCGGCTTCGGCCGCGCCCGCACCGGCCGGACCGGCCCCGGCCGCTCCGGCGCCGGTCCAGGCCAGCCTGCCGGTGGATCGCCCGGCACCGGCGAACCCCGCCCCTTCGGCGCAGTCTCAGGCGACTCCGGCGGCGAGTCCCGCGCCGGCACCCCAGGGCGGCGGGCAGCCGCAGGGCCAGGCGCCCCAGGGGGGCGGCAATGGGGGAGGCGGCGGCAATCAGGGCGGCAACGAACGCCGCAACGACCGCAATGATCGCAACGACCGCGGCCGGCGCCGGCGCCACGAGCGCGGACCGCGCGGCAACCAGGGAGGCGGCCAGCGCAATCCGAACGGCCTGCCGATGGACGACGACGAGACCGGCGACGTCGGCAGCAACGACAACCTGATCAACCTCACCGAACTCAAGCGCATGAAGGCGCCGCAGCTGCTGGCCTTCGCCGAGTCGCTGGGCATCCAGGAGGGCGTGGCGCGCCAGCGTCGCCAGGATGTGATCTTCAACATCCTCAAGGCGCACGCCCGCGCCGGCGGCGGAATCTGGGCCGAGGGCGTGCTGGAGATCCTGCAGGACGGCTTCGGGTTCCTGCGCTCGGCCGACGAGAGCTACTTGGCCGGTCCCGACGACATCTACGTCAGCCCCAGCCAGATCCGCCGCTTCAACCTGCGCACCGGCGACTACATCACCGGGCGCGTGCGCCATCCGAAGGAAGGCGAGCGCTACTTCGCCATGCTGCGCGTCGACGACATCAACGGCGATCCGCCGGAAGCGTCGAAGAACAAGATGCTGTTCGAGAACCTCACCCCGCTGTTCCCGCGCAAGGCCTACAAGCTGGAGCGCGGCAACGGTTCGAGCGAGGACATCACCGGCCGCATCCTCGACCTGGTCGCGCCGATCGGCAAGGGCCAGCGTGGCCTGATCGTCTCCCAGCCCAAGTCGGGCAAGACGATGATGCTGCAGAACATCGCCCAGGCGATCCAGTACAACCACCCCGAGGCGCACCTGATCATCCTGCTGGTCGACGAGCGACCGGAGGAAGTGACCGAGATCGCCCGCACCGTGCGCGCCGAGGTGATCTCCTCGACGTTCGACGAGCCGGCGGTGCGCCACGTGCAGGTCGCCGAAATGGTGATCGAGCGCGCCAAGCGCCTGGTCGAGCACAAGAAGGACGTGATCATCCTGCTCGACTCGATCACCCGCCTGGCCCGCGCCTACAACACCGTGGTGCCCAGCTCCGGCAAGGTGCTCACCGGTGGCGTGGACGCCAACGCGCTGCAGCGCCCGAAGCGCTTCTTCGGCGCCGCGCGCAACGTCGAGGAAGGCGGCAGCCTGACCATCATCGCCACCGCGCTGATCGACACCGGCTCGAAGATGGACGAGGTGATCTACGAGGAGTTCAAGGGTACCGGCAACATGGAGGTGCACCTGAGCCGCCGCATCGCCGAGAAGCGCGTCTATCCGGCCATCGACATCAACCGCTCCGGCACCCGCCGCGAGGATCTGCTGATCGACCCGGACCTGCTGGCCAAGATCTGGATTCTGCGCAAGCTGCTGCATCCGATGGACGAGCTGGCCGCGATGGAGTTCATGCTCGACAAGATGAAGAGCACCAAGTCCAACGACGAGTTCTTCAACTCGATGAAGCGCTGAGCCTCCTCCGGAAGGCAAACGCAGCAAAGGGCCGGCGCAAGCCGGCCCTTTGCATTTGCCGGCACGGAACCGGATACGGACCGACGCCTGCCGCACCGGCGAGTTCCTGTCCGCCGAACTATTGAACCATCGCGTACAATTATCCTCTCCGCTCCTCTTGGGGCGCGGGCGACCGTCCCCATAACCGCTGCTTCGAACGAGACAAGGTCCTCCCACGTGTCCATCCCCAGTGCCGTCAAGGGCACCCCGATCACGGGGCGCCAGCAGCTCGTCGATTACCTCGCCGCCGGGGAGAAACCGCGTGAGGCGTGGCGCATCGGCACCGAGCACGAGAAGTTCGGCTTCCGTACCGATGACCTGCGGCCGCCGACCTACGAGGGCGACCGCGGCATCCGCGTACTGCTGGAGCGGCTGGCCGCACGTTACGGCTGGGAGGTCGCCCGCGAGGGCGAGCTGCCGGTGGCCCTGTCGCGCGACAAGGCCTCGATCACGCTGGAGCCCGCCGGCCAGCTGGAGCTGTCCGGCGCCCCGCTGGAAACGATCCACGAGACCTGCCGCGAGGTGAACTCGCACCTGGCCGACGTGCGCTCGGTAGCCGACGAGCTGGGCCTGGGCTTCCTCGGCATGGGCTTCCAGCCGAAGTGGCGCCGCGACGAGATGCCCTGGATGCCCAAGGGGCGCTACAAGATCATGCGCGAGTACATGCCCAAGGTCGGCTCGCTCGGCCTGGACATGATGACCCGCACCTGCACGGTGCAGGTCAACCTCGACTTCGACAGCGAGGCGGACATGGTGAAGAAATTCCGCACCAGCCTCGCCCTGCAGCCGATCGCCACCGCACTGTTCGCCGACTCGCCGTTCACCGACGGCCAGCCCAACGGCTACCTCTCCTACCGCTCGCACGTGTGGACCGATACCGACAACGACCGTACAGGCATGCTCGATTTCGTGTTCGAGGACGGCTTCGGCTACGAACGCTATGTCGACTACATCCTCGACGTGCCGATGTACTTCAGCTACCAGGACGGCCGCTACATCGACCTGGCCGGCCAGGACTTCAAGCGCTTCATGGCCGGCGAGCTGCCTGCCGTCCCCGGCACCCGCGCCACGATGAAGGACTGGGCCGACCATCTGACCACCGCGTTCCCCGAAGTGCGCCTCAAGCAGTACCTGGAAATGCGCGGTGCCGACGGCGGCCCATGGGGCCGGCTGTGCGCCCTGCCCGCGCTATGGGTCGGCCTGCTGTACGACGACGAGGCCCTGAGCGCGGCCTGGGATCTGGTGAAGGATTTCTCGCTGGCCGAACGCCACGCCCTGCGCGACGGCGTGCCGAAGCATGCACTGAAGCTGCCATTCCGCCACGGCACCGTGCGCGACCTGGCCCGCGAGACGCTGAAGATCGCCGCCCATGGCCTGAAGCGCCGCGCCCGGCTGAATGCCGGCGGTGCCGACGAGCGCACCTTCCTCGAGCCACTGCTGGAGATCGTCGAGTCCGGCCAGACCCCGGCCGAGCGCAAGCTGGAACTGTTCCACGGTGTCTGGGGCGGCAGCGTGGACCAGGTATTCCGCGAGTTCGCGTACTGAGTTGACGCAAAAAGGGCGACCATGAGTGGCCGCCCTCTGAAACATCAGCTTTAAAGTTCGGTCAGATGCTACCGGGCGTACCGTCACATATCGCTGCCGCCGAAGCATCCCCGATATATGTTCCCTCGGCATCGGCCACGCTCACATGCATCGTGATGTGATCTTCGTAGGGCAAATAGCAGTGGAATATGCAACTGGATTTATGCCCCAGCGGACCATTCGCATCGCAGCTGAATGGTGAACTGAGATGTGCGGTCCCCGTGTAGGACCACGTGTACTTGAATGGAGTTGGTGACCCCGGACTGCTTGCGGACGCCTCGCAATCGTTCGTTCCGCAGGACAACGCCACCCCGGCGGCTTGTGCCTCTACGCGCGGTGAAACCACTGACATGCCAAGCGCACAAGACGCCACAAAGAGCCCAAGGGCAAATGGTGCTTTCTGCATTACCTTCTCCTTAAGGATGATGTGAACACCACCACCAGTGTCGATGTGCGCCGCACGGTCGCTCGTCGACGAGATCGCGTGCTTACGAACAACCGACTCTGTTGAGACGACAGCACACCGCTCACAGCAGGTATCCTTCGCCCGCGACGAGTATGTATCACATCGTGCTCGCCACTGCGCTGGCCATCTGCGGCATACGGCGCGAGCATGGACTGGCTGAAATGACGAAGCCCGCACATGGCGGGCCTCATCATCGACTCGGTACTGGCTGAGGAGCTCAGTGCGTATCCTTCAGGCCGCGGTCGATCAGCATCGGCTCCACGCTCGGAGCCTTGCCACGCCAGGCCTCGTACATCTTCTCCAGATCCTCGGTGTTGCCGCGGGACAGGATCATGGCGCGGAAGCGGTCGCCGTTGGCGCGGGTCAGGCCGCCGTGCTCCTTGAACCACTCGAAGCCGTCGTCGGCCAGCATCTCGGTCCACAGGTAGGCGTAGTAGCCGGCCGCGTAGCCGTTGCCCCAGATGTGCTGGAAATAGCTGGAGCGGTAGCGCGGCGGCACGTAGCTCAGGTCGATCTTGTCGTCCTTGAGGATCTTCGCCTCGAAAGCATCGGCGTCCTGCTTCGGCGCGTCGGCCGGGAGCGAATGCCAGCCCATGTCCAGCAGGGCCGCCGAGACCAGCTCGGTCATGTCGTAGCCCTTGTTGAAGTTGCGGGCCTTCTTGATCTTGTCGACCAGCTCCTTCGGCATCGGCTTGCCGGTCTTGTAGTTGACCGCATAGTGCGCGAACACCTTCGGATCGGTCGCCCAGTGTTCGTTGAACTGCGAGGGGAACTCGACGAAGTCGCGCGCAGTATTGGTGCCGGAGAGCGTCGGGTACTCCTCGTCGGCGAACATGCCGTGCAGCGCATGACCGAACTCGTGGAACATGGTGATCACGTCGTCGAAGGACAGCAGCGCGGGCTGGCCCGGCGCCGGCTTGGTGAAGTTGGCGACGTTGTAGATCACCGGCTTGGTGCCGAGCAGCTTCGACTGGCCGACGAAGTTGTCCATCCAGGCGCCGCCGCCCTTGTTGTCTCGCTTGAAGTAGTCGCAGTAGAACAGCGCCAGCGACTTGCCGTCCTTGTCGAACACCTCGAACACGCGCACGTCCGGCTGGTACACCGGGATGTCCTTGCGCTCCTTGAAGGTCAGCCCGTACAGCTGGTTGGCGGCGTAGAAGACGCCGTTCTTGAGCACATTGTCGAGCTCGAAGTACGGCTTGATCTGGTTCTCGTCCAGGTCGTACTTGGCCTTGCGCACCTGCTCGGCGTAGTGCTCCCAGTCCCAGGCCTGCAGCTTGAAGCCACCCTTCTGCTGGTCGATGACGGCCTGGATGTCTTTCGCCTCGCGCTCGGCGCGCGCCGTGGCGGCCGGCACCAGGTCCTGCATGAACTTGATCGCGCGCTCGGGCGTCTTGGCCATCTGGTCGTCGAGCTTCCACGCCGCGTAGCTCGGGAAGCCCAGCAGCTTGGCCTGCTCGGCGCGGATCTGCGCCAGCCGCTCGATGATCGCGCGGGTGTCGTCGGCGTTGCCCTTCTCCGCACGGTCCCAGGATGCCTTGAACAGCGCCTCGCGGGTGGCGCGATCGGTCAGGTCCTGCAGCGCGGGCTGCTGGGTGGTGTTCTGCAGAGCGATCACCCACTTGCCATCCAGCCCGCGGGCCTTGGCCGCCTGTGCCGCCGCCGCGATGTCACCCTCGGACAGGCCGGCCAGCTTGGACTTGTCGTCCACCAGCAGCGCGCCGTCCTTGGTGGCGGCGAGCAGCGTATTGGTGAACTTGGTGCTGAGGGTGGACTCCTCCTCGTTGAGCGCTTTCAGCTTGGCCTTGTCGGCATCGGACAGCTTGGCGCCGTGATGCACGAAATCGCGGTAGACCACCTCGACCAGTCGCAACGACTCCGGATCGAGCTTGAGCGAGGCGCGCTCGTTGTAGACGGTCTCGACCCGCTGGAACAGCTTGCTGTTGAGGTAGATCGCATCCTCGTGGGCGGCCAGCTTCGGCGCTTCGTCTTCCTGCACCTTCTGCAGGGTGTCGTCGGTGTTGGCGCTGGTGACGCCGTTGAAGACCATCATCACCCGGCTGAGCAGCGCGCCGGATTTCTCCATCGCCACGAAGGTGTTGTCGAAGGTCGCCGGCTCCGGGTTGTCCGCGATCTTCTGGATCTCGGCCAGGTGCTGGCGCATGCCCTCTTCGATCGCCGGCTGGTAGTCGGCGTCGGTGATCTTGTCGAACGGGGGCGCCTGGAAGTCCAGCGTGCTGGCCTTGGCGAACGGGTTGGCGTCCGTGAACGGCGCCACGCCGGCCGTGCTGGCCGCCTTGGCCGGCGCCGTGCTGGCCGGCGCGGGAGCCGGTGCGGAGGACTTGGCAGGTTCGTTGCCGTGCTGCGAGCAGGCGGCGAGGGCGATGGTGGTGGCCATGGCGAGGGTTCGGAGTCGGAGCATGCGGATTCCCTTGAAGACGCGCCCTGGGGCAGGCGCACAGATACGTCAGCCCCCGACTCTACCGAGTCCGCCCCACCGCTTCCAAGCGGCGGTGCGCCATGCTCAGGCGGCGCGCATGTCGCGCAGGGTCCAGTTCGCGCCGATCAGCAAATTCATGCGATGGCGCACGACACTCATCGGCAGCGAGGTCACCAGGTCGACGTCGACGCGCAGCACGTCGTCGACCGTGGCATGCACCGTGGCGGCCGGATCGGTCGCGCCCAGTGCGGGATCGACCTCGTCCGGTGCGCTCTGCATCGCACGCCAGCGCTCGAACAGCACAGGCATCTGCAGTGCCTCGCGCAGCGCGGTGGCGAAGTCGTTGGGACCGACACCATCATAGGCAAGCTCGGCCACGGGCCCACGGGCATGGGCCAGATCGTCGATGGAGAGGTAGTAGTGGTTGCGCATCTGCATGGGTGCGGTTCCTCTGCTGGAGAGTGCCGGAGGGCGCAGCATGACACGCCCGGCAACCGGATCATTCCAGCGCGGCGACCGCAGCGGCCAGATGCCTTGCGGCAGATGCGGCCGACTCGCCATGCGGCAAGACGCCCAGGCATGGCGCCGGCATCAGGTCCCGCAGCGTCGCCAGGTTGTCTTCGACGGCTTCCATCGCCGGATCGATGCGGTTGCCGACCCAGCCGAGCAGCCGGCAGCCGTCCGCAGCGATCGCCCGCGCGCTGAGCAGCGCGTGGTTCAGGCACCCCAACCGCAGACCGACCACCAGGATCACCGGCAGCTGCCACGCCCGGGCCAGGGCGGACGCCATCAGCCCGGGGGCCAAAGGAACCAGCCAGCCGCCGACGCCCTCCACCACCACCGGGGCGTGACGCGCGCGCAACTGCTCGAAGGCCGCGGTGAGCGGCGGCAGCGTTACCGTCACGCCATCGCGTGCCGCCGCCAGGTGCGGTGACAGCGACGCCCGCAGACTGACCGGATTGATCGCCGCATACGGCACATCGGCCGGCCCTGCCGCCTGCAGCGCCAGTGCGTCCTCGTTGCGCAGTCCCCCGGGCGTCTCCTCGCAGCCACTGGCGACCGGCTTCATGCCGACCGCATCGCGCCCCGCCGCGCGCAACGCATGCAGCAGGGCGCACGACACGTGGGTCTTGCCGATGCCGGTGTCGGTGCCGGCAATGAACAGGCGGTCATGCGTGGACATGGCGGGAATCCTCGATCGAAGCAGCCGAGCATGGTCTCCGCGCCGGCCGCGCCAGGCAAGCCGGCGCGCCCGGAAATGGCCGGCCGTAAACGCAGTGGCGAAACCACAGAACGGCGCATAATAAGCGGCCCCCATCCGCTGGACCGCCCATGTTCCACGTTGCCTCCCATCCGCACGCCGGCAAACGCGAGCTTTACGCCGAAGTGGCCGAGCTCGCGGAGGGCCTGCTGGCCGGCGAACCCGATCTGATCGCCAACGCCGCCAATTTCAGCGCCCTGCTGTTCCACAGCCTGCCCGATCTCAACTGGGCCGGCTTCTACTTCTTCGACGGCACCGAGCTGGTGGTCGGACCGTTCCAGGGCAAGCCGGCCTGCATCCGCATCGCGCTGGGACGGGGCGTATGCGGCACGGCGGCGCAGACGCGGCAGACCCAGCTGGTGGTCGACGTGCATGCGTTCGAGGGCCACATCGCCTGCGACGCCGCATCGAACTCCGAGATCGTGGTGCCACTGGTGAAGGCGGACGGCACCCTGCTCGGCGTGTGGGACGTGGACAGCCCGCTCAGCGGCCGCTTCGACGACGAGGATCGCGCCGGCATGGAGGCGCTGTGCGCGCTGTTCATGCAAGCCGTCGACGCCTGAGCACCCGGCCGGGCATCAGCGCTCGCGCGGCGTCCGCAGCAGCTCGACCACGCGTGTGCGCGCCTCTTCCACACCGGTACCGGCGGTGGAGGAGAACACCTGCGCGGTGGCGTGCAGGCCATCGCGAAAGCTCTTGCGCATCGCCGCCAGCGCCTGCGTCGCCTGTCCACGCGACAACTTGTCGGCCTTGGTCAGCAGCAGATGGCACGGCAGCCCGGTGGTGAAGCAGAACTCCAGCATCATCCGGTCGAACTCCTTCAGCGGATGGCGGATATCGGCGATCAGCACCACGCCGCGCAGGCTGGCGCGGTGGTGCAGGTAGGCGTCGATCTCCAGCTTCCAGTGCTCGCGCAGCTCCTCCGGCACCTTGGCGTAGCCGTAGCCCGGCAGGTCGATCAGCCGCGCCTCCAGCGGCGGCTCGCCCTCGCCCTGCGCCAGCGGCGGTAGCGCGAACGACACCATCTGCTGGGTACGGCCAGGTGTCTTGGAGGTGCGGGCCAGGCCGCGGTGACCGGTCAACGCGTTGAGTGCACTGGACTTGCCGGCGTTGGAGCGGCCGGCGAACGCCACCTCGGCCCCCTGGTCGGCAGGCAGTTGACGGAAACGATGGGCGGCGAGCGTGAACTGCGCGCCCTGGAGCGGATTAGGGGACATGGGAGCGGTTTGACCGGTCAGGGTGCCACGGGGATAATCCTGCAGTTTCTGCCTGTCGCGCGCGAGGCGCGGCTGGCTTGGCGGCAGTATCTGCAAGGTCTTTCGGGAGACAAGTGTATGAGTTTTCGGCTCGCCGATTTTCGGCACGCTGTGCTTGGGGCGACTGCTGCCCTCATATTCGCGCTGTCTGCCAGTGCGGTGACCGCCCAGGAAGCCAAGCCCGCCACTGCGGCGAGCGCCGCTCCGGCAGCGGCCAGCGCCCCGGCCTCCGCTCCGGCGGCCAGCGCCGAGGTGAAGCCCGGTGACGCCACTGCGGGCCAGGGCAAGGCCGCCGTCTGCGGCGCCTGCCACGGCATGGACGGCAACTCCGCCGATCCGCAATACCCGAAGCTGGCCGGCCAGCACGAGTCGTACATCGCGCGCCAGCTGACCAGCTTCAAGGCGGGCAAGCGCCAGAACCCGATCATGCTCGGCATGGCCACGCCGCTGTCCGAGCAGGACATGCACGACATCGGCGCCTACTTCGCGTCCCAGACCGTGCGTCCGGGCGTCGCCGACGATGCGGTGGTCAAGCAGGGCGAGACGCTGTATCGCGAGGGCGATCCAACCCGCGGCATTCCCGCCTGCATGGCCTGCCACCTGATCGACGGCCGCGGCAACCCCGGCGCGATCTACCCGCAGCTCGCCGGCCAGCACTCGCAGTACGTCGAGGCCACGCTGAAGTCCTGGCACGACGGCACTGTCTGGGGTACCGACGCCCACGCGCAGATCATGCCGGCGATCGCGAAGAAGCTCGATGCCAAGGACATCACGGCGCTGGCCAGCTACATCGAGGGCCTGCACCCTGTAGATGCCGGCGACACGGCAGCCACCTCGGCTCCGTGATCCCCGTCACGCCGACCCCCGGGTCGGCGTGATCGTTTCCAGCTCGCGATTTTTTGCGCCCCGCTGTTGATCAGAAGGACATCCCCATGCTGAAGCGTCTGCCGTTCCTGTGTACCGCCCTGCTCGCCCTGGCTGCCTGCGGCCATTCCAACGACAGCAGCACGCCGGCGACCTCCTCCGCTCCCGCGCCGACCGCGGCGCCTGCCACCTCGGCACCGGCGACGACACCGGCCACCACCGGCAGCGCAGCAGCGACCCCGGCACCCGCGGCCAGCGCGCCCGCCTCCGCCGCCACTACGGCTGCCGCGCCTGCCGCTCCGGCGAAAGCCAGCGCTTTCGTCGAGGATCCGAAGTGGGTGGAAGGCAAGAGCTACTTCCGCATCGAGCCGGCGCAGCCGAAGGTCTCCAACACCGACAAGATCGAGGTGGCCGAGGTGTTCTCCTATGCCTGCCCCTCGTGCAATGCCTTTCACCCGATGGTCGACCAGCTGGCCAAGAGCCTGCCCTCCGATGCGGTGATGGCCTACCTGCCGGTATCGTTCATGCCGCAGGAGAACTTCCCGATGTTCCAGCGCGCGTTCCTCACCGCGCAGGCGCTGGGCGTGGCCGACAAGGCCAATGACGCGATGTACGACGCGGTATGGAAGACCAAGGAGCTCAGCTCCGAGAGCGCCAGCGGCCAGGGCCTGAAGCCGATGTCCGAGCTGCCCACGCTGGCGGATGCGGCGAAGTTCTACGCGAAGTACGGCGCCGACCCGAAGGAATTCCTGGCAGTGGCCAACTCCTTCAGCATCAACACCCAGGTCAAGCGCGCCGACGAGCTGGTGAAGGCCTACGGCGTGGAAGGCACGCCGACCATCGTGATCGACGGCAAGTACCGCATCGACCTGCGCGCCGCCGGCGGCTACGCGCAGATGGTCGAACTGGCGAAGTACCTGGTGGCCAAGGAAGCGGCTGGCAAGTAAGTCCTACGTGGCACCTTTCGCGCCCGGCGCGGTCTTGCCTGTTCCTGTTCCGTTGCGGAGTCCTTCCATGCTCAAGCACCTTTCCCGTGTCCGACTGTTCGCCCTGGTCGGCGGCCTGCTGCTGGCCACCGCCTGCTCGGCCGGGTCGGGCCAGGATCCGTCGGCGCCGTACACCGACGGCGTCGAGTACGCCACGATCCCCGGCCCGGCGCAGCGCTACAGCCCGGAGGGCAAGGTCGAAGTGGTCGAGGTGTTCTCCTACGGCTGCATCCACTGCGACCACTTCGCCCCCTATGCCGAGAAGCTGCGCCAGGCGCTGCCCAAGGGCGTGGTGTTCAAGCTGGTGCCGGCGCCGTTCAGCGCCGAATGGCTGCCGTTCGCGCGCGCCTTCTACGCGGCGAAGAAGCTGGGCGTGGTCGACAAGACCCACCTGGAGCTTTTCAAGGAGAAGTTCGACCAGCACTACCCGATGAACACACTGGACGAACTGGCCGACTTCTACGCCCGCGAGGGTGTGAACCGCGATGAGTTCCTGCGCATCGCGACGTCGGATGCGGTCACGCAGCAGATGAAGAGCGACCTGGCGCTGATCCAGAAATGGGGCGTCACCGGCACGCCGACCATCGTGGTGGATGGCAAGTACCGCAGCGCCGACGTGCACAACTACGACCAGCTGGTGGCCCTCACCCAGTGGCTGGCCAAGCGCGAACTGTCCGCCAAGTAGGCATGAATCGCGGCAGCCGCCGAACGGCTGCCGCGGCGTTCACGCGGCGCGCGGCATGCTGTCGCCCGTTTTCCCTGCCGCCGCGATGCCCGACCCCGCCATGACCGGATCCGCCCCTCCTGCTCCCGAGCGTCGCCTGCGGCTGCTCAGCTGCAACATCCTCGCGGGCGGCAGCGTGCAGAAGTACCGTGAATACGTCACCCGCAGCATCAATGCGGTGCTGCCCGGCCGCAGCAAGCTGGACAACCTCGACCGCCTCGCCGAACTGCTGCCGCAGTTCGACGTGATCGGCCTGCAGGAAGCCGACGCAGGCAGCCTGCGATCGGGCTTCCTCAACCAGACGCGCTACCTCGCCGAGACCGCCGGCATGCCGTTCTGGAGCCACCAGCCGAACCGTCCGGTGGCCAAGCTCGCGCATTCGGCCAACGGACTGATCAGCCGGATGGAGCCGCACAGCGTCTACGACTACCCGCTGCCCAGCCGCATCCCCGGTCGCGGCGCCATGCTGGCGCGCTTCGGCGAAGGCGACGATGCGCTCGCCGTGATGATCGCGCATCTCTCGCTCAGCGCCCCGGCCCGTGCCAGGCAGTTGGCCTTCATCGGCGAACTGCTGGCCGATTTCCCGCACGCGGTGCTGATGGGCGACCTCAACACCGAGGCACACAGCACGGAAATGCAGCACCTGTTCGCCAAGTGCCGTCTGCAGCCACCGGAGCAGCCAACGCCCACCTTCCCCAGCTGGAAGCCGCGGCGGGCGCTCGACCACATTCTCACCTCCGCCGACATCCACCTCGACAAGGTCTGGACGCTGCCGCAGGCGTTCTCCGACCACCTGCCCATCGCCGCCGAGGTGCGTCTGCCCGCGCATGTGGCGCCTCGGCTGCAGAGGGTGCGACGCTGATGCGCGGCCAGCGGAGTCGGGCCGCCCTCGCCTGGATCGTCGTCCTGCTGGCCGGCGCGATCGCCGCTGCGCTGCGCTACGGCCTGGTCGAACCGCCCGGACTGGGCGACCGATGTGCCGCCGGCGGCCCGGCGGCGCCGGCCTGGTGCGGCTTGCGCGACCTGGTCGTACAGGGCTTCCTGCATGATGTTTACGGTGCAGCGGCGCTCCTCGCGGCAGCTCTCGCCCTGCTGTACCGGCGCCGCTGGAGTGCGGCCCTCGCCGCTTCGCTGGGCCTGCTGGCGATCGAGCTCTACTGCTACGAGAGTGGCGCGCTGGCCCTGCTGGTCGGCGCCCTGCTACTGGTGCGGGTGAACGATCCGGCGTGGGCGGCCGAACCAGCCCGGCGCGGCCAGCAGGATGTTCAGAGCGAACCATAACCAGGCCACTGGACTGAGCCCCAGCTCCTGCACCAGCACCACCGCCCCGAGCACCAGCAGCAGCATTCCCAGGAACCGTTCCTCGCGCGTGGACGGGGCCTGCGCCGCACGACCGAGCAGCGCAAGCAGGGCGTAGCCCACCGCGGGCAGGGCAAACAGGCCAAGCGGAAAGTCGCGATAGCGGCCGTCGAACACCAGCAGCAGGCCGTAATAAGCCAGCGCGAACAACCAGCCGAAGCGCAGATGCGCGCCCGCTGGTAGCGCCGTCGCGCCGGCCAGCCATGCCGCCAGTGCACGGGCCAGCACCAGTGCGGTGCCCAGCGCCAGCAGACAGGCGCCGAGGCTGACCGCCCACTCCCACCAGGGACCACAGGCATAGATCATCTGCCTTACCTGCCACGCCAGCGCCGTGCCGGATCCGAGCCCCGCGCCGGTCAGGGCCAGCCAGCCCCGCCCCCCGCGCCAGTTGCGCCTCGAGCCGCCGACCATGACGAACAGTCCGGCCATCGCCAGCCCCGCCAGAGGGCCCAGCCACCAGCGCGGGATCTCGGTCACCGGCCCCTGCATCGGAAATTTCGGCCGTGCGTGGGCGTCGAAGATGCCCCAGTAGCCGCCGACCGTGCCTTCCTGCTCGCGCTTCCAGGCCTGGTCGAAAGCCTCGATCACGTTGTACGGCATCTGCACCGTGGCGGCATAGCGCAGGAATTCGCGCAGGTAACGCGCCTCGTTGACCAGGCTCGCCGTGGCCGCCTCGCGAGGCCGGCCGGCACTGGGCCAGCCGGTTTCGCCGATCATCACCGGCTTGCCGGGAAACGCCGCGCGCACCCGTGCATACACGTCGGCCACATGCTGCACGGCACGCTCCGGCGGTACCGGATCGTCCTCCCAGTAAGGCAGCACGTGGATAGTGATGTAGTCGACCGAGCTGGCCAGTTCCGGATGGCGCAGCCAGAACTCCCACACATCGGCATAGGTCACCGGCACGGCCGGCGGAAGTACCGCCCGCGCCTGGCGCAGGTAGCCGGCCAGCGCCGCGGACGACTGCTCGCCGCGCAGCAGCACCTCGTTGCCGACGATGACCCCGCGCAACACCTCCGGATGGGCTCGTGCCGCAGCCGCGGCCAGGGCGATCTCCCGTTCGTTGGCCGCGGGATCGCGACCGATCCATACGCCCAGCAGCACCTTCATGCCGTAGCGCCCGGCGATCGCCGGCACGGCATCCAGGCCCTGGCCTTCGGAATAGGTGCGCACGCAGTCGAAGCGGCGCGACAGCGCCCGCAGGTCGGCATCGATCTGCTGCGGCGAGATGAAGGTCGCCGGGTCATACGGCGTCTGCCCCTCGCGGCGATACGGCGAGTAGGACACGCAGGCGATGCGCGCGGACGGCGCATCCGGCAGCGCCACCGGCCGACCGGCCGCCCACCACCACCACAGGCCCATCGCGGCGGCGAGCCAGAGCCCCAGCCAGACCGGCCAGTGCGGGCGCGTCGAAGACGTGGTCGCGGAGGTCATGACGATCCGGGAGAGGGGCGAGCGCGCGAGTGTATCAGCGCCATGCACGCGCTCATCGCGAGTGCCCCGTCACGCTGTTGGCTGCCGTTGGCAAGCGCTCCACTACACTCGAAACGTTGCACGCAGGAGATCCAATGCACGCCGCCCGTCCCCCGTCGCGCCCGTTCCGCCTCGTTCCCCGCCTTGCCGCCCTGATCCTGCTCCTCGCCGCCGCCGGGAGCAGCGATGCGGCACCGAATGCCGACACCGAACGCGAGGCGTTCAAGCAGGCTTATGCGACTGCCCAGCTCGGCGGCGATGCCTGGCGCGCGCAGGCACGGGGACTGCAACAGTACGTGCTGTACCCCTATCTCGAAGCGGCTGCCCTCGAGCATGACCTGCAACAGCTCGACACCGCCCGCGTGCAGGACTACCTCAAGCGCTACCCCGGCCTGATTCCCGCCGACGACCTGCGCCGCGCCTACCTTGGCGAACTGGCGCGCCGGCAGGACTGGACCGGCTTCATGGCGCTGTACCGGGACGGCCTGGGCGACGCCCTGGCCTGCGACGAGCTGCAGGCGCGGATGGCGCAGGGGCATCGCCTGGACTTCGACAAGGACCTCGCCGCGCTGTGGCAGAAAGCCTCGCTGCCGAATGCCTGCGAGCCGGTGTTGCAGGCCGCGCACGATGGCGGCCTGCTCACGCCGACCCGGCTATGGGCGCGGATCGATCGCGCGGTGGCGGCGGGCGCCGGCGGCACCATCGCATCGCTGGCGGCCTGGCTGCCGCCGCGTGATGCCACCGCGGCACAACGCCTTGCGCTGGC
Source organism: Dyella thiooxydans (assembly GCF_001641285.1). Lineage (NCBI taxonomy): Bacteria > Pseudomonadati > Pseudomonadota > Gammaproteobacteria > Lysobacterales > Rhodanobacteraceae > Dyella > Dyella thiooxydans. The sequence continues at coordinate 2,722,873 of NZ_CP014841.1, forward strand.
CCTGCGCGACCCTGCCACGGCGGTGAAGGAAGCCATGCACTGGCCGGACACGCCACGTCATCGCGAGGCGGCGGCGCTGGCCCTGCGCCGGTTGGCGCGGCGCGATACCAACGCGGCCGATGCCGGCTGGCTGCATCTGCAGCGGCGCTTCCATTTCAGCCAGTCGCAACGCGACGACGTGCTGGCCACCCTGGCCCTGTTCCACGCCACCGACTTCGACGAGCACTCGCTGCAGCGACTGCGCGAGCTGCCGGTCGATGCACAGACCGACGCCACCCGCGAGTGGCGCGTGCGCGTGGCATTGGCCCGGCAGGACTGGCGCGCGGTGCTGCAGGCGATCGACGCGCTGGCGCCGGACCAGCGCCAGGATGGCGAATGGGACTACTTCAAGGCGCGCGCGCTGGCTGCGCTGGGACACACCCGCCAGGCCGATGCCCTGTACGCGGAGCTGGCCTCCGAGCCGACCTATTTCGGCTTTCTCGCTGCCGACCGCAGCAACAGCCCCTACGCGATCTGTCCGGATTCGATCGGTGACGACCCGGCGATCGCCCGCAGCCTGCTCGCCGAGCCCGGCATGCAGCGCGCGTTCGAGCTGTACGCCGTGGGCCTGCCCCGCGATGCGCGCCGCGAATGGGCGCGCGCGCTGGCCGGCAGCAGCGTGGCGACCCGGCGCGAAGCGGCCCTGCTGGCCAACCAGCGAGGCTGGTACGACCGTGCGGTGTTCACCTTCTCCAGCGGCGACGCGCTGCGCCTTTACGACCTGCGCTTCCCGCTGGCGCGCCAGGACCACATGGTCGAGCAGGCCTCGCAGGCCGGTATCGATCCGGCCTGGGCGTATGCAATCGCCCGCGCCGAGAGCGCGTGGATGAGCGACGCCCGCTCCGGTGCCGACGCGCGGGGCCTGATGCAACTGCTGCCGGCCACCGGCGCGCAGGTCGCCCGCGACTACGGCCTGCCCTGGGCCGGCGGCGATTCGCTGTACGACCCGACGACCAACGTGCAGCTGGGCACGCGCTACCTCGCACAGATGGCGCAACGCTTCAACGGCGCCCCCTGGCTGGCCAGCGCGGCCTACAACGCCGGCCCGGTGAAGGTCGACCAGTGGCTGGACCAGCGCGGCACGCTGCCGCCGGATCTGTTCACCGCCACCATTCCGTACAAGGAGACCCGTGAGTACGTGGCGCGGGTGATGGCATTCAGCGTGATCTACGACTGGCGACTGACCGGTCGCGCGGTACCGCTGGATGCGCGGATGACGCCGATCGGCCAGGCTTACGTACCGCCCGGCCCCGGTACGGTGCGCAAACCGGTCAGTTGTCCGGCCACCGCGACGGCGGAGTCGCCGGCCGATGGCGCCACGGTCGCGACACCGCCCAGCCCCGGCTCATCCTGATCATTCGAGGAACTCCCGCATGACCGTCCAGGCCCTTGTCGTTCTCGGAGGCACCGGCTTCGTCGGCAGCCACCTGCTTCCCCGGCTCGCCCGTGACGGTCACCGCATCACCGTGCTGACGCGCAATCGGGAACAGCACCGTGCGCTCGCCGTGACGCCGGGCGTGCGACTGGTGAATGCCGACGTGCACGATATGGACCGATTGCGGGCCGCGTTCGCCGGTGCCGATGCGGTCATCAACCTGGTCGGCATCCTCAACAGCCAGGGGCGCCAGACCTTCCAGCGCGTGCACGTGGAACTGACCGGCAAGGTAATCGAAGCCTGCCGTGCGGCCGGCGTGGCACGCCTGCATCAGATGAGCTCGCTCAAGGCGGGCCAGGGGCTGAGCGAGTACCTGAAGACCCGCGGCGAAGCCGAGGCGCGGGTGCGCCAGTCCGGGCTGGACTGGACGATCTACCAGCCCAGCGTGATCTTCGGCGACGGCGACGGCCTGGTCGGTCGCTTCGCGAAGATCCTGAAGATGACGCCGGTGCTGCCGCTGGCCCGCGTGCAGGCGAAGATGGCGCCCACCTGGGTCGGCGACGTGGTCGAGGCGATCGCGCGCTGCGTCGCCGGCGAAGCGCCGTCGTACCCGCGCAGCTTCGAACTGTACGGACCGGAAGTGCTCACGCTGGGTGCGATTGTCGCCGCCATCCGCGATGCGGCCGGCCTGCACACACGGATACTGCCGCTGCCGGATGCGCTGGGCCGGCTGCAGGCGCAGGTGGCCGAGCTGCTGCCGGGCAAGCCGTTCTCGCTGGACAATTTCCGTTCGCTGCGCACCGACTCGGTCGGCAAGACCGATGGCTACGCCGCGCTGGGCATCGTGCCGCAGCCGTTCACGCCCTGGCTGCCGCGACTGGTCGGCGGCCTGCCGCGGCAGCGGCGGCTGGACGCTGCCCGCCGCCACGCGCGCTGAGCACCGCCGCGCTCAGGGCGTGACGGTGGCGGTTTCGGCCTTGCCCGCCGGCGCGCGGTCGAGCAGCTGGTGCAGCTTGAGCCAGACGCCGTTGGTCCAGCCGAAGCCGATCACGTTCTCGGTGTAGCCGGCGGTGATCCGCACGTCGGCGTTGCCGCTGACCATGTTGTATTTCTCGCGGATGGTGCCGTCGGCGGCGAGGCTGCGATCCACCGTGCCGGCGAACTTCGCGGCGATGCGCCGCGCGTCGTCGTGAAAGCCGTAGTCGTCCAGCCCCTTCACCGCCAGCCAGTTGGTCGGTGCCCAGCCAAACGGCTGGTCCCACTGCGCGCCGCTGGCGTCTCCGCTCATCGCCAGGCCGCCCTTGCGCTCGAACAGCGCCAGGTGATCGCGTACCGACTTCGCCTGCGCCGGCGTCGCCAGCCCGGCCCACAGCGGATAGAAGGTGGTCAGGTAAGGATCGTCCGAAGGCTGGCCGGTCGTGGTGTCGTAGTCCATGAACAGGCCGCGGTCGGCCCGCCACAGGTACTTGTTCATCGCCGCCTTGCGCTGCGCCGCCAGCGCAGCCCAGTGTGCCGCCTCGGCCGGCTTGCCCAGCCGCAGCGCGAAATCGTGCAGGTCACGCTCGTAGCGGTACAGCAGGCTGTTGAGACCCACCGCGGCGTAGTGGTGGGTGGCGGCACCGTAGGGACCGAAGTGGAAATTGGTGTCGAAGCCGGATTCGCGCATCGCGCGGTCGCCGGCGTAGTAGTCGGCGCTGAGGCGGTAGCCGTCGGCCCAGGCGTCGGCACAGACGGGCGAAGCGGCAAGATCGCAGCTGCGGGTCTTCAGGCGCGTCGCTTCGGTCGCATCCGGATGCTCCGGCGCCCTCACCAGGTAGCCGTGGTTCTTCGCCGGATGCTTCTCCAGGTAGCGGATCACGCCCTTCAGGTAGTCGGCGTTGCGCATCTCCAGCACCGGACCGGCGCCGAGATCCATGTAGCGCGCCAGGCCGGTGTCGCCGGCCTGATGCGGTTTGCCCAGCCAGATCGCGTGGTCCTTCACCGCCAGCGGATAGGCCTTGCGCAGCCAGGCGGTGGCGGCATCCGCATCGGGGAAGCTGGCCGGGTCGTCGATTACCGCACGCATCATCTCGCCGAGGAACGGCGGCTGCGAACGGCTGAAGTAGTAGCTGCGGTTGGCATTGAGCACGCCGCCGTAGTGGTCGATCTCGTAGAGGAAGTTGTCGACCATGCCGCGCGCCAGGTCCGCATGGTGATCGGCAACCAGGCCCAGCACGATGAAGTAGCTGTCCCAGCCGTACATCTCGTTGAACATGCCGCCCGGCACCACGTAGGGATGCGGCAGGTACAGCAGGCCCTGCACCGGCAGCGTGCGCGCGTCGATCTGGCCCAGCGCGGTGACCACCCGCGGCAGGCGGCGCACGTCGACCTTGCAACGGTGCCGGGTAGCCTCGAGCGAGGGAGGCATCGGCACGTCGGCCGGCAGGTACAACACCGGCTCGGTGGCCACCTTCGGATCGACCAGCGACGCACAGTCGTCGGTGGCCCGGGTCAGCGTAGTCCAGGCCTTGTCGATATAGGCGCGGGTCGCGGCCGGATCGGCCTGGGCGGCGGCGACGGCGGTGCTGGCCAGCAGCAGCATCGCGGCGAGGACGGGGCGGAGACTGCGACGCTTCACGGCGTTCCCTCGGGCGGCGGACGGATCGCACGAGGATAACCCCCGACGTCCGGCGATGCCGTTGCGGGGGCGTGAAGGAACGTCATGGCAGAATGTCCGGATGCGTATCTATCTCGTCGGCGGCGCCGTCCGCGACCAGCTGCTCGGTCGGCCCGTGGTCGATCGCGACCATGTCGTGGTCGGCGCGCAGCCGGACGAGCTTCTTGCGCTCGGCTATCGGGCCGTCGGCAAGGACTTCCCTGTCTTCCTGCACCCGGACAGCGGCGAGGAGTACGCACTGGCGCGCACCGAACGAAAGACCGGCCGCGGCTACCACGGCTTCGCCTTCCACGCCGACCCGACGGTGACACTGGAAGAAGATCTGGCCCGGCGCGACCTCACCATCAACGCCATCGCGCAGGACGAGAGCGGCGCCCTGGTCGACCCCTACGGCGGCAGGCAGGACATCGAAGCGCGCGTGCTGCGCCACGTCTCGCTGGCGTTCGTCGAGGATCCGGTGCGCCTGCTGCGCGTGGCGCGCTTCGCTGCGCGCTTCGCACCACTCGGCTTCACCGTGGCCACCGAGACGATGGCGCTGATGCGCCAGATGGTGGCGAGCGGCGAGGTGGACCATCTGGTGCCCGAGCGCGTGTGGGCCGAGACCCGGCGCGCGTTGGCCGAAGCGCGGCCGTCGGCATTTCTGCGCGTGCTGCGCGAGAGCGGCGCGCTGGCGGTCCTGTTTCCCGAGGTGGACGCGCTCTATGGCGTGCCGCAGCGCCCCGAGTTCCATCCGGAGGTCGACACCGGCACCCACATGGAGCTGGTGCTCGACGCGGCCGCCGCGATCGCGACCGGCGACGATCTGGTCGGCTACTGCGCGCTCTGTCACGACCTGGGCAAGGCGCTCACACCGGCCGATGTGCTGCCACGGCACATCGGCCATGAGCACGCCGGCGTACCGCTCGTGCGCGCGCTCTCGGCCAGGCTGAAGGTACCGACCGAACACGCCACGCTCGCCGAACACGTCTGCCGCGAGCACCTCAACGCGCACAGGGCACTGGAGCTCAAGCCAGCGACGGTGCTCAAGCTGCTCACCGCGCTGGACGCCCTGCGCCGACCGGAGCGGCTGGAGACCTTCCTGGCCGCCTGCTGGGCCGACAAGCGCGGGCGACTGGGGCATGAAGACGATCCGTATCCCGCCGGCGATTACCTGCGCCAGGCCCGTGCGGCAGCCGCGGCGGTGACTGCCGCCCCCTTCGTCGACGATGGTCTGCGCGGCCCGGCCGTTGGCGCCGCGATGGATGCCGCGCGCATCAGTGCCATTGGCGATGTGAAACAATATAACAATTGACCTTTCGCGCCGATGCCAACGCCTTCGCGCTGGTGCGGCGATCCATGTTCCGGAGTCGCCTGTGTCCCTGAGCCATCCCTCCTCCTCGCCCTTGCGCCAGCGCCTGCGCCCGCTGGGCTGGCTGGCCGCCACGTATCTGGTGATCGGCGTGATCACGCGCATCGCGCTGCTGGTGATGACCGGCAAGGGCGTGAGCCCGAACCCGCTCAACTACCTCTACGCCTTCGGTGTCGGCGCGATCGCCGACCTGGTGACCTTCGTCTACGTGGCGTGGCCGCTGGTGCTGTTCCTGTGGATCGTGCCGACCGACCGGCCGCGCGTGCGCGGCCTGGCCGGCTGGCTCGGCTGGATCGCCGCCCTGCTGGCCGGCTTCGGCTTGTGCTGGGGCCTGCTGTACCTGAAGTGGCAGGCCAGCCTGCACGAGGTGTGGCCACTGGCGATCCTGGCGATCTACCTGCTGCCGCTGCCCGCACTGGCCTACAACCGGCGCAGCGGCCGCGGCTACCTGTACGGATTGGCCCTGGCGATGCTGTTCGGCCTGATGTTCGTGGGCGCGTCCGAGCTGGTGTTCTGGAACGAGTTCGGTGTGCGCTTCAACTTCATCGCGGTGGACTACCTCGTCTACACCACCGAGGTGATCGGCAACATCCGCGAGTCCTACCCGATCGGTACCTGGCTGGCCCTGCTGGCCGTCGGCGCGGTGCTGGTGCTGTGGCTGACCCGGCGACGCGTGTGGCGCCGCGACGAAGGCTCGCGCTTCGGCGCGCGCAGCATGCTGGCGCTGGCCTGGCTGGTGCTGAGCGTGCTGGTCACCGCCGGCTTCTCCGCCGACATGAAGGACCGCACCGACAACAATTACGTCAACGAGCTGGCCGGCAACGGCATCTTCCAGTTCTTCGCCGCGTTCCGCTCCAGCCACCTCGACTACGCCAAGTTCTACCGCACGCTGCCGCAGGACGAGGCCTATGCGCGCGTGCGCAAGCTGCTGAAGACGCCGGAAGCCACCTACCTCAACGACAGCCCGCACGATCTCACCCGCGAGATCCGCCACAGCGGCCCGGAAGAGCATCTCAACGTCGTGCTGATCAGCGTGGAAAGCCTGTCGGCAGACTACCTGGGGGTGTTCGGCAACAAGCAGCACCTCACGCCGCAGCTCGATGCGCTGTCCCGGCAGAGCATGTTCTTCGAGAACGCCTACGCCAACGGCACCCGCACCGTGCGCGGGCTGGAGGCGCTTTCGCTGTCGATCCCGCCGACCCCGGGCGATTCGGTGATCAAGATGAAGGGCAACGAGAACCTGTTCTCGCTGGCCGACATCTTCAACGACCGGGGCTACGTGTCGGAGTTCGTCTACGGTGGCTACGGCTACTTCGACAACATGAACTACTTCTTCAGCCACAACGGCTACCTGGCGGTGGACCGCAAGGACTACCCGAAGGGCGCCGTCATCCACCACGAGAACGTCTGGGGCGTGTCCGACGAGGACCTGTACACCATGGCGCTGGCGCAGATGGACCGGATCCACGCGCAGGGCAAGCCGTTCTTCCTGCACATCATGACCACCTCCAACCACCGGCCATACACTTTCCCGGCCGGGCGCGTGGACTTCCCGCAGGGCTCGCGTTCCGGCGCGGTGGCCTACACCGACTGGGCGATCGGCGACTTCCTCAAGCGCGCCAGGGAAAAGCCGTACTTCAAGGACACCGTGTTCGTGATTACCGCCGACCACGACGCGGCCAGCGCCGGCAAGGCCAGCATCCCGATCAACCGCTACCACATCCCGCTGTACATCTACTCGCCGGCGCACATCCCGCCGCAGAAGGTCGAGCGCCTCACCTCGCAGATCGACGTGCCGCCGACCCTGCTGGGCCTGCTGCACTTCAGCTACCGCAGCCGCTTCTTCGGCTACGACGTGTTCCAGCTGGAACCCGGCCGCGAGCGCGCCTTCCCGGCCACCTACGAGAAGCTCGGCTACCTGCGCCATGGCTTGCTGACCGCGCTGGAACCCGGCCGCAAGATGGAGCAACTGGTGCCGGACTTCGCCACCGGCGACGCCACCCCGGCGCACCCGGTCGACCAGGCCCTGGTGGACGAGGCGATCGCCTACTACCAGGTGGCCGCGAACCTGTTCAAGCACGGCGAACTGGCGCGGCGTCCCGAGGACAGCACGCCGGTGGCCCCGCTGCCACCGACCCAGGCAGCGAGCGGCGATATGCCGACGGCAGCCGGTACGGCCGGCCCTCCCGCCAGCGCCTCAAGCGCGCCGGCGGGCCACTGACCAGGCTTCGACCCGGGCCAGCACCCGGGCCAGCGGCGTGCGCAGCAGCAGACAGGCCACGCCGATGCCCACGGCATCGGCGAGCACGTCGAAGGCATCGGCGTCGCGCGGTGGGTCCAGCCACTGCGCGAACTCGATGAAGACGCCGAACGCGAGACATCCGAGCGCCGCCCCGGGCCCGCGCGCCGCGCGAGGCGTAGACGTTCCCCCACCAGCCCATCAGACCGGTGAAGGTGACCGCGTGCAGCACCTTGTCGCCTTCCGGCACCGCCAGCGTGATGCCGGGGTCGGGGCGCAACGCCATCCACAGCGTCCAGGCCATGATCGCCAGGCCCAGCGCGACCCAGCGGCGATGCCAGCGCAGGTGCGCGGGGCCTTCGGTCACAGTCGCGCCGCCGGACGCTCGCCGACCAGGTCCTCGTCGATGGGCAGTGGATCGAGGCCGCGCGCGAACAGCATCGCCTGGAAGCGCTCGCCCATCTGCTCGGGTAGGGTCAGCCGCTTCACCTGCTGGGCCAACCGGTAGCGCGCAGCCTCGTCGGGTGCGGCGGCGAATGCCGCTTCGAACGCCAGCGGCAGGCCCGACGCCATCAGGAAGGCGGACTGCGGCAGATAGTTCACCAGCGTGAAGCCGGCCCGCTCGCCCGCCTCGGCCAGCGCGGTGAAGTCGACCGATGCGGTGAGGTCGTTGAGCCCCGGCAGGTACAGCGGGTCGGCATGGGCGCGGTGGCGATAGTGCGCCATCAGCGTGCCGTCGCGCCTTCCAGGCAGGTAGTACTCGCGGCGGGCGAAGCCGTAGTCGACCAGCAGCATCGCCCCGGCTTCCAGCGGGCCGGCGATCGCCGCGATCCACGCGGCGAGCTGCGGCAGCAGCTCCGAGCGATAGCCGTCGGCGAACGGGGCGCCGAGCTCGTGCTCCAGCGCGCGCACGGCCTGTTCGGTGCCCCCGTTGGCCGGCCGGTCCTCGCGCACCAGCCGGCCATCGGCATCGACGGCGACGACCTCCTCGAAGACCGCCCCGTCGCGGATCGCAAAACGCACCACCGGCAGCGCGTCGACCACTTCGTTGGCGAACAGCACACCGCGCCACGCTGCGGACGGCGGCCGGTCCAGCCACTGCACGCGCGCGACGACGTCAGCGGGCAATGCCGCGGACAGGCGTTCGCGCTGGCGCTCGCGCAGATCGGCGCTCGGTTCAAGGATCAGGTAGTGACGGGGCAGCGCATCGGCCTCGTCCATCGCCCGCAGGGCGACCTCGGCGAACGCGCCACTGCCGCCGCCCAGCTCGAGGAAGTCGGCCGCGTCGCCGGACGCGGCCAGCACCGGGGCCATCGCCTGCACCACGCAGCGGGCGAACAGCTCGCCCAGCTCGGGTGCCGTGGTGAAGTCGCCGGCCGCCCCGAACTTGGTGGTGCCTGCGCTGTAGTAGCCCAGCCCGGGAGCGTAGAGGCAGCGCTCCATGTAGCGCTCGAACGGCATCGGGCCATGCGCGGCGATCTCGTCACGCAGCATCGCGACGAGGCGCCCGGAGTGCGCGCGTTCGTCGGCGGAAGGTTCGGGGAGTCGGTCCTGCATGGGCGCGTCGTCGGCTGGCGGAGCGCGCAAGGATACCGGGTCGATCGGGCCGGGCCGTGGCGACGAAGGGTTCCGGGCCGGACCCTGCCCAAGGGGAGGGACGGGACAGGGCCGGCCGGAACGGATCGCGGCGAGGGGTGCGCCGCGACCATCTGGCGCCCCGCTCCGGGAGTGGCGGGGCAGCCGGACCGCGTCAGAAGTCCTTCTGCAGCGTCAGGTACAGGCCGCGTCGCGGACCGAACTGCGGCGCACCCACGCCGATGCCGCTGCCATCACGCAGCTCGTAGGTACGGTCGAGCGCGTTGATCAGGGCCAACTGGGTGTGCAGCTTGCCGGTGCTGGCGAGGTTGAAGTCGTGCGACACGCTCAGATTGAGCTGGAAGTAGGCCGGCAGCGAGGCGCCGTTCGGCACGGCACCATCCTTGCGCAGGCCGCTGCCGAACAGGTAGTTGGCGCCGACCTGGGTGTCGTCGCCTAGGGCGTAGCTCACGCCGCCGGACGAGGAGTACGCCTGGTCGTGGTCGAGGAAGATCCAGTGGTCGGCGACGTAGGCCAGGTCGTCCGGTGCGAAGTTGTACTGGCTGGTGATCACGTGCGTGCCCATGGCGCGGCTGGCCGCAAGGTTGAAGTACGCACTGAGCGGACCGTTGTCGTAGTTGGCGGTGAACTCCACGCCCTTGATGCGGCCCTTGGCGTAGTTGAAGGTCGAGTACACCAGCGCGGCACCGAACTGGCCTTCGTCCTGCAGGCGCTGCACCTTGCGGTAGTACGCGTCCAGGCCCAGCGTGAGGTGGGCGCCGACGTTCTGCGAGATGCCTGCGTCGAAGTAGTCGGCGCGCTCGGACAGCGGCGTGTTGTCGCCGTTGTCGGGCAACTGGTTGGTGGTGCCGTTGAACTTGGCGATGTTGGCGGTGGTGATCGCCTCGGTCGCCGGTGGCGTGAAGTAGCGCGCGTAGCCGGCGTGCAGCACGGTCGAGTCGGTGGCCTGGTAGACCGCGCCCAGTCGCGGGCTGAGCTGGCTCTCGGTGCGGAAGGCCTTGTACTGGTCGCCGCGCAGGCCGTAGTTCACCGTCAGCCTGTCACCGATGCTCCACTCGTCCTGCACGTAGGCCGACCAGGTCTTGGCGGTGATGCGGTTGCCGTCGAGGATGTTGATCGGCGTCGTGCTGGCCTGATTGCCGCTGGCATCGGCCGGGAACACCCACGCGTTGTTGCTGCTGGGCGCCCGCTCGAAGCTGCCGTACACGCCGTAGCGCAGGGTGTGGTGGTCACCCAGCGGGGTGGAGAAGTCGGCCTGCAGGGTGCTGGCGCGGTTGCTGCGGTCGATGGTCGAGGCGACGCCGTTGAACATCAGATCGCCGATCAGGTCCGGCGTGAAATCGAGGCTGGAATAGCGCTGGCCCAGCGCCACCTGGTAGTCGGTTTCGCCCAGCTTGCCCTGCAGCGACAGCACGCCGAAGCGGGTGGTTTCGCGCTGGCGCTCGTTGAGGTTGGCGGAGTTGAAATCGGTCTGGGTGAGGTAGCCGAAGCTCGGCTGCTGGTCCGGGTTGTTCGGGATCTGGAAACGGCTGTTGGCCGCGCCGAACATGAAGCTCAGGCGGGTGTCGTCGTTGATCAGGTAGGAGACGTCGCCGAACGCCTTCACCTGGTGGGTGTGGTCGTGGAGCGGCTTGCGGCTGGCCGTGGGATTCTCCACGCCGACATCGCTCTCCAGATAGTTCGCGGTGAGGAACCAGCTCCAGCGGTCCTTGCTGCCCCATACCGAGGCATTCGGGTTGAGCGTGCCGAACGAGCCGCCGGTGACACCGACACTGCCGCCATTGCCCAGGTCGTGGCCGTTGCGGGTGGTGATGTCGACCACCGCGGCCGTGCGCAGGCCGTACTGCGCCGGCAGCGCGCCATCGAGCAGCTTCACGTTCTCGATGGTGCGCGTGTCCAGCGTCTGGCCGAAGCCGGAAATCGACTCGGGGATGATCACCCCGTTGATGCGGTACTGCAGGTTGGCGTGGTCGCCACGCACATGCAGTCCACCGTAGGAATCCTGCACCACGCCCGGCGCCTGCAGCACCACCTGGTTCAGTGGCGTGGCCGCGCCCAGCGGCAGCTGGGCGATCGCCTTCCGGTCGATCACGTACTGGCTGGAGCCGGTATCCGGCGACAGGGCGTTGCGCGCCTGGTCGAGCGCGGCGCTCACGTCCACCGAGCCGAGCTGCTTGACCTGGACCGGCTGGTTGCGGGCCGCCGGCGTGTTCGATGGCGCGTCATCCGGCGCAGCAGGGGCATCGGCGGCAAAGGCGGAAGATGCGCCCAGGGCGCAGGCAAGGCTGAGGGCAAGCAGGCGAGGAGTCATGAAACGTCCAGTGAGCGGGGAAAGGGAGCGGCTTCGCATTATTGATACGTTATAACATTGCCAATTGCAGTGAAAGCCTCACACCCCCGAAAGTCATGTTCCGGGCAAGATCGTTGGCAACGCTTCATCGGCCGGTGCCGACACTTGCGTCCCGCCTGAAGCCCGAGGAGGCACCATGAACCCGCCCGACCGCTCGCTGCCGGTGCCCTACCAGCCCGGCGCCCACGACCGGGTCACCCAGGCCTTGCTCGACTTCGTCAGTCGCATTCCGGCGGCCGGGGTCGGGCCAAGCGCCGACCCGCTCGCCGACGCGCGTGCGCTCGGTCAACGAGCGGCGCGCCGTGCCGCGGTCACTGCCGGTTCGCTGGCCCTGCCGCCGGGACCGCTGGGCTGGATGACCGTGCTGCCGGAACTGATTGCGATCTGGCGGATCCAGGCGCAGATGGTCAGTGACATCGCCGCCAGCTTCGGCAAGCAGGCCTCGCTCGGGCGCGAGCAGATGCTGTGGTGCCTGTTCCGCCATACCGCCGCGCAGGCCTTCCGCGACCTGGTGGTGCGCATGGGCGACCGCCTGCTGTTCCGCCGCGTCACCTACACCGTGGTCGAGCGCATCGCCAAGCAGGTCGGCGTGAAGGTGGGGCAGCGCGCGGTCGGCGCCGGCGTGTCGCGCTGGCTGCCGGTGGTCGGCGCAGTCGGCGTCGGCGCGTACGCCTACTACGACACCCGCCAGGTGGCGGCGACGGCGATCGCGCTGTTCGCCGCCGATGTGGGCTTCGTCGATGGGACGGACGCGGGCGAGGCCGCGACCACGACCCGATGAACTGTCACGCGGTTTGCGGCAAGCTGGAGCGATCCAGCTGAGCGGAAGCGCCCATGAGTTCCACCCATCCCCGTCCGGTCGCCCTGATCACCGGCAGCGGTCGCCGCGTAGGTGCGGTGATCGCCCGCACCCTGCATGCCGCCGGCTACGACCTGGTGCTGCACTACCGCCACTCGGCCGACGCGGCCGAGGCGCTGGCCGCCGAACTCGGGCAGCAGCGCGAGCAGAGCGTGCAACTGGTGCATGCCGAGCTGGCGGCGCTGGACATGCTGCCCGAGCTGGTCACCGCCGCACTGTCCCGGTTCGGCCGGCTCGACGCGCTGGTGAACAACGCGTCGGCGTTCTATCCGACGCCGGTCGGCAGTGCCACGCCGGCGCAGTGGGACGAGTTGTTCGCTTCCAACGCACAGGCGCCGTTCTTCCTCGCCCAGGCCGCCACGCCGGCGCTGCGCCAGGCCGGTGGCGCCATCGTCAACCTGGTGGACATCTACGCCGAACGGCCGCTGGCCGACCATCCGGTGTACTGCATGGCCAAGGCCGCGCTGCTGGCCATGACCCGCTCGCTGGCGCTGGATCTGGGCCCGCAGGTGCGGGTGAACGCGGTAGCGCCGGGCGCGGTGATGTGGCCCAGCGAAGGCAAGGCCTACGACGACAAGCGGGCCATGCTCGAACGCACGCCGCTCAAGCGCGCCGGCACGCCGGAGGACGTCGCCAGCGCCGTGTTGTGGCTGCTGCGCGACGCCCCGTTCGTGACCGGTCAGGTGATCCGTATCGACGGCGGACGCACGCTGTCGGTGTGAGCCTCAGCCCTTAGGGCGGAACGCCTGCTCCAGCAGCGCCGGCGGGAAGCCCGCGCCGGCCTCGCCCTCTTCGGCATAGCGATACAACGCTGCCGCGTAGACGCCCTGCAGCGAGGACTGCACCAGCGCCAGAACGATGAAGGCCGACACCACGATGGCAACCGCGGTCACCCCCGCGACGATCGACTGCGTGGCGAACGCCCCGACCACCAGTGCCACCGAAACCAGCGCCAGCAGGAAGCCGATCAGCCCGAACACCACGCTGAGCCCGGCGTTGCCGATCAGGTTCTCGCCCCAGGTGCGACGCAGCAGCTCGACGCTGCGCTTGACCGCATCGACCGGACCGACGCCTTCGCCGGCCAGCACCGGCACCACCAGGAAGGTGGCCACGGTCCAGGCCAGACCGATCAAGCCGACGATGAAGCGTCCGATCAGGCCCAGCCGTTCCTGCACCATGCGCAGCAGCAGGCCCACCGTGGCCGCGATCAGGGCATAGCCGAAGATCGCCCCGATGCGCGAACCGGCCAGCGCCAGACCCTCACTCACGCTGGCTTCCTCGCCGCGCAGGCGCTTCAGCGCCACCCCGGCCAGCGCCGTGTTAAAGAAGAAGATCACGAAGTACTGCACCAGGTAGAACCCGAACAGCAGTGTCCACGAGGCCGTCGAAAGACCGTGCCTGTAATGCACGCCGAGCCGCTCGCCCTCCATCGTCATGCTGGCCACCGGAATCAAGAAACTGGCCATCACGACCAGGCTGCAGATGCCCGACAGCAGCGGAAAGACCAGCAGCGACTTGTCCGAGCGCAACACCCCGGCGCTCGCCTTCATCAGTGCCCAGCTACGCGCGAACTTGCCCATGGCTTCCCTCCCCCGTGATGAAGGCGCCATTGTGCCGCAGCCGCAGCCGCGGCGGGATGCCAGCCTCAGGCCAGCGGTTCGACGGTCATCGGCGCCGTGTCGGCCGGGAACGCCGCCCACAGTTCGGCCATCGAGCGGCCGGAGACCGGATGCACGAAGTCCGGCGCGATGTCGGCGATCGGCCTGAGTACGAAGGCGTGCTTCAGCTCGTCGCGGGGCACCTGCAGGTGCTCCGTCCCTTCGGTCACCAGCTGGTCGTAGAACACGATGTCCACATCCAGCGTGCGGTCGGAGTAGCGGGGCACGTCGCGCCGACGACCATGGCGATTTTCCAGCGCATGCAGCCAGTCGTTCAGCGCCTGTGGCGGCAGGTCGGTGTCCAGCCCCACGGCCAGATTGACGAAATCCGGCCCCTCGAAACCCACCGATTTCGTGCGATAGGCCGGCGAGACGGCCAGCGCGCCGAAGCGCGCGCGCAGCTCGTCCAGCGCGGCGGGCAGATAACGCTGCGGCTCGACGTTGGAACCCAGGCTCAGGTAGACACGGGCCATGGTCAGTCCCGGGCCCGGGCGGCGGACGCACCGGCGCCAGGCGAGAAGCCCGCCAGCGCCGCGCGCAGGTCGTGGCCGGTGGGTGGCTGGTACAGCGCCAGACCGAATTCCGGCAGCAGCGCGTACAGGTGGTCGAAGATGTCGCTCTGGATGCCCTCGTAGGCCGTCCAGTCGGTGGTGTTGGTGAAGCAGTACAGCTCCAGCGGGATGCCCTGCGCGTCGCTGGCCAGCTGGCGCACCATGCAGGTCATCTGGTGATGGATCCGCGGGTGCTCCTTCAGGTACGCGCCGACATAGGCGCGGAAAGAGCCGAGGTTGGTCAGCCGGCGCCGGTTCACCGCCTGCTCGCCGGCCTCGCCGAGGCTGCGGTTCCACTCCGCCAGCTCGGTGTGCTTGGCGCCCAGGTACTCGCGCAGCAGGCGGAAACGGCCCAGTCGTTCCAGCCCCGCGGCATCGAGGAAGTGCACCGTGGCCGCGTCGACCAGCAACGCGCGCTTGATCCGCCGCCCGCCCGACTCGGCCATGCCGCGCCAGTTCTGGTAGCTCTCCGAGATCAGCTTCCAGGTCGGGATGGTGACGATGGTGCGGTCGAAATTGCGCACCTTCACCGTGTACAGCGTGATGTCGATGACGTCGCCGTCGGCGCCCGCGCCGGGCATGGTGATCCAGTCGCCGACCCGCAGCATGTCGTTGGAGGCGAGCTGGATGCCGGCGACAAAGCCCAGGATGGTGTCCTTGAACACCAGGATCAGCACCGCCGACATCGCGCCCAGGCCGGACAGCAGCAGGCCGATCTTCTTGTCGGTGACCGCGCCGATGATCACCAGCGTGCCGATGATGAACAGCAGCAGCTTGCCCAGCTGGACCACGCCCTTGATCGGGCGCTGCGAACTGCCCGGCGTCGCGCGGTACATGGTCTCCATGGCGGTGAGCGAGGCGCTCAGTGCCAGCACCAGGAACAGCACCATCAGCCCCAGCGCCACGTTGCCGCCCAGGCGCCCCAGCGTCGGCGGCAGGTCGGGCACCAGCGGCAGACCGAACTGCACCACCACGGTCGGCACCAGCCGCGCCACCCAGCGGAACACGCCGGCGCGGAACAATTCGTCGTCCCATTTCCACACCGTGCGCACCGCCATGGTGCGCACCACGCGGAACAGGATCAGTCGCGCCAGCAGGCCCGCCAGCCAGGCCACGACGAGCAACGCCACGACGCCGATCGCGGTGTGCATCCAGGGCGCACGCGCCCACTCAGGCAGGGAATCCAAACGCATCTCCTCGGGCATCCCGCGACGCCGGGGATACGGACACGCCGGCGCCGGCTCGGTGGCGGGGAACACGCGTCGACCCGTCGGGGGCCGCGCGGCGGGCGCCTATGGTACCAGCGAGCGCTACTGCGGCCGGACCCCGCGCTCGATGCGCACGCCGACCGCCTTCGCGCCGCGCACCGCGCCGGGCTTGGACAGCTTCAGCCGCACCCAGGCCACGCCGAACTCCTCGCGGATGATCGCCGCGCAGCGCTCGGCCAGGGTCTCGACCAGGCCGAAGCTGGACTCGCCGACAAAGGCCATCAGCCGCTTGGAGACGTCCTTGTAGTTGAGCGTGTCGGCGATGTCGTCGCTGGCCGCGGGGCGGGTGTTGTCGAACGCCATCTCGATGTCGAACGACAGCGTCTGGCGCACCCGCCGCTCCCAGTCATAGATGCCGATGACGGTGTCGATGCGCAGGTCTTCGATGAAAACGATATCCATCGCGTAAGCGTCCGGTACGTCGCCCCGCGATGCAAGCCATCCCCGTGTAAGAGCGCACCCTGTGCGCGATGGCCGCCAGTCTCTTTATCAGGGGCCGGGGCCGTCGCGCACAGGGTGCGCTCCTACGGGGTTGCCGGCGGCAGGCTCTCCAGGTCCCAGCGCGGGAACACCTGCACGGTGGCGTCCTGGTGCTGGCCGTGGGCCAGCCGGATCGCCCCGGCCAGCGCGATCATCGCGCCGTTGTCGGTGCAGAACTGCAGGCGCGGGAAATAGGTGCGGAAGCCGTCCTTGTCGCCGGCGGCGGCCAGCTCGGCGCGCAGCCGGCGGTTGGCGCCGACGCCGCCGGCGATCACCAGCCGCGCGGCGCCGGTGGCTTCCAGCGCGCGCCGGCACTTGATCACCAGCGTGTCGACGATCGCCTCCTCGAACGCCAGCGCGATGTCGGCGCGGGTCTGCTCGCTCTGGTCGCTGCCCTGCCAGGCCAGCAGCACCTGGGTCTTCAGGCCGGAGAAGCTGAAGTCCAGCCCCGGCCGGTCGGTCATCGGCCGCGAGAAGCGGAACCTGCCCGGCTGCCCCTGCCCGGCCAGCGCGGCCAGTGCCGGGCCGCCGGGATACGGCAGGCCCATCAGCTTGGCGGTCTTGTCGAAGGCCTCGCCGGCGGCGTCGTCCAGGGTGTCGCCGAGGATCCGGTAATGGCCGATGCCGGCCACCTCGACCAGCATCGAATGACCGCCGGAGACCAGCAGGGCCACGAACGGCGGTTCGGGCGGATCGGCCTCCAGCAGCGGGGCCAGCAGGTGACCCTCCATGTGGTGAACCCCGATCGCCGGCACGCCCAGCGCCCAGGCCATCGCCCGCGCCGCCGAGGCGCCGACCAGCAGGGCACCAGCCAGGCCGGGACCGGCGGTATAGGCCACGCCGCCGAGATCCTGCGGGGTCAGTCCGGCCTCGGCCAGGGTCTCGCGCACCAGCGGCAGCAGCTTGCGCACGTGGTCGCGGCTGGCCAGCTCCGGCACCACACCGCCGTAGTCGGCATGCAGCTTGATCTGGCTGTACAGGGTGTGGGCCAGCAGGCCCTCGCCGGGCGCCTCCGGCTGCCAGCGCAGCAGGGCCACGCCGGTCTCGTCGCAGGAGGTCTCGATGCCGAGCACCGGGCCGGTGACGGCGGACCCCGTCGCCACCTTTGAAAATTCTGTGGTACCCACGTTATACTTCGCGGCTCGCCCGATCAGACGGGCAGATTACCACCCGGAGATTCCATGCCCAACGTTAAAGTTCGCGAGAACGAGCCGTTCGAGCTTGCTCTGCGCCGTTTCAAGCGTACCTGCGAAAAGGCCGGTGTGCTTGCCGAAACCCGCAAGCGCGAGTTCTATGAAAAGCCGACCCAGGAGCGCAAGCGCAAGCGCGCTGCCGCGGTGAAGCGTCACCTGCGCCGCCTGTCGCGCGACACGACGCGCCGTACCCGGCTGTACTGAGTCAAGGCGTCCGCGCTGCGGACGTCCAGGACCGCGGCGCCTCCGCGCTGACGACGGTCCCTCGGCAGCTGGCGCGTCGATCCGCCGCCGCTGCGACAGCACCAAGCACTGGCCGACGCTGCCCCGCGCAGCGCCGGCCTTGTGCGTTTGTGCCCTTTCCGCTTTGCCAGGAGCCCACCGCGATGTCGACCAAGCAGCAGCTCACCGAAGACATGAAGGCCGCCATGCGTGCCGGCGACAAGCACAAACTCGGCGTGGTCCGGCTGATCCTGGCTGCGATCAAGCAGCGCGAGGTCGACGAGCGGATCGAGCTGGACGACAGCCAGGTGCTGGCCGTGCTGGAGAAGATGGTCAAGCAGCGCAAGGACTCGATCAGCCAGTACGAGGCCGCCGCCCGCGAGGACCTGGCCGAGGTCGAGCGCGCCGAGATGGCGGTGATCGAGACCTACCTGCCGGCCAAGCTCGACGACGCCGAGCTGGACGCCCTGATCGACGCCGCGATCGCCGAAACCGGCGCCAGCTCCGCCCGCGACATGGGCAAGGTGGTCGGGGTGGTGAAGACCCGGGCCGCCGGTCGGGCCGACATGGCCGTGGCTTCGGCCCGCATCAAGGCGCGCCTGGCGGGTTGATCCCCGCCGCTCTGCGGGCCGGCGCACCCTCGTGAGCCGGTCCGTCACATGCCCCAGCGCCGGCCTTCACGGCCCCTCCCCTAAAAAGACGACTTTGTCGAACTGTGGTCGGCCCCCGGCCGAAGGGAGAGTTGCATGCTGAAGTGGGCAATCATTTTCGCCGTCATCTCGCTGATTACCGGCCTGATGGGCTTCCGCGGCGTCGCCGGCGTCACTGGCACCATCGCCAAGGTGCTGTTCGCGATCTTCCTGATCCTGTTCCTGATCGCCCTGCTGGCGTTGATCGGCGTGTTCCACATCCTCTGAGGCGAATACCCCGGGTCCCTGCAGTCCCGTGGCACCCAGGACCCGCGGGACCGGAGCCGGATCAGCGCTTCAATCTGGCGCGCAACAACTCCGCGGCGCGCGCGATCACCGGATCGCGGCCATGGCGGATGTCGGCGACCGAGGGGGCGACCTCCACATCCGGCGAGATACCCTTGCCGACGAACTCGCGACCGTCCGGATAGCTGTCCCACTTCACACAGATGCGGGCCGAGCCGCCGCCGGGCAGGTCGAATGACATCGGCATGCCGGTACTGCCACCGGTGAGCTGGCCCACCAGGATGCCGCGCTTGAGCGCGTCGAACGCCATGACGAAGTCTTCGGCGGCAGAGAATGTGCGCGCGCTGGTCAGCACCGCCACAGGGCCGTTGAAGATCGGACGGGTCTGGTGGGGATAGGAGGCGCCACTGCCGTCGAGCGGCCGCCATTCCAGGGTCAGATGGCCATTGGCGCGCTCCACCGGCTCCACCGAAAGTTCGGTGGAGCGGGGGCTGGGAATTGGCGCGGCGGTCAGATGGGAAAGGATCTCGAATCCGTAGCGGTCCGAACCGCCCCCATTGTTTCTCACATCCAGGATCAGTGCCTTGGCCTGCATGATCTGCGGCAGGTGCTGCATGAACGCCTCGCTGGAGGCCTTGGTCTCGAACTGGTCGAGCGAGAGATAGGCCACGCCGCCAGGCAACTGCCGGAACACGAATGAAGGTGGCGAGCGGCGATCCGGGTAGTTGTCGCGCGCGACGACCAGCGTCCGGTGGTGACCGCGCCCATCGTCCAGTTCGAGCTTCAGGGGCGCGTCCTTGTCCCCGGCCAGCAGCCCATAGGTGTACATGCGCACCGCCATGTCCTGCGGCGTCGAGCTGCTCTCGTACGGCGCGACCCGCTCGCGTGCATAACGCTTCACCTCGATCCCGTCGATCGCCGTGATCTCGTCGCCGACTTCGATCCCCTGCTTCGCCAGCAGCCCGCTTCCGACGAACGTCACCAGCACCTTGCCGCCGATCAGGGCCGTGCGCAGCGGGGGGCGGGCGTAGAAGCGCGGCTGCAGTTCCTTCGGCGGGTAGATGTTGGTGTGCCCGTCATGCAGCAGCGGGGCGAACCGCATCAGCACGTCGTAGTACGCGCGTGTGTCCCGGGCCGCGATCACCCGGGGCAGGAAGTCGAGATAGGCGCGGTCCCAGTCGAGCCCGGGGACATTGTTGAAGTGCGCGAAGTTGTACTTGGCCTCCGACCAGAACAGGGACAACCCGGCGATACGCTCGGCCTCGCTCAGGTGATCGGTGTAGGGCGTGGCGATCGCCCGGGCATGCCACAGGCGGCCCATCGCATCGGCCCGCTCCAGCATCGCCCGGTAGCGCGGCTCGCCCTGCAGCAGCGCCTGTGCCCGTTTGCTTCGATAGATGAGGTCCAGCGGGGCGCTGTCCTCGGCCAGCATCTGCGCCATGACGTCGAGCGCCCGCGCCTTGTCGCCCTCGGCCAGGTACAGCTCGAACAGGTCGGCGCGGATGTTGTAGGCCCGGTAGCGGAGGAATTTGTTGCCCTCGGCCAGGTCGCGGATGTCCGGCCGCTGCATGCTCTCCAACGCATCGAGCAGGATGGACTCGGCCCGCTGACGGGAAGCCGGCGAGTCCTTTTCCTGGTCACGCACGGCCTCGGCCTGTTCGCGTGCGGCACTGAGCCGGTCGTAGGCCTGCATCGCCGGCCCCTTTTGCGCCTGCGCCATGCCGGGCGCAAGGCAGGCCAGTGCGAAAGCCGCCGCGGCGATCCCGCCATTCCATCGGTCCGGTCGTGTCATGTGCGCCTCCGTGCGTCGATGTTCCAGCTTACCGGGCATCGGGCGCTGGCAGGACGCCCTATCGTCTAAACTTGCACGACTATGCGCGGCCGTATCCCCGACAGCTTCATCGATGAACTGCTTGCCCGCGTCGACATCGTCGACGTGATCGAGCGGCGCGTGCCGTTGAAGAAGGCCGGGCGCGAGTGGACCGCGTGCTGCCCGTTCCACGACGAACGCTCGCCGTCGTTCTACGTCAGCCCGGCCAAGCAGTTCTATCACTGCTTCGGCTGCGGCGTGCACGGCAGCGCGGTGAAGTTCCTGATGGAGTACGAGCGGCTCGAGTTTCCCGACGCGGTGGAGGAGCTGGCCCAGTCGGTCGGCCTCACCGTGCCGCGCGAGGGCGGCCGCGACGAGCGCCCTCGCGAGGACAAGACCGACCTCTACGCCCTGCTCGACGCCGCGGCGAACTGGTACCAGCAGCAGCTGCCGAAGAACCCCGACGCACAGGCCTACTGCAGGAAGCGCGGGCTCGACGCCGACACCATCGCGCGCTTCCGCCTGGGCTGGGCGCCGGCCGGCTTCGACGGCGTGATCAAGGCGCTGGGCAGCAACGAGCGGCGCATGCAGCTGCTCAACGAGGCCGGCATGGTCGCCAGCAACGAACGCGGCAACAAGTACGACCGCTTCCGCGAACGGCTGATGTTCCCGATCCTGGACCGCCGCGGACGCGTCATCGCCTTCGGCGGCCGCGTGCTGCAGAGCGAACAAGGCCCGAAATACCTCAACTCGCCCGAGACGCCGCTGTTCCACAAGGGCCGCGAACTGTTCGCGCTGTGGCAGGTAAAGCAGGCCAATGCCAAGCTCGAGCGCATCGTGGTGGTCGAGGGCTACATGGACGTGATCGCCCTGCACCAGGCCGGGCTGCCGATCGCGGTGGCCACGCTGGGCACGGCGACCACGCCGGAACACACCGAGATCCTGTTCCGCGCCGCGCCGGACGTGGTGTTCTGCTTCGACGGCGACCGCGCCGGCCGTGCCGCTGCGTGGAAGGCGCTGGACGCCGCGCTGCCGCGGCTGCGCGACGGCCGCCAGGCCTACTTCCTGTTCCTGCCTGACGGCGAGGATCCGGATTCGCTGGTGCGCAAGGAAGGCCGGGACGGCTTCGAGAAGCGCATCCGCGAAGCCACGCCGCTGTCGGACTACTTCTTCGGCGAGCTGTCGCACGACGTCAACCTGTCCAGCCTCGACGGTCGCGCCCGGCTGGCCGAGCGTGCGCGCCCGCTGATCGCCCGGCTGCCCGACGGCGCCTTCCGCGACCTGATGGCGCAGGAGCTGGAGAAGCGCAGCGGCGCTCGCGCTCAGTTCGAAACGCCGGCGCCGCAACGCCCGGTGCAACGGCCGGTGGCGGTGCAGCGCTCGCTGGTGCGCAGCGCGATCGCCCTGCTGCTGGGCCAGCCCGGCCTGGCCGACGAGGTGGCCAAACCCTATGGCTTCCTGCGGCTGGACAAGCCCGGGGTGGAGCTGCTGGCCGAGCTGATCGACCTGGCGCGCAGCCGGCCGGGCGCCAACCCGGTGAGCCTGGTCGAGCACTTCGCCGGCCGCCCGGAATACGCCGCCCTGCAGAAGCTGCTGGCCGCCGCCACGGTAGGCGAGCCGGAGGCGCAGCGGATCGAGTTCCTCGACGCGCTGTCGCGGATGGAACAGCAGGCGGTGGCACAGCGCCGCGACGCGCTGGTGGCGAAGAGCCGCGACGGCGGCCTGACCGACGCCGAGAAGACGGAGCTGCGCGCTCTGCTGGCGGCCAAGCACACCCCCGTGGCGGCACCGGAATGACACGTGGAGACGCCGATGCCGCGCAGGCGATGGAGCGCTGATGAATCTGCTTGAGCGGCTGGTCGGCATCTTCGCCGAACACGGTTACCTGTCGGTGTTCATCGCGCTGCTGCTGTGCGGCGCGGGCGTGCCGCTGCCGGAGGACATCACCCTGGTCGCCGGCGGCATCATCGCCGGCCTCGGCTATGCCAACGTGCACGTGATGGTGGGCGTGACCATGGTCGGTGTGCTGGTGGGCGACGCCACCATGTTCATGCTCGGCCACCATTTCGGCGGACGCATCCTGCGCCTGCGCCTGTTCGCCTGGCTGCTGCCGCCGGCCCGCTACGCCAAGGTGCAGCAGAAGTTCGAACGCTACGGCAACCGCCTGATGTTCGTGGCGCGCTTCCTGCCCGGCATGCGCACCGCGGTATTCATCACTGCCGGGGCCACCCATCGCGTGTCGTTCTGGCGCTTCCTGCTGTTGGACGGCCTGGCGGCGCTGATCAGCGTGCCGCTGTGGGTGTACCTGGGCTACCTGGGCGCCGACAACCGCGCCTGGCTGACCAAGTGGATCCATCGTGGCCAGGGCGGGCTGTGGATCGTCCTCGGCATGGTGCTGGTGCTGGTGGCATGGTTGTGGTGGCGCCGCCGCCAGCGCTGCGACGGAGAGTGAGGCGGGAGGCTGTCCTCAGCCTCCCGCCCGAACCGCTTACTGCGTCTTCACGCTGACGTCGTCGATCACGAACGAGGTCTGCAGCGAACCGTCTTCCACGCCGTAGAAGTTCACCTGGATGGTCTGCCCCTTGTAGGCGGCCAGGCTGATCGTGTGCAGCGCGTAACCGCTGGCTGCGTTGGCGTTGGAGTAGGTGGCCAGGGTGACGTACGAGCCCGAGGCGGTGATCACCTGCACCTTCAGCGTGTCGTAGGCGGTGCTGCCCGACTCGGCGGTGTCGATGTGCAGGTAGAAGCTCAGCGTGGCCGAGCTCACGCCGGACGGGATGGTGACGCTCTGCCGCACGTAGTCGGTATGGCTCGAGCCGTAACCGTCCAGCCACGCCTTCCAGCTGCCGCTGTGGGCGGCCTCGTTGCTGCTGCTGGTGATCACGCCGCTGGTCTGGGTCCACACCGTGGCACCGCTCTCGAAGTCGCCGTTGCCGATCAGCTCGGTGCTGCCGCCGCCGGTGCTGTTGGACACGCTGAAGCTCACCGTGCTGCTGCTGCCTACGTTGCCGGCCGCGTCGTAGGCCTTGGCCACCAGGCTGTGCGAACCGTTCGCCAGCGTGGTCGAGTCGAGGCTGGCGCTGTACGGCGCGCTGGTGTCGGTGGCCTTCAGTGTGCCGTCGACATAGAACTCCACCCTGGTCACGCCGACGTTGTCGCTGGCACTGGCCGACAGCGTCACCGTGCCGCTGCTGCCGCTCTCCGCGGCGCTCACCGTCGGCGGCGTGGTGTCGCCACCGCTGCTGCCGTTGGAGACACTGAAGCTCACCGTGCTGCTGGTGCCGACGTTGCCGGCCGCGTCGTAGGCCTTGGCCACCAGGCTGTGCGAGCCGTCGGCCAGCGTGGTCGAGTCGAGGCTGGTGCTGTAAGGCGAGCTGGTGTCGGTGGCCTTCAGTGCGCCGTCGACGTAGAACTCCACCCTGGTCACGCCGACGTTGTCGCTGGCGCTGGCCGACAGCGTCACCGTGCCGCTGCTGCCGCTCTCCGAGGCACTCACCGTCGGTGGCGTGGTGTCGCCACCGGATCCCTCGGTCACCCATACCGGAGCCGACCACAGGCGCAGGCCGTCGTCCTGGGTGATCTTGGCGTAGTAGAAGTGATCACCGGTGCTCGGCGTGGTGGTGGTGGTCGCCGTCTGCGACAGCGTGCTGACCGTGCCGTTGCTGCCCGGCACGCCCTCGAACACCTGCACGCGCTGCGCGGTATGACCGGTGCTGCTGGCGTAGTTCACGGTGAGCGTCAGCGGACCGGAGTTGTTGAAGCGCTCGCCCATCACGTGGCCGTTGGCAGTGAGCACGATCTGTGCGGTCTTGTCCTCGGTGGCGAACACGCGGCGGGCGCGCAGCGCATCGAGGAAGTCCGGCAGGTTCAGCGCGGTGCCGTTGGGCAGCAGCACGCCGGTGCGGTTGGTGAAGCTGGCCCCCCAGTTGGCACAGTGGTTGTCCTGGTCCGAGCTCGGTGCGACGTGGTAGCCGCGCTCCAGGATGGTGTTGAAGGCCGTCTCGTAGCTGGTACGGCTGGTCTCGGTCTCGGTGGTGTTGTTGGAGAACGCCGAGCTGTTGAGCACCTCGGCCAGCACCATCACCGCATCGCCGTCGGCGGTGTAGCCGAAGTTGGTGCCGTTGACCACGAACTGGCCCGAGCTGGCCGGGTGGTTGAACTGGCCGATCCAGCCATTCGTGTGCATCAGCGTGTACAGCGAGGCGTAGTCGCTCTTGGCGGTGTAGATGTCGCCGATCAGCTGGTTTGAGGAGTTGTATTCCCACTCCAGCAGGCTCGGCGTGTTGAAGATGTTCATGTGGCCGCCATTGCTGATCACGCCCCACTCCAGGCCGTAGATGGCGAGGAAGTTGGCGTGCGCGGCGTTGAACGTGCTGGCCGCCTGCAGGCCCGACTGGAACAGGTTGTGCGCGGTGGTCGGGTTGGCCGAGCTGTTGGTGCCGGTCGAGCCGTCGTACATGTGGTTGTGCTCGGACGTCATCAGGAAGTCCAGGCCTTCGTTCATCGCGTACTGGTAGGCGTCGGCCGGTCCGTACGGGGCACTCTGCGGCGGCTGCGCGTCCTTGCAGGTGGACACCACGCCACCGCCGTCGCTGTGGTTAGTCTGGCTGTGCAGGTTGCCGTAGTAGATCGTGTACGGCAGGCCGCCGGTGGTGCTCACCGACTGCATGGTCGCCGCCTGGGTGGTGCTGGCCTGCGTTGCCGTGCGATGCATCGGCAGCGCATGGAAGGCGGGCATCGCCGGCTTCGCCACGCTGCCGACCATCACGTCGTAGCGCTGCTGCTCGATCAGTTCGGGCGCCCTGGCCCGCGCCAGGTCCAGTGCCTGGCTGACCAGGCCGGAGCCGATCCGCGCCACGACCGTGTCGTCCATCGCCAGCGCGCGCAGGCGCACCGTGTAGTAGCCCGGGGCCAGCGCCGCGTGCTGGGCATCGCGGCCGTCCCAGTTCATCCGTACCAGGGAGTCGCGTGCCCTGGCCAGGGTGGTGCTGCCCTGCCAGTGCCGGCGCACCTGGCCGGAGGCATCGAGCACGTCCACTTCCCAGGCAATCGGCGTTCCGGGCGCCGCGCCCGGGTACTCGAAGTGCAGGGTGATCGGGCGCGTGGCCGAGGCCGTGAACGGCACCTGCAACGCAACGCCGAATTCCTGGTGGTCCGGCAGCGGCATCGTCGCCAGCGCCGGGGTACAGAACACCGCGCCGGCCAGCACGAGGCTGCCAGCTATCCGTGATTTTCTCTGCATGACTCCCTTTCCCCTACGTCAATGTAAGAAGTTCCCCCGCGCGGCGTTATATGGCAGGCCGACATGGCGCGGGTATGACCAAAGTTCCTAGGACTCCCGCAAGGGTTTGCGCTTTGGCGCCAGCATGCGGCCTGCGCGGCAAGCCACCGGCCGGATAGACTCGCGGTTTTGCCAAGCCCATCACGAGCGCATGCGCCGCCTGCCCATCGATCCGTTTACCCAGGCCTTGCTGGTCACCCTCGCGCTGGCCACCGTGCTGCCGTGCCGCGGTCCGTGGGCCATGGCGTTCGACCGCGTCACCGATGCGGCGATCGCGCTGCTGTTCTTCCTGCACGGCGCCAAGCTGTCGCGGGCGGCGGTGCTGCACGGCATGACCCACTGGCGGCTGCACGCCAGCGTGTTCGCCTGCACCTTCGTGCTGTTCCCGCTGCTCGGCCTGTTGCTGCGCCCGCTGATGGGCGTGGTGCTGACCCCGGCGCTCACCCTCGGCGTGCTCTACGTGTGCACCCTGCCCTCCACCGTGCAGTCGTCGATCGCGTTCACCTCGATGGCCGGCGGCAACGTGCCGGCGGCGGTGGTCAGCGCGTCCACCTCCAGCCTGATCGGCACCGTGCTCACGCCGCTGCTGGTGGGACTGACCGTAGTCACGCACAGCGGCGGCCACGGCTTCTCGTGGCACGCCGTACAGGACATCCTCACCCTGCTTTTGCTGCCGTTCACGGCCGGCCATCTGCTGCGCCCGTGGATCGGCGGCTGGGTGGACCGGCATCGGCCGCTGCTGCGCTACACCGACCAGGGCACGATCCTGCTGGTGGTCTACACCGCCTTCAGCGCAGCGGTGGTGGAAGGGCTATGGAAGACCACACCGCCACTGGCGCTGCTAGCCACGCTCGGCGTCGACGCGCTGCTGCTGGCGCTGGTGATGCTGGTCGCCTGGTTCGGCTCCGGCGCGCTGGGCTTCGCCCGTGCCGACCGCATCACGATGTTCTTCTGCGGCTCGAAGAAGAGCCTCGCCACCGGCGTGCCGATGGCGAAGATCCTGTTCGTGGCACTGCCCGGCGGGCTGGGCGGCATCGTGCTGCCGCTGATGATCTTCCACCAGCTGCAGCTGATGGTCTGCGCGGTGATCGCGCGGCGCTTCGCCCGGAACGGCGACATCGCCTCCATGTAGGAGCGCACCCTGTGCGCGAAGGCTCTTCGTCACGTGACGGAAAGCTTCGCGCACAGGGTGCGCTCCTACAGCATGCTGCGACGCGCTACAGCCAGCGGCCGAAACGGCGGATATACAGCCGCTTCACCAGCTGGGTCAGCACGCTGTAGCTGACCAGGGTGAGCACCAGCCAGCCGAAGTAGGCCGGCGGCAGCGGCACCATGCCGAGCTTGGCGCCGACCACGGTGAACGGAATCACCAGACCCAGCGTGATGATCGCCGCGGTCAGCGCCAGCACCGGCGCCGAGGCCATGCTCTGCAGGAACGGGATGCGCCGGGTGCGGATCATGTGCACGATCAGCGTCTGCGACAGCAGGCCCTCGATGAACCAGCCGGAGTGGAACAGCGACTGCTGCGCCGGTGAGTTCGCGCCGAACACGTGCCACATCAGCCAGAACGTGGTGATATCGAAGATCGAGCTGATCGGCCCGATCCAGGCCATGAACCGGCCGATGTCGCTGGCGTCCCACTTGCGCGGCCTGCGCAGGTATTCCTCGTCGAGCCGGTCGAACGGGATCGACAGCTGCGAGATGTCGTACAGCAGGTTCTGCACCAGGATCTGCAGCGGCAGCATCGGCAGGAACGGCAGGAACGCGCTGGCCACCAGCACGCTGAATACGTTGCCGAAGTTCGAGCTGGCGGTCATCTTGATGTACTTCATGATGTTGCCGAAGGTGATCCGTCCCTCGATCACGCCCTCCTCCAGCACCATCAGGTTCTTTTCCAGCAGGATGATGTCGGCCGACTCCTTGGCGATGTCGGTGGCGGTGTCCACCGAGATGCCGACGTCCGCCTCGCGCAGCGCCGGCGCGTCGTTGATGCCGTCGCCGAGGAAGCCCACGGTGTGACCCTGGCGCTGCAGCGACTTCACCACCCGCGCCTTCTGCAGCGGCGACATCTTGGCGAACACGGTGGTGCGCGCGACCAGCGCGTCCAGCGCCGCGTCGTCCAGCGGCTCGATGTGCTTGCCCTGCGCCGAGTGCTCGACGTCCAGGCCGACCTCGCGGCAGATCTTGCGCGTCACCGCCTCGTTGTCGCCGGTGATCACCTTCACCGCCACGCCGTGGTGGTTGAGCGCACGGATCGCGGTGGCGGCCGAGTCCTTCGGCGGGTCGAGGAAGGCCAGACAGCCGACCGCGGTCAGCCCGGCCTCGTCGGCCACGCCGTAGGCGCGCCCGGCCGCGGGCTGCTGCCGGATCGCCACCACCAGCACGCGCAGGCCGTCGTGGTTGAGCTCGCGGGTCATCGCCTTGATCGCGGCGCGGCGCTCCGGCGTCATCGGCACCAGTTCGCCGCCGATGCGCGCGTGCTCGCAGATCGCCAGCATCTCCTCCACCGCGCCCTTGCACACCAGCAGGTGCTCGCCGCTGGCGTCGCCCAGCACCACCGACATGCGCCGGCGCTGGAAGTCGAACGGGATCTCGTCCACCAGCCGGTACATGCCGGCAGCCGGCTCGAGGTCGCGGTGTTCCAGCACCGCCTTGTCCATCAGGTTCTTCAGGCCGGTCTGGAAGCGGCTGTTGAGGTAGCCGAACTCCAGCGCCTCGTCGGACTCCTCGCCATCCAGATCGAGATGACGCTCCAGCACGATCTTGTCCAGCGTCAGCGTGCCGGTCTTGTCGGTGCACAGCACGTCCATCGCGCCGAAGTTCTGGATCGCGTTGAGGCGCTTGACCACCACCTTGCGCTTGGACATCGCCAGCGCGCCCTTGCCGAGGTTGGCGGTGACGATCAGCGGCAGCATCTCCGGAGTCAGGCCCACCGCCACCGACAGCGCGAACAGCAGTGCCTCGAAAAAGTTGCCCTTGTCCCACCAGTTCAGCGCGAACACGATCGGCACCATCACCGCCATGAAGCGGATCAGCAGCCAGCTGACCGACTTCACGCCGCGATCGAAGCTGGTCTGCACCCGCTGGCCGGTGAGGCTGCGCGAGATCGAGCCGAGATAGGTGCGGCTGCCGGTGGCCACCACCACGGCGGTGGCGGTGCCGCTGATCACGTTGGTGCCCATGTAGCAGACGCTGGACAGTTCCAGCGGGTTGGTGCTGCCGGCATCGAGCAGGTCGCGGCCGCTGGGCGCGGCCTTCTCCACCGGCAGCGACTCGCCGGTGAGGATCGCCTGGCTGATGAACAGGTCCTTGGCAGCGAGCAGGCGCAGGTCCGCCGGCACCATGTCGCCGGCGGCCAGGTGCACGATGTCGCCGGGCACCAGCTCGACCACCGGCACCTCGATCCGCTCGCTGTGGCCGTCGGAGGCGCGGCGGGTGACGCTGGCGGTGTTGCGCACCATCGCCTTGAGCTTTTCCGCCGCCTGCGAGGATCGGTATTCCTGGGTGAAGCTCAGCAGCACGCTGATGCCCACCATCACCATCACGATGATCGGGCCGGTGAGGTCGCTGGCGTCGGTGGCCAGCTGCACCACAGCCAGCGACAGCAGCACGATGATGAAGGGGTTGAGGAAGGCGTGCAGGAGCTGCCGCGACCAGTGCGGCGGCTTCTCGTGCGACACCTCGTTGGGGCCGTCGGCCTGCAGGCGCGACTGGATGGCGTCCTCGTCCAGGCCGTCCAGGCCGGTGGCGAGGGTGGCGAACAGCTCGTCGACCGGACGCCAGGCTTCGGCGGCCGCCGCGATGGTCGGGGTCGGGGAGGGCTTGCCCGCGGTCTTGCGCGCCGCGTGGAGAGGGGGCTGCCGGGTCATGCGAAAGCTTCCGTCGTTGCAGGTCTGCGTGACGCCGGAAGCCAGGAGGGGGAGTCAGCTGGCTGCCGGCACGAAGGGGCTCGGCCGCGATCGCAGGGACGATCGCGGCGATCGAGAGCCTGGCGGAGGCCAGCCCCTGCGGATGAAACGGCCACGCATCAGCGCAGACCCGACATCGCGGACGAAGTGGCCACGACGCGCTCGGCAACGCGCACGGAAGCGGTGCGCGGGGCCGGCACGGTCACGGTGTAGCGACGCTCGGCGCGATGACGCATGCCGAACAGCTGCGGACGCAGGGCGCGCCAGCGGAGGGAATCGCGAAGGAGCTTCATGGGCCCATCTCCTCGGGTTACGGTGCCTGGCGCACCGTCGGGAGTGGGCCGGACGTTTCCTAGCGGAAAGCGCCGGCCGACCGCAGGCGGTCGCCGTAGGCGTTCGACTTGTTTTGCAATGCCGGCACCCGATGCTCGCGGGAGTCGGCGCTGCGACTAGGGTAGACGTCCATATGCCTTGGGTTGGTAGGACTTGGGTTCCGTGACGGCGCGGCGCGCCGGACGGCGCGCGGATTGTTGTGCTGCAGCAGGCGGCTGTCAATGCCCGCGACGACGAAAGTTCCTGCGTTGCTCAGCCACCGGACGGCAACGCCGGCAGCGCCGGTCGGAGCAGCGAAGCGGTGCCGGCGTCCGTGCCTGCGTCGGCAGGAGCCGGCATGTCCTCGTCATGGTCGCCGGGATCGTGACGGTGCCATACCGCGTGGGCGTCGACCTTGACCCGGGTGACCGATTCGATCGCGTCGATCTCGGCACGACTGGCGGCCAGCTCCGCTTCCTGTGCGGTACGCCGCGCGATCAGCATTTCGTCCAGGCCCAGCTCGCCCAGCGCATAGCCACGCTCTGCCTTGTCGGCGCTGGTGGCGGTCGCCAGCGCCGCCTGCTGCTGGCGCTGCCAGATCGCGTAGCGCGCGCGCGCCAGCGTCACCACCTGGCGGGCGTCGCGACCGACGTCGCGACGGACCATCGCCAGCTCGGCCTCGGCGCCCATCGCGTCGGCGCCGGCGGCAGCGGCTTCCGCCGCGCGGTAGGAGACACCGAGCGGCATGGTCACGGTCACGCCGAAGGCGTGCTCGCGGCCGCCGCGGTCGCTGATCATGCGCAGGCCGATCTGCGGGTCCGGCAGACGGTCGGCGCGCGCGCGGCGCGCTTCGGCGTCCTTCTTGCGCGCGATCGCCGCGGCAGTGCCGATCTCGTGGCTTCGCTGCTGGATCAGTGCCACCCAGGCGCTGTCGCTGCCGTCCAGCGGCGTCGGCGCCGCCGGCAGGCGGAGGCGTTCCGGCAAGGGCAGGTCGGGGAACGCCGAGGACAGCGCCAATCGCGCGGTGTCCGCGTCGGCCTGCGCCTGCGCCACGGCCGCCTCGGCCTGCGCCACCGCGGCGTCGAGCGCAATCTGGTCGCGTGCGGCCGCGTCACCGAGCTGCACGCGCCGGCTCACCGCAGCGCGCTCACGCTGCCATGCCGCCAGCTGGGCCTCGCGCAGGGTGGCGGCCGCGGCGGCACGCTGCCAGTCCGTCCACAGCGCGAGCAGCCGACGGGCCGCCGCATGGTGCGCATCCTCGAATGCCAGGCTGGCCGCTTCGCGCCCGGCCGCACCGATCTCGCGGTCCAGCCGCGCCTTGCCAGGCCAGCGCACGCCGCGGGAGAGATCGACTTCCCACTCGCGGTAGCGGCGATCGCCGTCGATGCGGCGGGTCTGCGGGATCAGCGTGAGCTGGGGCTCGTGCGGCCCGACCTGGCGCATGCGCGCCTCGGCGTCGGCGCGGTCGAGCACCGCCTGCGCCGCGCGCACTTCCGGGGTGGACTGGATCACGCGCAGCACCAGCTCCTGCGGCGGCAACGAGGTGTCCGGCGCGGCCTGCTGGGCACGGGCAGCCGGCACCGCCAGCGCGGCGGCCAGGGCGAGGACGAGCAGCGCGCGCTTCATGCCAGCTCTCCCATGGCATCGACCGGTTCGATCCACCAGCGGATCCGGCTGTGCGCGAAGCGCGCGGCCAGCATGTCCAGCACGCGGTGCACGTCGCTGTCCGGCAGCACGATCCACAACTGCAGGCGGTCGATGCGGCCGCGCACGCTTTCCTGCACGGTGGCGCGGGCGAAACCCTCGCCGTGGCCGGACACCAGCGCGGTGGTGAAGCCGGGCAGGGCCGGCTGCAGGTCGAGCAGGGCCTCGACCAGGGTCTCTTCCAGTTCACGTGCGGCGAGGATGGTCAGCCGCTTGAGGGTGAGCGTCATGGGAATCTCCAAAGCGGCCCGGTCAGGCCTTCGACTCGCCGTAGCGACGGAACAGCACGGGCAGCAACAGCAGGGTGAGCGCGGTGCAGGTGACCAGGCCGCCGATCACCACGATCGCCAGCGGGCGCTGCACCTCCGAGCCGGGGCCGCTGGCGAACAGCAGCGGCACCAGGCCCAGCGCGGTGATCGAGGCGGTCATCATCACCGGGCGCAGCCGGCGCAGCGCGCCCTCGCGCACCACCTCGGCCATCGCCAGGCCGGTGGCGCGCAGCTGGTTGAAGTGGGTCACCAGCACCAGGCCGTTGAGCACGGCGATGCCGAGCAGCGCGATGAAACCGACCGAGGCGGGCACCGACAGGTACTGTCCGGTGAGCCACAGGGTGATCACGCCGCCGACCAGGGCGAACGGCACGTTGCACAGGATCAGCACCGCCTGGCGTACCGAACCGAAGGTGGAGAACAGCACCAGGAAGATCAGTCCCAGCGCGATCGGCACCACCACCGCCAGGCGCGCGGCGGCGCGCTGCTGGTTTTCGAACTGGCCGCCCCAGGTCACCGAGTAGCCGGCCGGCAGGTGCACCTGCTGCTCGACGCGCTGGCGCGCTTCCTCGACGAAGCCGACCAGGTCGCGTCCGGCCACGTTGGCCTGCACCAGCGCGAAGCGCGAGCCGTTTTCGCGACGCACCTGCACCGGGCCGGCACCCGGCTCGATGGTGGCCAGCTGGTCCAGCGGCACCTCGCCGGCGTCGCCGCGGGCCAGGCTGAGGCGCTCGAACTGCGCCGGCGTCTGCGCCACCCACGGCGCGCCGCGCACCAGCAGCGGCGTGCGCCGCTGCTGCTCCAGCACCACGCCGGCGCCCTGCCCTTCCAGCTGGCCGCGCAGCTCGTCCTGCACCGCCGACACGTCCAGCCCGTAGCGGCCGGCGAGCATGCGGTCGACGCGCACGCGCAGGTAACGCACGCCTTCCTGCGTCTGCGCGATCACGTCCTGGCTGCCCTGGGTCGCCTCCATGATCGCCGCGATGCGGTTGGCGAGCTGGTTCAGCGTGGACAGGTCCGGGCCGAACACCTTCACCGCCACGTCGCCGCGACTGCCGGTGAGCATCTCGGATACGCGCATCTGGATCGGCTGGGTGAAGCCGTATTCGATGCCGGGGAAATCGGCCATTACCGTGCGCAGCTGCGCTTCCAGCCAGGCGTTGTCGGGCTCGCGCCACTCCGACTTGGGTTTGAGCTGCAGGAACATGTCGGTCTCGTTGAGGCCCATCGGATCCAGGCCCAGCTCGTCCGAACCGAGGCGCGCGATGACGTGCTCCACCTCGGGCAGCTTCGCCTTGATCGCCCGCTCGATCGCCAGGTCCTGGTCGCGCGAGGCCTCCAGGCTGATCGACGGCTGTTTGACCAGCTGCACCAGCATGTCGCCCTCGTCCATCGTCGGCATGAAGGTCTTGCCGGTACCCAGGTACGCGCCCACGCCGAGCAGCAGCACCACGCCGGCACCGATGCCCATCGCGCGGCCATGGCCCAGCGACCAGTCCAGCAGCGGCCGGTAGCCGCGCTCGATCTGGCGCATCAGCCACGGCTCGCCGTGCGCGTGTTCGCGCAGCAGCAGCGAGCACAGCACCGGGATCACCGTCATCGACAGCGCCAGCGAGGAGGCCAGCGCGAACACGATGGTCAGCGCCACCGGCCCGAACAGCTTGCCCTCCAGCCCCTGCAGGGTGAGCAGCGGCACGAACACCAGGCAGATGATCACGATGCCGGCGGTGACCGGCTTGGCCACCTCGACCACTGCACGGTAGATGCGGTGCAGTCGCGGCAGCTGGGTCCCGCCGGCATGCGGCGACAGCTGGCTGACGGTGTTCTCCACCACCACCACGGCCGCGTCCACCAGCATGCCGATGGCGATCGCCAGGCCGCCCAGACTCATCAGGTTGGCGCTCATGCCGAACATCTGCATCAGCATGAAAGTGCACAGCGCGGCCATCGGCAGGGTGAGCGATACCACCAGTGCGGCACGCACGTCGCCGAGGAACAGCAGCAGCAGGATCACCACCAGCACGGTGGCCTCGATCAGCGCGTCCTTCACCGTACCCACGGCACGCTCGATCAGCGCGCTGCGGTCGTAGAACACCTGCACTTTCACCCCGGGCGGGAAGCTGGCCTGCAGCTCGGCCAGCTTGGCCTGCACCTGCTGCACCACGCGCTGCGCGTCGGCGCCGCGCAGGCCGACCACCAGGCCCTCGACCGCCTCGCCCGCGCCGTCGCGGGTCACCGCGCCGTAGCGGGTCATCGCGCCGTAGCGCACCTCGGCCACGTCGCCCACCCGCACCGGCACGCCGTCGCGACTGGCGATCACCACCTCGCGTACGTCCTCCAGGCTGCGCAGCGCACCCTCGGCGCGCACGATCAGCGCGTCGTCACCGTCGCGCAGGCGGCCGGCGCCATCGTTGCGGTTGTTGCGCTGGAGCGCGTCGACCACGTCCCGGAAGTGCAGCCCGGTAGCCGACAGCCGCGCGCGGTCCGGCTCCACCAGGTAGCTGCGCACCTCGCCGCCGAGCGCGTTGAGGTCGGCCACGCCGGGGATCGTGCGCAGCGCCGGGCGAATGGTCCAGTCCAGCAGCGTGCGCCGCTCGGCCAGGCTCAGGCCGCCGCCCTCGATGGTGAACATGTACATGTCCGACAGCGGCGTGGCGATCGGCGCCAGGCCGCCGGAGATGTCCGGCGGCAGCGATCCGGACGCCGCGGCGAAGCGCTCGGCGACCTGCTGGCGCGCCCAGTAGATGTCGGTGCCGTCGCGGAAATCGAGGGTGACGTCGGCGATCGCGTATTTGGCGGTGGAGCGCAGCATCACCGCGTCGGGGATGCCCAGCAGCTCCATCTCCAGCGGCGTGACCACGCGCGCCTCGACCTCCTCCGGCGTCATGCCCGGCGCCTTCAGGATCAGCTTCACCTGGGTCGGCGCGATGTTCGGGTAGGCGTCGATCGGCAGCTGCATGAAGGCCCATGCGCCACCGGCGGCCAGCGCCAGGGCGGCCAGCAGCACCAGCAGGCGCTGTGACAGCGAGAATTCGATCAGCCGGCGCAGCATGTCACTGTCCCCCGGCCGGCATGGCGTCCAGGCGCGCGGCACCGCGCACCACCAGCTCACTGCCAGCGGCGACCGGGCCGAGCACCACGCTTTCGCCCCCGGTGGTCTGCGCCAGGCGCTGCACCGGCACCGCAACATAGCCGCCGCCGCGGGCGACGTAGACCCAGGCCTGGCCCTGGCGCTCGACCACCGCCTCGGAGGGGACGCGCACCGCGCCTGCCGGAGCCGGCAGCAGCAACGTGGCGCGGATCTGCTGGCCGACCAGCAGGCGGCCGCCGTCGACCTCGGCGCGCACGCGCACGGTCTGGCTGGCCGGATCGACCGCCCCGCCGATCTCGCTGACCCGACCCTCGGCGCCACCGGCCACCTGCACCGTCAGGCCCAGGCGCAGGGTGCCCGTGTCGCGGGACGGCACCTGCATTTCCAGCATCACCTGGCTGCCCGCGGCCAGCACGTAGGCCTTGGCGAACATCGCTACCGGTTCGCCCAGCTGCAGCGAGCGCTCCAGCACGCGGCCGGCGATCGGCGCGCGCAACTCGTAGGTGCCGGGGACCGCGCCGGCGGGCGCCATCGCACGGGCGGCCTGCAGCTCGTGCAGGCGGGCGGCCGCCGCCGCGCGGCGAGCCTCGTCGGCCTGCGCTCGCGCCGCCGGGATGATCCCCTCGGCCAACAGCTGGCGGTCACGCTCGGCCTGCGCGCTGGCGACACGGAACTCGCCCTGCGCGGCGGCCAGGTCGGCGCCCAGCGTCATCGCCTCGCGACTGCGGATCCGGGCCAGCGGCTGGCCCTGCTTCACCGCCTGGCCCTCGCGTGCGAGCAACTCGACCACCACGCCCTCGTACGGCGCGGTGACCACCGCGCTGCCGGTCAGCGGCACGCTGACCCGGGCCGGCAGGCCGTCCAGCGGCACGTGCGCGGCGGGCTGCGCGGTGCCGGTACGGATGTCCAGCGCCTGCTTCTGCGCGGGGGTCAGGGTCTTCACCGCCTCGGCAGCCGTGGCCGGCGCGCTGGCCAGGACGGACAGGAGGATCAGCAGCGGCAGCAGCCGACGGGACATGGCGCACTCCAGGGCATGACGGTTCTTCCGCCAAGCGTGGGGCGCGAAACTTCAGGGACGCTTAAGAGGCCGGCTCTTCCGGCAGGGCAATCGGTCGCAGGGGGCCGAGGCTGGCCCACAGCATCGCCCGCTCCAGCGTGAAGTCCAGGCGCAGGCCAAGCAGACCGGCCAGCGTGCCGGAGAGTGCCAGGCCCAGGCCGCCGTGATTGCTCGCCTCGCGCGCGGCCGACTTGCGCCAGAAGCGCTCGCCCAGACGGGCCAGGTCCTCCGGCGACAGGTCGGGCGCGGCGTTGCCGATGCGCAGGTTCCAGCCGTCGTCGCCTGACGCCAGCTCCATCCGCACGTCGCTGCCGGCCGGGGCGTACTCGGCGGCATTCAGCAGCAAGTTGTCGACGATGCGCTCGAGCAAGGCCGGATCGGACATCACCCAGCACTCGTCCGGCAGCTGCGCCGTGATCGTCACTTCGCGCTTGCCCGCCGGTCCCGCGGCCATCGCCAGCGAGCGGCGCAGCAGGTCCGCCAGTTCCAGCGGCTCGACCTGTGCCTGGTCGATGCCCGCCTCGTAGCGCGACAGCGCGAGCAGGCCGTCGATGCAGCGCTGCATGCGGTCGATCGACGCGATCGCCCCGGCCAGCACCTCGGGCGAGGGCGCGCCGCGACTGGCCAGCTCCACCGCCATGCGGGTCTCGGCCAGCGGTGTGCGCAACTCGTGCGCCACATCGCGGGCGAAGCGGCGCTCGCGCCCCAGCGCGGCCTGCAGCCGCGCGAACGCCGAATTGAGGGTATCGGCGAACGGCTTCAGTTCGCTCGGCATGCGCGCCACCGGCAGCGGTTCCACGCGCGGTGCGCCGTCGGGCCCGGTATCGGCGGCAAACGCAAGCAGCGGACGCAGCCCACCGCGCACCGCCAGCACCGAAAGCAGCGCTGCGAGCAGTCCCATGCCGAGTACCCCGATCACCAGTGCCAGGTGCACGTGGCGTTCGAGCTGGTCGACCTGCTCGCGCTCCTCGGCCACCACCAGGATCGCTTCATCGGCGCGCCCCAGCATGGAGAAGCGCAAGCCGACCGCACGACCGCGATGGCCATCCGGCAGGCGCAGGTCGTAGAACAGCGGGGCGTTGGCCGGCACCGGCGCCGGCGGGGGCTGCAGGTTGCTCGCCGCATTGCTGGCCGAGCTGAGCAGCGTGCTGCCGGCGGCATCCCAGATCTGCACGAAGTCGGTGTGGCCGCCGGTGGCGTACTCCGGGCTCAGCTCGTGCAGCTCCTGCCAGGCGTCGTCGCGCGGATGGGACTCCAGCAGCACCACCACGCCGTGCGCGCGGCTGAGCAGGGTGGCGTCGAGGCGGCCGAAGATCTGCTTGTCGATGCTGAAGTCCAGCAGCAGGAACAGCGCGAACATCAGCGTGCCCAGACCACCGAGCATGAGCAGCAGCAGCCGCGCGCGGATCGAGCCGAACAGCAGGTTACGCGGCCACGACATAGCCGAAACCCCGCCGCGTCTCGATCAGCTGCTCGACCCCCGCCTGCGCGAGCTTGGTGCGCAGCGTGCTCACCAGGACCTCGATCACCTTGTCCGAGGCCTCGCTGCGGGCGTCGTACAGGCCCTCAAACAGCGCAGCGCGCGAAAACACCCGGCCGCGGTGCGCCAACAGCATCTCCAGCAGCGCGTATTCCTTCGGCGACAGTGGCAGCAGCGTGTCGCCGACGCACGCGGTGCGGGCGCGGGGATCCACCACCAGCCGCCCGGCTTGCAGCAGCACCGGCGCACTCTCGCCACGACGCATCAGCGCGTGCAGCCGTGCCAGCAGCTCGGCATAGGCGAACGGCTTGACCATGAAATCGTCGGCGCCGAGGTTCAACACGTCGACGCGGTCCTCGACCTGCCCGCGGGCCGAAAGCACCAGCACGCGCGGGCGATCCGGCCGGTCGCGCAGGCTGCGCAGCACGGCCCAGCCGTCGGCACGCGGCATCATCAGGTCCAGCGTGACCACGTCGTAGCTGAAGCTGGCCAGGAAATGCATGGCCTGCTCGCCGTCGGTGGCGAGATCCACCACGTGACCATCACGCACCAGCGCGTCACGCAGGTCGCGTCCCAGTGTGGGCGAGTCCTCGGCGATCAGTATCCGCACGACCTCCCCCTTTCGCTCGCGCCGCTCAGCCGACCGGCTGCAACACCAGACCGGACGAGGCGGCCGGCAGCAGCCAGTGATCGGCCAGCAGCAGGGCGAACAGCGCCATCAGGTAGACGATGGAGTAATGGAACACGCGCATCGCGAAATACTCGTCCGGCGGGTTCATCAGGCGGATCGCGTAGTACAGGAACACCACGTCGAGCACCGCCGCGCCACCCAGGTAGACCAGCCCGGTGTAACCGGTGAGTGCCGGCAGCAACGTCACCACCACCAGCAACACCGTATACAGCAGCACGTGCCAGCGAGTGTAGGCCACGCCATGGGTCACCGGCAGCATCGGCACCTGCGCGCGGGCGTAGTCCTCGCGGCGGAAGATCGCCAGCGCCCAGAAGTGCGGCGGTGTCCACACGAAGATGATCAGGCACAGCTGCAGCGCGAAGGCGTGCAGGTGTCCGGTCACCGCAGTCCAGCCGAGCACCGGCGGGATCGCGCCGGCCAGCCCGCCGATCACGATGTTCTGCGGCGTCGCCCGCTTGAGGTAGGCGGTGTAGACCAGCGCGTAGCCGATCAGGCCGCCGAAGGTGAGCACCGCGGTGAGCGTGTTGACCAGCAGCCCGAGCACCAGCATCGAGGCGATGCCCAGCAGCACGGCGAACACCAGCACCTGGCGCACGCTCAGCGCACCGGTGGCCAGCGGGCGGCGCGCGGTGCGCGCCATCAGCTTGTCGATGCGCTCGTCGATCAGGTGGTTGAATGCCGCGGCCGAGCCCGAGGCCATCCAGATACCCAGCGTGCCGAACACCAGCGCGCGCCACGGCGGGATGCCGGGGACCGCCAGGAACATGCCGATGACGGCGCAGAACACCAGCAGCGCGACGACGCGGGGCTTGGTGAGCTGCAGATACTCTTTGAAATGGGCGGTCATCCGGTCGATTCTACCAGCGGCGAACCGTCCGCCCGGCGACGCTGCGTGCGCGCCAGCGTGGCCAGCAGGGTGAACAGCAGCACCGCGGCGACGCCGTTGTGCGCGGTCGCCACCCACAACGGCAGGCCGAAGTGCACGTTGCTGATGCCCAGCAGCACCTGGGTCACCAGCGCCGCGGCGATGGCGATGCCGAATGGGCGCAGGCCCGCACGCGCCACCTTGTGCGCCAGCCAGCCGAGGTAGCAGAACACCACCAGCGCGCCGATCCGGTGGGCGATCTGGATCGCGCTGCGCGCGGCCAGGTCCAGCACGCCGCCCTCATAGTTCACGCCGATCTCGCGCCACAGGATGAAACCCTGGTGGAAATCCGTCGGCGGCATCCACTGGCCCAGGCACTTCGGGAAATCCGTGCCGCAGGCCAGCGCCGCATAGTTGGACGAGGTCCAGCCGCCCAGCGCGATCTGCACCGCCAGCAGCACCAGGCCCAGCACCACGAAACGACGCAGGCCGGCAAACCGGTCATCCCCGGAACCGACGCCGGCATAGCGCAGCGCCGACCAGGCGAGCAGCGCAAAGGTGGTCAGGCCGCCGAGCAGGTGACCCATCACCACGATCGGTTTCAGCAGCAGGGTCACCGTCCACATGCCGAGCATGGCCTGGAAGATGATCACCGCGAACGCCAGCACGCTGGCCCGCCAGGCGCCGGGCCGCGGCAGGGTCAGCGCCGCTGCCAGCGGCAAGCCGATCGCCAGTGCCGATGCGGCGGTCGACCAGAGGAAGTCGTGATGCATGTACAACGTGATGCCGACCACGGCGAAACCGGCCCCCAGCAGCACCGCCACAGCCCGGGTCCGCTGGCGCCACGCGGCGATCAGCGCCATCGCGAACACCGCGCAACCCAGCGTGCCGGCGAGCATGCGGTGCACCTGCTCGCGCCACGCCTTGTTGTCCTCGAACGGACGCTGCGGGAACGCCGCGTCGGCCTTGGCCACTTCGTGCGGTGCGGTCGGCCAGGTCGCCTGGCCGTAGCAGGTCGGCCAGTCGGGGCAGGAGAGGCCGGCGTTGGACAGGCGCACGAAGGCGCCGAACATCACCAGCCCGAAGGCGAACACCGCCGCCAGCAGCGACAGGCGACGCAGCACGAGGGTCGAACGATCGGTCATCAGCGGATTACCTTTTGCAGATCCTGGGCGAGCCCGGCGGCATCGAATCCGGTGGGATACAACGACAATGCGGTGCCGTTGGATTCCACCAGCAGCGCACTGAGGCCGTCCGGCACTGTAGGCGCAAATGCCGCAAGCTTGCCGCCGACGTCGTGCCCGACGAGGTAGGACGCATCCGGGTTAGCACCGAGCTGCAGGCGATTGCCGGCCACCGCCTGTCCCGCCGGCAACGCGCCGACCAGCAGCAGGCGCAGGCGCGGCTGGTTGCGGTTGAGCATCACCCGCGCCTTGGCGATCGCCTCGAGTTGGCGCAGGCACTGTGCGGCGCAATCGGGGCCGGTGAGTGCGACCAGGGTCATCCGTGGCTTCGCGTCGCGCCAGGCATATGCGGAGCCGTCGTTGAGCGAGACCGGCAACGCTTCGTCGGCGAAATTGCGCTGGGGCAGGACCGGTTCGCCGTGCCCCTTGGTCCCGGGCTGCCAGCCGCTGAGCGTGAGCAGGCCGGCGGCCAGCATCGGCGCGGCGAACACCGCCGCGATCAGCAGGAGCTTGAGTCGACTGTTGCGCACGGCACGGTCGGAAGGAGGAGGCGTCATGGTTCGGCTCTCAGGGGGAACGCGGCCGCGGTCGGCGCTTGCGGTGGAGCACCAGGAAGATCACCACTGCCGCGAGGGCGAAGGTGAACCACTGGAAGGCGTAGGCGCGATGCCGCGAGGGCGGCATCGAGGAAAAGTCGGGCGTGCGCTTGCGCTCGTAGATCGACGCCGGATCCGGGTCCAGCGCCAGCAGGCGGGGATAGAGCGGACGGCCGAGGTCATGGGAGACCTGTCCAAGATCGAGATAGATCGTCTTCTTCGGGTACGCCTGCTGCCGGGCCAGCGCATCGCCGCCCATCTCCAGCGCCACGCCCGGAGGCGGCACGTACAGCCCTTGCAAGCCGACCTCGCCGGCAGGTAGCGGCGGCACCTGCGGCGTGGCGTCGGTACCGTTGCCGCGCAGGAAACCGAGGTCGGCCAGCAGCAAGGGCGCATGACCATCCAGCTCGACCGGCGCGTACACCTCCACGCCGCCG
Source organism: Dyella thiooxydans (assembly GCF_001641285.1). NCBI lineage: Bacteria > Pseudomonadati > Pseudomonadota > Gammaproteobacteria > Lysobacterales > Rhodanobacteraceae > Dyella > Dyella thiooxydans. Next base: position 2,764,327 of record NZ_CP014841.1, read on the forward strand.
AGCGCGTCGTGCCTGGGGTTGTCCAGCAGATAGACACGGCCGGCCAGGTAACGACCGTGCACCCGCACACGGGGATACGCCGTGGCCGGCGGCGATTGCGCGACGCGATCGAAATCCTGCAGGGGTGCGGCAGCCGCCGTGGCATAGCGCCGCAGCAGAGCTTCCTTTTCCGCGGCACGGTGCAGCTGCCAGAAGCCCAGGCGCACGAAAAGCAGCGCTCCGGCCACGGTCAGCAGCACCGACCACCAGGCGGGACGGCGAAACGCACTCACGCAGACGTCCCGCGGACGAACGCTATACTCGGGGCGTCGAAATCGTACGAGTCAGTCACGTGGAAACCGTCTACAAATATGCGCTGGTGGTTCTGCTGCTGGTGGTGCTGTTCAATCTCGGGCAGGCCCTGTACTTCATGATGACCGACCGGGACGGCAGCAGTCGTCGTACCGCCTGGGCACTGACCCGCCGCATCGGCCTGTCGGTGCTGCTCATCCTGATGGTGATCCTCGGTATCTGGATGGGCTGGCTGCATCCGCACGGGGTGAATGGCTGACACCGATCCGGCATTGTAGCTGGAGCGTGTCTTCCAAACCCGGCCGATGCGGCGATGCGCCCGTCGCCTGCGCAAGAAAAAGCCCGCCATTCGGCGGGCTTTTTCGTTTCCGGATCGCGGGCGACTCAGAGGATGTAGACGAACATGAACAGCCCCAGCCAGACCACGTCGACGAAGTGCCAGTACCAGGCGACCGCCTCGAAGCCGAAGTGGTGTTCCTTGTTGAAGTGGCCCTTGAGTACGCGGAACCAGATCACCGCCAGCATGATCGTGCCCAGCGTCACGTGCATGCCGTGGAAGCCGGTCAGCATGAAGAAGGTCGAGCCGTACACACCGCTGTGCAGCGTCAGATTCAGCTCCCTGTAGGCCTCCATGTACTCGTGCGCCTGGCAATACAGGAAGGTCGCGCCGAGCAGCACGGTCAGGCCCAGGAACACCAGCACACGGCCGCGATGGGCCGACTTCAGCGCATGGTGCGCAATGGTCACGGTAACGCTGGAGGTCAGCAGGATCAGCGTATTGAGCAGCGGCAGACCCCAGGCCGCCACGGTCTCGAAACCGCCGCCGATGTGCGCCGGGCCATTCCCGCCGGCCGCGCCCCAGCCGCCGGTGTAGGCCGGGTACAGGAACTGGTTGGTCAGCACGCCATGGCCTTCGCCGGAGAGCCACGGCACCGCGAACATGCGGGCGTAGAACAGCGCGCCGAAAAACGCCCCGAAGAACATCACCTCGGAGAAGATGAACCACATCATGCCCATGCGGAACGAGCGGTCCACCTGGTCGTTGTAGCTGCCGGCCAGCGATTCGCGGATCACCGAGCGGAACCAGCCAAAGAACATCGCCAGCACGCCGACGATGCCGATGGTCAGCACGGTCTTGCCGAACGAGGTGTCGCTCGGCTGCGCGCTGAGCCAGTGGCTGGCGCCGAACATGGTGACGAACATCACCACGGCGGCGATGAACGGCCACGAGCTCTTGGTTGGTATGTAGTAAGCGCCTTGCTGCTGACCCATCGTGAAGGTTCCCGTGGATGTCTCTCTAACGACCACCCCGCCATGTCGTGCGGGGAACTTGCTCTAACAGGCCGGGCTCAACGCACCATCTGCAGGAACGACAGGGCGAATATTGCCAGGGCGATCCCCGCCACGATCAGTGCGGTACGCCGGGCGCCCCGGCGACGTGCATCCATCATGGCCTGCTGCGAAGTCTCTTGCATGACCGGCTAACTCTCTCCGATGCCGCCACCGGTGGTGACGGCACCTTGGCTGATTCAGTGGTCGACGTGGCCGTGCGCCAGTTCGTCGTCGTTGATCACCGGCGGCACATCGAAGGTATGGAACGGCGCCGGCGACGGCACGGTCCACTCCAGGCCCTTGGCGCCTTCCCACACGCGGTCGGTCGCCTTCTTCTTCGAGCCCCACACAGCGTGGATCACCACGCCCACGAAGATCAGCTGCGAGGCGCCGAACAGGAAGCCGCCGATCGAGCTGATCATGTTGAAGTTGGCGAACGCCACGTTGTAGTCGGGGATGCGGCGCGGCATGCCGGCCAGACCCAGGAAGTGCTGCGGGAAGAACAGCACGTTGACCCAGATCACCGAGTTCCAGAAGTGCATCTTGCCCCAGAACTCGGAGTACATCCGACCGGTCCACTTCGGCAGCCAGTAGTAGGTGCCGGAAATGATCGCGAACACCGCACCGGTGACCAGGACGTAATGGAAGTGCGCCACCACGAAGTAGGTGTCGTGGTACTGGAAGTCGGCCGGGGCCAGCGCCAGCATCAGGCCGGAGAAGCCGCCGATGGTGAACAGGATGACGAACGCGATGGCGAACAGCATCGGCGTCTCGAAGGTCATCGAGCCACCCCACATCGTGGACACCCAGTTGAACACCTTCACGCCGGTCGGTACCGCGATCAGCATCGTGGCGTACATGAAGAACACCTCGGCGCCCAGCGGCAGGCCGACGGCGAACATGTGGTGCGCCCACACGATGAACGACAGGAAGGCGATCGAGGCGATCGCGAACACCATCGCCTTGTAGCCGAAGATCGGCTTGCGCGCGAAGGTCGGGATGACCTCCGAGATGATCCCGAACGCCGGCAGGATCATGATGTACACCTCGGGGTGCCCGAAGAACCAGAAGATGTGCTGGTACAGCACCGGGTCACCGCCACCGGCGGCATTGAAGAAACTGGTGCCGAAGTACTTGTCGGTCAGCAGCATGGTCACCGCGCCGGCCAGCACCGGCATCACGGCGATCAGCAGGAAGGCGGTGATCAGCCAGCTCCACACGAACACCGGCATCTTCAGCAGGTCCATGCCCGGCGCGCGCATGTTGAGGATGGTGGCGATGATGTTGATCGCGCCCATGATCGAGCTGATACCCATCAGGTGGATCGCGAACACCATCTGCGCCACCGAACCGCCCTGCAGCGCCAGCGGCGGGTACATCGTCCAGCCGCCGGCCGGCGCGCCGCCCGCGGTGAACAGGGTGGACAGCAGCAGCGCGAAGGCGAACGGCATGATCCAGAACGAGAGATTGTTCATGCGCGGCAGCGCCATGTCCGGCGCGCCGATCATCAGCGGGATCATCCAGTTGCCCAGGCCCACGAAGGCCGGCATCACCGCGCCGAAGATCATCACCAGCGCATGCATGGTGGTCATCTCGTTGAAGAAGTACGGCTGCACCAGCTGCAGGCCGGGCTTGAACAGCTCGGCGCGGATCACCATGGCGAAGCTGCCGCCGATGAAGAACATCGTCAGCGCGAACACGAGGTACAGGGTGCCGATGTCCTTGTGGTTGGTGGACATGCACCAGCGCACGAAGAAGTTGCTCGGGGCACCGTGATGATCGTGGTGATCGTGGGTGGCTGCGTGGGCCATGGCCTTGCACCTCTACCTGATACGTAATGACATGGGACCGCGCCAGGCGCGGTCCGGAAAATCAACCCTGGTTGCCCTGGGCCGGAGTGGTTGCCTGTGCGGTGGCCGGAGCCGCTGCAGCCGGCTTCGGCGCATTGGCGGCCTCCTGCTGGGCCAGCCACTGCTCGAACTCGGCCTTCGGCACCGCCTTCACCACGATCGGCATGAAGCCGTGGTCCTGGCCGCACAGCTCGGCGCACTGGCCACGGTACACGCCCGGCTTCTCGATGTTGGTCCAGGCCGCGTTGACGATGCCGGGGATGGCGTCCATCTTCCAGCCCAGCGCCGGCACCCACCAAGAGTGGATCACGTCGCCGGCGGTGATCACGAAGCGGATCTTGGTGCCCACCGGCACCACCAGCGGCTTGTCGACATTCAGCAGATAGGTGTTCTCGCCGTCGGTCTGCACGGCGTTCGGGTCCATGCCCGAATCCAGCTGGCGGGTTTCGTCGGAGAGACGGTCGAGCTTGGACATGAAGCCGACATGGTCGATCGCCTTGCCCTTGTAGTCGACGTAGTCGTAGCGCCACTTCCACTGGTAGCCGGTGACCTTCACGGTCATCTGCGAGCCGGTAGTGTTGGCGAACGAGGTCAGGCCACCGGTAGCCAGGTAGGCCAGCGTGATCAGGATGATCACTGGGACGGTGGTCCACACCACCTCGAGCATGGTGTTGTGGGTCCACTTCTCGGCCACGGCACCGCGCGACTTGCGGAAGCGGAACATGGCGATGAACATCGCGCCGAACACCAGGATGCCGATGCCGACGCACACGCCCAGGGCGATGTTGTTCAGGTGGTAAGGCACCGACGACCACTCGCTGGCGCCGCGCGTCATGTTGAGCTGCCATGGCTTCGGATTGGCCATCGCCGAGCCGCCGAACAGGGCAAGCGCCCCGCCGAGGCCGGCCAACACCGCGCGCTTGATACCGTGAGGCTTGATGCCGCCAGATGTCATGTCTTGCACCTTTGTTGAACCTACCTGCGCCACGGAGCCGTGGATTCGGCCAGCAGCACCTTGAGTTTCCCCGACAGCTCGGCACGCTCCTCTTCGGCGAGGAAAGCCCCGATTTCCAGCTCGCGACCATGCGACGCCAGCAGCAGACGACGGCGCCCCGCACCCGGAACCAGCTTCACCCGCACCCAGTGCGACTGGAAACGGATGCGCCGCTGCCCCGGCAGCGATCGCACCTCCAGCGACGATTCGTCGAGGGTGATGCGCTCCCCACGGTCGCCCGCCCGCCAAGCCACGCTCAGCGCGACGGCCATCGCCACGGACTCGATCAGCGCAAACAGCGGAGCGAAGACATTCCCCTGCCACGCCCCCAGAGCGGCGGTCGTCAGCGCCAGCGCAGCCAGCACCAGGATCAGTCGACGCAAACCCTTGCGGCTCAGCACGCGATTGGGACGAAGCCACATCGCGCACGGCAAGCCTTCGGAGGCGGGTCGAAGCACGATCATGGCGAAACCGGCGTGCCTGGAACGCCCGAATCATAGGCCGCCCCCGTCCGGTGGGCAACATTGCCGCAGGGGACTGACGCGGATCAGCACGCGCATCCACGCGCGCCCGCGACAGCTGCGGCAAGGGCCCGCAAGACATGCCGATGCCCGGTATCCGCATCCGCGACGGAGGGCGAGACGTGGGGGTGCGACACTTTGCCCTATCGACGACGCGCATTGCGTTGCAACGCAGCATCGGACAAGGCCTGGCGGCTTGGGTGGGGCCGGGACACACGCGTACAATGCGGCGCTTTCGCCCCTCCCCCACCCGCACGTCCACCAACGGATCGAACGACCCGTGACCGCTCCCATCCTGAGTCCCGAACTCCCCGATCGCACCACGCCGGCGCGTGCGCGCATCACTGCAGCCTGGCTGCGCGATGAAACGGAAGCCGTGCTCGACCTGCTCGACCAGGCCAGCCTGCCCGACGACGAACGCGAGCAGGTCGTCGACCGCGCCGCCGCCCTGGTCACCCGCGTCCGCGCGCGGGCCAAGGACCAGAGCGTGGTCGAATCCTTCATGCGCCAGTACGACCTGTCCAGCGAGGAAGGCGTGCTGCTGATGTGCGTGGCCGAGGCGTTGCTGCGCATCCCCGACACGCGCACCGCGGACAAGCTGATCCGCGACAAGCTCGGCGACGCCAACTGGCGCAAGCACCTGGGCCGCAGCGAATCGCTGCTGGTCAACGCCTCCACCTGGGGCCTGCTGCTCACCGGCCAGCTGGTGAACCTCGCCGACGGCACGCGTGACGATTTCACCGGCGCGCTGCGCCGGCTGGTCGCGCGCATCGGCGAACCGACCATCCGCGGCGCGGTGCGTCAGGCCATGCGGATCATGGGCCACCAGTTCGTGATGGGGCGGACCATCGAGGAAGCGCTGGACCGCTCGGTAAAGAAAGAGAACGCGGCCTACCGCTATTCGTTCGACATGCTGGGCGAGGCCGCACTGACCGCCGCCGATGCCGAGCGCTACCAGCAGGCCTACCGCGACGCCATCGCCGCGCTGGGCAAGCGGGGGCCCTTCGCCAACCACACCGATGCGCCCTCGATCTCGGTCAAGCTGTCGGCGCTGTTCCCGCGCTACGAAGTGGCCCAGCGGGAGCGCGCCCGCGTGGCGCTCACCGAGAAGCTGCTGGAGCTGGCCCAACTGTCGATGAAAGCCGGCATCGCGCTGTCGGTCGACGCCGAGGAGGCCGACCGGCTGGAGCTGTCGCTGGACATCATCGGCGACGTCTTCGCGCACCCGTCGCTGGCCGGCTGGAACGGGCTCGGCATCGTGGTGCAGGCCTATGCCAAGCGCACCCCGTTCGTGATCGACTGGCTGGTCGAGATGGCGCTGATGCACGACCGCCGCTGGTACGTACGCCTGGTCAAGGGCGCCTACTGGGACGCCGAGATCAAGAAGGCGCAGGAGCAGGGCCTGTCGGGCTACCCGGTGTTCACTCGCAAACCGAACACCGACGTGTCGTATCTGGCCTGCGCACGCCGCCTGTTCGCCGCCGGCAGCCACCTGATCTATCCCCAGTTCGCCACCCATAACGCGCACACCATCGCCGCGGTGCATCACATCGCGCAGGGGCGTCCGTTCGAGTTCCAGCGCCTGCACGGCATGGGCGCGGACCTGTACGCCGAGGTGATCGGACCCAAGCGCTTCGACGTGCCGTGCCGGGTGTACGCGCCGGTGGGTTCGCACGAGGATCTGCTGCCCTACCTGGTGCGGCGCCTGCTGGAGAACGGTGCCAACACCAGCTTCGTCAACCGCGTGGTGGACGAGGACGTACCGGCCCGCGACCTCGTCGCCGACCCCTGCGATACGGTGCGTGCGTTCGAGTCGATTCCCCACCCGCGCATCCCGCTGCCGGCCAACCTCTACGGTGAACTTCGGAAGAATTCCATGGGCGTCAACTTTGCCAACGACAACGAACTGACCGCGCTCGCCGAGGCGGTCAACGCATGCACCGGTCCGTGGACCGCCGGCCCGCTGGTGCCGGGCGCGGCCAGCCAGGGCGCGATGGTCGAGGTCACCAACCCGGCCGACCGCCGCCAGCGCGTGGGCAGCTACCTCAGCGCCGACGACGCCACCGTGCAGCAGGCGCTGGCCAACGCCCACGCCGCGCAGGACCGCTGGAACAACATGCCGGTGGCCAACCGCGCGGCGATGCTGGAATACGCCGCCGAGCAGCTCGAGGCGCGCCGCGCCGAGTTCATCGCGCTGTGCGTGCGCGAGGCGGGCAAGAGCCTGCCCGACGCGATCGCCGAAATCCGCGAGGCCGCCGACTTCCTGCGCTACTACGCCACCATGGCGCGGCGCCTGTTCGCCGAGCCGGAGCAGCTGCCCGGGCCGACCGGCGAGAGCAACCGCCTGTACCTGGAAGGCCGCGGCGTATTCGTCGGGATCAGCCCGTGGAACTTCCCGCTGGCGATCTTCGTCGGCCAGGTCAGCGCCGCGCTGGCTGCCGGCAACCCGGTGATCGCCAAGCCCGCCGAGCAGACCAGCCTGATCGGCTACCTCGCCACCCGGCTGCTGCACGAAGCCGGCGTGCCGGAGGACGTGCTGCAGTTCGTGCCGGGCGACGGCGCCACCGTCGGCGCCGCACTGACCCGCGACCCGCGCGTGGCCGGCGTGGTGTTCACCGGCTCGACCGAAACCGCCTGGGCGATCAACCGCGCGCTGGCCGCGCGCAATTCGCAGATCGCCGTGCTGATCGCCGAGACCGGCGGCCAGAACGCGATGATCGCCGACTCCTCCGCGCTGCCTGAGCAGATCGTCAAGGACGTGATCGCCTCGGCGTTCCAGTCCGCCGGCCAGCGCTGCTCGGCGGCCCGCGTGCTGTACGTGCAGGACGACATTGCCGACAAGGTGATCACCATGCTGGCCGGCGCGATGGCCGAGCTGAAGGTCGGCGATCCTGGCCTGCTGTCTACCGATGTCGGCCCGGTGATCGACGAAGACGCCAAGGCGATCCTGGTCGAGCACGCCGCCCGCATGGACAAGGAGGCGAAGAAGATCGCCGAGGCACCGCTGGACGCGGAAGTCGCTGCGCACGGCACCTTCTTCGCCCCGCGCGCTTACGAGATCCCCTCGCTGGACACGCTCAAGCGCGAGGTGTTCGGCCCGGTGCTGCACGTGCTGCGCTGGAAGGCCAGCGAACTGGACCAGGTGATCGCCGCGATCAACGCCACCGGCTACGGCCTCACGCTCGGCGTGCACAGCCGCATCGACGCCACCATCGACTACATCAGCCGTCATGCGCGTGTCGGCAACTGCTACGTCAACCGCAACCAGATCGGCGCGGTGGTCGGCGTGCAGCCGTTCGGCGGCGAGGGCCTCTCGGGCACCGGCCCGAAGGCGGGCGGTCCGCACTACCTGCTGCGCTTCGCCGGCGAGCGCACGCTCACCATCAACACCACGGCGGCCGGCGGCAACGCCTCGCTGCTGACCATCGGCGAATGACACGCCCCGCACGGGCCGGCCTCCCCGGCCGGCCCGTGCATGGTGCGCCGCGCCAACGCGGCAACGACGTGCGTGCTATAGAAATGGCTCCCACCTGGCCACGGCAGGCCACGACTCCGGAGCGATTCCACCATGGCTCGACCCGCCGGCATGCTCGGCATCCACCAAGGCGCCGTGCTGGCGGCCGACGATCCGCGCTACACGGCCGCCGAGTTTCCGCCGAACAAGCTGCTCTACCTGGTGCAGCTGGCCGATGCCCGCGGCATCGACTGTCGCCCCTGGTTCGCCGGACTCGCCCTTACCCGGGCGCAGGTCGCCGATCCGGCGCTGCGGGTCTCCTACCGCCAGGCCAGCGTGCTGGTGCGGCGCGCGCTTGCGGCGCTGGATGTGCCCGATGCCGGCCTGCTGATCGGCAGGCAGGGCACGATCGGCGGCTTCGGCCTGCTCGGCCTGGCAATGATGACCTCGCGCACGCTGGGCGAGGCGATGCTCGCCGGCATCACCCACCACAAGATCTGCGGTTGCCTGCTCGATCTCAATTTCGAGGCTGTCAGCGAGCGCGAGGCGGCGCTGGTCGCCTGGCCTCAGTTCGGCGACACCGAACTGCTGCCGTTCTTCTGCGAAGAGCTGTTCGCCAGCTGCCTGATGATCGCGCGTGAACTGGTCGGGCCGGAGCTGCGCCCGCTGCGCGTGGAGCTGGCCTATCCCGAGCCGCGCTACGCGCACGAGTACGCCCAGTTGTTCGGCTGCGAGATCCGCTTCGGCATGCCGCAGAACCGGCTGCTGATCGATACCCAGTGGCTGGCCCGTCCGCTGCCCGGATTCAACCCGCTCACCGCCAGGCAGGCGCTGGCCCTGTGCGCCCAGCAGCGCACGCCGGACGGCGGCGAGCCGCACCAGGAGATCGTCGCCGCGGTCGAACGCCTGCTGCGCTGCCAGCTGCGCCAACAGCCGCGCCTCTACGACGTCGCGCGCGGACTCAACCTCAGCGAGCGCTCGCTGCGCCGCAAACTGGCCGAGAGCGGGCGCATCTTCCGGGAGATCCATGACCGGGTGCGGGCGGAGCGGGCGCTGCAGTTGCTGCAGGCCGGCAGCCTCAGCGTGGCCGAGGTCGGCAGCGAGGTGGGTTTCAGCGACCCGCGCGAGTTCCGGCGCGCCTTCAAGCGCTGGACCGGCATGGCGCCCCAGGACGCCCGCCAGCCCGCCGGCTGACGCCGCACGGCGAAAGCTGGCCGGCTTGCCCCCCCTGCACTGGCCGTTTCCCCCTCCCCGCCCGGACCGGCTTGGGGGACAGTGAACCATCCGCGGCATCCGCGTCGGGGGCAAGGGGACAACACATGCGCAAGACCATCATCACCGCCGCGCTGGCCGCGGCGCTCGCCGGTTGCGGCGGCGGCCAGCAGCCGGCCCAGCAGAGTGCCGGCGACGCCAGCTTCGAGGCGAAGCTGCAGGAGCAGTTCCTCGACGCCAAGCCCGGCAGCGTGATCGAGATCCCCGCCGGCCACTACGCGCTCAAGCGCGGCCTCAGCCTGCGTACCGACGGCGTCACCATCAAGGGCGCCGGCATGGACAAGACCGTGCTCTCGTTCAAGGGCCAGGTGGTCGGCCCGGAGGGCCTGCTGGTCAATGCCAACGACTTCACCATCGAGAACCTCGCCATCGAGGACACCAAGGGCGATGCGCTGAAGATCAACCAGGGCCGCAACATCACCATCCGCGGCGTGCGCATCGAGTGGACCGGCGGCCCGAAGACCACCAACGGCGCCTACGGCCTGTACCCGGTGAAGACGCAGAACGTGCTGGTGGAGGATTCGGTGGTGATCGGCGCCTCGGATGCCGGCATCTACGTCGGCCAGTCGAACAACATCGTGGTGCGCAACAACCGCGCCGAGCAGAACGTGGCCGGCATCGAGATCGAGAACTCGGTCAACGCCGACGTCTACGGCAACACCGCCACGAAGAACACCGGCGGCATCCTGGTGTTCAACATGCCCAACCTGTCGCAGGCCGGGCACGCCACGCGGGTGTTCGGGAACAAGGTCTTCGCCAACGACACCGAGAACTTCGCCGCCAAGGGTGCTGCCGTGGCCAGTGTGCCGGCCGGCTCCGGCGTGGTGGTGAACTCCAACGACAAGGTGGAGATCTTCGACAACGACATCGCCGACAACCAGACGGCGAACATCATCATCTCCAGCTACTTCTCCACCAACTACTACAACACCCGCGGCGTGGCGGCCGACTACAACCCGTATCCGAAGGGCATCTACATCTACGGCAACCGCCTGAAGGGCGGCGGCGACTCGCCCGACGGGCTGAAGCTGAAGACGCTCAAGACCGCCGTGTACGGGCTGGGCGGCCACTTCCCCGACGTGCTGTGGGACGGCTACGTCGACACCAAGTCGCTGGTCGACGGCCTGCCGCCGCCGAACGACCGCATCTGCATCCATGACGTCAACGGCGTGCTGAACGCCGACGGCCCGCACGACTACAAGAACCCCAGCACCGACATCAAGCCTTACCAGTGCGACCTGCCCAAGCTGCCTGCGGTGGTACTCGACCCGGCACCGAAGGCCTGAGGGGTGGCGATGACGTACCGCGCGATTCTCCTCGTCGTCGGGCTGGCGGCGCTGCTGGGCGGCTGCCACCGCCCGATGCCGCCGGTCGCCTTCCATGCCGATGGACGGCCGCCCCGGCTGAGCGACTGGCACGTGGTCGAGGTGCACGGCGGCAAGCTCGAGCTCAACCAGGGCGTGGTGCCCTACGACCTCAACACGCCACTGTTCACCGACTACGCGCACAAGCTGCGCACGATCTGGATGCCGAAGGGGGAATCGGCCAAGTACCAGCCGGTCGACACCCTCGACTTCCCGGTCGGCACGGTGATCAGCAAGACTTTCTACTACCCGCGTGCCGCCGACGGCACCTTCACCGACGTACTGCGCACCGACGACTACTCGCACGATTTCGCCGGGCAGGGGCTGGACCTGTCCCGCGTGCACCTGGTCGAGACGCGCATCCTGGCGCGCCGCAAGGACGGCTGGGTGGCGTTCCCCTACGTGTGGAACAACGCGCAGACCGAGGCCACCCTGCAGCGCACCGGCGCGGTCGAACCGCTGACCCTGGTCGCCGCCGACGGCAGCCGCGAGGACTTCAACTACGTGGTGCCCGACGAGAGCCAGTGCGCCAGCTGCCACGCGCAGGACTGGGTCAGCCGCCAGGTGCACCCGATCGGACCCAAGGCGCGGCACATCAACAAGGACTACGCCTATGCCGATGGCGTGCAGAACCAGCTCGAGCACCTGGTCAAGGTCGGCTACCTGAGTGGCCTGCCGGCGATGGCCGGGGTGCCGCGCGACGCCGTGTGGAACGATCCCAAGGCCCCGCTCGACGCGCGCGCCCGGGCCTACTTCGACATCAACTGCGGGCATTGCCACAACATCCACGGCGCTGCCAACACCACCGGCCTGTCGCTGATCTACGGCACGCCGGAGGACCGCCACATGGGCATCTGCAAGCCGCCCACCGCGGCCGGGCGCGGCACCGGCGACCACCTGTTCGACATCGTGCCGGGGCAGCCCGACGAATCGATCATTCCTTATCGCCTGTCGTCGGCGGAACCGGGCGTGATGATGCCCGAGCTGGGGCGCAGCACCGTGCACCGCGAGGGGTTGGCGCTGATCAGGGCATGGATCGCGGCACAACCGGGGAGCTGCACGCCGATCCACTGACACCACCGGTCGTCCGACCGGTCCATCGCGCGGCAGCGGGTGGCCGCGCGCATCCGATGCGTTGCATAGGGGAGAGCAGGGCATGAGCATGCGTCCACGTCCACTGACCGTCGGCCTGCGCCGGCTGCTGCCGGGTATCGCACTGCTGGCGATGGCACCGTCCGTTGCGCTGGCGGACGAACCGGCCGCCGGCCGGCAGAGCGATGGCAACACCACCCAGGCCGCCAGCCCGGCGAAGGCCAAGCTGCTGGGCAACATCACGGTGACCGCGCAGAGCCGCTCGCAGGAGATGCAGTCGGTGCCGATCCCGCTGCAGATCGTCACCGCCAAACAGGTCGACACGCTCGCCGCCACCGACCTCAGCAAGATGAGCCTGTTCGTACCGGGCCTGGTGGTCGGCGGCGACCAGCCGACCCAGCCCCGCTACGAGCTGCGCGGCATCAGCACCGACGACTTCGGCGTCGGCACCGATTCGGCCGTCGGCGTGTACATCGACGGCGTGTACGCCGCCCGCTCCGGCGGCGCCCTGCTCGCCTTCAACGACATCGCGCGGATCGAGGTGCTGAAGGGCCCGCAGGGCACGCTGTTCGGCCGCAACGCCGCCGCCGGCGCGATCTCGATCATCACCAACGAACCGTCGGACCGTCTCGAGGCGAAGGCGCGGCTGCGCTTCGGCAACTACGGCAAGCGCTACGCCGACGCCCTCCTCAACCTGCCGCTGAACCGGGACATGGCACTGCGGGTGAGCGTGCTGGACAACCAGAGCGACGGCTGGATCAAGGATGCGGCGACCGGCAGGCACTACGGCAAGGACGACGACTGGGGCAGCCGCATCGCCTGGCGCTGGAACCTGGACAAGGACACCCGCGTGCTGCTGTCCTGGGACCACGAACGCCTGAACCAGCCGCCGCAGCCGGCGATCGGGCTGGTTCCGCTGTCGAACGACCCCAACCAGCGCCCACCCTTCCCGGCCGACCCGTCGACCTACCTCGACCCGCTGCATGCGCCGCTCTACAACGATGCGGTCGGCGCGGCCGAGACGCGGCGCTTCGACGGCGCCACGCTGAACATCGACCATGCCTTCGGTTGGGGCAGCCTGACCTCGATCACCGCATGGCGCCACTTCAACACGCTGAACCTGGGTGACTACGACGGCACCAACCACATCGTCAGCTACCTGGACACGGCGAACGTCGAGCGCAACACGAGCTGGTACCAGGAGTTCAAGCTGGCCGGCACCACCGACCTGACCGACTGGGTCGCCGGCGTCAGCTACTACGATGAAGACGCGCACCAGACCAGCCAGACCAACGTCACCACCGACAGCCTGGATACGCTGGCGCAGAACGTGATGGGCGTGGGTACGCCGCTGGCCGACATCAGCGCCGCACTGGCCTCGTTCGGCCTCCCCTACACCCTGCTCGGCGACCCGTGGCACGAGGCGATCGACAACGTCGGCCACTTCAAGGCCTATGCCGCCTACGGCGACGTGATCTGGCATCTGGACGACCGCCTCGACCTGACCACCGGCATCCGCTACACCCACGACCAGAAGCAGTTCTCCTGGTACAACCGGCCGCGCAGCGCGCCGCAGTTCGACGCCACGGTGCAGGCGCTGAACGATGCCGGGGTGCTGGCGATGCTGCCGCCGGAGGCGCAGATGGCGCTGGCGGCGTTCGGCGGCAACGTGATCTTCACCGACGCCAGCGGCGCGCCGGTCGGGGTGTTGGTACAGCGTCGCGACAGTTGGCAGGACCTCAGCCCCCGCGCGGTGCTGAGCTACAAATTCACCCCGGACGTGATGGGCTACGTCTCGGTCACCAAGGGCTACAAGGCCGGCGGCTACAACAGCGTGCAGATCGGCTCGCGCTTCGCGCCCGAGAAGGTGATCAACTACGAAGCCGGCATCAAGACGCTGTTTCCCGAGCAGAACCTGCTGCTCAACGCGTCGGCCTACGCGTACCGCTACGACAACCGGCAGGCGCTCACGCTCGATCCGAACAGCGCCGGCACCGGTGTGCCGCGCTATCTGGTCAGCAGCACCGACCAGCAGGCGAAGGGGCTGGAGGTCGAGGCGCAGTGGCAGCCGGTCGAGGCGTTCCGCGCCCACTTCAACGGCACCTATATCGATGCCACCTACCGCCACGCGACCGCGGCCTCTGGCGCCGACCTCAGCGGCCAGCCGACCGGCGAGCCGAAGTACGCCTTCGCCGGCGGCATGTCCTACACCTGGCAGGGCGTGGCGAACGGGGCGCTGACGTTCGACCTGTCGCACGCCTACCGTGGCAAGTCGCGCTGCAACCGCGATTCGCAGCTGCAGGGCACCTGCCAGATCAGCCCGAACTTCACCGTCGGCGCCGCGCAGCAGCGCACCGACGCCCGGCTGGACTGGCAGTCGTCCGGCGGCCGCTGGGGCGTGGCCTTCTACGTCAACAACCTGTTCGACAAGCGCTACGTGACCGGCGTGAGCAATATCAGCAGCAGCGTGTTCGGAACCCCGTATGCTTCGGTGACGCCACCGCGCATGTGGGGCGTGGAACTGCGCGCCAGACTCTGAGCATCCGATGACCGACAGCACCGACCTCTCCGACCTGCTGCGGCGCCAGCGCGAAGCGCAGGCACGCGACCCGCAACCTTCCTGGCCGGCACGGTCGGGAAGGTTGCGTGCGCTAGAAGCCCTGCTCCGGCAGCATCGCGAGGCGATCGCCGAGGCCATCAGTGCCGACTTCGGCTTCCGTCCCGCCGAGGAGACCGATCTGCTCGAGGTCTTCCCGTGCCTTTCGGCGATCCGCCACGCGCTGGCGCATGGACGACGCTGGATGCGCCCGCGGCGGCACCTCGCCGACCTGGCGTTCCTGCCGGCCCGCACCGAGCTGAGGCCGCAGCCGCTGGGCGTGGTGGGCATCATCGTGCCGTGGAACTATCCGCTCTACCTGGCGGTAGGTCCGCTGGTCGATGCGCTGGTCGCCGGCAACCGCGCCATGGTGAAGATGAGCGAGTACACGCCCCGCTTCTCCGCTTTGTTCGCCGAGCTGGTGGCGGGTCACTTCCCCACCGAGGAAGTCGCCGTGGTCAATGGCGACGCCCGCGTGGCGCAGGCGTTCTCCAGCCTGCCGTTCGACCATCTGCTGTTCACCGGCTCCACCGCCGTCGGTCGCCACGTCATGCGCGCAGCCGCCGACAACCTCACCCCGGTGACCCTGGAACTGGGCGGCAAGTCACCGGCGATCATCGGCCCCGGCGCGGACTTCGCGCATGCGGTGGAACGCATCGTGTTCGGCAAGCTGATCAATGCCGGCCAGACCTGCATCGCGCCGGACTACGTCCTGCTGCCCCGCCAGCGCCTGGACGAGTTCGTCCGCATCGCCGGTGCCACGGTCGAGCGCTTCTACCCGGACATCGCCGGCAACCGCCAGTACGCCAGCATCGCCTCCGATCGCCAGCACGACCGGCTGCGGGCGCTGCGCGATGCCGCGGTCGCGGAGGGTGCCTCGGCGCTGAGGCTGGGCACGGAGTCGGCCGGACCCGGTCCGCGCCGACTGCTGCCGACCCTGCTGACCGGCGTGCACGACCGCATGGCGGTGATGCAGGAGGAGATCTTCGGCCCGCTGCTGCCGCTGGTGCCCTACGACACCCTGGAGGAGGCGATCGACTACGTGGCCGACCGCCCGCATCCGTTGGCCCTCTACCTGTTCGAGCACGACACCGGGACGATCGAGAAGGTGCTCGCCCGGACGACCGCTGGCGGCGTCACGGTGAACGACACGCTGTACCACATCGCCCAGCATCGCCTGCCGTTCGGCGGTGTCGGTCCGTCCGGCATCGGCGGATATCACGGCGAAGCGGGCTTCCGCACGTTTTCGCATCTCAAGCCGGTGTTCCGCCAGGCCCGCCTCAACGGTGCCGGGCTGCTCAACCCGCCGTATGGCGAGCGTTTCCGCAAGGTGCTCGCGCTGCTGCTGCGACGGGGCTGAAAGCCCGACCCAGGCATAAAAAAAGCCTCCCCTTTGCAGGGGAGGCTTTTTCGTTCGAATGAACGACGATCAGAACTTGTAGATCGCCGACAGGCTCAGCAGGTTGCCGTAATCGCTGTAGTTGCCGGAGATCACGTCACCGGTGGAGCTGGTGCTGTCGATGTGCGCGTTGTTCACGAAGATGTGCGCGTACGAGGCGTTGATCTCGAAGTGCTCGCTGGCCTTGTAGCCCAGGCCCACGGTAGCCAGCTTGCGGGTGGAGTCCGGCACGCGCACGTCGCGCACGGCGTTGTAGGTCGGCGAGGTGTCGACCGCGATGCCGGCGCGCAGGGTCAGCTTGTCGTTGAGGTAGTAGTCACCGCCGATCGAGGCGTAGATCGAGTTGCGCCAGTTGAACTCCTCGGCGGTATCCGGCTGCCCGGGATTGCCGTACTTCACGCGCAGTTCCTTGAACACGTCCCACTTGGTCCAGGCCAGGTCGATGCCGAAGCCGAACTTCTCGGCCTGGTGCCAGTAGCTGCCGCTGAGCACGGCCGGCGTGGTGAAGTCGGCCGTACCGGTGGTGTTGGCGAACGGCGGCAGGCTGCCGGCCAGCGCCGGGTTCGTCAGCAGCAGCTGGTAGCCCGGCGTGGTGGTGAAGTTGCCGGTGCCGGTCAGGCGGTGGCTAATCTTCGAGCGGTAGTTCACCGCCAGCTTGTCATTCGGGGTGAGCTTCCAGAAGCCGCCGACCTGGTAGCCGTAGCCCCAGTCGTCGCCCTTGATGCGGGCATAGCCGTCCACGCCCTGCGGCGTCAACGCAGCGACGCCAGCGGCGGAAGCCTGGCCCTGCTGCACGGCCGCCTGGATCATCGCGGCACCGGTGGCCGGCGGGATCTGGCCGGCGGCGATGCCGGCCTGGATCTGCGCCACACCCGCCGCGACCTGCTGCTGGATGCCCTGCTGCACCTGCAGGCCGATCGCGTTGAAGTTGATCGCGCTGGTCAGCTCGGCCGAGGTGCGCTGCGCGATGGCGCTCACGCCCAGCGCGAAGGTGTCGGTCAGGTCGTACGAAGCCGACAGCGTGGCGTCGAGCGACTCGAACTTGGACTTGATGCCGTTGTAGCGGCCGATCCAGTCGCGGTCGTACTCGGTCTGGAAGCCGAACGGCACCGAGAAGCCGGCGCCGAGGTGCAGCTTGTCGTTGACCTTGGTGGCGAAGAACAGCGCCGGTACCGGCAGCGTGGTGCCGGCGTCGCCGCCGTTGCCACCGCTGATCGGGCGGCCCAGCACGTCGTGCGCGCTGCCGCTGAACTTGGCGCTGAAATTGATGGCGGTGACGTCGGCCTGGAAATAGGTGCCGTCCAGCTCGCTCATCGCGGCCGGGTTGTTCGCCACGACGGAAACATCGCCGCCGGCGGTGGCCGAACCGGCGTAGGCGCGACCCATGCCCTTCGCGCTGTTCTCCTTGAGCTGGAACGCGCTTGCATGGGCGGCGTTCGGGGCCACCAGTGCGCCGGCGATGGCCAGGCTCAGCGCGGCCAGCGCGAGCGGCCGGGCGGCCACCTGGAAGGGACGGATGGACATCTGCATCGGTTGCTCCTGCTGTTCGTGGATGCGTCTCGGGACGAGTAGCGGGAACCCCTTCGCGTTGTTATTTTCATACGCGCGTTTGATGTCCCCGCGCGGCACTGTGCCGACTGCCTGCCGGGCATTGCAAGTGCGGTTGCAGCAAAACCTTCCGATCGATACCCGGTCCGCCGCGACCACGCCGTTCGGGGCGCCCGAGGGGGGACTGCTAAGCTTGTCGGGCCGCTGCAGCGGTTTCCCTTAGCCTCCCCGCACGACGGTGATCGCCATGCATTGCTACGTCTACGCCAGTCTGCGCAAGGCAGACAGCTATCTCTGGCTGGCCCGCCGGGACGCCTTCGAGCTGCTTCCCGCCGACCTGGCCACGCTGCTCGGCCAGTTGCGCTTCGCGCTCGAAGTCGACCTCGACGAGCATCGGCGCCTGCCCCTGGAAGATGCGCGGCACGTGCTGGCCAACCTGCGCGAGCGCGGCTGGCACCTGCAGCTGCCGCCGACCGAGGGCCTCGCCGGTCACCAGCCGGACTATCACCGCGGCCCGCGTGGCGACTCCACGCACTGAGCCCACCGCGTCCGGTTTCCGTTAACACCGGGTTACCGCCGTTTCCTTCTCCGGTTTCTATACTCGCCCGATGACTCCCCCCAAGCTGCGGCGCCGGCCGCCCCCCCTTCTGCAGGCCCTGGCCTGGTTCATTCCTGGATGGATCGCCGTGGCGATCGCCGCGGCCACCACCCATCCGCTGGTGCTGATTCCCCTGCTGGCCGCCAACGCACTGACCATGGCCGCAGTGTGCCACGCCATCGGCTTCGACCCGGAGCCCCGTTTCGGGCGCACCGTACTGCGTCGTGGCGCCGCGTACCTGGTGATGTTCAGCACCTACGTCGCGCTGGTTTTCCTGCTGGTCGCCTGGCCACTGCTGAAGCTGAGCCAGGCGCCGAGCCTGAGCGCCGCGCTGCTGCTGGCGGCGGCGCTGGTGATCGCGCTGAGCGTGCTGTGGCGGTTGTGGCCCGCATTTGGCCTGGTGTTCGTGTGGGACGATGCCTACCCGCCGCAGAGCGATGGTTCGTGGATCTTCACGGCCACTGCGCGGAGCATCGCGTTCGGCCGGCACCTGTCGCGCGAGGAGCGCTTCTTCTCGCATTTCCTGCCGGCCGCGTTTTCGTTGCTGGTGCTGGCGTTCCTGGCGCTCGCACTGACCGGCCTGTACGGCGTGCTGCCGCCGGAGCTGCGCACCGCCGCGATGGTGCTGTACGGCCTGGTGCTGATGCCGCTGGGTTGCCTGGTGATCGCCAACCGTACGCTGCGCGCCCTGCTGTGCGAGCGCCACCGCCCGCGCATGGCGGCCGGAGCCGATCTGGACCGGCCCGCGCCGGTGAAGCGGGCGCCGGTGGCGCCGCTGACCGAGGCCGAGCGCACTGCCGGCAGCCCGGAGCAGTCCGCCGCACTGCTGGCGGCGATCCGCGACAGCGACATCGAGCGCGCACTGGCGCTGGTGGAAAACGGCGCCGACCCGGACACCACCCCGCCCCCGGACGATCGCGACCAGCGCCCGGCGCTGTTGCTTGCCGCGCTGCTGCCCGACATCCGCCTGCTGCGCGCACTGATCTCGCGGGGCGCCGACGTGAACCGCGCACAGGGCGGGCTCACCGCGCTGCTGGCAGCCACCCGCGACAGCCTGTCCGGACGCGCCGAGGCGGTCATGACGCTGATCTCCAACGGCGCCGACCCGACCGTCAGCGACGCCGACGGCAACACCCCGCTGCACGGCGCCGTGCTCAGCGAAGAGCCGATCGTGGCGGCGATGCTGCTGGATGCCGGCGCGGACCTCAACGCGCCGAACCGCGCCGGTCTCACTCCGCTGGCAGCCGCCTGCCGTGCCGCCAACTGGACGCTGGCCCGGTTCCTGCTCGAACGTGGCGCGAAGCCCCTGTTGCCCGACAGCGAGCCCGCGCTGGTTGCCGCCGCCGCCATCGCCGACGACGACCCGACCGGGGTACGCCTGCTGCTCAAGCAGCGGGCGGGCGTCAACGCCACCGATGTCCGCGGCAGGACCGCCCTGATGGTCGCCGCGGCCGAAGGCCACGAGGAGATCGCCCGCGCCCTGCGCGCCGCCGGCGCGGAGGTCGATCTGTCCGACCGCAACGGCAGCACCGCCCTGATGGAAGCCGCCCGCGCCGGCGCGGTGGGCATCGTGCAGTTGCTGGCGCAGGCCGGGGCCGATGCCTCGCTGCGCGACCAGCACGGCCGCGACGCACTGACCCTCGCCTGCCAGTCGCCGCGCGCCCACGCGGACACCGTGCGCGCGCTGCTGACCCTGGGTGCCGACGCCAAGGCTGCCGGCACCGATGGCCGCAGCGCGCTGGACCACGCCGCGGCTGCCGGACGCTGGGACCTGGTCGCCCTGCTCGACCCCGATACTCCGCTGCCGGCCAGCCTCAGTGCCGAGACGCTCGCCGCCGGCGAGGACACCCCGGGCCATCTGCTCGATGCCCTGCGCTTCGGCCACTGGGCCGTGGTCTCCAGCTTCGTCCAGCGCGTGCGCGAGTGGCCGGAGTCGGAACTGGCGCGGTTGTATCAGGAGCTCGCCGAGCCAGGCCTGGGCGGTGCACGTCGCTGGCTGCTCGAGCACGGCTTGTCCGCCGAGGCGCACATGGCCGGCGAAGAAGACGCCCGCGGCCCGCGCCTGTTCGACGCGCTGCTCGAACGGCTGCCCTCCTCGGCCGAAGCGATCGAGGACCTGCTGCTCGCTGGCGCCACTCCGGCCGGCGCTGGCCTGCTGGGCGTGGCCCTGGCCCACCTGGACGGCGACGCCCAGGCGCTCGGCCTGCCGCTGGCGATGCTGGAACGCGGCGCCGATCCGTTCGGTCCGGACGTCCAGCAACGCACCCCGCTGCATCTGGCGGCGGCATCGGGACATCTGGCCATGACCGAGGCGCTGCTGGCTCGCGGCTGCGATCCGAACGCCCGGGATGCACACGGCCGCACGCCGCTGTTCGATGCACTGACCGCGGGCGCCCGGGCGCTACCGGTGGTGAAGTCGCTGGTCGCACACGGCGCCGACCCCGAGGCCAGCGACGCCCGCGGCGAGACGCCGCTGGGCCTGTCGATGGAGCACCCCGAACTCAAGCATTGGCTGGACTGGGGTCACTGGCCGTTGCCGCGCCGTGCGCTGCGCGACAGCGACCTGCCGGCGGCGGCGGCGGCCGGTGCGGCGCAGGCGGTGGAGCGACTGCTCAAGCTGGGCACGCCGGTGGACAGTCGCGACGCGCAGGGCGCCAGCGCCCTGCTGCACGCCTGCGGTGCCGGTCATCGCGACGTCGCCACACGGCTGCTCGACGCCAGCGCCGATGCATCCTCGACCGCGCAGAACGGGATGACCGCGCTCGGCGCGGCCGTGGCGGCCCGGCGCGAACCGCTGGTGGCGCTGCTGCTCGAACGCGGCGTCACCGTCGACCAGCGCCTGCCCGGCGAGAGCACCGCGCTGATGGTCGCTGCGGCGATGGGCTATCCCGAACTGGTCGAACGACTGCTCGAGGGCGAAGCCGACGTGCATGCGGTCGATGCCCGCGGCCGCAGTGCGTTGCACGCCGCGGCGCAGTTCGGGTTCGAGAGCCAGGACAGCCTGCGCGCACGCCGGCTGTTCGACGTGCTGCTCAAGCGCGGCGCCGACGTCAACCGCGCCGACCTCGAAGGCAAGACCCCGCTGCTGATGCTGCTCGGTGCCCAGCTGCGCCCGGGCAGCGACTGCGACGCCACCCACATCGGTGCGCTGCTGCCGGTACTGCTGGACGCCGGCGCACGGCTCGAACACGCCGACCAGCGTGGCGTGACCGCGCTGCACGCCTGTGCCATGCACGCCCTGCTGCCCGCTGCCCGCGTGCTGCTGGCCCGCGGGGCCGACCGCAACGCCGCCGACGGCTTCGGCCGCACTGCCGCCGACGTGGCCCGGCACCTGGGCTACGTCGACATCGCCCACGAGCTGGCCGCCCGCGGTGCGTCGGTCGTTCCCAGCGTGCGCCAGACGCTGCGGCAACCGGCCCAGCCGGCGGAATGAGGCAGGCGCGGAGCCTGGCGGCTCCGCGCCACCTGCTTAGTCGGGATCGACTGCTCCCACCGGCGTGGAGGTGCTGCGACGCTCTTCCTCGGCCTCGGGCGACATGTCCGCGTCGAGCAGTTTCTGCAGATCGCTGAGCGCCTCCAGCGAGGTCTGCACCAGCCGCGTCTCGTCGTCGTAGACCAGGTACTGCGTCTTGAGCAGCTTTTCGTCGTGGCGGCGGAAGCGCTCGACCCGGTCGACCGCCTGCGCGGCGGGCATGCCCAGCGCCTCGAGCGTCTTGCGGGTCATCTTCAAGCTGGAATGGAAGGTCTCGCGCACCGGCTCGTCCACGCCCAGGTCCATCAGCCGGAAGGCATGCTGGCGGTTGCGTGCGCGGGCGACCAGCTTGAGGTGCGGGAACTGCCGGCGCACCAGCCGGGCGATGCGCAGGTTGGCCTGCGGATCGTCGGTGGCCAGCACGAACACCTCGGCCTTGTCCGCCTGCGCCGCACGCAGCAGGTCCGGCCGCGCCGGATCGCCGAAGAACAGCGAGGTGTTGGAGAAGCGGCGCAGCGTGTCCATCTGCTCCACCGAGGATTCCAGCGCCACGAACGGGATGTTCTGCGCGCGCAGCATGCGGCCGACGATCTGCCCCATCCGGCCGAAGCCGGCGATGATCACGCGCGGCGGCGCATCCGGCGTGATCACGTCGTACTCCCGCTCGGGCACCCGCGCCTTCACGTTCAGCAGCTTCGCCGCGGCCACCACCAGCAGCGGCGTGAGCGCCATCGACAGGGTGATCGCCAGCACCAGCACGCCATGCAGGCCCGACTCCAGCAGATGGCGATCACCGGCCTGCTTCAGCACCACGAAGGCGAACTCTCCGCCGCAGGCCAGCAATACCGCCAGCCGCAGGGCATCGGCGCCGTCCAGCCCGCCCAGGGTGCGCCCCAGCGGCCACAGCAGCGCGCCCTTCATCAGCAGCAGCCCCGCCACCAGGCCGAGCACCAGCCACGGTTGGTGCAGCAGTTGCCCCAGGTCCATCGACATGCCCACGCTGATGAAGAACAGCCCCAGCAGGAGGCCCTTGAACGGCTCGATGTGCGATTCGAGCTCGTGGCGGTACTCCGAATCGGCCAGCAGCACGCCAGCCAGGAACGCGCCCAGGGTGGACGACACACCGACCCGTTCCATCAGCCACGCCGTACCCATCACCACCAGCAGCGCCGTGGCGGTGGACACCTCGATCGCGTTGGCCTTGGCGACGAAGCGGAACACCGGGCGCAGCAGGTAGCGCCCCCCCACCATCACCACCACGATGATGCCGACGGTACGCGCGATGCCGACCAGGTCCACGCCGTGCCGCGCCGAGGAGCTGGCCAGCAGCGGCACCATCGCGATCAGCGGGATCGCGGCCAGATCCTGGAACAGCAGGATCGAGAACGCCTGGCGGCCGTAGGCCGAACCGGCCTCCTTGCGCTCGGCGAGGATCTGCAGGCCGAACGCGGTGGACGACAGCGCCAGGCTGCCGCCGACCACCACGGCCACCTTGCCGGTGAGCCCGCCGAGCGCGTACCCGACGCCACCGATCACCAGCGCGCTGGCGATCACCTGCAGCGCGCCGGTGCCGAACACCGAGCGGCGCATCACCCACAGACGCTGCGGCGACAGTTCCAGGCCGATCACGAACAGCATCAGCACCACGCCGAACTCGGAGATCGTGGCCACGCCGTCGGTGTCTCGCACCAGGCCCAGCACCTGCGGCCCGATCACCACGCCCGCCCCCAGGTAGCCCAGCACCGCGCCCAGGCGGAAGCGCTTGGTCAGCGGTACGGCAATCACCGTCGCCAGCAGGAACACCAGCGCGGTCTCGAGATAGTGCGGACTGTGCAAGCGGCGTGCTCCTCGGCAGGTCGCCGGATTATGTCACGCGCCTGCGGCGGCTCCGTGACCGCGACCAACACCACCGCAAGTGTGGAATCATCACGGGCATGAACGCTGCCACCCGCCTCCTGCTCTCCGCTTCCCTGGTCCTGACCGCCTGCGCCTCCGACGCCGCCGTCCCGGTCTACGGCTACAAGGTGGTGCACACCTATCCGCACGACCGGCAGGCCTTCACCGAAGGCCTGTTCTACCGCGACGGCTTTCTCTACGAGAGCACCGGCATGATCGGCGCCTCCTCGATCCGCAAGGTCGAGCTGGCCACCGGCCACGTGCTGCAGCAGCGCGACCTGGCGCCGCCGGACTACGGCGAGGGCATCGTCGCCTGGCGCGACAAGCTGGTCGAGCTGACCTGGCAATCGCAGAAGGGCTACACCTACGATCTGGACAGCTTCCGTCCCACCGGCAGCTTCCACTACCCGGGAGAGGGCTGGGCCCTGACCGCCGACAGCCGGCACATCTACATGAGCGACGGCACGGCGTTCCTGCGCGTGCTCGACCCGGAAACGCTCGACCAGGTGTCCTCGATCATGGTCACCGCCGACGGCGCGCCGGTGAAGAACCTCAACGAGCTGGAATGGGTGAAGGGGCAGATCTACGCCAACGTGTGGCTCACCTCACGCATCGCGCGGATCGATCCGGTCAGCGGCCACGTGGTCGGCTGGATCGACCTGGCCGGCCTCGGCCCGAAACCGGACCAGATGATCGACCCGGCCAACGATGTGCTCAACGGCATCGCCTACGACGCGAAGGGCGACCGGCTGTTCGTCACCGGCAAGCAGTGGCCGAAGATCTACGAGATCCGGCTGACCGGCCCGAAGCACTGAGTCCGCAGGCCGCCGGCGCGGGCTTTCCGGCGCGTCCTACTCACTGCGCAGCCAGCGTGCGGCGTCGATTGCGTAATAGGTGAGGATGGCGTCGGCGCCGGCGCGCTTGAAGCAGGTCAGCGTTTCCAGCACCACCGACTTCTCGTCGAGCCAGCCGTTCTGGCAGGCGGCCTTGAGCATCGCGTATTCGCCGCTGACCTGGTAGACGAAGGTGGGCATGCCGAAGGCGTCCTTCACCCGGCGCAGCACGTCCAGGTACGGCAGGCCCGGCTTGACCATCACCGCATCCGCGCCTTCATGGATATCCAGCTCGACCTCGCGCAGCGCCTCGTCGGCATTGCCCACGTCCATCTGGTAGGTGTGCTTGTTGCCCTTGCCGAGGTTGCCGGCCGAGCCGACCGCGTCACGGAACGGGCCGTAGAAACTGGAGGCGTACTTGGCCGAGTAGGCGAGGATGCGGGTGTGGATGTGGCCGGCCGCTTCCAGCGCATCGCGGATCGCACCGACGCGGCCGTCCATCATGTCCGAGGGGGCCACGAAATCCATGCCCGCCTCGGCCTGCGCCAGCGACATCTTCACCAGCGCCTCGATGGTCGGCTCGTTCATCACGTAGCCGTGTTCGTCGATCAGGCCGTCCTGGCCGTGGCTGGTGTACGGATCCAGCGCCACGTCGCCGATCAGCCCCAGCTCCGGGTACTTCGCCTTCAGCGCGCGGCAGGCCCGCTGCATCAGGCCGTCGGGGTTCCACGCCTCGGCGGCGTCCTCGGTCTTCGGCGCGTCGGTGATCGGGAACAGCGCCAGCGCCGGGATGCCCAGCCGCACGCATTCGCCGGCCAGTTCCAGCAGCAGGTCGATCGACAGCCGCTGCACGCCGGGCATCGACGGCACGTCCACGCGCCGGTTCTCGCCCTCGATCACGAACGCCACCATGATCAGGTCGGTCGCCTGCAGGGTGTGCTCGCGCATCAGCGCGCGGGAAAACGCGTCGCGGCGCATGCGGCGGGGGCGGATCGCGGGGTAGCTCATGGATCGTTCCTGCAGGCAAATCGGCTACGCATTGTACGCCCGCGGTGGCCGCGTCCCACGAGGCACGCCGCCGCAGCAGGCCCCCGCCTCACTCGTCGCGGATCGCCGCGATCGGGTCCAGCGCCGCCGCCTGGCGCGCCGGATAGATGCTGAAAGCCAGACCGATCAGCACGCAGGCCACCGCCGATGCCAGCACCCCGACCGGCTGCCACGCCACCTTCCAGCCGGCGAACACGGCGATGGCGTAAGCCAGCAGGGCGCCGAACACCAGGCCGATCACGGCGCCGGAAGTGCAGATCACCACCGCCTCCCGCAGGAAGCGTTTGACGATGTCGCCGCGCCGCGCACCGATCGCACGCAGCAGGCCGATCTCGCGACGGCGCTCGAGCACGTTCGCCAGCATGATGTTCATGATGCCGATGCCGCCGACCAGCAGGCTGACGCCGGCGATCGAACCCATCACGATCGAGAAGATGCGCTGGGTCTTCTGGTTCTGCCGGTACAGCTGCTGCGGCACGATCATGCGGTAGTCGGCCGCCCCGGCGTGCCGCTGGTCGAGCACCTGGGTGAGCACGCGTGCGCCGGCCGCCAGGGTGTCGGGATCCTTCAGCTGCAGCAGGAAGCGGTCGACCGGATCTTCCATCGGCTGGAAGCGGAAACGGGCATGCGCGCTCTGCAGCGGCACGAACACGCGATTGGCATCCGCTCCCAGCGAAACGCCCTCGAACTTGTCCTGGCCGAGATCGCGATCGGCCAGCACCCCGACCACCCGCAGCCACACCTGGTTGACCTTGACCAGCCGACCCAGCGCCTTGCCGTCGGGAAACAGGTCGTGCGCGGCCTGCGCCCCGAGCACGGCGACGGCGGCGAGCGAATCGTTGTCGTGGGCGTCCAGCGCCCTCCCTCTCGCCACCCGCAGCGCGGCCAGCCGGAAATAGTCCGGTGTGATGCCGCTGACCTCGGCCGTGCTCTGGCCGTCGTCGCTGAACACGGCCCAGCGATGCACCCGCTTCTCGGCGGCGTACCGCTCCGCGCCGGGTACCACCAGCAGCGCGGCGCGGGCGTCGGCCTCGCTGAGGCCAAGGCTGCGTGCGCGGATCTCCTTGAGGCTGTCCTGGTCCTGCGGCTTGGCCTCGACGATCAGGTTGTGCAGACCAAGACTCTCCACCAGCTTCAGGGCCTCGCGCCGGCTGCCCTCGCCCACGCCCTGCATGGCGACGATGGCGGCAACGCCGAAGATCATGCCGAGCAGGGTCAGCAGCGTGCGCAGCTTGCGCCGTGCCAGCGCCTCGACGGCCTCGCGCCAGGCGGGCGACAGCATCATGGTGCGACTCCCTTGCCCGCCGGTGCGCCGTCGCTGCCGGACTGGCCGAGCAGTACCTCGTCACCTTCGTGCAGACCCGACAGCACCTGGCTGCGGGACGATCCGCGCACGCCCAGCTGCAGGGTGCGCCGCTCGACCCTGCCGTCGGCGAGCACCTGCACCGTGCTGGCGTCGCCGTCGCTGGCCAGCGCCACGTTCGGCACCGCCAGGCCCTTGTCCGCATGCAGCAGCACCACGGTGCCGACGAAGCGCTGGCCCGGCGTCCAGCCATAGCGACGCGCCACCTCGGCGGGCACGCTGGCTTTCATCATCAGGTACTTCACCGGATTCTGCCGACTGCGCGACTGGGCGGCCGCCGCCACCCAGCTGAGCCGGGAGGCGACTTTCTGCGCGGGTTCGCCCCAGGGATGCAGCTCGACCGCATCGCCCACCTGCACGCCCTGCGCCTCGATCTGCGGCACCGCCAGCTGCACCTCCAACCGGGACAGGTCGGGCAGGCTGGCGAAGCTGTCGCCGGCGAAGAGACGGCTGCCGACGTGGGGCACCTGGTCCATCCAGTCGCGCTCCAGCACGAGCACGCCATCGTGCGGGGCGTGCAGTTCCAGCGCGTCGAGATCGGCCTTCTTCTGGTCGGCGACGGTGGCGTAGGTGTTGTGCTGGGCATCCAGCACGGCCAGTTCCGCCTTGCCGCGCACACCGGACTGTTGCTCGCGCCACTCCAGGATCCGCTGGCGCACGGTGAGGTAGTTGGCGTCCTGGATGGCATCGAGGATGTCGTTGCGCGCCATCGCCTCGGGGCTGGCGTTGGCATAGCGGTGGGCGATCGCCAGCTGCCCGGCGACCTGGGTCAGGTCCACCCCGAGCTGGCCCCGCTTGTCGTCCAGTTCGGCCTGCTTGGCGGCGCGCGCGAGCAGGTTGCGCTCCAGGTCGATCTCGGCCTGGTCCAGGTCCTGCCTGCTCTGCTCGGCGGAGAATCGCGCCACCAGTTCGCCCTTGGTGACCGGGCTGCCGTCCGGCAGCATCCAGGCCACCTGGCGCGTCGTGAACACCTGACCGGGAATCAGCAGGGGCGTCGACTTCGCCGAACGCAGCTCACCCTCCCCCCTGACGACGAAATCGAGCGGACCGGCGTGGACCCGTTCCAGCACCACGCGCGCGGTGTCCGGCTTGCCGCAGCCGGCCAGAGCGAGGGTCGCGCAGGCGAGCCAGGCGATGCGGCGGCTCATGGCGCCTGCCTCGTGGATGCGGAGTTCGCGGCATCGACCGGGAAATCGACCCGCACCGCCTGCCCGGGCTTGAGCTTGAGATGGTTGGAATCGAGCGTGACCACCAGGTCGACCACCGGGATCGCCTCCACCCGCGACTTGCTGTGCACGGTACCGCCCACCGATGCCACGGTGCCGTCGACCGAGCGGTCGCCGCCGCCGGCCACCACCACGCGAACGCGCTGCCCCTGGTGCACGCGCTCAAGTTCGCGTTCCGGCAGCGAGGCACGCACCGCGAGCGTGGACAGGTCAGGCATCTGTGCCACTGACTGCCCCATCCACACCTGCGAACCGGTATCGATCTTGTTGCCGTCCCAGGCGCTCTGGTGCAGCACGATGCCGGCGCGCGGCGCCTTCACCGTGAGCGAGGCGAGTGCCGCGGTGAGCACGCTGACCTCGTGCTTCGCCTGTTCGACGTCGGCATCGGCCACCTGCTGCTCGGCACGGCGCTCGTCCGCCGCCACCCGACCGCGCTCGATGGTGAGGGCGAGCCTGCGCTCGGCCTTGGTCCGCGCGATCACCAGCTTGGCGTATTCCACGCCGGCAACGTATTCCTTCGGCTGGTTGGCCTTGCGGCGGGCCTTTTCCAGTTCGGCGCGGGCCTGCGCCGTGGCCAGTTCGGCTTCGCGCGCGCGGTCGGCCAGGTCCAGCCGGGTCTGCTCCTGCTTGCGCAGTTTCTCGTCCAGTTCGCTGCGCTTGGCGGTGAGCTGCTTCATCACCTGGCTGCCGTCGAACACCACCACCGGCGCACCCTTCTTCACCGTCTCACCGTCGCCGGCCATCTGGGTCACGGTCATCTGCCACAGGCCATTCACCGCCGGCGGGGAAATGGCGATGCTGTCGCGCGCGAACGTCTCGCCATCGGCATGCAATGGCTGGGTATCCGCCACGACCGGCCGATCGGCGGACAGGTCGGCCGGGTCGGTGTCCACGCGCACGCTCATGCCGGGCCGCAGCGGCAACGCGTTGCCGTCGGCCAGGTCGATGGCCAGTTCGAAATAGCGACCGTCTCCCCAGTCCTTGTGTGCGACCGACGCACCGGTGATGCTCCGGATTCGGCCGTGCAGGAGCCGCCCGGGCAGGGCGTCGACGGTCAGTGCGACAGCCTGCCCGGTCTTCAGTCCGGCACGATCGGGCTCCAGCACCCAGGCGCGCACGTCGTAGTCGTGCCCGCCACCAACCACCTCGCCCACGGCCTGCCCGGGATAGCTGGAGGAGCCCTCCTCGTAGCGCCCGCCGTTGCCGAACATGTTGTCGAAGCCGTGCACCACGGTGCCGGCACGGGTCGCCTTGACCACGGCGCGGGTGACCTGGCGGCGGTCGAAATCCAGCTCGATCTGCTTCTTGCGCTGCTGCAGGGCGCCGTCCTCGCGACGGCGCTTTACCGCCGCCTCCGCTTCGTCGGCCTGCTCGTGCGCCACCGCCAGTGCGCGCTCGGTGCGCTGCATCTCGCTCTGGTAGCGGTCGTAGTTGAGTGCGGAAATCAGATGGCGCGGCAGGGCGGCGTCCACCGCCGCGGTGTCGCGCTCGGCCTGTGCGTCGGCCAGCTTGAGCTCGGCATCGCTGGCCTTGAGCTCGAGCTGGGCGATCTCCTTGGCGTCCTTGGCCTGCTGCGCGGCCAGTTCCGCCTGCAGCTTGCGCACCTGCGATTCCGCCTGCCCGGCATCGATGCGCAGCAGCACCTCGCCCGGCTTCACGTGACTGCCATCGGGCGCGTAGTAGCGCAGCACCACCGGTGAGCTGTTGGAGGGCGGCGTCTCGATGCGCTGGGCGCCCTCGAGGCGGATCTCGCCGGTGAACACCGTGGCGGACGCCTGCGCGAACGGCATCGCGAGCACCATCACCAGACCGAACCAGTCACTCCGCCGAATCATGCTCGATCCTCCCGTCGCGCAGGGTGATCTGCCGCTGTGCCCGCGCGGCGACGTCGGCATCGTGGGTCACCAGCACCACGGTCTGGCCATCGGCATGCACCTCGTCGATCAACGCCAGCACGTCGGCGGCACTCTTGGAGTCGAGGTTGCCGGTGGGCTCGTCGGCCAGCAGCAGGGCCGGCTGCATCAGCAGGGCGCGGGCGATCGCCACGCGCTGCATCTGGCCGCCGGACAGCTGGCCCGGGCGATGTTCCAGCCGCTGGCCCAGTCCCATCCGCTCGAGCAGGGTGTGTGCACGCTCGTCCAGCCCGTTGCCATCGCCCCGCAGGAAGCGCCGAGGCAGCAATACGTTCTCCAGCACGCTCAGTCGCGGCAGCAGATGGAACGACTGGAACACGAAGCCGATGCGCCGGTTGCGGAAATCGCTGGCGCGCTCGTCGTCGAAGGTGGACACGTCCACGTCGTCGAGCAGATAGCGGCCACTGTCCGGGCGATCCAGACAGCCGAGCATGTTCAACAGGGTCGACTTGCCCGAACCGGACGGCCCGACAATCGCGGTGAACTGCCCCTTCGGGACTTCGAAGCCGACGCCATCCAGCGCGGCGATCGTCTGCCCGCCCACCCGGTAGTGGCGGGTAATCGCTTCCATGCGGACCATGTGCCTGGACCTTCCCCCTGAAGCCAAGTGTCCTTTTGTCAGTCTTGCGGGAAAAAAGTTCGCACCGCAAGCCTTCAGTCGCCGATGCGCTCTCCGCTGGCCGCATCGAACAGGTGCAGCATCGACGGATCGGGCGCCAGATGCACCAGCGCGCCGGGCTCGGGCAGCGTGCGTGGCGGCAGCCGCACCACCAGCGGCTTGCCGCCGGTGCGCAGGTTGAGGAACACCTCGTTGCCGACCGGCTCGACCACTTCCACCCGCGCGCTGAGTGTGTGCAGACCGGGCGCGTCGACCGGATGCAGGTCTTCCGGTCGCACGCCGAGGGTGACCTCGCGGCGATCCCACGACGCCGGCCAGCCGGCGACCCCCGGCAGGGTCAGCACACCGTGCGGGCCGTCCAGCGCCCAGCCGTCGGCCAGCCGCAGGGTACCGGGCAGGAAGTTCATCGCCGGGCTGCCGAGGAAGCCGGCGACGAAACGGTTGGCCGGCCGCCGGTAGAGGTTCATCGGCGTGTCGATCTGCTGGATCACGCCGCCGTCGAGCATCACGATGCGCTGGCCCAGCGTCATCGCCTCGATCTGGTCGTGGGTGACGTAGATCATCGTGGCGCCGAGCCGCCGGTGCAGGCGGGCGATCTCCAGCCGCATCGACAGGCGCAGGCGCGCGTCGAGGTTGGACAGCGGCTCGTCGAGCAGGAACACGCGCGGGTTGCGCACCAGCGCCCGACCCAGCGCCACGCGCTGCTGCTGGCCGCCGGACAGCGCCACCGGCCGCGCTTCGAGCCAGGGCTCGATCTCCAGCAGCCGCGCCACCTCGCGCACGCGCCGCGCCACCTCGTGGCGGTGCTGTCCACGCAGGCGCAGGCCGAAGCCCAGGTTTTCGGCCACTGTCATGTGGGGGTACAGCGCGTAGTTCTGGAACACCATCGCGATGTCGCGATCCTTCGGCGGCACCTCGTTCATCACCCGCCCGCCGATGCTCAGCGTGCCGGAGGTGATCGGCTCCAGCCCGGCGATCATCCGCAGCAGGGTGGTCTTGCCGCAGCCGGAGGGTCCGACCAGCACCAGCAGCTCGCCATCGGCGATCTCCAGCGTCGCGTCGGCGACGGCGACGTGGCCGTCCGGGTACTCCTTGCGCAGCGCCTCCAGCCGAACGACCGCCATCGGGTTCTCCACGATTGGGCCCGCCCCGGAGCCCGAAGCCGCCATGGTGCATGCCAAAGGGGCGTTCGGCTATTCTCGCGGCGTAATCGTTTACAGCAAGCCGCGATGCGGCCATCGGACCCGTCAATGTCAGGACGCTTTCTCTTCCCCGCGGACTTCGTCTGGGGCGCCGCCACGTCGGCCTACCAGATCGAGGGTTCGCCGCTGGCCGACGGTGCCGGACCGAGCATCTGGCAGCGCTTCGCCCACACCCCGGGGATGATGGCCAACGGCGATCATGGCGACGTCGCCTGCGACCACTACCGCCGCTACCGCGACGACGTGAAGCTGATGCAGGCACTGGGACTCACCAGCTACCGCTTCAGCATCAACTGGTCGCGCGTGCTGCCCGAGGGCACCGGGCGGATCAACCCGGCTGGGCTGGACTTCTACTCGCGCCTGGTCGACACCCTGCTCGAGCACGGCATCGCGCCCAATGCCACGCTGTTCCACTGGGACCTGCCCGCGGCGCTGGACGATCGCGGTGGCTGGCTCAACCGCGACAGCGCGCACTGGTTTGCCGAATACGCCGAGATCATGTTCAAGGCGCTGGACGACCGCGTGCCGATGTGGAGCACGCTCAACGAACCCTGGGTGGTGACCGACGGCGGCTACCTGCACGGCACCGTCGCCCCCGGGCACCGCAACACCTACGAGGCGCCGATCGCCGCGCACAACCTGATGCGCGCCAGCGGCGCGGCGATCCAGGCCTACCGCGCGGTGGGTCGCCAGCAGATCGGCGTGGTGTTCAACATCGAACCGAAATATCCGGCCAGCGACCGCAACGAGGACGTGGCGGCGGCGGCCCGCGCCCACGCGTACATGAACCAGCAGTTCGCCGACCCGGCGCTGCTCGGCAGCTACCCGCCGCAGCTGAGGGAATGCTTCGGCGACGCGTGGCCGGCATTCCCGGCCAGCGATTTCGGGCTGACCCGACAGAAAGTCGACTTCGTCGGCGTCAACTACTACACCCGTGCGGTAGTGCGGCACGACCCGGTGCAGCACCCGCTGCGCGCCTCGCCGGTGCGCCAGCCCAACCGCACCTACACCGAGACCGGCTGGGAGGTGTACGAACAGGGTCTGGTCGACACCCTCACTTGGTTCAAGGACCGCTACGGCGACCTCCCGCTCTACGTCACCGAGAACGGCGCCGCGTTCTACGACCCGCCGGTGGTCGAGGGCGACCTGCTGGAAGATCCGCTGCGGGTCGACTACTTCCGGCGCCACCTGAAGGCGGTGCACGCGGCGATGCGCGCGGGCGTGAACGTAAAGGGGTATTACGCCTGGTCGTTGCTGGACAACCTGGAATGGTCGCTGGGTTTCGCCAAGCGCTTCGGGCTCTACCACGTCGACTTCGCCACGCAGAAGCGCACCCCCAAGGCGAGCGCAAGGTTCTACGCCGACGTGATCGCCAGCGACGGGGCCTGCCTGGCCCCGTGATGCCCCTCCGCTCCGTCCCACTGGACGTGCGCCCGAGGGCAGGGCACCCTTGTCTATTCGCTTGTGCTGAAGGTTTTGAGCATGCCGGCTGACGTCCACGCCTCCGTTCCCACCCTGCTGGTCGACCTCGGCGGCACCAATGTCCGCTTCGGCGTGGCCGATCCGTCGCGCACCGACCCGCTGCTGAAGGACAGCATCCGGCGTTACCGCGTCGCCGAGCACGAGTCGCTGGTCGCCACGGCGAAGCAGTACCTGGCCGACACCGGCCTGGAGGTGAAGCGCGCCGTGGTCGCCGCCGCCGGCCGCATCGAGGACGGCGAGACGGTCAAGGTCACCAACAATCCGTGGGCGATCTCCGCCCGCCAGACCGCCGCCGCGCTGGATCTGGATGGCGTGCACCTGGTCAACGACTTCGCCGCGCAGAGCATGGCGGTAACCCTGCTCAAGGGCGACGACCTGGTCCCGGTCGGCCCGCTGCCGCTGCCGACGATCGGCGCGCACGACGAGCAGACCTTTGCCATCGTCGGCCCGGGTACCGGCCTGGGCGTCGGCGGCCTGCTGGTGCGCCAGGGCCACTGCAGCGTGCTGCAGACCGAGGGCGGCCACGCCGGCTTCGCCGCGCACTCGCCCGAGGACATCGCCATCCTCGACTACCTCAACCACAAGTACGGCCGGGTCTCCAACGAACGGCTGATCTGCGGCCAGGGCCTGGTCAACCTGTACGACGCGATCTGCCACATCACCGGCGCCACCGCGCAGCCGTTCAAGCCGGAGGACATCACCGCCCGCGCGAAGGACGGCAGCTGCCCGCTGTGCACGCGCACGGTGGAGACCTTCGCCGGCATCTTCGGCAGCGTCGCCGGCGACCTGGTGCTCACGCTCGGCGCGTGGGACGGTGTGTATCTCACCGGCGGCCTGATTCCGATCCTGCTGCCATGGCTGGAGCGCGGCCGCTTTCGCGAGCGCTTCGAAGCCAAGGGCCGCTTCCGCGACATCATGGAGAAGGTGCCCACCCAGGCGATCATGAATCCGGAGCCGGGCCTGCTCGGCGCCGCCGCGATCGCGATCATGGAATCGGGCCGGCCGCTGCTCGGCCGCTGAGCCTCGCCACCGCGCGATGGCGCGGCCGTCACGCGATCCGTGGCACGGTGCGCCGGTGTTGCAGGAGAAACCCATGCCCCGCAGTGATACCGCCTTCCTGTTCGATCTGGACGGCACCCTGGTCGACAGCGTCTATCAGCACGTGCTCGCCTGGAAGGAAGCGCTGGACGCCGAAGGCGTCGAGCTGTCGGTGTGGCGCATCCACCGCAAGATCGGCATGAGCGGCGGCCTGTTCGCCAATATGCTGCTGCGCGAGACCGGGCTGGATATAACCGAGGACCGGCTGGAGCGGCTGCGCCGGCGCCACGCCGAGGCGTTCAACCGTCAGCACACGCAGGGCTCGGTCAAGCCGCTGCCCGGTGCGCGCGAGCTGCTGGCCTTTCTCACCGAGCAGCAGATTCCCTGGGCGATCGCCACCAGCGGCCGCATGGAGACCGCCGCGCACAACCTCGCCGCGCTCGGCGTCGATCCGGCGAAGGTGCCGGTGGTGACGCGCGACCAGGTGCGCCACGCCAAGCCGGACCCGGACCTGTTCGTCACCGCGGCGCAGCGGCTGGATTTCGATATCCGCCACGCGCTGGTGGTCGGCGACAGCGTATGGGACATGCTGGCCGCGCAGCGTGCGCGCGCCATCGGCATCGGCCTGCTCGCCGGCGGCTACGGCCGCGAGGAGCTGCAGCATGCCGGCGCCCTGCGCGTGTACGACGATCCCGCCGACCTGTTGCGCCACGTCGACGAAGTCGCCGCACGAGCGTGAACCCGCTCTTCGCGTCGGCCTGACGCGGACTGAACGCGCAGGGGCTAGCCTCGCCCGTGCCCCTCTCCCGACCGAGGCACGCCGATGCGCCGCCTGTTTGCCGTCAGCCTGACCGCCCTGCTCGCCAGCGCCTGCTCCCCGTCCACCCCGCCACCACCGACCGCGACCGGCACCCCGCCGCCCAGCGCGCCGACGGATGCCACGCTGGGCTCGCCCGCCTGGTACGACTGGGTCGACCGCTCGCTGGGAATCTCCAGTGACGGCCATGGCCCCGACCACGGTTCACCCGAGTGGAACCAGGCGGTGCAGCGCAAACTGGGACAGGAAGCCCCGCAGGCGACCCCCGGTTCGCCGCAGTGGCAGCAGTCGGTCGACGCGCTGTTGCGTACACGCGGCAACCCGCCATCGTCGGACTGAGCCGGAACGATCACGCGGCCCGCAGGATGCCCGAGGCAGCCATCACGCGGGATAGCGGTGCCGCCGCTCCGGCGCGCCCTCAGCCCGGCGCCAGCAACGCGTCCAGATCTTCCTGGTCGAAGCTCAGCTTCTCGCGCGCGCCACCGCCTTCCAGCACGGCGTCGGCCAGTTCTGCCTTGCGCGCCTTCATTTCCTCGATGCGCTCTTCCACCGTGTTTGCCGTGATCAGGCGGAACACGAAGACCGGCTTGTCCTGGCCGATGCGGTGCGCGCGGTCGGACGCCTGCGCCTCGGCAGCGGGGTTCCACCACGGGTCGTAGTGGATCACCGTGTCGGCGGCGGTGAGGTTCAGGCCCACGCCGCCGGCCTTCAACGAGAGCAGGAACAGCGGCACGTCGCCTTCCTGGAACTGCTTCACCGGCTCGGCGCGGTCGCGCGTCTCGCCGGTCAGCGTCACGTAGGGAATGCGGCGGCGGTCCAACTCGTGGGCGATCAGCTTGAGCATCTCGGTGAACTGCGAGAACAGCAGCACCTTGCGGCCTTCGGCGAGCAGCGCCGGCAGCATGTCCATGAGCAGTTCGAACTTGGCCGAGTCGCGCACGCCGCGGGCCGCTTCCAGCTTCACCAGCCGCGGGTCGCAGCAGACCTGGCGCAGCTTGAGCAGCGCGTCCAGGACGACGATGCCGGAGTGCGCGATGCCGCGCTGGGCGATCACCTGGCGCAGCTCGTCGGCCAGCGACAGGCGCAGGCTTTCGTACAACTCGCGCTGGCGGCCGTCGAGCACCACGCGACGGGTGATCTCGGTCTTCGGCGGCAGCTCGGCCGCGACCTGGCTCTTGGTCCGGCGCAGGATGAACGGAGCCAGCCGACGGTTGAGCCGCGCCTGGCAGGCCTCGTCGCGCTGCTTCTCGATCGGGCCGCGGTAGTGGCGGCGGAACGCGCCCTCGTCGCCGAGCAGGCCCGGCACGGCCAGGTCGACCTGCGACCACAGCTCGCCCAGGTGGTTCTCCAGCGGCGTGCCGGTGAGGCAGATGCAGCGCGGCGCGCGCAGGCTGAGCACCGCGCGGCGCGCCTGCGTGCGCGGGTTCTTCACCTGCTGCGCCTCGTCCAGCACGATCAGCGCGAACGGCTGCTTGCGCAGCGCCACCACGTCGCGCGGAAGCAGCGCGTAGCTGGTCAGCACGATGTCCTGCTGGCCGAGCTGGGAGAAGTCGCCGCTGCGCTGCGGACCGTGCAGCGCCAACACCTTCAGCGCAGGCGCGAAGCGCGCGCACTCGGCCTGCCAGTTCGGGATCAGGCTGGTCGGCACCACCACCAGCGCCGGCTGGGTCAGCGCGCCACGCTGCTTCAGCGCCAGCAGGTGGGTGATCAGCTGCAGCGTCTTGCCCAGGCCCATGTCGTCGGCGAGCACGCCACCGACACCCGCCTCGGCCAGCGCGTTGAGCCAGCGCAGGCCCTCGCGCTGGTAGGGACGCAATTCCACCGTGAGCCCCTCGGGGATCGCATCGCTGGCGCGCTCGGCGGCGTCGCGCAGGCGCGTGGTGAAGCCGCGCAGTGCCTCCGGCGCCTGCAGCTGGCCGCCCTCGGGCATCACGTCGACCAGCTCGTCCAGCCGGCCGGCCTGCACGCGCGGCAGGTGCAGCTGCTTGCGCGGCTTCTCCAGGTACTCGGCCAGCGGCGCCAGCAGGTCGCGCAGCTCCTTGAGCTTCACCGGCACGCGGCGGCGGTCGTCCACCGGGGCATACCACACCGCGTCCTCCGGCTCGTTCGGCACCGGGCTCAGGCTGAGCTGATGCTCGGCCAGCGCCTGCGCCACGGCCGGCAGCAGGTTGTGCCGCTTGCCCTCGACCTCGATGCCGATTTCCAGGTCGAAGGCGTGGTCGTCGGCGTCCTCGGTGGCGTCGCCGTACCAGCGCACCGGGCCTTCCAGCACCTCGAACGGGAAACTGGGCGCGTATTCGACCAGATAGCCCTCGCCTTCCAGGCGCGCCCGCAGCGCCAGCCAGCGCGCCGGCGTGTTCACCTCCAGCGCGCCGGCGTAGCCCTTGCCGGGGAACAGCCAGGCGTCTTCCGGCAACGTGTCGGCGAGGTCCCAGGGCAGACCCTCGGTGTCCACGGCGGGAGTGAGCCCCGCACGCTCGAGCTGCTCCATCGCCGCCAGTTCGTCGGCGCGTCGGCGCACGATCTCCACCAGCTGGCCCTGTCGCACGCGACGCACCAGCGGCTCGCCACCGCGACCGGGCAGGCGCTCGCCGGCGTAGTCGAAGGCCAGCCGCGCGTAGGCCAGCGGCGGCGTGCCGGCGGCCAGCCGGGCGTGCCGGGTCAGCGCGTGCAGGGTGAGCAGCGGCTTGGGGGCGAGATCCTCCCGCCGCAGGTCCTCGAACACCTGCGGCAACGGCACCCGCTGCGCCAGCCGACTGTGCGGCAGGACATCGCGCAGACGATGGCTGTCGTCGTGCTTGAGCGCCGGCAGGTCGAGCCAGACGATCTCCTCGACCGGCGCCTCCAGATGCCCCACCTCGGCGCGTTCGGCATCGAGATACCACAGGCCATCGATGCGCAGCAGCCGCTGGCCGGTGGCCAGCGCCGGAAGCAGGCGCTGGCTGCCGTCACTCTCCAGGTGCCAATGCCAGTTCAGCTGATGCGACTTGCCGCGCGACAGGCGCAGGCCACCCAGGCCACCGAGGAAGCAGGGTGCGGTGTCAAGGATCTCGGCCAGCAGGGCGTCGCCCACATGACCGGACAGCCGGGCGTAGCTGCGGCTCTTGCGCACGTTCTGCGGCAGACCCAGCACGGTGGCCGCCAGTCGCTGCTCGTGCGGCTCCAACTGGGCGTTGACCAGATGCTTGCTGTCCAGCGGCGACGGACGCACGAAGCGGCCGTGCTCGGCCACCGCCAGCACGGCCGGCGCGACGTCGACGCGCCCATACGGCGCGCCGTCCTCGTGGACGACATCCAGGAAGAAGCCGAGCACACCGCGTTCGGCCGGCGCCGGGGGTACCGGCGGCTCCAGCACGCGGCGCCACACCGACGACAGGCCCGACACGGCGGAAACGCGCGAGGGGGCGGGATCGCCAGGCTTTCGGTCGTCCGGTTGCTGCATGGGCATGCGGTCCGTTGGGCGATCAAAACCTTGAGCTTAGCAAGGCTTGTCACGGTGTGCCCACGCCCTTACCGCAAACTCGTGCGGCGAACCGACCTGCACGCTCAGGTGCCGGGGAACAGGCCCTGCGGGTATTCCGGCTTCTGCTCGCGTGCCATCAGCGCGCGCAGGCCTTCGACCGGGGTGACCTCGCCGTGCAGCACGGCGCGCACGCCGCTGGCGATCGGCAGGTCCAGGCCGTGCTTGGCAGCCAGCCGCGCCACCTCGTCGGCGGTGAGCACGCTCTCCACCACCTGGCCGATCTGGCGCACCGCCTCGTCCAGCGCGATGCCCTTGCCCAGCGCCAGGCCGAGCCGGCGGTTGCGCGACAGATCGCCGGTACAGGTGAGCACCAGATCACCCAGGCCGGACAACCCCATCAGGGTTTCCGGCCGCGCACCGAGCGCCAGGCCGAGCCGCAGCATCTCGTTCATGCCGCGGGTGATCAGGCCGGCGCGGGCGTTGAGGCCCAGCTGCATGCCGTCAGCCACGCCGGTGGCGACCGCCAGCACGTTTTTCATCGCGCCGCCGAGCTCACCGCCCAGCACGTCGCTGCCGGTGTAGGCGCGGAAGTTGGGGGCGTGCAGCATCCCCGCCATTTCCCTGGCGAACGCCTCGTCGTCCGAATGCACGGTGACCGCGCTGGGCAGCCCGGCCGCCACTTCCTTGGCAAAGGAGGGGCCAGTGACCACCGCCGCCGGCCGACCGGGCAGCTTTTCGGCCACCAGTTCGTGCAGGAACCGGCCGGTGCCCGGCTCGAAGCCCTTGCTCGCCCAGGCGATCGCGGCACCCGGCTCGAGCAGCGGCGCGATCTGGTCGAGCATCGACGCAAACGCATGGCTCGGGACCACGATCAGCACCACCTGGGCGCCACGCAGTGCGGCGGCCAGGTCGCCTTCGTAGTGCAGCTCGGCCGGCAGCTCCAGATCCGGCAGATAGCGCTGGTTGCGACGGGTCTTCGCCATCGCTTCCAGTGCCTGCCGGTCGCGGCCCCAAAGCCGGGTCGGCACGCCGTTGCGTGCCGCAAGCGCCGCCAGCGCCGTGCCCCAGGAACCGGCACCAAGTACCGCCAGGGTCGGTCGGGTGCTCATGGCTGGATCAGCTGTTCAGCGTCGGCGCGGTCTCGCCGCCCATGGCGTTGCGGCGCATCTGCTCGGCATACAGCGCGTCGAAGTTGATCGGCTGCAGCAGGAACGGCGGGAAGCCGCCTTCCAGCACCAGCTGCGAGATCACCTGGCGCGCGTACGGGAACAGCAGGTTCGGGCAGTAGCTGCCGATGATCCCGGCGTGGTCTTCGGCCGCGAAACCGGCAATGCCGAACAGGCCGGCCTGGTGCACTTCGGCCAGGTAGGCAGTGCGCTCGCCGATGGTGCAGGTCAGGGTCAGGCTCAGCACCACTTCGTACAGGTCGTCGCCCAGGTCGGTGGCACGCTGGCCGAGGTTGAGCTGCACCTGCGGCTGCTCGTCGGTAACGCCCATGTCCTGGAAGATCTGCGGCGCGTTGGGGGCCTCGAACGAGACGTCCTTCACGTAGATCTTCTGCAGCGCGAGCTGCGGCTGGTTGGCCTGGCCGTCGGCCTGGCCGTTGGTGGTTACGTCTGACATCGGGAGTCCTCTTCGAAAGTTCGGGCCGGCTCCATCCGCGGGCGGACGGAAAACCGCAAAGAGCGCGATTGTTCCATACAAGCCGGCGCGCCGTCACTGGCGCAGCCGCCCGGCCCGCTGGTCAAGGATTGCGCAAGCGGATGAAATTCCGCGATAATGCGCGGCTCGACTCCTGCCGCCCGCTCATGTGGGCCGTCCGCGACGCGATGCGGACCTCA
The DNA here is from genome assembly GCF_001641285.1 of Dyella thiooxydans. NCBI lineage: Bacteria > Pseudomonadati > Pseudomonadota > Gammaproteobacteria > Lysobacterales > Rhodanobacteraceae > Dyella > Dyella thiooxydans. The sequence goes on from NZ_CP014841.1 coordinate 2,804,850, forward strand.
CGGCAAGCCTAGAGAGCTGCACCCTCCAGCATCGCGTGGCGCCAAGGCGCCGCTGGGCCGACGTCGCCCTGGCCAACGGGCGTTACACCACGAATACGGAGGTCATCATGGCCCGTGTATGCCAAGTCACCGGAAAGGGTGTGCGGACCGGCAACAACGTCTCGCACGCGAACAACAAGACCCGTCGCCGCTGGTTGCCCAACCTGCATGAGCGTCGCTTCTGGGTCGCCAGCGAGAACCGCTGGGTCAAGCTGCGTGTGTCCAACCACGCCCTGCGCACCATCGACAAGAATGGCATCGAGGCCGTGATTGCCGAGCTGCGTGCCCGCGGCGAGAAGATCTGAGGAGCTAGACCATGGCGAACAAGACCCAGGACAAGATCCGTCTGATCTCGTCGGCCGGTACCGGCCACTTCTACACCACGCAGAAGAACAAGAAGAACACCCCGGAAAAGTTCGAGTTCAAGAAGTACGATCCGGTCGTGCGCAAGCACGTGATCTACAAGGAAGGCAAGATCAAGTGACGTGACGCCCCGTCCGCGCCTGCGCGGACGGCTGGCCGGAACGTCATCCCGGCGCAGGCCGGGGTCCAGCCTTCGAAACCCGCCCTCGTGGCGGGTTTTTTCTTGCCCGGTCGCACGGCGACCGCGATCATGCGCGGCATGACCAGGGACGAGTCGCTGTTTCCCGCACTGCTGGGCCCCGCCTGGGCCGGACTTGCGGCCCCGGTGCGCCGGGCGCATGGCGGCCGCGGCAGCATAGCTCTGCGCGGCCAGGCCGACGTGGTCGGCACCGACAGCCGTGCGGCACGCCTGCTGCGGCAGCTGCTGGGCGTGCCTGCGCCGGGACCGGCGCAACCGTTGACCGTGGAAATCGAGCGCGACGGCGACGGCGAACGGTGGACACGCCGCTTTGCCCATGGGCGCATGCGCTCGCGGCTGAGCGCCGGGCCGGACCGGCGGCTGCACGAACGGCTGGGACCGGTGCTGCTGCGCTTCCGCCTCGAAGCGGACGGTGGCGCGATCCATTGGCACCTGCTTGGCGCGCGCCTGCTTGGCCTGCCCCTGCCCCGTCGGTGGCTCGGTCACGTGCTGGCCTGCAGTGGCGCCGAGGGCGACCGATACGCTTTTACTGTCGAGGCCAGCCTGCCCGGCATCGGCCGCTGGATCGGTTACCGCGGCACGCTGGAGGTCGATGATGGCGCATGAACCGGCCGTGGTGGTCTTCGATGGCGTCTGCGTACTGTGTAGCCGCTGGGTGGACTTCATTCTCAGGCATGATCGCGCTGGCCGGTTCCGGCTGGCGGCGATGCAGGGCCGGCACGGCCGTGCATTGCTCGCCGCGCACGGACTGTCGCCCGACGATCCGGCCTCGCTGCTGCTGGTGGCCGACGGGGTCGGCCACATCGACACCGCGGCCATCGCCGGCGTGCTGCAGCGGCTGGGCGGCCCGTGGCGCATCCCGTCCGCACTGCTGCGCTGGACACCGCGGTGGTTCGCGGATCCAGCCTATCGCTGGGTGGCGCGGCACCGCTACCGGCTGTTCGGCCAACGCGACGCCTGCCGGATGCCGGAGCCTGCCGAGGCCTGGCGCTTCCTCGACTGAACGCTCCACAACTCAGGCAAGCACTTCGACTCCGCTGGTGACGGCGGACGATGCCAGCGCCGCCATCAGCTCCCCCAGTCCCAGCAGGCCGACGCAGGGCATCGCCCCGGTCGCGTGCAGGGATCGGTCGGCCAGTCGCTGCGCCAGCACCAGCGCCGGTGTCACTGGCACCTCCGGCCCTTCGCCCGCCGCGGCCTCCAGCCACCACCGCACGCGGAGCGGGCCCCCGGACGCACCCTCGCCAGTGAGCTCCACCACCATGCCGCCGACGTCGCTGCCCCCGCGCATGAACCATTCGCTCCAGCGGCGCAGGCGTACCGCATGGCGCGGCAGATCGCGAATCAGACCCAACCGCACCAGCGCCGCCGCCAGCCAGGTACCGCCGTGCAGCAGGGGCAGCTCCAGCCCCGCACGGAACAGCACGGTGCGCACCCCGGGATAGCGGTGGGGAAAGAGTTCGAGGTCAGGCACTTCGCAGATCCCGACGAAGCGGCGGGAGCGGGCCAGTCGCACGCGCCGCGTATCCATCCAGCCGTGCATCACCTGCCAGCGCGCGTCGCGCCAGACGCGGATCGGCCGCCCGCAATAGCCGAGAATCGAGGCTACCGTGGCGTCGCCGCGAGGAGTCCGGTTGCCGGGGCTGATCGCACTCTCGATTCCGTCCAGCCTGGCGAAGCGCGGCATCAACGCATCGACCACCGCGCTGCTGAGGGCCGGCACGCTGGATGCCCCGCTGGTGACTAGCAGGCCCGCTGCACGTGCCGCAGGATCCAGCCGCACGATGCCGGCGACGAAATCCCGCCCATCGGCCAGGTCGACATAGTGACTGCCACAGCCCAGGCATGCCTCTGCCACGCGGTAGTCCTGGGCCTGGAACGGGCCTGCCGCGTGGATCACCAGTTGGGGTTGCAGGGCGGCCAGCCGGGCGGCGAAGTCGTCGGCGAACACATCGAGCGACGCCACCGTCACCGATCGACCCGCGGCGGCAGCGATCTCGTCGGCCAGCACCTGCAGCGCGCACGGCGAGCGTCCGGCAAGGATCGGCTCGAAGCGCCCGTCGGACGCCAGTCGCCGCGCCAACCGCGTCCCGAAGACCCCGGTCGCCCCCAGCAGCAACACCCTGAACGCCATACCCTTCCCCTCTCCCTGGCCGACGCGCCGAACCGCTCGCGCCGGGCTATTGTCGAACCTTCAGCCGCTCCCACCCTATCCCCGACCAGGAGAACTGCCATGAAAGTGCGGACTGCCCTGTTCACCCTGCTCGCCACCAGTGGCCTGGCGACGCCACCGCTCGTCCTCGCCGGCGCGGCGGCGCCGCAGAGCGTGACGGTCACCTACGACCACCCCGAGCATTTCACCGAGACCCGCGAGGAGAAGGCGCTCGCGCCGACCCGCGCCAGCAACGACTACCTGGCGACGCTCAAGGCCTACATCGAGAAGCGCGGCGCGAAGATGCTGCAACCCGGCCAACAGCTCGACGTGGTGGTGACCGACATCGACCGCGCCGGTTCGTTCGAGCCGTGGCACGGAGGAGCAATGCGCGAGGTGCGGATCATCAAGGACATCTACCCGCCGCGCATCAACCTCCATTTCAAGCTGCTCGATGCCGACGGCAAGGTGATCCGCGAAGGCGACCGCAAGCTGCGCGATCCGGGCTTCCTGACCAGCAATACCGCACCGACCAGCACCGACAGCCTGCGCTACGAGAAACAGCTGATCGACCGGTGGCTTCGCAAGGGCCCGGACCAGCTCTGAACCGCTCCACCGCCCAACAAAAAAGCCCGCCGGGAAGGCGGGCTTTTTCTTTACCGGGAACCCGGGATACGACGTCAGCTGGCGATCGCGTAACCCTTGAGCTTGGCCGCGAACTCCTGCAGGGCGCGGATACCGCTCTGCTCGGCTTCGTGGATCCACTGCTGCAGGCCCTTCAGCGCCTGGTCGGTGCCACGCTGCTCCATCAAGGCAGCGAGGCGACTGCGGAAGTCGACCACGGTGCGCAGGGTCGGGCGCTTGGCCAGCACCGCCTGCAGCCGGTCATGGCCTTCGCCGTCCAGCCAGCGGCCCCCGTCGGCCAGCGCGCGGCGCAGACGACGCGGCACGGCCTTGATGCTCTCGCCGGCATGGGCCGCTTCCTCGCGCAGGGTCGGCACGATCACGCCGCGGTAGTAGTCGGTCATCGCCTGGAAGCGATGGGTGAGCACGGCCTTCAGCGTCTCCGCATCGGGCAGGCTGACGTTCGGACGCACGTCCAGCGTGGGCGCCACGCGCAGCACCTTGGCCAGGCCGACCGCGCGAAGGGCACAGATCACCGCCCAGCCGATGTCGAACTCCCACTTGCGCAGGGCGAACTTGGCCGAGCTGGGGAAGGCGTGGTGGTTGTTGTGCAGCTCTTCGCCACCGATCCAGAAGCCCCACGGGATCAGGTTGGTCGCGGTGTCGGCGCTCTCGAAGTTGCGGTAGCCCCACCAGTGGCCGATGCCGTTGACGAAGCCGGCGGCCCAGAACGGGATCCAGATCATCTGCACCGCCCAGAAGGCCACGCCGATCACGCCGAACAGGGCGAAGCTGATGATCAGCATCAGCGCCGGACCCCAGTACGGATGGCCGGTGTAGAGCTTGCGCTCGATCCAGTCGTCCGGGGTGCCGCGGCCATACTTCTCGAGGTCTTCCTTCACTTCGCTGGCGTCGCGGTACAGCGCCACACCGTCCCAGAACACCTTCTTGATGCCGTAGATCTGCGGGCTGTGCGGGTCCTCGGCGGTCTCCACCTTGGCGTGGTGCTTGCGATGCACCGCGACCCACTCCCGGGTCACCATGCCGGTAGTCAGCCAGCCCCAGAAGCGGAAGAAGTTCTGCACCACCGGATGCAGGTCGACGCCACGGTGGGTCTGGCAGCGGTGGTAGTAGATGGTCACCGTGAAGATGGTGAGCTGGGTCACCACCAGCATGTAGACCAGCATGCCGACCCAGCTCATGTGGGTCAGCCCGTTGGACAGGAAGTTGAGTACGGCGTCGAGCATCGGAGTACGTCTCTATGTCGTTGAAAAAGCAGTCTAGTGCACGGGTCTCCGTACCCACCAGCATGGGCGGTGCGCGCAATGTCGCAGCGTGACGTGTGCACGCCTGGCGCAAACCCTTGCCGGTTGTCTGAAAGTGGGGGCGCCGTGACAATCATGCAATGACCACGCCGCCCCCGCTGCTTCAGATCGACCGGCTGACCCGCCAACGCGCCGGCCGAATGGCCCTGCAGGATCTGTGCCTGACTGTCGACCGGGGCGAGGTACTCGGCCTGCTCGGCGTGAACGGCGCCGGCAAATCCACCACCCTGGGCATGATCGCCGGCGCCATGCGGCCGGACAGCGGCAGCATCCGGCTGGACGGCGAGGATTTCCTGGAGCGCCCGGAGCTGGGCCGTCTTCGCATCGGCTGGCTGCCCGAACGCGCCCCGCTGTGGCAGGAACTGACCGTGCGCGAACACCTGTACGCCCACGGGCGCCTGCGCGGCCTGCACGGTGCGGCGCTGACGAGCGCCTGCAACGGCATGCTGGAACGCCTGGAGCTGGCGCCGATGGCGTGCCGCCTGGCCGGCGTGCTGTCGCAGGGCCAGCGGCAGCGCCTGGGCCTGGCCTGCGCGATGCTGCACCGGCCGGACCTGCTGATCCTCGACGAGCCGGCCAACGCGCTCGACCCGGTGCAGGTGGCGGCCCTGCGCCAGCTGATCCGCGAGGAAGCCTCGCGTGGCGCGGCGGTGATCCTGTCCACCCACCTGCTGGCCGAGGTCACGACGGTCTGCGGACGGGTGGCGATCCTGCACGAGGGCCGGCTGCGCCACACCGGCCTGGTGCAGGCCGCCGATTTGCCGACGCTGGAGCGCCAGTTCTTCGACATCGCCATGAACGGCCGGAGCCACGCCGCATGAGCGCGCTGGCCGTGGCGCGCCTGGAACTCCGTCGCCTGTTCGTCCGCCCGCTGGGCTGGGTGCTCGGCGCCCTCACGCTGGGCGAACTGGCCTGGCGCTTCGTCCTGCTGCTGGGCAACTTCCTCGCCGCCCAGGTGCGGCTGGCCGCGCTGCCGGCCGGGCCGGGCTACACCGATCTGGTGGCGGTGCCCCTGCTGAGCAGCCTGTTCACCGGCTCGCTGGTGCCGTTCGGGCTGACGGAACTGGCGCTTCTGGTGGTGCCGCTGCTGACCATGTCCAGCCTCGCCGGCGAACGCGGCAACGGCACCCTGCCGCTGCTGCTGGCCACCGGCCAGTCGCCCGCCGGCATCGTGCTGGGCAAGTACCTGGCCACGCTGACGTGGCTTGTGCTGTGGCTGACGCTGGTGCTGGCGATGCCGCTGTCGCTGGCCCACGGCACCACGCTGGACTGGGGCAAGCTGGCCGCCGCGACGATCGGGCTGGTGCTGGTACTGGCGTTGCTCGCGGCGATCGGACTGGCCTGCTCGGCTTTCGCCTCGCATCCGGCGATCGCCGCCACCGCCGCGCTGGTGGTCGCGCTGGCGCTGTGCTGCGTGAACCTGGGCGCCCAGGCCGCCGGCGTGGACAGCGGGGTGATCCACTGGCTGGCACTGGGCACGCACCTGGAGCCGCTGCTGCGCGGACTGGTCGATAGCGGCGACGTGCTGTGGTTCGTCCTGCTCACCGCGCTGGCCCTGGCACTGGCCATCCGCCGCCTCGACGCCGACCGGGAGCGCGGCTGATGACGACGCTGCACCGCACCCTGCGCCGCCTCGACAGCTGGCTGTTCGCCGCGTTGGCGATCCTCGCCTTCGCAGCGGCTGGCTACCTCGCCACCCGCTACCACCACGTGGCGGACTGGACCCACGACGCCCGCGCCAGCCTGTCGAAGGAGAGCCGCGCGGTACTGGCCCGGCTGGACGGTCCGGTGGAGATCACCAGCTACGCCAATCCGCAGGGTCCACTGCGGCAGGGCATCGCCAGCTTCATCGCACGCTACCAGCAGACCAAGCCGGACATCTCGCTGCGCTTCGTCGATCCGCAGCTCGACCCCGGCGCCATGCGCGAGAAAGGCATCACCGTCGACGGCGAGCTGGTGATCCGCTACCACGGCCGCGAGCAGCATCTGGACGACCTGTCCTCGGAAGCGCCGTTGACCAACGCGCTGGAACGCCTGGCCCGCGGCGGCGATCGCATCGTCGCCTTCGTCACCGGCGACGGCGAGCGCCGCGCCGACGGCCAGGCCAACGCCGACCTCGGCACCTTCATGCACCAGCTCGAAGGCCGCGGCATGCGCGCGGTGCCGCTGAACTTCGCCCAGGTCACCGCGGTACCGGAGCACACCGATCTGGTGGTGCTGGCCAGCCCCAGTGCACCGCTGCCGCCCGGTGGCGTGCAGGCGCTGGTGAACTACGTCGCCGACGGCGGCAACCTGTTGTGGCTGACCGACCCGCAGGGACCCCAGCCGCTGGGCAACGATCTCGGCCTGCAGCCGCTGGCCGATGCGCTGGGCGTCACGGTGCTGCCAGGCACGTTGTCCGATCCGTCCGGCAGCGCGCTCGGCCTGCACGATCCGCACATGATCGCGCTGGGGGACTATCCCGCGCAGGCGATCACCCGCGGCTTCACCCTGACCACGCTGTTCCCCGAGGTCGCCGCGCTGGCGGCGCACCCGGGCAGGGACTGGTCGGCGGTGCCGTTCCTGCGCTCGAACCCGCAGACGCGGATCGACACCGGCCAGCCGGACCTGGACAGCCAGCCCGGCCGGGCGCTGGATTTCGGCTTCGCGCTCAGCCGCCTCTCGCCCAGCCCGGCCAAGCGCGAGCAGCGTGCCGCGGTGGTCGGCGACGGCGACTTCCTCTCCAACACCTATCTCGGCAACGGCGGCAACCGCGCACTGGGCGAGCGGCTGTTCGATTGGCTGCTCGGCGACGACGCGCTGGTGAACCTGCCGCCGCGCGGCGCGCCGGACCGTTTCCTGCAGCTGTCGCAGGGCGGACTGAACGCAGTGACCTTCGGTTTTCTCGCCGGACTGCCGCTGGCGCTGTTGCTGGTCGGCGGACTGGTGGTCTGGCGCCGGCGGCGGTACTGAGCGATGCGTCGCGCCGTTCGCCAGCGACTTGCACTGGTTCTTGTCGTCGCCGCGCTTGCCGTCACCGCGCTGTGGCAGTGGCGGCACGACGCGGCCGCGTCGCCGGCCACCCTGCTGCCGCTCGACCCGGACGCAATCACCCGCGTCACGCTGGCGCTGCCTGGCCATCCCACCGAGCGCTACGTGCGGCACGACGGCCACTGGTGGCGCGACGGCGAACCGCCGGTCGCGGCCGACGAGGGACGGCTGGAGCAGCTCACCGGCATCGCTGCCGCCCAGGCCCTTGCCTGGCGCCCGCTGTCCGACTTCGATCCGGCGAGGATCGGCCTGACCCATCCGGTCGCCACGCTCACCCTGGACGACCGCACGCTGCGCTTCGGCGACACCAGCGCCACCGGCCCGCTGCGCTACGTGCAGGTCGGCGACCGGGTGGCGCTGGTGCCGATCCTCGCCACGCCGCGCCCGCCGAAGCGCGACGCAATCCAGCTCCAGCCCTGAGCCGCGCGGCTTGCCTGCGCGCCGGGACGCCCCATCTTCCCCCGCACTGACCTTTTCCGGAGCAAGCCCCATGAGCAAGCAGGCCATCGGCGTCGTCGGCATGGCCGTGATGGGCCGCAACCTGGCGCTGAACATCGCCAGCCGCGGCCACGCGGTATCGATCTACAACCGCAGCCGCGAGAAGACCGACGAGGTCGTCGCCGAATACCCGGACGCCGGCCTGGTGCCGACGTTCTCGCTGCAGGAATTCGTCGACTCGCTGGAAAGCCCGCGCCGCATCCTGCTCATGGTCAAGGCCGGCAAGCCGACCGACGACACCATCGCCGCGCTCAAGCCGCTGCTGGCCAAGGGCGACATCCTGATCGACGGCGGCAACACGCTGTTCACCGACACCGTGCGCCGTGCCGCGGAGTTGTCCGAGGCCGGCCTGCACTTCATCGGCACCGGCGTGTCCGGCGGCGAGGAAGGCGCGCTGAAGGGCCCGTCGATCATGCCGGGCGGTCCGCGCGACGCCTACGACCTGGTCGCGCCGATCCTCAAGGAAATCGCCGCCCGCGCCCCGGACGGCACGCCCTGCGTGGCGTACATGGGGCCCGGCGGCGCCGGCCACTACGTGAAGATGGTGCACAACGGCATCGAATACGGCGACATGCAGCTGATCGCCGAGAGCTATGCCCTGCTCAAGGGCGTCCTCGATCTGTCCAACGAGGAACTGGCCAAGGTCTACGGCGACTGGAACGCCGGCGAGCTGGACAGCTACCTGATCCAGATCACCGCGCAGATCTTCGGCAAGAAGGACGAGGAGACCGGCCAGGCGCTGGTCGACGTGATCCTCGACCGCGCCGCGCAGAAGGGCACCGGCAAGTGGACCAGCCAGAGCGCGCTGGATCTCGGCGTGCCGCTGCCGCTGATCACCGAGTCGGTGTTCGCCCGCGTGCTGTCCTCGCTGAAGAGCGAGCGCGTGGCGGCCAGCAAGCAGCTCGCCGGCCCGGCCGCCAAGCCGTTCGACGGCGACCGCGCCGCCTTCGTCGAGTCGGTGCGCCGCGCGCTGTACCTGGCCAAGCTGATCTCCTACGCGCAGGGCTTCGCCCAGCTGCGCGCCGCCTCCACCGAGTACGACTGGAACCTCGACTACGGCACCATCGCCAGCATCTGGCGCGGCGGCTGCATCATCCGCGCCCGCTTCCTCGAGGACATCACCCGCGCCTTCGCCGCCGACGCCTCGCTGGCCAACCTGCTGCTGGCACCGACCTTCGCCAAGGTCGCCACCGACTACCAGGCGGCGCTGCGCGAGGTGGTCACCACGGCGGTGCAGGCCGGCGTGCCGGTACCGGGTCTGGCCTCGGCCATCGCCTACTTCGACGGCTACCGCAGCGAGCGCCTGCCGGCCAACCTGATCCAGGCGCAACGCGATCTGTTCGGGGCGCACACGTTCGAGCGCATCGACCGCGAAGGCAGCTTCCACGCGGACTGGAGCTGAGCTCCCGTAGGAGCGCAGCCTGTGCGCGAATGCTTCTGGCGTTGATGTAGATCGAGAGCAAAAGCGTTCGCGCACAAGGTGCGCTCCTACCCGTCACCATTGCCCCCTCCGCCTTTATGCCTGAACTCCCCGAAGTCGAAACCACCCGCCGCGGCATCGCCCCGCACCTGGTCGGCCGGCGCATCGGCGCGGTGACGCTGCGTCGGCCGGATCTGCGCTGGCCGATTCCGCGCGAGGTGGCCGAGCTGCTGCCCGGGCAGGTCATCGAGTCGGTGGAGCGACGGGCGAAGTACCTGCTGCTGCGCACGGAGATCGGCAGCGCCCTGCTGCATCTGGGCATGAGCGGTGTGCTGCGCGTGCTGCCGCCGGACGCGCCGGTCAACACGCACGACCATGTGGACATCGCCATCGATGCGGCGCCAAACAAGCCGGCGCGCGTGCTGCGCTTCACCGACCCGCGCCGCTTCGGCTGCCTGCTGTGGCAGTGGCCGGGCGAAACGCACAACCTGCTCGCCACGCTGGGACCGGAGCCACTGACCGACGACTTCGACGGTGACCTGCTGTGGCGTCTCTCACGCGGCCGCAGCGCCGCGGTAAAGCTGTTCATCATGGACAACGCGGTGGTGGTCGGCGTGGGCAACATCTACGCCAGCGAGGCGCTGTTCGCCGCCGGCATCGATCCGCGCAAGCCCGCCGGCAGCATCTCGCGCGCCCGCTACGCGCGGCTCGCCGGCGAGATCAAGCGCATCCTCGGCTGGGCGATCGAGCGCGGCGGCACCACGCTGCGCGACTTCCTCAACCCGGACGGCGCACCGGGCTATTTCTTCCGCGAACTGTTCGTCTATGGCCGCGCCGGCGAACCGTGCCGGTCCTGCGGCGCGACGATCCGCCAGGCCACGCTGGGGCAGCGCTCGACTTTCTGGTGCCCGCGCTGCCAGAAGTGACCTACCTCGGTAGGAGCCCGCTGGCGGGCGATGCGCCTGCTCCTGATCCACATCGAAGCCGAAAAGCATCGCCCGCCAGCGGGCTCCTACGTCCGGAAGCGAACAGGCAACGTCAGACCGGCCAGCGGAATTCCACGAAGCTGTTGTTGAAGTCCGGATGCTCCGGACCGCCGCCCAGGCGCGCGACCAGATCCTCGGGCAGGCCCGGGATCTCGACCTGCTGGCCATCCTGGAAACGACCGCCGAGTACTTCCAGCTCCACCAGGCGCTCGCACAGGCTGCCGGCGAGGTTGACCTGGGCATCCGGCACGTCGCGCAGGCTGAAATCGGGACGACCGAACTTGCGCATGCCGCGGGTGTGGATCCAGCTGCGGCCGGCTTCGGACTCGGCGTCGCGCAGGATCAGCAGGTGGCTGCGGATCGGTGCGCCGTCCGGCACCAGGTAGCGGCGGCGCCAGCCATCGGCATCGAACAGCGAGACGATCTGCGGATCGAGCACGGCCACGCCACCGATATCGAGCAGGCCCGCGATCACGCCCATCACGTCGCGCAGGTAGCCGGTATCCGGCTGGTCGGGCAGGCGACCGCGCACCACCAGCACCTGCGGTGCGTCCACGGCAGCACGGTAGGCTTCGGGCGCCTCCTCCTTGAACAGCTTGCCCATGCTTCCGCCGAGCGGATAACCCTCCCACGCGCGCAACTCGTGGTGATGGTGGTTGGTGGAGGTGATGCCCTCGGGCAGGCCTGGGCTGCCGTAGTCCTGCGAAGGCACGCGCACCGCCTCGAAGTTTCCGAACACGTAGAACTGCAGCAGGATCTCCTCGTCGTTCGGCTGCCAGTGCGGGCGGGCCCAGGCGGGCAGGGACATCGTCGGGCTCATCGGAAATCCTTTCGGTAAACGTGCAAGTGTGGGAACAGCGATGTAGCCATCGCGCGAAGGCCTACTCGCCCAGCGGAAGCACGCTCTGCTGCAGCTCGATGCTGCCGCTGCCTTCGGTGATCTTCTTGAACTCCGCGCGGCTGACCGAGACGTAGCGGTCGTTGCCGCCGATCTCCACCTGCGGACCTTCGGTCACCGCGCGGCCGCTTTCGTCCACGCGCACCACCATGGTCGCCTTGCGTCCGGTGTGGCAGATCGTCTTGATCTCTTCCAGGTTGTCGGCCCAGGCCAGCAGGTGCCGGCTGCCCTCGAACAGCTCGCCGCGGAAGTCGGTGCGCAGTCCATAGGCGAGCACCGGGATGTTGAGCCGGTCGACCACGTCGCTGATCTGCCAGACCTGCGCCTTGGTGAGGAACTGCGCCTCGTCGACGAACACGCAATGCAGCGCACCGCGCGCGCCGATGTCGCGCTCGACCATGGCAAGCAGGTTTTCCTCGCTGCTGAAACGCCGCGCGTTGGCCTTCAGGCCGATCCGCGAAGCCACCACTCCCTCGCCGAAGCGGTCGTCCAGCGCCGGCGTGAGGATCAGCGTGCGCATGCCGCGCTCGTGGTAGTTGTACGCGCTCTGCAGCAGCGTGGTGGTCTTGCCGGCATTCATTGCCGAGTAATAGAAATAGAGCTTGGCCATGGGCGCGGAATCGGGCGAAACGATCCGGCATGGTAGCCGACCGCGCCTCGTGCGATCAGCCCGCCGGAAGCCCGAACAGCACCACCACCCCGGCCAGCACCGCGCCCAGCCCATACACCGCCCGCAGCCAGGGCCTGCCGCCGGCCAGTGCCACCGCCAGCACGCACTGCAGCGCGTAGTACACGGCGAAGGCGCGGCTGGCGATCGCGATGATGCCGAACAGGTTGGCCATCCAGGTCAGGGCGATCGCCACCACCACGATCGCCACGTAGGCCCGGCGCGGCGGCAGCCGCTCGGACAACTCGGCCAGCAGGCCGCCGGCCCCGCCCATGTCGGCGACCGCCGCCGACAGCTGCGAGGCGACCGCTGCCAGCACCAGCAGTGGCCCGAGCAGCGGGCCGACCCGGCCGAGGATGTCGATGATCTCGGTCTCCTCCACCGCCGCGCCCGCGTGGCCCGCCGGTACGTGTGGCAGCAGCAGGGCGATGAAGGCGACATAGATCGCAGTCGACAGCCCCTGCGCCCAGCGCATGCTGCGTACGCGCAAGGCAGCCGGGTAGTCGCGGCCGAGGAAGCGCGAAGTCTCGAAGCCCTGCACCAGGATCACGCAGCCCAGCAGCACGCGCAGCTCGTGCCAGCCCGGATGCCGCGCCGGCAGCGCCACCGCCCGCACCGACGGGACCGCCATCCACACAGCGGCCAGCGCCGCCAGCACACCGGCGATCACCGCGAGCTTGAAGCTCACCGCGTAGACCTCCAACCGCTCGACCCCGCGGAAACCGCGGAACCAGCCCAGCGCACCGACGCCGGCAAGGATCGCCGTGGTCACCATCCTCGCCAGGTCGGGCGACACCACGCCGAAGCCCTTCAGCAGGAAGGCGCCCAGCAGGTTGAGGTAGTAGGCCACCGAGATGAAATAGGCCAGGGACAGGCCGAGCTCGGAGAAGCGATCGAGCTTCCGCAGCGAGCCGGCCCGGCCGCTGTCGGACAGGGGTTCGGCATGGACGATGTTGAAGCGCACCGCGCTGCCGAACAGCCAGGCCAGCGCGCACAGGCTGGCCATCGCCAGCGCCGCCCCACGCCCGGCCACGTCGGCCAGGATTGGCCCCACCACCAGGAAGCCCGATCCGATGATCGAGGCCAGCGGCGTCACCGTGGCGCGCCAGCCGTCGCGACGACGCGTGCCCGGCGCCAGCAGCAGGGCCAGTGCCGGCGCAAGTACGAGCAACGCAATGACGTCGAGGAGCTGGGGAGTCATGCCGGGCCCGCGGGCAAAACACAAAAGCATAGCGGGCCGGTCGGTGATGGCCCACATCGCCCGCCCCGCGGCCGGCCCCTCTCCGGCCAACAGCTGTCGTGGACGACCACGACAGCCACGCATGGATCAGCGCGCAGGCAAATTCAGGCCGCCTCGGCCTGCCGCGCGGCAACCAGCGCCCGGGCGAGATCCGCCCACAGGTCGTCGACGTGCTCGATGCCCACCGACAGCCGCATCAGCCCCGGGGTGATGCCGCAGTGCTGCTGGGTCTGCGCATCGACCACGCGATGGGTCAGTCCGGCCGGATGCTGGATCAGCGTATCCACCGAACCCAGGCTCACCGCCGGCGTGGCCAATCGCACCGCCCCCATTACCGCGGCGGCCGCCGTATGGCCGCCGTGCAGCTCGAACGCGAGCAGGCTGCCCGGCCCGCGCATCTGGGTGCCGACCAGGTGGGCGTTGGCCACCGTACCGAGCCCGGGGTAGCTGACCCTGGCCACCGCCGGGTGCGCGGCCAGCCGCTCGGCGATGCGGCGGGCGTTCTCCTGCGCCTGGCGCACGCGCAGCCCCAGCGTCGGCAGGCCGCGATGCAGCAGGTAGGCACCCAGCGGATGCAGCAGGCCGCCGGTAGCGGCGCGCACCTGGCGCAGCACCTGCGCCCACTCCGCGTCGCAGGCCACCACGCCGGCGATCACGTCGCCGTGCCCGCCGAGGAACTTGGTCGCGCTGTGCAGCACCAGCCGGGCGCCCAGTTCCGCCGGCTGCTGCAGCACCGGGGTGGCGAAGGTGGAGTCCACCAGCACCGGCACTGAACCGGCGGCGCGGACCACGGCGGCGATGTCGATCAGGTCGAGGGTGGGATTGGCCGGGGTCTCGATCACCACCATCGCGGTGTCGGCGTCGATCGCCCCGGCGAGGATCTCCGCCGTCACCCAGCGCACCGGAATGCCGAGCAGGCCGGAATCGAGCAGGTGGTGGCTGGTGCCGTACAGCGGACGCATCGCCAGCACGTGCTTGCCGCGCTGGCCGGCGGCGAGCAGGCAGGCCGACATCGCCGCCATGCCGGAGCCGAACGCCACCGCGTCGCTAGTGCCCTCGAGCCGGGCCATCGCGGCCTCGAAGCGGGCCACGGTCGGATTGAACAGTCGGGCGTAGATCGGGTTGGCGGCGCTGGCCGCCCCGCCGACCAGGGCGTCGAAGCTGGCCGTGCCCTGCTCCAGGTCACGCACCGGGTAGGTGGTGGACAGGTCCAGCGGCGGCGCGTGCACGCCCAGCTCGGCGAAGTCCTCGCGTCCGGCGTGGACGGCCAGGGTGTCCGGATGGGTGGCGTGGTCGTGGCGCATGGTCCTGCCCTCTGATTCGCGAAATGGTCTCGAGGGTAGAACCGAGACGGCACGAGGCGGAACACTTCCGAACATTCTTCGGAAATGGGCGCAAACCATGCATCTGGACCGAACCGACTTCGCCATCCTGCGCGAGTTGCGGAAGAACGCGCGGCTGCCCAACAAGACCCTGGCCGAGCGCCTCGGGGTGGCGCCGTCCACCGCGCTGGAGCGGGTGCGCCGGCTGCGCGCCGCCGGTGCGATCCAGGGCTTCCATGCCGAGATCGACCCGCGCGCGGCGGGCATCGGGCTGCAGGCGATGATCAGCGTGCGGCTAGCCCGCCACGCGCGCGGCGACGTGGATGCCTTCCACGCCTACCTGCTGACCTTGCGCGAGGTGCTGAGCTTCTACCACGTGGCCGGCGCCAACGATTACCTGGTGCACGTGGCGGTGCGCGACAGCGACCACCTGCGCGATTTCGCGCTGGACGCCTTCACCACCCGGCCGGAGGTGTCGCACATCGAAACCAGCCTGATCTTCAGCTTCCGTCGCAACCCGGACCTGCCGGTCTACCGCGACGCGGACGAGCCCTGAGCCGGCACAGGGCTCTGCTACCATCGCCCGGCCCGCGCTGCGGCGCGTCCGCTGTTCCGAATCCGATGCTCAACCCCCAACAACTGGCCGCCGTCGAGTACTGCGACGGCCCGCTGCTCGTGCTGGCCGGTGCCGGCTCCGGCAAGACCTCGGTGATCACCCAGAAGATCGCCCACCTGATCCAGCGCCGGAAGCTGGCCGCCTCGAAGATCGCGGCGATTACCTTCACCAACAAGGCCGCGCGCGAGATGCGCGAGCGTGTCGGCAAGCTGGTCAGCGGCGAGGACGCCGCCGCGCTCACCGTGTGCACCTTCCACGCGCTGGGCCTGAAGTTCCTGCAGATCGAGCACGAGCGCGCCGGCCTGCGCCGCGGCTTCTCGGTGCTGGACGCCGACGACAGCGAGGGCATCGTCAAGGAGCTGGCGCCGAGGGGCGCCAAGCCGGACGTGCTGTGGGGCATCCGCAACCTGCTCGGCCGCGCCAAGAACGCCGGTCTGTCGCCGGAGGAAGCGCTGGCCGCCGCGCGCAGCCCGAAGGAGCTGGAGGCGGCGACCATCTACGACCTCTACCAGCAGCGCCTGGCGGCGTTCAACGCGGTGGATTTCGACGACCTGATCCGGCTGCCGCTGCGCATCCTGGAAACGGACGCCGAGTGCCGCGACGCCTGGCGCGAGCGCCTGCGCTACCTGCTGGTGGACGAGTACCAGGACACCAACGACGCGCAGTACCGCCTGCTCCAGGCACTCACCGGCGAGCGCGGCCACATCACCTGCGTGGGCGATGACGACCAGTCGATCTACGCCTGGCGCGGCGCCAACCCGGAGAACATCGACCAGCTCGGCCGCGACTGGCCGAACCTGAAGGTGATCAAGCTCGAGCAGAACTACCGTTGCGGCAAGCGCATCCTCCGCGCCGCCAACAAGCTGATCGCCAACAACCCGCACCTGCACGAGAAGAAGCTCTGGAGCGAGCACCCGGAGGGCGCGCCGATCCGCGTGCTGGAGTGCAAGGACGCCGAGCACGAGGCGGAGAAGATCGCCGCGATCGCGGTCACCCTGGCCGAGAAGCACAAGGCGCGCTGGGAGGACATGGCGATCCTCTACCGCGGCAACTTCCAGGCCCGTCCACTGGAAAAGGCGCTGCGTCTGGCGCGCGTGCCCTACCACCTCACCGGCGCGCTGTCCTTCCTCGACCGCGCCGAGGTGAAGGACCTGCTGTGCTACCTGCGCCTGCTGGCCAACCCCAGCGATGACGCCGCCTTCCTGCGCGTGGTGAACGTGCCGAAGCGCGAGATCGGCTCCACCACGTTGGAGAAGCTGGGTCAGATCGCACAGTCGAAACACTGCTCGCTGCTGGAAGCCACCCGCAGCGACAGCGTGCTGCGCCAGCTCAGCCCGCGCCCGGCCGCGGCGCTGGCCTCGTTCTCCGAACTGCTCGACGAACTGCGCAGCGCCTCGCTGCACGAGAGCGCGGCCGACCTGGTCGAGCGCGTGCTCAAGCGCACCGGCTACGCCACCCACATCATGGCGGGCACCCCCGACGCCACCGTGCGCGACCGCAAGCTCGGCAACCTGAAGGAACTCACCGACTGGTTCCGTGCCATGCAGAAGGGGAACAACAGCGCCGGCGACCTCGCCTCGCAGCTGGCCCTGCTCAGCCACGCCGACCGCGACGACCCGGGCAACGCCGTGCGCATGATGACCATGCACGCGGCCAAGGGGCTGGAGTTCCGCTTCGTCTTCATCGTCGGCTGCGAGGAAGGCACGCTGCCGCACGAGGGCGCCATCGACGAGGGTCGCATCGATGAGGAGCGGCGCTTGATGTACGTCGGCATCACCCGCGCCAAGCAGGTGCTCACGCTGTCGTGGTCGGCGAAGACCAAACGCTACGGCGAGGTCCACGCCAACCAGCCCAGCCGCTTCCTGCATGAGCTGCCCCAGGACGACCTGCACTGGCAGGGCAAGGATCCGGAAGCCGACAAGGAAGCGGTGCGGGAGACCGCCGAATCGCACATGGCGAAGATCGCCGCGATGCTCGCCGGCTGAGGCCGGCATTGGCCGCGGAGGCGGGATCGACCTCACCGCGCCACCGGCACCCCACACGATGCGCGCGATGGGACAGCCGATTCGGCTGCCCCATCGCGCGCGGGCTCATCAGTGGCTGCCCAGCCCGCAATCGTCCTTGAGGAAGTTCTGGATCAGCGTGAGCGTTTCGCGCTGCTGACGCGGATACCAGGGCATGCTGTGGGGCATGTCGGCGATCCAGTGGAACTTGGCCGGAACCTTGTCCTTGACCGCTTCGTAGAACCGATGCGCGTGGATCGCCGGCGGCGTGCGCACATCACGATCACCGTCGAACAACAGGATCGGGAGATGCGCCTTGTCGGCATTGGCCATCGGATCCATGCCCTTGACAGTGGTGCCCTGCAGGATGCGCTGCAGGCGATTGTCGCTCCACGAGGTATTGAGCCGGCCCAGATCGGCAACCGGCGCTCCCGCGATCGCGCACTTGAACGGCGACGGGGAACGCACGGTGGCCGCCACGGCTGCGAATCCGCCGTAGGAGTATCCGAAGATGGCGATGTCGCCCTTCGTGGTGATGCCCTGCGAAACCAGCCAGGCAGCGCCGTCGTCCAGGTCATCGGACATCTTCAGGCCCCACTGGGCGTCGCCGGCGAGCCATAGCTTGCGACCGAGCCCCTGCGACCCCCGGTACTGGGGCCGCAAGACCGCATATCCGCGCGATGTGAGCAGGGGCACCCAGCCGCTCTCGTCCCAGCCGGTGTAATCGCGGGCCCAAGGGCCACCATGGGGCAGCACGATCGCCGGTGCGGGCGCGTCACCCTTCTTCCAACCCGCTGGAAGGTCGAGGATGGCCGGGATGTCCAAGCCGTCGCGCGCCTTGTAGCTGACCCAGCTCTCCTTGCCCGTCATGCCGGGCTTGATCCAAGGGCGGGTGCTGCCGAGTGTCACCAGCTTGCTCTTGTTCAGAAGCAGGTGATACGCCACGGGCGTGCCCGCGTTCTCCGTGGTGAACAGAACCTTGGAGAAATCGTTCGTGTAAGAGGAGATGGCAACGTTCTGGTCGGGAAAAGCCTGGGCAATGCCTGCGGCGATCCCCTTGAGCACCGGATCGACGTAGACCGTCTGCGGTCGCGGACCACCGACCACGAAGCCGACGACCTGGTTGAAGTTCTCCGGCCGCCTGCTGAAGATCAGGTCGGTGATGGAGTAATCCTTGTCGGCCACGGCGGGCTCGACGTCGAACTTGTGCGTGACCGCGTCGTAGAGCCGTGCCTGGATCTTGTCGGAGAACTGGTTGGTCAGTACGTAGTACTTGCCCGTGGCGTCGTCCACCCCAGCCACGCTGACCTCGTAGCGATTCGAGAGCTTGGTGGTCAGCGGATCCTGCACCTCGAACATGCCGGTCCTCGGGTTGAGGATCAGGAACCGCTGCTCATAATCGTCGCCGACCGGCTCGATCTCCGATTTCACCAGCACCTTGCCCGTGCGCGAATCGAACAGGGCGGGCGTGGTACGAGTGCTGCCGGTGAAGAGCAACTCGGTATCGCCGGTCTTGAGGTTGTAGAGGTAATAGTTGGTCATGAAGCTTACGCCGCTCAGGCGACGAATGATGACCTTGTCCGGGTCCAGCGGCAGCATGTCGACCAACGCGGCCGTACCGGCCAGCTCGAGGCATATCTCGGTGTTGCTGCTTACGCCCATCCGGCGCGTCTTCTGCGCAAACGCTTCCTCGAATTTCTTCTGGCCGGCGTCCGTCAGATAGGTCTTGGTGATGAAGGTCTTGGTCGCGCCGACCATCTTGCCCTCGCCGCAACCACCCAGCTGGCCCGTCCACTCCTGGCGGGCAATGGCGAGAATCCGGTCCGCCTTGAGGGCGTAGGCGGCGATGAACTTCATGTGCTCGCCCGAGGGCGTCACCACCTTGGGGCTGGCGGACAGCGCATCGAGGTCCCAGGTCGCCAGCGCCGTCTCGTCCTTATTGCTGGGCGATGGGATCAGGCCGACCAGATGTTTGCCGTCCGGACTCATGCTCATCGACTGCAGCGCCGGTTCACGGGCGAGATCCTCGATGGCGATGGGTTGTGCTGCGTGGGCGATGCCGATGCCCATGAGCAAGATCGAAAGGCCGCCGAACAAGGGCCGTGTGAAAAGCTGTCGCATATCTTTCTACTCCATGCAGTAGAAGCCGAGATGACGGCCTACTCCATCAACGTCCCGGGCTCGCCCTCCCCCTACCGCAAGCGAAAACGGCACGATGATCTTGACATCCCGGCGATCCGTATCGTGTGAATCCGCTGGCATGCACGCGATGACAAGAAAGGGAGGCGACCAACGTCGCCTCCCTCCAGGTCATCCGACTACGTTTCCTCAGAACCGATAATTGACGCGGCCGAAGAACGTGCGGCCGAACCAGTCGTACTGGGAAGCGTAGATCGGCGTATTGCCAACCCGGTCGCTCACTCCAGAGGAGATCAGATCAGGCTTCGTGTCGAACAGGTTGCGGATGCCGAACGTGGCGGTCCACTTGTCGCGGTCGTAGGTCACCGACAGGTCATGCAGGAACTGCGCATCGGCCTTGATGTCGCGAGTGGCGTTCGCGTAGCCCTGATACGTGAAGGTGGGGGAGATGTCCTTGTTGCGCGTGGCGCTGACGTACTGACCCTGCCACGACACCGTCCAGTCACCCCGCTTGTAGCTGGCGTTCAGCAGCGCGGTCCACTGCGGGCTGCCGATGTAGCCAATGCGGTCCGAATTCGCGACGCCGCTCGCCTCCGCCGTGCTGAAATACTGCGTCACGTCGGACAGCGTCTTCACTACCTGGGCGCCCGCGCGGATGGTTCCGAAGGAGAAGTCCTGGGCGAAGTCGGCCTGGAAGTCGTAGCCGCGCTGGCGCTGGCTGTTGATGTTGATGAAGGTGGCGTAGACGTTGGTGATCTTGAACGCTTCGCCACCGGTGCCCGGATTACGCTGGAACAGGCTGCAGAGATTGTTCGGATACACCGGGGACGAGTAGCAGCCCGTCACGATGTTGGACGCACTGAGCGTGCCGATCTCGCCCTTGATCTGGTAGTCGAAGTAGTCGACCGCCAGGCTGAGATTGGCGAATGTCGGCGTCCACACCAGGCCGGCGGACTTGGCGCGGGAGGTTTCCGGCTTCAGGAAGCCCTTGCCGCCGCCGGTAAACACCTGCGCCGACGAGTTGCCCGAAGCCGAGTAGTCCGCCGGGATACCGGCCGCTGCACAGTGGGTGCGGACGAAGTCGTTGGTGCTGTCCTGCCAGCGGATGCATGGATCGATCGACAGCTGACTCACGAATCCCGACTGGTTGCCCAGGTACAGCTCGTACAGCTGCGGCGCGCGATAGGACGTGCCCAGCGTGCCGCGGGCGCGGAAGGTCGGAGTGATCTGCCAGCTGAGACCGGCCTTCCACACCTTGTCCCACGAGCCCACGCTGTCGTACTTGAACACGCGTCCCGACACGTCGGCGGTCAGCGACTCGATGCCCGGGATGCCACTCAGCAGCGGCACACCCAGCTCGGCGAAAGCCTCCTCGACCTTGTCGGTGCCCTTGGTACGCTGTGCCGACGAGTAGCCCCACTCGTAGCCCGCGGCATTGTTGGCGTCGGGCGTGTCATCGATGGAGTAGCGACGGAACTCAACACCAGTAGCGGCCGAAACCTCGCCCGCCGGCAGGCTGAACAGATCGCCCTTCGCCGTGGCATTGAACGTCGTCTGCTTGTAAATGGTCTTGCCCTGCGTGGGCAGGCCGACCGCGGCAATGAGGGCACCCATGTTCTTGCCGCTCAGAATGTCCGGATTGAAATAATCAACCGGCGTGCTGAATCCGGGCTGCTCGTTGGCATTCAGGGTCAGGTCACCGCTCTTGCGCGCATCGATGCCGAGGTGGCTGTAAGTGCCACCGCTGCGCGAAAAGGTCCCGTTGACGTTCCAGTCCCAGCTGCTGTCACCGAAACCACCCTCAAGTCCGCTCCTGAAATAGAAGTAATCCACAACCTCCTTGTCATTGGACGGAAAAGGCATCACCGGTTGGAATAGACCGATACCCTGGTCGGGCACGCCGAAGAGCGAACTGGCATCGTCGGGCGAACCGACCGGGACGTCATGCTCGACGACCGGGAAGAACTGCCGCCAGCCCCGGGTGGTGGTGACGCGGCGATTGACCAGCAACTGGTTGTCCCAGGTCAGGTCGCCGAAGATGAAGTGGGTGCTCGCGTAACCGCTGCTGTTGCGGTTCTTGTTGATCGCCCAGGCCTGGTCCTGGAACGGCGAATTGAGCACTTCCTCGTAGAACGCCTGACCGCCATTGGCGTAGGTGCCGCGCTGCGCCGGCTTCATGCCAGGCAGAGGGCCGACCGTACTGCCATCGCCGGAGGGTACGTACCGGGTTCCCGAGTAGTACGAAATGACTTCGTTCTGCAGCATGTTGTTGCAGCCGGCGTACGGCGTGCCCTGCAGGATCGAACGATCCTGGCGGTCGATAATCTGCCCGTCGGTACCCCGGATACGATCCTGGCTGCACTTCAGGAAGTCGCGGTCCTTGAGTGCCAGCGGCAGCTGTTCCTGCACCTGCGCCGCAAGGACCACGTTGCCCTTGTCGAAGTTGAAGCCCGTGGCGATCGACGTGGTGACCTGATCGCCGCCACCGTGCTGCGGCGAACCCCAGAAAGCTTCGAGCTCCGTGCGATCGATCCGCTTCTTGGTAACCAGGTTCACCACGCCGGAAATAGCGTCGGAACCGTAGAGCGAGGACGAGCCGTCCTTCACGATTTCCGCGCCGCCCAGAATGACCTCGGGCACCACGTTCAGGTCGAAACCGGAACCGGTCTGACCCTGCGTGCCGGCAGGACCGGGGCGCTGACCATCGAGCAGAACCAGCGTGCGGTTCGCACCCAGGCCACGCAGGTCGATCGTCTGGATGCCGGTACCACCGCCCACCACGAAACCGCTGAACTGGTTGTTGATCTGGGTCGAGCCCAACGCGACGGCAGTGGACTGCAACAGGTTCACCGTACCGAACGAGCCGGCGGCGCGATCGGCCTCGATGTTGACCTTCTGGATCGGAACGATGTCCTGGTACTCAGGCCGGCTCAGCAAACTACCGGTGACCGTGACGGTCTGCAGTTGCTGCGGCTGATCCGCGGGCTTCGCCTTGGTGCTGCTGGACTGCTGCTGGTCAGCAGAGGCCGGCTGGTCCTGCGCAAACGCCGGTGCGAACTGGAGCGCAGCGACGATCGCGACGGCTAACGGCAAACGCGGAAGTCCGCGACGCACGAACTTGCTCATGGTTTCTCTCCCCTATCCCTCTGTTTGATGTTGTCAATCCATTAAATTGACGTTCAGGAGGGTATCCGCAAGTTTGTGCGCAACGCAACCGGCTTTTTCTTTCTGCGAAGTACTGCACAAAGCGTTGATTCGAAGCTCAAAACTTGCTCGAAAGTCGCGCTGCGAGCCAAGGCTCGCTCAAGCGGGGCACACGAAGCACCGATGAGGTAGCGCCGTGGCGTATTGACGCAACCGATCAGGCTGCGAGCGACCACACTTCAAACCCCGCCGCTCACGTCTCCCGGGTGGGGGACGATGAAGAAGTCGGTCATTGCACCGGTATTGCTCATCTGAAAGATCTTTGCGTTGGGCGCAGCGGATCGACGTAGCGACGGCGACGGGAGGCGCTCTCCACCGACACCTCCTGCTTGATGGAGAGTCCTGAGATGGCGCTACGGAGCACGGATGCGGCAGTTTGAACCCAGGCATCGGAGGTGACCCGGTGGGCGGGGACCCAGGACCACGTCCGGACCATCATCGTGGTTCAGACCGGTGTCGCGTGACGCCGGGGCGAACAAGCCAGGATCAGGTAGGCCAATAGCCAGCCGTGCTCTCTATGCATCACAGCCGTCTGCGCATCGCAGAGCAAACGCACCGTGCTTGGCCACCCAGGATCAGCAACCGACTCCCGCCGCAGCGACATGGGGCAGCGCTGGAACGCGGCACATGCGATCGGGTAGGACGGTTGATAGCCATTGACCGCCGCTGGACAAACGGAACGGTGCAGCTCGTCGATCGACACCGTGCCGGGAGTCGGACAGGCCGACGGACTTGCGTCATCGATTCCCCGCCAGCCCGAGCGAAGTCCGGCCGATCGTCAGATCAGGTCGCGCACTTCCAGCTCGCGCTTGAGGTAGGCGTAGTAGATCGGCGCAGCGACCAGTCCGGACAGGCCGAAGGCCGCCTCCATCACCAGCATCGCGATCAGCAGCTCCCACGCGCGCGAACGGATCTGCGTGCCGACGATGCGTGCGTTGAGGAAATACTCCAGCTTGTGGATCAGCACCAGGAAGGCCAGCGCCGCCACGCCCACGCCCAGCGACACCGACAGCCCGGCGATGGTCACCGCGGTGTTGGAGAACAGGTTGCCGATCACCGGCAGCAGGCCGACCACGAAAGTAATCACCACCAGGGTCTTGGCGAACGGCACGTGGATGCCGAACAGCGGCAGGGCGCCGAGCAGGAAGATGGCAGTGAACACGGTGTTGATCAGCGAGATCTTGATCTGCGCGAACACGATGTTGTGGAACGCCTCGGCCAGCTTCTGGCAGCGCGCCGACAGGGCCAGCGCCAGCGGCCCCTGCAGGTGCGCCGGGCGGGTCCGGCCCAGCGCCACGATGGCGCCGAGCACCAGGCCGAGGATGATGTGCAGGATCACCCGCGCGGTCTCCTTGCCGGCCAGCTGCAGGCTGCCGGCATGCTTGCGGGTCAGCTCCACCGCCATCACGCGCAGCTCGTCCACGCTGTCCGGCAGCCAGGTGGTCAGCGCCGGCGGCAGCTGCTGCCGCGCCTTCTCCACCAGCGGCATCAGCTGGTCCTGCCAGAGCTGGGTCGGGTTGCCGATCTCGCTGCGCAGCAGGCTGACGATGGCAAGCACCAGCAACAGCAGCAGGCCGACGATCACCACCCCGAGCAGGGCGACCACCACCATCCGCGCGCGGTCGCCGGAGATGCGCCGGCCCAGCAGCGGACTGGCCGAGTACACCAGCTCATACACCAGCAGGCCGGCCAGCAGCGCCGGCAGCAGATGCAGGCGCAGCACCAGGAACAGCGCCAGCGCGGCGAGCAGGTAGCTGGCCAGCTCGATCCGGCCGGGCGGTCGCGGCATCGGGGGGTTGGGGGACGGCGTCATCGGCATCCTTCCGCATCGGGGGAGTGCAGTCTGTCAGCGGCATCGCAGGACCGCCAGCGCCGGGGGCGCGGACATGCGGCTGTCGTAAACTCGCCCGATGCTTGTCGATCCGATGTCATTGCCAAGGTTGCCCATGCGCCCACGCGTTCCCGCCCTCATCGCCGCCCTCGCCCTCGTCGCCGGCTGCAGTACCGCCCCGTCCCGTCCCGCAACGGCCACCCCGCCGCCGGCACCGGTGACCACGCCGGCCCCGGCGCCCTCCGGGCCGGGTGCGGACGACAATCTCAACGCCGTGGTGTGGTCGCAGACCGCGATCGAGCACGACCTGATCTTCCAGCAGACCTACCGCGACGCGCAGATGCAGCTGCTCAAGGCGCTGAAGGATCCGTCCTGGGACGCGCTGACCCGGGACGATCGCGTCGCACCGCTCAGCCGCAAACTGAAGCCGGCGGTGGTGCTGGACGTGGACGAGACCGCGCTGGACAACTCCCCCTACCAGGCGCGCCTGATCAAGAGCGGTGGCGAATACAACGAGGCCGACTGGGCCAACTGGTGCAAGGAGGAGGCCGCGCGCGCGCTGCCCGGTGCCGTCGCATTCACCCAGTTCGCCGCCAGACACGGCATCGCGGTGATCTTCATCTCCAACCGCGCCAAGGACCTGGACACGGTCACCCTGGCCAACCTGCGCAAGGTCGGCTTTCCGGTCTCGGGGCCTGACGCGTTTCTCGGTCTGGGTACCTTCGTCGAGGGCTGCGAGCAGATCGGCACCGAAAAGGGCTGCCGGCGCCAGCTGATCAGCCGCAAGTACCGCGTGCTGATGCAGGTGGGCGACCAGATCGGCGACTTCGCCGATGTCATCGCCAACAACGCCGCGGGCCGCCAGCAGGCGGTGGCGCCGTACCTGAAGTGGATCGGCACGCGCTGGTTCGTGCTGCCCAACGCCACCTACGGCAGCTGGGAGCCGGCCCTGTTCAACAACGACTGGACCCAGTCCCGCGAGGAGCGGCGGCGCCAGAAGGAAGCCGCACTGCGCGTGAAGTGATACACAAAATCAAATACTTGCATCACAAAACAAATCCATTGCCTTAACTTCGGCGAGCCGTTACCATGGCTTCGCCGACACCTGCTGCTGACCGCAGATAACACAGGCAAGGCCATTTCCCTTCCGGCTCTGCCGGGACTGACCCCGCGAGGCTCACGCCGGCGGGGTTTTCTTTTGCCGCACCGTGCGGCTGCCTTGTCCGCGCAACGGGCGGTCCGTAGCCTCGGTGCTTCCGCCACTTCCGTCCCCGCGATGCCCCGCCTGCCTCGCCGCCCCGCTCCACGCCTGCTCCTGCTGCTCGGCGCGCTGGTGCCGCTGTCCGGTTGTGGCCGCCACCAGGGCGAGCCGCCGACTCCCGGCAACGGCGGAGCCACCGCGGCGCTACGCGTACTGGTCGCGGACGTGCGCCATGACGATCTCGTGGCGTTCTGGAAGCACGGTCTGCCGCCGGCGACCTACGCCGCGGTCGAGCGGGACTGGCAGCGGCGCCAGCAGCAGGCGGCGACCGAGCGGGCGCGCGCGGGCTTCCGCGGATTCACGGACGGGTTCGACAGGCCGCGGGCCGCGGCGACCCTGGCCGCGCAATGGCAGCCCACCCTCGTGCGCCTCGACCGGCAATACAGCGACCAGCTACCCGTCCTCATCGCCATCGGTGGCGGCATGGTGCGGCAGGCGGCGAACCGCGCGCTCGCACTCGACACTGCGCACTCCCGCAGCCTGGAGCCGCTGCTGGCACCGTGGGTCAGCTGGGCGGAACAGGCCCCCTGGCTCGACCTGGACCGCAGCCGGCAGGCCGCGGAAGTCGCCGTGGAGACCGTGCGATCGCTGCGCCTGACGACGTTCTCGCGGGTCAGCACCCTCGATTTCACCGCGGCCATGGCCCGGGCCTCGCGCCTGCTGGCTGGAGCCAAGCGGTGCCTCGCGCTTTACGGCCTGTCACTCGACGAGGTACTCGATTCCGCGCAGGTGAGCCTGGCATCGCGGAAGGGCGACCTGGCCTGGGTGCGCATCGACTACGTCTTGCAGGGCCAGCCCCGGCAGGCGGTGCTGAGGATGCAACGGGTCGACGGGCACTGGTATCCCATGGCGCTCCCCCGGCTCGCCGGGACCATCGATCCACCGGACTGGGCGGGCTGGGCCCAGTTCGCGCCGGACCGGGCCGGTGTCGTGGCCAGGACCGGAGACCCCCGCGCTGTCCCGGTACAATAGGCGGATGCCCATGACCTCTTCGATGGACACGCCCCCCAAGAGCCGCGCGCCGTGGTGGTTCAACCTGCTCGGCCACCTGCTCGAGCCGTGGGTGAAACTGCGTCGCGACCCGGCCGAGCCCGCCGCCCTGCTCCAGGCCGGCGTGCCGGTGTGCTACGTGATCGAGCGCGACGGCATCTCCGACGCGCTGATCCTGGAACGCGCCTGCCGCGAGGCCGGCCTGCCCTCGCCGATGCAGCCGCTGCCGGGCACCCGCCGGCGGCGCTCGGTGCTGGCGCTGGGGCGCAGCGACGGCCTGGTGCTGGGCAAGAACCGCCAGCGCTCGCCGAAGGATGCGCTGGGCCAGCTCACCCGCGCGCTGGAAGGCGACCCCGGGCGCGACGTGCAGATCGTCCCGGTGTCGATCTATGTGGGCCGTGCGCCGAGCCGCGACAGCGGATGGTTCCGCGTGCTGTTCTCCGAGAACTGGGTGGTGGTCGGCCACTTCCGTCGCCTGCTGGCGCTGCTGCTGAACGGCCGCGACACCGTGGTGCAGTTCTCCGATCCGGTGTCGCTGCGCGAGGCGCTGGCCGATGCCGGCGAGATCCCGCCGGAACGCTTCGCCCGCAAGATCGCCCGCGTGCTGCGCGTGCATTTCCGCCGCATCCGCGCCGCGGTGATCGGCCCCGATCTTTCGCACCGCCGTACCGTGGTCGACGCCGTGCTCAACGCCGAGCCGGTGCGTGCCGCGATCACCGCCACCGCCAGCAAGGAGAAGATCTCCTATGCCAAGGCCTGGCGCCGCGCGCAGAAGCTCATGCTGGAGATCGCCGCGGACTACTCGCATCCGGTGGTGCGCTCGGCCTCGTTCGTGCTGTCGAACTTCTGGAACAAGCTGTACGACGGCATCGCCATGCACCACTTCGACAAGGCCCGCGCCGCCGCGCCCGGCTTCGAAGTGGTGTACGTGCCCAGCCACCGCAGCCACGCCGACTACCTGCTGCTGTCCTACCAGCTGCATGCCTCCGGCGTGGTGGTGCCGCACATCGCCGCCGGCGTGAACCTCAACCTGCCGGTGATCGGCCCGATCCTGCGCCGCGGCGGCGCGTTCTTCCTGCGCCGCAGTTTCAAGGGCAATGCGATGTACTCGGTGATCTTCAACGAGTACATGGCCCAGCTGATCGACCGCGGCGTACCGATCGAATACTTCATCGAGGGCGGCCGCTCGCGCACCGGCCGGCTGCTGGCGCCGCGCGCCGGCCTGCTGGCGATGACGGTGCGGGCGTTCCTGCGCGCGCCGCGCCGCCCGGTGCTGTTCCAGCCGGTGTACATCGGCTACGAGAAACTGATGGAGGGCAAGTCGTACGCGGGGGAGCTGTCCGGCAAGCCGAAGGAGAAGGAATCGCTGATCGGCCTGATCAAGGGCCTGAAGGTGCTGCGCCAGCGCTACGGCCACGTGGCGCTGAACTTCGGCGAGCCGATCGAACTGACCCCGATGCTCGACGCGGCCAGCGCGCAGTGGCGCGCCGTCGGCGGCGATCCGGACGCCAAGCCGGAATGGCTGGGCAGCGTGGTCGACCGGCTGGCCGAGCAGATCCAGGTCAACATCAACCGCGCCGCGGACGTGAACCCGATCAACCTGCTGGCGCTGGCACTGCTGGCCACGCCCAAGCACGCCATGGCCGAGGCCGACCTGCTCACCCAGCTGGAGCTGAGCAAGGCGCTGATCGAGGAGCTGCCCTACTCCGACCGCGTCACGCTGACCCCGATGGACCCGGCGGGCATCATCGCCTACGGCGAACAGATGGGCTGGATCCGCCGCGTCAGCCACTCGCTCGGCGACGTGCTGGTGGCGGACGACGAGCAGGCGGTGCTGCTGTCCTACTTCCGCAACAACGTGCTGCACCTGACCGCCACCGCGGCCTGGGTCGCCTGTTGTTTCCTCAACAACCGGCGCATGTCGCGCGGCTCGGTGCTGCGGCTGGGCAAGATCATCTACCCGTTCATCCAGGGCGAGCTGTTCCTGCCGTGGGACACCGAGGGCTTCGGCCAGCAGATGCAGGCGACGATCGATTTCTTCCTGCGCCGCGGCCTGCTCGAGGCCAGCGGCGAAGGCCGCGTGCTCGAGCGCGGCCCGGGCCAGGAGGATGCGGCGTTCCAGCTCAAGGTGATCGCCCGCAGCCTGACCCAGGCGTTCGAGCGCTACTACATCACGCTGGCCGCGCTGGCCAAGAACGGGCCGCACACGATGACCGCGGCCGAACTGGAAAATGCCTGCACGCTCACCGCCCAGCGGCTGTCCCTGCTCAGCGAGCAGGCCGCGCCGGAGTTCTTCGACAAGGCGCTGTTCCGCGGCTTCATCCAGAAGCTGCGCGAGCGCAGGATCGTGTGGACCGACGAGGCCGGCAAGCTCGATTACGACCGCGCACTGGAAGAAATGGTGCGCGACGCGCGGGTGATCCTGGCCCGCGAAGTGCGCCACTCGATCCTCAAGATCACCCCGGGCGGCGAAGACAAGGCCGAGCACGACGCCGAGACCGCGGCGCTGCCGCCGGCCGATGCCACGCCGCCGGACGCCTCGCCGGCCGACCTGCACGCCCGCCACGTGGAAACGGCCCATCGCCAGCACGTGCACGAGCCGGTCGCCGCCGAGGCGGCGGCCGACGCCCCCCCCGAAGGCAAGTCCGACCAATAGCCACTGGCCGCCCGCGGCGGCCCGTGCCTACCATGGCGCTTTCCCCTGCCGGAGCGCCTCCATGACCGTCCGTCCCGTCGCGATCGCCCTTGCCGCCGCGCTGGCCCTGCCCGCGGCCCGGGCCGATGCTCCCGCCGCCCCGGCAAGCAAGGGCCGCATCGCCATGGTGACCTGCGGCCACGCCATCGACACCGCCGCCGGCAAGCTGCTGGGCGAAACCACGGTGATCGTCGAGGACGGCGTGATCCGCGAGGTGCGCCCCGGTGCGGTCGACCTGAAGACGATGGGCGACCAGGCGCAGGCCGTCGGCAAGGCGTTCGAGGCGCACGTGTTGCCGACCTCCACCTGCCTGCCCGGCCTGATCGACGCGCATACCCACCTGACCGACGAAACCAGTCCTACCGGCTACTCCGACCAGTTCCGCTGGAACATCGCCGACTACGCGGTGCGCTCCACCGTGTACGCGAAGCGCACCCTGATGGCCGGCTTCACCACTGTGCGCAACGTCGGCGACCAGCAGAACGACTCGGTCGCCCTGCGCAACGCGATCAACGCCGGCGTGCTGCCCGGCCCGCGCATCTACACCGCCGGCGTGCCGATCGGCTCGACCGGCGGCCACGCCGATCCGACCGACGGCTACCGCAGCGACCTGGCCGGCAATCCCGGTCCGAAGGACGGCATCATCAACAGCCCCGAGGACGCCTGGAGGGCGGTGCGCCAGCACTACAAGGACGGCGACGACCTGATCAAGATCATGCCCTCCGGCGGCGTGCTGGACGAAAGCGCCAGCGCCGACAACCCGCAGATGACGCTGGAGGAGATCAAGGCCGTGGTGGCCGCCGCGCACGACTACGGCTTCACCGTGGCCGCGCACGCCCACGGCGCCGAGGCGATCCGCCGTGCGGTGCTCGGCGGGGTCGATTCGATCGAGCACGGCACCTTCATGAACGAGGCGGACATGAAGCTGATGAAGGAGCACGGCACCTGGTACGTGCCCACCATCATCGCCGGCAAGTACGTCGAGCAGATGGCCGCCATCCACGGCTACTACCCGGACCAGGTGGCGGCCAAGGCGAAGCAGGTCGGCCCGATCATCCAGGCCACCGCCGGCAAGGCCTACCGGGCCGGGGTGAAGATCGCCTTCGGCACCGACGCGGCGGTCTACCCGCACGGGCAGAACGCGAAGGAGTTCAAGTACATGGTGGACGCCGGCATGCCGCCGATGTACGTGCTGCAGGCCGCCACCACCCACGATGCCGAACTGCTGCACCAGGCCAGGCGGCTGGGCCAGCTGGCACCGGGCTTCGTCGGCGACGTGGTCGCCGTGCCGGGCAACCCGCTGGAGGACATCACCCTCATGCAGAAGGTCGGCTTCGTGATGAAGGACGGAGTGGTCTACAAGGAGGACGGCAAGCCGGTTCTCTGAGGGGGGAAATCCACAGCGGAATTGGCCGTCCGATCCCTGTACGATTGCACCGATGAACGAGTCCCCCAAACCCGACCCGGCGCCGACCACGCATTTCGGCTTCCGCGACGTGCCCGTCGGCGAGAAGCAGAAGCTGGTCGGCCAGGTATTCACCTCGGTCGCGCGCAGCTACGACCTGATGAACGACCTGATGTCGTTCGGCGTCCACCGGCTGTGGAAACGCCATTTCGTGGCGATCAGCGGCATCCGCCGCGGTGACCGCGTGCTCGACCTGGCCGGCGGCACCGGTGACATCGCCGCGCTGCTGCGGCCGGTGGTCGGCAAGGATGGCGAGATCGTCGTCGGCGACATCAACGCATCGATGCTGCAGGTCGGCCGCGACCGGATGACCGACCGCGGCCTGGTCGAAGGCCTGCGCTGGAGCCAGCTCAACGCCGAGTGCCTGCCGTTCCCGGACAACAGCTTCGACGCGGTGACGATGGCGTTCGGCCTGCGCAACGTGACCGACAAGGACAAGGCGCTGGCCGACATCTGCCGCGTGCTCAAGCCCGGCGGCCGCGCGCTGGTGCTGGAGTTCTCGCGGGTGCAGAACGAGGCGTTCGGCAAGCTCTACGATTTCCATTCGTTCAACATCCTGCCGAAGCTCGGCAAGCTGTTCGCCGGTGATGCGGACAGCTACCAGTACCTGGCCGAGTCGATCCGCAAGCATCCGGACCAGGCCACGCTCAAGGGCATGATGGAGCGCGCCGGCTTCGGCAAGGTCGAGGTGCGCAACCTCACCAACGGTATCGTGGCGATCCACAAGGGCTGGAAACTCTAAGCAGACCATGCGGCCCGGGGGCCGCCGCCGACAGGGGGACGCTGGTGATGTGGCTCGAACCGCTCCGGATGTTCTTCCTCACCCGCCCACTCACCTTCGCTGCCGCCGGCCTGTTCCGGCTCTCGCCCCTGGTCGGCGTGTCCGCGTGGCACGCGGTGGTCCGCCGCCCGCCCACGCACGGCTGGTGGCTGGCCGCCTGGACGGCCAGCGCGGCGCTGATCGTTCTGATGGCCGTGGTCGAGCGGCGCTGCAGCACCCGCGACCGCTCCTTCCATGGCGGCATGCTGGTGATCGCCGCCTCCACCTCCTCGCGCTGGATCGTGCCGGACCTGCTGCTGGTGCCGGCCAGCCTGCTGTTCGCGCAGGCGATCGCCTGCCTGATCGCGCTGGGCAGTGATCCGGCGCAGGAGTTTCAGGAGCTGGTGCATGCGTTCTACCGGCACCGCCTGTCCTCGTGATCGTGCCCCGATGACGCCCCGCGCCCCCGACCCACGCTCCGCGCCGCCGGATAGGCGCGCGCGCGGACTGGCGCTGGTGGCGCTGCTCGCCGGCGTGTTCGCGCTGGGCCTGCAGTTCGCACTGACGCTGGCGACGGTGCACCGGCAGGGCTTCGGCGCCGAGCGGGCGCTGTGGATCTACCTCGGCTACTTCACCATCCTCACCAACGCGCTTGGCGCGCTCTCGCTGGCGCGGCTGGCGGCCGGCCACCGCGACGGCCTGCTCGCCCGCGACGAGGACCTCACCGCGATTGCCGCCAGCCTGCTGATCGTCGGGCTGGTCTACAACCTCGTATTGCGTCAGACCTGGCACCCGACCGGCTGGGCCGATGTCACCGACGAGCTGCTGCACGTGGCGATGCCGCTGCTGTACCTGGCGACCTGGTGGGTCGCCGGACGCGGCCAGGCAGTCTCGCGTTCGCGCCTGCTGGCCTGGATGGCCTACCCGGTCGTGTACCTCGCGTACGCGCTCGGTCGCGCCGCGCTCGACGGCCGCTATCCGTACCCGTTCCTCGATGTGGCGACGCTGGGATGGGTACGGGTGCTGGGCAACGCGGCGCTGGTCGGCCTCGCGTTCGTCGGGATCGGCGCCGCGCTGGCCTGGCTGGCCGCGCGGCGCCCCCTGCGGCCGGCGCTCAGCGGGCGCGCAGGTCCGCGGTGATCGTGCCGACCTCGGCCGACTCCACGTCGTGCGGCGTGTCGCGCCAGGTTTCGGCCAGCGCCTCGTCGTACCAGCGGCGCATCGACGGCAATGCGAGCATGCGCTCGACCCAGCCGCTCGCCTCGGGCGAGAGCGACAGTCCGTAGGTCTGCACGCGGAACGCCACCGGCGCGTAGAAGGCATCCACCGCGGTGAAGCGGTCGCCGGCCAGGAACGGGCCGCCGAAACGGCGCAGGCCTTCGCGCCACAGCTCGTCGATGCGTGCCACGTCGGCGGCCAGCTGCGGGCCGACTTCGTGCAGGCGGATACGCAGGCCGCAGCTCATCGAACACTGCTGGCGCAGCGCGCCGAAGCCCGAGTGCATCTCCGCCGTGGCGCAGCGCGCCCAGGTACGCGCGGCGGCGTCCTGCGGCCAGGCCGGATGGTGCTCGGCGAGGTACTCGACGATGGCCAGCGAGTCCCACACCACGGTGTCGCCGTCGCGCAGGCAGGGCACGCGGCCGTTCGGCGAAAACGCGCGGAAGGCCTCCCAGTTGGAACCGGGCGCGAACGGGTGCATCCGTTCCTCGAACGGCACGCCCAGCTCGTGCAGCAGCACCCACGGCCTCAGCGACCACGACGAGTAGTTCTTGTTGGCGATGTGCAGGGTGATCATGCGGAACAACCTCTTCGGTCACGGACAAAAACGGAATTTCCTGCGGCGCACGGGCCAGATGGCGCATGGATCGGCGGGGACGGCGTGCGTATGCTCTCCGATCCCCAAGCATCTCCCGCCTGACCCGCCATGACCAGCAAGCCACCCCGCGACGACACGCCCTCCCGCACCCCCGACGCACCGCGCGATCCGCAGCGGCGACGCCTGCTCGGCGGGCTGGCGGTGGCCGGTGCCGGCCTGGCGCTGGGCGGCGAGGCGGCCCGCGCGGCGGTGGCCGCCGCCGGCGCGGAGGGTGCAGCCCCGCTCGATGACGCGGCGATGGACGCGCTGCTTCGCGAGCACATCGACCACGTGGTGGTGCTGTACGCGGAGAACCGCAGCTTCAACAACCTGTTCGCCGGCTTCCCCGGACTGGCCGAACCGCTGGAGGCGCTGCCGCCGGAGCGCGCCGTGCAGATGGATCGCGACGGCACGCCGCTGAAGACCCTGCCGCCGATCTGGCACGGCCTGGTGCCGCACGCGCAGACCGTCAACCACCGCACCTACCACGTGCAGGAGGCGGACCTCACCGGCCTGCCCAACGCGCCGTTCGCGCTGCACACGCCCGATGGCGAGCCGCTGCCCCAGGGCGTGGTGACACGCGACCTGATCCACGCGTTCTACCAGAACCAGATGCAGATCAGCGGCGGCCGCAACGACGGCTTCGTCGCCTGGGGCGACTCCGGCGCACTGGTGATGGGCCACTACGGCGACAACGCGGTGAACCTGCGGCTGTGGCGCCTGGCCGAGCAGTACACGCTGTGCGACCGCTTCTTCATGGGCGCCTTCGGCGGTTCGTTCCTCAACCACCAGTATCTGGTCGCCGCGCAGCCGCCGTTCTACCCGCACGCGGACACCAGCCCGGCGCAGTACAACATCGCGGTCACCGAAAGCGGTCGCGTCGACGACCCGCGCCTGAAGCTGGCGCACGACTCGCCGGCCAGCGCGATGAACGGCAAGCCGAAGTTCGAGGGGCGCTCCACGCTGACCCCGGACTTCCATGCCGTGAACACCATCGGCCCCGCCTACGCGCCGGCGTTCACCCAGGATCCCACCGATCCGACCCGTGCCGACCCGGCCAGCCCGAACACCCTGCCGCCGCAGCACCACAAACATATCGGCGACATGCTCTCGGCCAAGGGCATCGACTGGGCCTGGTATGCCGGCGCGTTCCAGGCCGCGCTGGACGGCCACGGCGATGGCCCCGAGGGCGAGTTCCCCGACCGGCCGAACTTCCAGGTGCACCACCAGCCGTTCAACTACTTCGCTTCGCTGGCTCCCGGCACCGCAGCACGCAGGCAGCACCTGCGCGACGGCGGCCTGGGCGAGACGGCACCCGGCAACAAGTTCGTCGCCGATGCGCTGGCCGGCACGCTGCCGCCGGTGGCGTTCTACAAGCCGCAGGGCAACCTCAACATGCACGCCGGCTACTCCGACGTGGAGGCCGGCGACCGCCACCTCGCCCGCGTGGTGCAGGCGCTGCAGAAGAGCCCGCAGTGGAAGAAGATGCTGATCGTCATCACCTTCGACGAGAACGGCGGCTGGTGGGACCACGTGGCGCCACCGAAGGGCGACCGCTGGGGTCCGGGCACGCGTATCCCGGCGATCATCGTCTCGCCGTGGGCGAAGAAGGGGCACGTCGACCACACCACCTACGACACCGGATCGATCGCCCGCTTCATCACCCGCCGTTTCGGGCTGCAGAAGCTGCCCGGGCTGGCACTGCGCGAGGAGGCCATGCTCGCCGCGGGTGGGCCGGCTCCGGGCGACCTCACCGCGGCGCTGGATTTCGGGCGGACGAAACGCAGCGGCTGAGTCGGCCGCCTTCGCGACACGCATGACCGGCCCGGAACCTCTGCCGGGTTCGCGACGCCGCCCGCACGGGTCGACCGGTGCGGGCCCTTCGCAAAATCGGTCGCCCACAAGGTGGGCTCCTACCACTGCGTCCGGCCCGGTAGGAGCGCACCCTTTGCGCGACCGGCATCCGCGCTGATCAGGCATCACGCGCAGCCGATGCTCAGGGCTCGCACGCCGCCACGTCGCGCGGCGCCGGCGGCAGCGCCCGCCGCCGGGTGTTCGCCAGCACCACGCCGGCCACGGTGACCACGCCGCCGACCAGGGTCAGCGGCCCCGGCCGCTCGCCCAGCCAGAACCAGCCGATCAGCACCGCGATTGGCGGCGAGAAGTAGATGAAGCTGGATACCTGCGAGGCCGAACTGCGGTGGATCGCCACGTTCCAGGCGATGTAGCCGATGAAGGTCGGTGCCACGCCCAGCCACAGCAACGACGCGATCGCCGGCCACGGCGCGGCGGCCAGCGCCTGCGGCAGGTGGATGCCGAACGGCAGCGCGCCCAGCGTGCCGGCGAAGAAGCCGAACGCGGTCACGCCCAACGCGCTGCTGCGCGCGAAGTACGGCTTCACCCCGACGAAGTAGATCGCCGAGGCCAGCACGCTCACCAGAACCAGCGCGGCCATCGGCTCGAAGCGCACCTGCTTGCCGCTGGCCAGCACTACCAGCACCACGCCGATCAGCGCCACGCCGAGTCCCGCCAGCGTACGCACCGGCAGTCGTTCGCCCATCCACAGTGCCGACACGGCGGCGGTCGCTGCCGGTACCAGCGAGATCAGGATCGATGCGGTGCCGCTGGCGATGCGTGTCTCCGCATGGTTCAGCGCCAGGTGGTAAACGGTGAATCCGATGATCCCCAGCACCAGCAGGCCCGGCCATTCGCGCCGCGCCGGCAGCGGCACGCGGCGCACGGTGAGGAACAGGCCAAAGCACAGCGAGGCGATCGCCAGCCGCGCCAGCGCCACCTCGCCGGGGGTGAAGGCCGCCAGGGCGTAGGCGATCGCCGCATAGGCCGAGGACCAGGTGAGCAGGGCGACGCCGACCAGCGCCAGGGCGCGGGCGTCGAGTCGTTCGGGGCTAGCCATGGTGAACAGATCCGGGGACGGGGAAGTGCGCATGCTAGTGAGCAGCCCCGTCGCCATGAATAATGGATCGACGGGGCCAACCGAGCCTCGCCATCGAATCAATGATTCTTCAGGGAGAGCTACCGTGGATTCCAAACCCGATATCGATGCCAAGGACTGGCAACTGCTCGAGGCGCTGCAGGCCGATGCGCGTCTGGGCTATGCCGAGCTGGGCCGGCTGGTGCACCTGTCGGCGCCGGCGGTAGCCGAACGGGTGAAGCGGCTGGAAGAGGCCGGGGTGATCCGCGGCTACCGCGCCGTGATCGACCCCCGGCGACTGGGCTACAGCATCGACGCGATGGTGCGGCTGCGCTGCGATGGCGGCGTGTGCAAGCGCATCGGCGAGATCGTCGAGGACATCCCCGAGGTGCTCGACTGCCGGCGACTGGCCGGCGAGGACTCGGCGCTGCTGCACCTGGTGGCGATGTCGATCGCCCATCTGGAAACCGTGCTCGACCGCCTGCTGAAGATCCATCCCAGCATCAGCACCACCACCCTGGTGGTACTGCAGGCACCGCACGTGAACCGGCCGATCACCCGTTCGATGTGGAACGCTGCCGCCGCACTGCCGGTGGACTAGGCTTGTCGCTCGCCATCACGGAGCCCGACATGCGCGCGCTGTACCCCGAGATCACCCCGTATGCCACCGAGCACCTGCCGGTGGATGCCCTGCACACGCTCTACGTGGAACAGTGCGGCAACCCCGAGGGGCTGCCGGTGATCTTCCTGCACGGCGGACCGGGCGCGGGACTGTCGGACTACCACCGCCGCTTCTTCGACCCGGCGCGCTACCGCATCGTGCTGTTCGACCAGCGTGGCGCCGGCCGGTCCACGCCGTTCGCCGAACTCACCGACAACACCACCTGGCATGCGGTGGCCGACATCGAGGCGATCCGCGAGCACCTGGGCATCGAGCGCTGGGTGGTGTTCGGCGGCTCGTGGGGCTCCACCCTGGCGCTGGCCTACGCGCAGACCCACCCGGAACGCGCGCTGGCGCTGGTGCTGCGCGGCATCTTCCTCGGCCGCGACGAGGAGCTGCGCTGGTTCAACGAAATGGATGGCGGCTCGCGGCAGATATTCCCCGAGCGCTGGGCGCGCTTCGTCGCGCTCATTCCCGAAGCCGAGCGCGACTCCATGCTCGAGGCCTACTGGCGCCGGCTCACCAGCCCGGACGAAGCCATCCGGCTGGCCGCGGCGCACGCCTGGAGTGCCTGGGAAGGCGGCGGCACCACCCTCGTGCACGACCCGGACGGCGGCGGCGACTTCGACGACCCGCATCGCGCCGTCAGCCTGGCGTTGATGGAGGCGCACTTCTTCCGCCATCGCATCTTCCTGGAACCGGACCAGTTGCTGCGCGACGTCGACCGCATCCGGCATGTCCCCGCCACCATCGTGCACGGACGCTACGACATCATCTGCCCGATGAAGAGTGCCTGGGACCTCAGCCAGGCCTGGCCCGAAGCGGAGCTGCGCGTGGTGCTCGCCGGCCACAGCGCGACCGACCCGGCAATCGTCGACGCGCTGGTCACCACCACCGACGCGCTGGCCGACCGCTACGCCTGACCGCACCAAGGTAACGGTGCGCTCCTGAAGCGCACCTCGGGCATCGTCCCGGGGAACGCGCGACACACCAGCACGCTGTCAGGTCAGCGTCTCCCGCACGATCCTGATTGCACTCAACAAAAAGATATGATGACTAACAGTTCGTTCAAGGCGGACGGCTGCGCCGCCGCTCAATTCCAGCGTTGGACCCCACGCCATACACCTTCGCATACTCGATGACCTGGCCACTTGAGTACCAGCTCGCTTCGCTTGAGTTTGAAAGATTCATGGTCGCAGCGCGTGACGCAGCGGGGCTCCAGACTACGAACATGGCCTGGAACATGGTTGAAGGCGTACTCCACGCCTTTCGGCGTCGCCTCACTGTGGATCAGGCTCTACGCTTTGCCGATTGCCTCCCGCCCGTGGTTCGAGCCTTGTTTCTCGAGAACTGGCACCCGGACTCCAGCCCTACGCCTTTGGGCACTCCAGAGGAGATCCTTGCGGAAGTCCGGAGCGTGAGGCCCAAGCACAACTTCTCGCCGCCAAACGCTGTTGAGGCTGTGGCAACGGCGCTTCGGGCATGCATAAAGGGGGAGGCACTTGAACGGGCCCTCTCTGCCCTACCTATCGGCGCAACGGACTTCTGGGCGACTTCTTGATTTCAAGCCTTCGACCCGCGGTAGCGCATCGGGTGATGGCCTAACCCTCCGGTCGAACGGACGGTAGTTCCTACGGTTTAGTGGACACCCTGATCCAACTTTTCAGGAGTGCCCCATGCCCAGGCATGGTCCAGGAACCACCGCCCGCTACAGCGAGCGCTTCAAGGCTCCGTCATCCACCTGAGCCAGTTCGCAGACGCAGGACGTCAGTCGACTACTCCGGCCGATCCTCGCATCACGAGTGGTGCGATACTCGCGGCGGCCATCCAAGGAGATCGCCATGCGCCATGCACGTCTGATCCTGGCTTCCTGCTTCGCCCTCGCCGCCTTGCCAGCCGCTGCGCAGCACGGCATGGGCGGCCTGGCCAACGACGCCGCCATCGCGATCAAGAACATGAAGATCGCCGACCGCAACCATGACGGATTGATCTCCCGCGAAGAGGCGGAGAAGGGGCCGGTGCCGTTCATCCGTGCCCACTTCGACCAGATCGATCGCGAGCATCGCGGCGCGGTCTCGGTCGACGACGTAAAGGCCTACGTGCGTTCGCTGCAACCGAAGCCGGCGGCCGCATCTTCAACCAACAGCGGCAGCTGATCGCCGGGTTGCGCAAGAAGCGGATGGCGCCGGTGCCGGCCGGCTGAGGACACTGGGCTCCCCAACCACATGAGCCCATCCGATGCTGACCCTGTTCGACTACCTGCCCTCCCAGAACGCCTGGAAAGTCCGCCAGCTGCTGCAGCACCTGCAGCGGCCCTACCGCACGGTGGAAGTGAGCATCTTCGAGGGTGACGGCCAGCGGCCCGAGTACCTGCGCATCAGCCCGACCGGCACAGTGCCGGCGATCCAGCTGGAGGACGGCCGCGCGCTGGCCGAGTCCAACGCGATCCTGTTGTACCTCGCCGAGGACACGCCCTACCTGCCCGACGATGCCTTCGGCCGCGGCAAAGTGTGGCAGTGGCTGAGCTTCGAACAGGAACGGGTGGAGTCGGTGATCGGCACGCTGCGCCACTGGACGCTGACCGGCAAGCTGGCGCGACGCGCGACGGCGCTTGTGGAAGCGAAGCGCGCGGCGGCGCAGCGGACGCTGGCGATCCTCGAGCGTGAACTCGCGGAGCGGTCGTTCCTCGCCGGCGAGCGCTACACCATCGCCGACATTGCGGTGTTCGCCTACGGCAGCCGCGCCGACGAGGCCGGCTTTCCGCTCGACGGCTACCCGGCGATCCGCGGCTGGATCGCGCGCGTGCGGGCGCAGCCCGGGCACCTGGCCGCCACCCACCCATACGCCATCGACCCGCATTCGGGCGGCGACCTGCCCTGAGCAACCGGGCCTTCGGGCACGGGTCGGCGCGGGAGGGCCAATGGCATACTCGGGGTTTTCCGTCTGCCGGAGTGGTCCCCGATGCGCCTGTTGTCCACGCTCGCCGCGAGCGCCCTGCTGCTGCCGCTGGCGGCCCATGCGACCGATCCGTACTCGTACGCGCAGCCCGACCAGGTCAGGGTCACCCATCTCGACCTCGACCTGAAGCTCGACTTCCCGCACCAGGAACTGCACGGCCGCGCCACGCTCAGCCTGAAGTGGGTCAACCCCAAGGCGAGCTCGCTGGTGCTGGACACGCGTGACCTGAAGATCGCCAGCATCGAAGGTATCGACGCGAAAGGCCACGCCCACGCGCTGACCTACGCGCTGGCGCCGCGCGACAAGCAGCTGGGCAGCAAGCTCACCATCGCCACGCCGGACCATCCGGCCAAGGTGCGCATCGTCTACGACACCTCGCCAGAAGCCACCGGCCTGCAGTGGCTGACCAGGGCGCAGACCGCCGACAAGAAGCTGCCCTTCATGTTCTCGCAGAGCGAGTCGATCCACGCCCGCTCGTGGGTGCCGCTGCAGGATTCACCGGCGATACGCATCACCTACGACGCCCACGTCACCGCGCCGAAGGGCGTGCGCGTGGTGATGAGTGCGCTGAACGACCTCCACCACCCGCTCGACGGCGACTTCCGCTTCGACCAGCCGCACCCGATCCCCTCGTACCTGCTGGCGATCGCCGCCGGCGACATCGCCGCCGAGGCCACCGGGCCGCGCAGCGCGGTGTATGCCGAGCCGTCGATGGTGCACAAGGCGGCGCACGAGTTCGAAGACACCGAGAAGATGATCGCCACCACCGAGAAGCTGTACGGCCCGTATCGCTGGGGCCGCTACGACCTCATCGTGCTGCCGCCGTCGTTCCCGTTCGGCGGCATGGAAAACCCCAACATGACCTTCGCCACGCCGACCATCGTGGTCGGCGACAAGAGTCTCGCCTCGGTGATCTCGCACGAGCTGGCGCACAGCTGGTCCGGCAACCTGGTGACCAACGCCACCTGGCGCGACGGCTGGCTCAACGAGGGTTTCACCACCTACGTGCAGGGCCGCATCACCGAGGCGGTGTACGGCAAGACGCTGGCCGACGAAGAGGCGTTGCTTTCGGCCCGCGCGCTGGAGAAGAGCATCGGCACGATGCCGCCGAACAGCCAGAAGCTGGCACCCGTGCCGGGCAAGGTGGATGCGGACGATGCACTGTCCGACGTCGCCTACGACAAGGGCTCGTGGTTCCTGCGCACGCTGGAGCAGCGCTTCGGCCGCGCCGCGTTCGACCCGTACCTGAAGAGCTACTTCGACCACTTCGCGTTCCAGAGCATCACCACCGAGCAGATGCTGGCCTTCCTCAAGGCGAACCTGATCGACAAGTACCCCGGCAAGATGAGCATGGCCGAGGTGAACGAGTGGGTCTACGGCACCGGCATCCCGAAGAACGCACCGCTGCCGACCTCGGCGCGCTTCGACATGATCGACGCCAAGGTGAAGGCCTTCACCGCCGGCACGCTGGCCGCCGACAAGCTCGACGCGAAGGACTGGAACACCCAGGAGTGGATGTACTTCCTCGACCGCCTGCCCGACACGCCGAAGCTCGCGCAGATGCAGGCGCTGGACGCGGCCTGGCACCTCACCGGCACGCCGAACGCGGAGATCGGCATGCGCTGGTACATCCACGCCATCGCCGCCGGCGACAAGGCGGTATGGCCGGCGGCGCGCGAGCACATGACGCGGATCGGCCGCATCTACCTTACCGCACCGGTGTACCGCGCCTTCGCCGCCTCGCCCGACGGCCTGGCCTATGCCGAGGCGGCATACGCGAAGGCGAAGGACGGCTACCACCCGCTGACCCAGCAGGTGATCGAGGGCATCTTCGCGAAGGCGAAGACGAAGTCGGCGAAGTGATCGTCAGGGGACGGGGCACGAAACGCCCCGTTCCAGCCGAACCGGCGCCCACCCACGCTGTCACATCCCGGTTGTTTCCGACCGTCAGGCTTCCTCCCATGGCAAAGCAGACCTCCTCCTCCCGCTCCGTCGCACCGCCCCCGGCCGGCCCCGGCAGCCGTCCGCTGTGGCAGCGCCTGCTGATCCGGCGGCTGAAGTTTCTCGCCGCGGTGGTGGCGGTGATCGGTCTCGGCCTGGGCGCGTGCTACCTGTTCGCTCCGCAGTGGCTGATGCGCGCGGATGCGGCACGCCAGGCGATGGCCGCGCACCTGGACGAGAAAACGGTGCAGGCCGGCGGCGCCCACTGGTCGTACTACGAGGGTGGCGAAGGGCCGACCCTGGTGCTGCTGCACGGCTACGACTCGAACAAGGCGGTGTGGCTGAAAGTGGCGGCGAAGCTCAGCCCGCACTTCCACCTGGTGATCCCGGACCTGCCCGGCTGGGGCGACTCCTCGCGCGACCCGGGCGCCGACTACGACGTCGACACGCAGGCCGCGCGGCTGGATGGCTTCATGCAGGCGCTGGGGCTGCGCAACGTGACCCTGGTCGGCCACTCGATGGGCGGCGCCATCGCCGGCGTCTATGCCGCCGAACACCCGGAACGGGTCAACCGGCTGGTGCTGGTCGACTCCTTCGGCCTCAAGCAGAAGGAGAACGCGTTCGCCCGCGAGGCGCTGGCCGGCACCAACCCGTTCGACTACGACGACCGTGCCGGCTTCCAGCGTGCGTTCGCGCTGGCGTTCGAGAAGGTGCCGGACCTGCCGGGGCGCTTCATCGACGTGTTCATCGCGCGCAACAAGCGCGACCGCGCCTTCCTCGACAAGGTGTTCAACGAGCTGCGCCAGCCCTCGCAGTATCTCTCCGTGCAGCAACGCCTGGACCAGCTGACCATGCCGGTGATGGGCCTGTGGTGCGCCGGCGACAAGATCAGCGACATCTCGGCGATGGACAGCCTGCGCGACGGCCTGGTGCACGCGCCGGCGATCAGCAGCACCACGCTGGCCGGCTGCAATCACATGCCGATGCTGGAGAAACCCGAGCAGACCGCGCAGGTGCTGACCGCGTTCGAGCTGTCGCACTGAGGCCTCTTTACGCCGCAAGAATTCACGACGACACTCCCCGGCTCCATTGACGGAGCAGACAGGGGAAGGGGATGGCGTTTCTGAAGGTGATATTCCTGCTGGCGGCGCTGGTGGCGCTGCTGATCGCACCGGTGATGTACACGGCACGCGCGCTCGGTGCGCAACGCACCACGATCGGGCCGGTGCTCGGCTCGCTGGTGCTGCAGGTGATCCTGTCGCGGATGCTCGACGCACTGCACTTCGGCGGCATGTTCGTGCATTTCGTGCTGGCGCTGGCCGG
Source organism: Dyella thiooxydans (assembly GCF_001641285.1). Classification (NCBI taxonomy): domain Bacteria; kingdom Pseudomonadati; phylum Pseudomonadota; class Gammaproteobacteria; order Lysobacterales; family Rhodanobacteraceae; genus Dyella; species Dyella thiooxydans. Next base: position 2,848,247 of record NZ_CP014841.1, read on the forward strand.
CGGCGCACTGATCTACCAGTGGGTGCTGGAGACGACGTTCCTGAAGGGCGTCGCGATCAGCCTGATCAGCAGCGTGATCATGCTGGTCGGGGCCCTGGTCATCCTGAAGATGGCGCTCGGGTAAGACCGGAACCGCATCCGCGTCCCTTCGGGAGGCGCGGGTGCGGTGTCCTCAGAGCAGGCCCGGCACCAGCGCCTTCGTCCGCTGCATGTAGGCCGCGTAGCGTTCGCCGAACTGCTCGCGCATCCAGCGCTCCTCCAGCCGCAGCTTGAACCAGAACGAGACGCCCACGATGGCCGTGCCGAGCAGGCCGCGCCACTCGCCCTGCGCCAGCGCGGTGCCGAAGAAGGCCAGCAGCAGGCCGGTATAGATCGGATGGCGCACCCAGCGGTACGGACCGCGCTCCACGAGTTCGTGATCCTGCTTGACCTGCACCACGGCGCTCCAGTTGCGGCCGAGGATGTTCCGCGCCCAGATCGCGAACAGCACGCCGGCCCAGACCAGCAGCGCTCCGAGGATCGACAGCGCCGCCTCGGGCGGCACGAAGCGCAGGCGCAACAGCGAGCCTTCGCCGCCGCGCCAGGGCAACACCAGCACCGTGCCGACCATCAACGGTAGCCAGTGCTTGAGCAGGCGAAGCACGAACGGCTCGCTGCGGACGGCGGCCTTCGCGTCCCGGGCGCGGATCGCCCAGTACAGCAGGAACACCAGCCAGCCGGCCTTGATGATGTCGCCGAGGGGGAGATGCATCGTCATTGCCTGGAGCCATCCGTGAGGGAGACTCAGCTTGGCCGCCGACGACGGGGGCGGCAAGTTACACCCGTCATCCAACGGCGCGGCCCGCGCGCCGAAGCCGGGTCAGTCCGCCACGTCGGCCACCAGCCGGTCCAGCTCGGCCTTCAGCACGGCGCCGTTCTGGCGCAGCCAGTCGCGCTGTTCCTGCCAGTTCGGGAACAGGGTTTCCACCTGCGCCCAGAATCGCGGCGAGTGGTTGCGTACCTTCAGGTGGCACAGCTCGTGGGCCAGCACGTAGCGCAGCGCGGCCGGGGGGGCCAGCGCCAGCGCGAGGTCGAGGTTGATGCGGTCGCGCGTGTCCAGGCTGCCCCACAGACTCTTCAGCGGGCGCACCTTCAGTGCGGTGGGCGCCAGGCCGAGCTGGGGTACGTACTGCGCCAGCCAGCGCGATACGTCGCGGCGGATCAGCGACTCCAGATGCGAGGCGAGCAGCCCGCGCGCCACCGGCAGCGCCCGGGTATGCGGGCGCGGCAGGATGAGCGTGAGCACACCCTCACCGCTGGCAATACGCGGGTACGGGCCCTCGTCCCAGTCCAGCCAGATGCGTTCGCCGCGCAGCGGGATCTCCACCGGTTGGCCGACCCGCAGCGGCGGCAGCGGCTTCACCAGCAGGTTCAGCTCGTCGAGCTTCTGCTCCAGCCAGTCGGCGTGGCTGCGCAGGAAGGCGCTGACCTGGGCCGGATGGGTGCCGCGCGGGTAGCTGACCCGGGCGCCCTTGGGCGTGACGGTCAGGCGCAGGCGGCGCGCACGCGGATGGGCGGCCTTGAGCACGCGGATCGTGCTGCCGCCCGTGGTCGCCAGTTCCAGCCAGTCGCCTTCCAGTTGCTGCGCCATGCCCAGTTGCCCGCCAGAAAACACGGCCCCGCGAGGGGCCCGATTGGATTCTGGCAGGGATTGGCGACGGAGAGGTGATGATTCAAGCGGTCGCGCGTCGACCCGCGAAAATCATCACCATACGGCTGCGTACGTCAGGCGTCGGCCGGCCGCGGCAGGCCGAACCACTCCTCCAGCTTGGCCAGCAGGCGCTCGATCTCCAGGGTCAGCAGGGCGAAGCTGGCATCGGCCTCGGCGGCGGCGTCCTGGTGGCTGTCGCCCATCTCGTCGAGCACCACGTCGAGGAACTTCAGCTTGCGCACCACCAGGTCCTCGCCGAGCACGAAGCTCATGCGGTCGTCGAACACCAGGCCAAGCTGGAACACCTGCTTGCCGTTGCGCAGGTGCTCCTTGATCTCCTCGCTGTCCAGGTCCTGGCGGCGGCACTTGGCGATCGCACCGGTGGCGCTGCCCGGATCGCGCAGTTCCACCTCGTCGCCCAGCGCCAGCCCGGCCGGCAGGGTGCCGTTGGCCAGCCAGTCGGTCATCAGCACGCGCGGGCCTTCCTCCGGCGCCAGCGGCACGGCGGGAAAGCTGCCCAGCGCCTCGCGCACCTGGCTCAGCGCGTTTTCGGCCGACTTGCGGCTGGCGGTGTCGATCACCAGCCAGCCGTGCTTCTTGTCGACATAGGCCGAGAGCCGCGAGTTGCGCACGAAGGCGCGCGGCAGCAGCTCGTTGAGCAGGTCTTCCTTGATCCGCTTGCGCTCGCGGCCGCCGACCTTGCGGCCTTCCTCCTCGGCGATCTTCTGCACCTTGCGCTGCAGCTCGTCGTTGATCACCGCCGCCGGCAGCAGCTTGTCCTCGCCGCCCACGGTGAGCCAGGTGCAGGCGTTCACCGCATGGGTGAGCGCCGCCTCCTCACCGCGGCCGACCGGCGGCACGAAACCGCGGGTGGACATCTCCATCGGCCCGCACGGGCGCAGGCGGTGCTCGGCGAGCACCTCGTCGAGGCGGTTCAGGTCGTCGGCGACGGCTGGGGAAAAGCGGAACAGGGTGAGATTGCGGAAGAACATGCAGGATCCGGGTTGGGGGTAGCCGCGCCGCGGTAGGGCCTGACTACCTTATGAAGATGTCATGGCCGATGCCATGGAGATGCTCCGAAAGACTTCGGATTTCCTCACCGTCATCCCGGCGAAAGCCGGGATCCAGCGTCTTTCGAGGTGTACGGCAGAGGCGCTGGATTCCGGCTTTCGCCGGAATGACGGCTAGCTGGAGCGAGGCTATCGTGCGCAACGCGCACCGTCTGCGACAGCGCCCTCAGCCCACCACCTTGGCAATCGCGTCGGCGACGTAGTCGAGGTTCTGGGTGTTCAGCGCGGCCACGCAGATGCGGCCGGTGGTCAGCGCATAGATCGCGAATTCCTCGCGCAGGCGCTCCACCTGCGGCTTGCTCAGGCCGGAGTAGGAGAACATCCCCGCCTGGCGCTGGATGAAGCCGAACTCGTGGCCGTGGGCGGCCAGCTTCTGCACCAGCCCGGCGCGCATGGCGTGGATGCGCTCGCGCATCTCGCCCAGCTCGCTCTCCCACAGCGCACGCAGCTCGCTGCTGGCCAGCACGCCGGCCACCAGCTGGCCGCCGTGGGCGGCCGGGCTGGAGTAGTTGGCGCGGATGGTCTGCTTGATCTTCGAGCGCAGGCGCGCGGCCTCGTCGCGGTCGGCGCCGATCATCGACAGCACGCCCACGCGCTCGCCATACAGCGAGAACGACTTGGAGTACGAGCTGGCCACCACGAACGCCTCGATGCCGGACTCGGCGAACATGCGCACCGCGGTGGCGTCGGCGTCGATGCCCTGGTCGAAGCCCTGGTAGGCCATGTCGACGAACGGCAGCAGGCCGCGCTCCTTCACCAGTTCCACCACCTGCGCCCACTGCACGGGCTCCAGGTCCACGCCGGTCGGGTTGTGGCAGCAGGCGTGCAGCAGCACCACGGTGCCCGGCTCCAGCTTGCCCAGGTCCTCCAGCATGCCGGCGAAATCCAGGCCGCGGGTGGCCTCGTCGTAATAGCGGTAGTCCTGCAGCTGGAAGCCGGCGGTGCGGAACACCACGTGGTGGTTGCCCCAGCTCGGGTTGCTGATCGCGATGCGTGCCCTGTCGCCGGCGACCTGCTTGAGCAGGTCCGCCGCCACGCGCAGCGCGCCGCTGCCGCCGATGGTCTGCGCGGTCGCCACGCGGCCGGCGTCGAGCAGCGGCGAGCCTTCGCCGAACAGCAGTTCCTGGCTCAGCTTGTTGTAGGCCGGCAGGCCATCGATCGGCAGGTATCCGCGCGGCTGCGTGTCACGCGCCAGCGCCTGCTCGACCTGCTGCACGGCTTTGAGCACCGGCACCCGTCCCTGCTCGTCGGTGTAGATGCCCACGCCGAGGTTCACCTTGTTCGGACGCGGGTCGGCGAGATAGGCCTCGGTCAGGCCGAGGATCGGGTCGCCGGGAGCCATTTCAACGGAAGCAAAGAAGGACATGTCGATACTCGAAGAGAGGAAAATTGGAAGTCTGGACGGCTAAACCGCGTCATCCGTGGCGGGCTCGCCAGCATACCCGGCCAGCCAGCCATGCGCATCGGCCCGGCCCGCGCCCTCGCGCGAACCGAGCGAGGCGAAGTCGAAAAGGTTGCGGTCGGCCAGCTGCGACGGGGCCACATTGCCCAGCGCGCGGAACATGGTCTCGGCACGGCCGGGGAACTGGCGCTCCCATTCGGCCATCATCAGCCCGACCTGCTTGCGCTGCAGGTTTTCCTGCGAGCCGCACAGGTTGCACGGGATGATCGGGAATGCCCGCTGGGCCGCGTACTCGGCGATGTCACTCTCCCTGCAGTAGGCCAGCGGGCGGATCACCACGTGGCGGCCGTCGTCCGAACGCAGCTTCGGCGGCATCGCCTTCAGGCTGGCGTGGTGGAACAGGTTGAGGAAGAACGTGGCGAGGATGTCGTCGCGGTGGTGGCCCAGCGCGATCTTGGTGATGCCGTTCTCGGCCGCCCACGAGTACAAGGCGCCGCGACGCAGGCGCGAGCACAGACTGCACATGGTCTTGCCGGCCGGGATCACCCGCGTCACCGTGCTGTAGGTGTCCTGCTCGATGATGTGGAACGGCACGCCGCGCGCGGTGAGGTAGTCCGGCAGCACGTGCTCGGGGAAGTCCGGCTGCTTCTGGTCCAGGTTCACCGCGATCAGCTCGAAGTGCACCGGCGCCTTCGCCTTGAGCGACAGCAGGATGTCGAGCAGGGTGTACGAGTCCTTGCCGCCGGACAGGCACACCATCACCTTGTCGCCGTCCTCGATCATGTTGAAGTCGGCGATCGCCTGGCCGACCTGGTGGCGCAGGCGCTTGGCCAGCTTGCCGGCCTCGTAGGCCTGCTTGCGGGAAGATTCGGGAGTGGCGGACATCGGGGCTTGAACCGGATTGGAAGCGCGACATTGTAGCCCGCTGACCGGCACCGGGCCGGAGGCGTACACTGCGCGCCTACCTCCTCGTGCGCGTGCCATGACGGAACCGGATCAACCCTCGATCGCCCAGACCCTGTTCGAACTGCGCCGGGAGCACCGCGAGCTGGACGCGCTGGTGACCCATCTGCAGGCCACCGGCTTCCGCGACGAGCTGCAGGTCACCCGCATGAAGAAGCGCAAGCTGCTGCTGAAGGACGCCATCGCGCGGCTGGAAAGCAAGCTGATCCCCGACCTCGACGCCTGAGCCCCGCATGACGACGCTGGCCCCGGTCCACCTGGAAGACGACCACGTCCTGCTCGAGCCCCTGCACGCCGACCACGCCCCCGCACTGGAGGCCGCGGCCGCCGATGGCGAGCTGTGGAACCTGTGGTTCACCAGCGCGCCGCCACCGGGGACCTCGGCCGACTACATCGCCGCGGCGCTGGCTGGCCAGGCGACGGGGCGGATGCTGCCGTTCGCCGTGCGCGAGAAGCGCTACGGCGAGATCGTCGGCTCGACCCGCTACTACGATTTCGATCCGGCGCTGCCGCGCGTGGCGATCGGCTACACCTGGTACGCGAAGCGCTGGCAGAAGAGTCACCTCAACACCGCCTGCAAGCGACTGTTGCTGGGCCACGCGTTCGAGCGGCTCGGCTGCGTGGCGGTGGAGTTCCACACCGACCACCGCAACCTCGACTCGCAGCGTGCGATCGAGCGCCTCGGCGCCCACCGCGACGGCGTGCTGCGTGCCCACAAGCGGCGCCCGGACGGCAGCCTGCGCGACACCGTGTGCTACTCGGTGCTGGCCGGCGAGTGGCCGGACGTACGGCGCTGGCTGGCGATGCGCCTGCAGCGCCTGGTCGTGGCTTGATCAGCGGCTCTGCGGCGAGCCCTCACGCTCTGTGAACATGGCTGGCCGCCAATGAGCCTATGCTGATGGATGGTCGCGGCGTCCGCATGAACGCCGGACTCCACGGGATCACCGATGCACCATGATGGAAACGAGATCCCGGCCTCGTGGGGAAAGATGGCCGCCGCAGGCACCGACGCCGGGCAGATTGCGGAGCACGCCGTTGTCTTGTGGCGGGGTGTCAGTGCGGCCCTGTCGCCGATCGTTGGCCCGGCTGGCGTGGCCGCGCTGTACCAGCGCAGCATCCACCTGACCCGTACCGGGCATCCCGGGTTGCCATCCGCCAGCGCGCCGGATCCGGCGCCGGACGAATTCGAATCGCTGCGGCTGGCGTTGGCCGGGCTCTCCGGCACCGATGCTGCCGCCGCTGCCACCGCGCTGGCATACACGTTCCACGATCTATTGACCCATCTGATCGGTGATTCGCTCACCCGGCGTCTGCTGCAGTCCGTATGGATCTCCCCTCCGAGCGACCAAGCCGCACAGGACAACGCTTCATGAGCATGGCCAAAGCCACCATCCATCGGCTGCCCACCGGCGTGCCGGGGCTTGACGACATCCTCGGCGGCGGCTTGCCGGAGTTTTCGTTCAACGTGCTGGCCGGACCGCCAGGTTGCGGCAAGACCACCATGGCCCACCAGATCATGTTTGCCCTGGCCACCCGCGAGCGACCGGCACTCTACTTCACCGTGCTGGGCGAGCCGCCGCTGAAGATGCTGCGCTACCAGCAGCAGTTCGGCTTTTTCGACAGCGAAAAAGTGGGGCAATCCATCCACTTCATCAACCTGGCCGAGGAGGCCGGTACCGGCGACCTCGGCCAGGTGCTCGACCGCATCGTGGACGAGGTACACCGGCACGGGCCGGGGCTGGTATTCGTCGACTCGTTCCGCTCGGTGGTGCTCGCCGGCCGCGGCGGCGAGCAGACCTTCATCAGCCTGCAGCAATTCATCCAGCAGCTGGGCATGCTGATGACCAGCTGGCAGGCGACCACCTTCCTGCTCGGCGAGTACTTCCACGACAGCGATCCCAGCCCGATCTTCACCGTCGCCGACGGCCTGATCTGGCTGCGCCAGAGCGTCCAGGGCAACTCCATGGTGCGCAAGGTGGAGGTGATGAAGATGCGCGGACAACCGACCCAGCCGGGACTGCACACCTTCCGCATCGGCGACGACGGCATCCGCATGTTTGCACCGCCACCGCTGGCACCGACCAGCTCACCGCTGCTGGAGCCGTTCGGCCACCGCGTGGCGATGGGCGTACCGGGGCTCGACGCAATGCTTGGCGGGGGACTGCCGGCAGGCTATTCGCTGTTGGTGGCCGGACCCTCCGGCTCGGGCAAGAGCATCCTCGCCGGCGCCTTTCTTGCCGAGGGCGCAAGAAAGGGCGAGACCGGCGTGATCGCCGCCTTCGAGCAACGCGCCGACCACTCGCGCGGGCGTGCGGTGGTCGAACTGATCAAGAACGGCACCGTGGGGGTGGTGGACACGCGCGCGCCCGGGTTGTCGGTCGACGAGATGTCGATGCTGCTGCTCGCCGAAATCCACCGACTCAAGGCCACGCGCCTGGTGATCGACTCGCTGTCGGGCTTCGAGCTGGCGCTGGCCCCCACGTTCCGCGAGGACTTCCGCGAATCCCTGGCGCGCATGGTGTCCGCGCTGTGCGGTACGGGCGTCACCGTGCTGATGACCTCGGAACTGGAAGACCGCTATACCGAGTTGCGGTTCAGCCCGTACGGTACCGCCTTCCTCACCGATGCGATCATCGTGCAGCGCTACATCGAGGTCGACAGCCGGTTGCAGCGGGTGATGGCGGTGGTGAAGGTGCGGGCCAGCGCCCACTCGGACGAAGTGCGCCAGTTCTCCATCGACGACCAGGGCATCCGCATCGGGCAACCATTGACGGGCTATGAAGGTCTGTTCGGAGGTAGCCCCACGCGCCGCGCCGTGCCGTTGCCCGATGTCCCAGACGATGGATGACCGGCCCGCATCGCGGAACATGCCATGAGTCGCCACTCCCCTTCCCGTGACGGTCCACCCGCCTCCGAAAGCCGCCCGCCGGCCGCCGCGCGCAACGCGCTTCAGACCGCGCTGGCCCGGCTTTACGACGAGCTCGAACACACGCGTACGGCGCTCGGCTCGCTGAGCGGGACGGACCTGAAGGAAGCCAATGCGGGGCTGGTGATCGCCGCGCTGCGCTCGGATGCGATCGCGGAAGACGCCCTGCGCAGCCTTTCCGAACTGGCACACCGCAGCCATCGCGACCTGCTCACCGGCATCCCCAACCGGGCCCTGATGCAGGAACACCTGGACGCGGCGATCGCGACGTCGCGACGCGCGCATGCGCATTTCGCGGTTTTTTTCGTCGACTTCGATCATTTCCGGCAGGTCAATCGTGGGCTCGGTCACGCCGCGGGTGACAAACTGCTGCAGTTGGGTGCCCTGCGGCTGGGTTCGGCGATACGCGACAGCGACACGCTGAGCCGCCACGGCGGCGATGAGTTCCTGGCCCTGGTCACCGGGCTCGACACGCCCGGGGATGCTGTTCCGGTGGCGCGCAAGATGCTCGCTGCACTGGCCGAACCGGCCAGCGTGGGTGGCCACCCGCTGGTCCTGTCGGCCAGCATCGGCATTGCCATCTACCCGGAAGATGGCGAGGACGCCGCCACCCTCGTCAAGCATGCCGATGCTGCCATGTATCGCTCCAAGAGCTCCGCTCCGGGTGGCTTCTGTTTCTTCCGCGAAAGCGACACGAGCGCTGGCCGCACAGACAGCACGGCCACCGTCGCGGCTGGTGCGGCCGCGGCCGCCCGTCTGGACGACCTGCGCGAAGCCAACACGGAACTGCTGATGGCCGCGCTGAAGGCACAGGAAGAGGAATTGCAGCTACGCCACGAGCAGCAACGGCAGGTCCGCTTCATGGCGATGGTCGCGCACGAGTTGCGGCATCCGCTGACGCCACTGAAGCTGGCTACCGACCTGCTGGCCGACGGGGACAGTCGCGACAGCGACGCGATGACGCGGCTGCATGCGATCATCAACCAGCAGGTGGCACACATGTCGCGGGTGATCGGCGACCTGCTCGACGGCACCCGCATCCATGCCGGCAAGCTGAAGCTACGTCGACAGACGCTGGATCTGGTGGCCCTGCTGGGTGCCGTGGCCGAGGGCTGCCGGCCGATGTTCCTGCGCCGCCAGCAGAGCTTGCGGTTGGCGCTGCCGCCGGGTCCGGTCAACTTCTACGGCGACCCGGTACGACTTACCCAGGTGTTCGGCAACCTGTTGGACAACGCATCGAAGTACAGCCCGGAAGGCGGGGAGATCGTGCTGGAACTGTGTCCCGGTGCGGGTACGCGGGTGGTCACCGTGAGCGACGCCGGTATCGGCATCGCGGCGGATGCCCTGGAAGCGGTCTTCGGCCTGTTTGTGCAGGACGAGCGCGCTGCGCCCCATGCGCAGGGTGGCATCGGTGTCGGCCTCGCGGTCGTGCGCGAGTTGGTGGAGGCCCATGGCGGCACCGTCACGGTAAGCAGCGACGGCATCGACCGCGGCAGCCGCTTCGTCGTTACCTTGCCGGATGGCGCGCCGGACGATGCCGCGCCCCCGGGTTAGCGGCGCAAGCGGCGATCGCAAGCATCACAGCAGCCGATTGACCAGCCGGTCCAGCCGCACCCGGCTCAGCCGGCGCAGCAGCTTGCGCACCGGCGCGGGGTAGTGCCGCGAGGTCTGCAGCGCGTGGTAGTCGTGCACCCGCTGCGCATGCCGCAGCAGCGCCGCCCATTCCCCCGCATGCTGTTCGTGCAGCAGGCCATGCGGGTCGCGCAGCACCAGCGCGTTTTCCAGATCCAGCGCCCAGGCGCGCGGATTGAGGTTGTTGCCGGTCAGCACCGCCACGTCGTCGTCGATGAACAGCCCCTTGAGGTGGTAGCTGTTGTCGGCGTGGCGCCACAGGTGCAGCGCCAGCTGGCCGCTGGCCAGATGCTTCTGGTGACGACGGGCGAAGCGGCGCAGGTTGCTCTCGTACAGATACGGCAACACGCCGATGGTGCGGAACGGCTGCTCCGGCGGGATGTAGAAGTCGTTGGCGACCTTGTCGCCGACCATGATCTCCACCGTGCAGCCGCGCCGCAGCAGCTGGCCGACCGCGGCGCGCACCGGCCGCGGCAGGTTGAAGTATGGGGTGAGCAGCACCACCCGCTCGCGCGCGCCGGCCAGCAGGGCGAGCAGGGTGTCGTTGAGTGCATTGGCGGTGCGGCCGAAACCGGCCAGCGGCGTCACCGCCACCGTGCCCTCGCCGACCGGCTCGTCCGGCACGTCGTAGCGCGCCTCGGCCAGCTGCTGGCGCAGCGCGCGGATCGCCGGCAGCAGGCTGGCGGTGGTCGGCACATCGGCCACGTTGAGGCGCGGCACGGCGGCCTGGCCGAGGAAATGCCGCTGCGCGAAACCGGCCATCGCGTCGGCCAACGGCGCATGACGCAGCAGGTGGTAGCGGTCCAGCCGGTAGCGACCGTGACGTTGCAGGTAGACGTTGTTGAAGCTGGCGCCGGAGTAAAGCACGGTGTCGTCGATCACCATGCCCTTCAGGTGCAGGACGCCGAACAGTTCGCGGTTCTGCACCGGCACGCCGTAGATCGCCACGCCGTCGCCGCGCTCGCGCGCCCAGGCGCGGTACATGCCGGCGTTGCCCTCGCTGCGCGCCTTGCCGATCAGCCCGCGCTGGGCGCGGTGCCAGTCGACGAACACCGCGATGTCGAGCATCGGCCGACGGGCCTTGGCCGCGTACAGCGCCTCCAGCACCTCGCGGCCGCCGTCGTCGTCCTCCAGGTACAGCGCCACGATGACGATGCGCCGCTCGGCCGCGGCGATCGCCGCCAGCAGGCGCTCGCGGTGGGCCGCTGGGCCGTCCAGCGTCTCGATCGCCGCTGCCGGCACCGCGAACGCCGGCATGCCGTCCAGCCGTGCCTGCCGGCGGGCGGCGCGGCCGAACGGCAGCAACCGCCGCACCACGCGGCCGGGCAGTCGGGTCAGTCGTTTCATCGCGGACAAGGATGGCGCCCCGGACGTCGTCACAAAGTGGCGAGCATGCCGGGAACGCCGTCGCAGGAAAAGGCGATGCGTTCAGCCAAGCTCCGATTGCATCTGCGCGATCCGTGCCAGCCGCCGGCGCTGGCGGCGGATGTACCAGAGGCAGAAGGCCACGCCGCCGAGCACGATCGGCGCATTGGCGACAACCTGCACCAGCAACAACCGGCGAAGGGCGGCATCGTGCAGCCACGCCGAGGGCTGCAGGGACGGCCAAGCCAGCACCGTCACGCCCACCAGCAGCGCGGCAAACCCCCATAGCTGTGCCTGCGCCAGACGGATGCCGGCCTTTGCACGGAGCGCGTCGAGCTGCAGGAGATCGGCCACGCGTGCGCCAGCGGCCCGCCACGTGCCCCGGCGCAACCACAGGGTGATCGACCACATCACCACCACCAACGCCGTGCCGCCGGCCGCAAACAGCTTCCAGCGCAGCGCCAGCCCCGGGTGGGCGAACAGCCAGCCGGTCTGGACCAGCGCACCGATCGCCGTGACGGTTTCGAACACCACCATTGCCAGCATCCGCCACCGCTTGGTCAGCGCGCGCCGGCGCAGGCGCTCGACATCCACCACCGGCTGGGTCCGCCACTGCGCGGCCCAGTCGCTCCACTCGTCGTGTGCACTCATGCCGTCCCTCCCAACTGTTCGCGCAGCGCCTGGCGGGCCCGACTCAGTCGCACGTCGACGGCATTGACCCGGATACCCAACGCGTCGGCGATCTCGGCGTGGCTGAAGCCTTCCAGCGCCAGCGTCACCGCCTGTCGCAACGCCAGCGGCAGCGCACGAACCGCCGCCTGCAGGCGAGCGCCTTCCTGCCGGGCATGAGCGTGTTGCTCCGGCGCGATGCCGGGGTCCGGCAGGTCCTCCGGAAACGCACCCGGACGTGGCCGACGCTGCTCTCCCAGTACGTGGCTAGCGCCGCGGTTGTGCGCGATCCTGGCCACGAAGGTGCGCAGGCCGGCCTCGCCGCGCCAGCGCGGCAAGGCGCGCCACAACGCCAGCGCGATCTCCTGCAGCAGGTCGTCGCGCAGGGCCGGATCCGCTTCGTAGCTGGCCGCGATGCGTGAGATCAGGCCGCCATGGGCCTGGAGTACCTCGGCGAACCGATTGCGTGCGCCCACGCCGCCTCAGCCCTCCGGCGGCGCACCGGCCAAGTCGCGCCAGGCGGCGTAGGCCAGCAGGGTGCCGAGCGGCAGCAACACGAGCAGCAGCGGCATCGCCCACGGGGAGGACAGGGCCACGGCGAACAGCACAAGCTGCGGCAGCAGCACCAGCGTGAAGGCCACGGCGTGCGCTGCCACCCGGTGCAGGCTTCCGGCCAGCGCCGCCAGCACACCCTCGCCACGAAACAGGAACAGTGGCGGCGCCAGCGTCAGCAACGTCGCGGGCACCAGCCCGGGCAGCATCAGTACGAACTCCATGCGGCGCGTCTGCAGCGCAGGATGATGCAGCAGGTGGCCGAGCACGACGGCATCCCAGACGACCGGGCCGTACACCGCTGTGGCCGCAGCCACCTGCACGGCAAACACGATCAGTCCCACGGCGGCGGCCAGCCCCCATAGCGCAGGCCAGCGCGGATGGCGCCAACCGGACCACAGGCAGGCGAAACGCAGCGGCTCGCCGCGCGCAAGCCGGTCCAGTCCGATCCAGACGCCAACCGCAAGCATCGGCACCACGGCCTTGGACAGGACGGTGCCGGCCAAGGGCACCAGTTGCAGCAGCGCCTCGGCGACCAGGCAGGCCAGGCTCAGCCCGACCAGCCGGAACGGCGCCCGTCGCCACAGGCGGAAGGCGTCGCGATACCAGCCAGTTGCTCGGGCCAGCGGCGAAATCGGGACGATGGAGACGGACGGTACGGCGCTGGACATGGTCGTTCCTTGATCGGGGTGGCTATCCGGTAGTCCTCCGCCGCGGGGAAAACCTTACATGCCATCGGGCAGGCCACCACCCCGAGCCGCCACCGTGCCGCTCAGCGCGCGTCGGCCAGCGCTGCTCCGGTGTCGCGATGCGGATGCACCACCAGGGTGGCGGTCATGCCGGCCGAGAGGACCGTGCCGGGCGGCAGGTGGTCGGCATCGATCGCCACGCGCACCGGCACACGCTGGGCCAGGCGTACCCAGTTGAAGGTGGGATTGACGTCGGCCAGGCCGTCGGCACCGGCGGGATTGTCCGCGTCGGTGATGCCGCGGGCGATACCCGTGATGGTGCCCTTCAGTGCCGCGCCGCCGGCCATCAGGCGGATGTCGACCGGGTCGCCCACGTGCAGCTGCGGCAGCTTGGTCTCCTCGAAGTAGCCGTAGACGTAGTAGCTGTGGCTGTCGACCAGGGCAAGCCGCGCAGCGCCGGCGGCGGCATAGTCGCCCGCGCGCAGGTCGAGGTTGGTGACATAGCCGTCGACCGGCGCGCGCACCTCGGTACGGGCGAGGTCCAGCTCGGCGCGATCGAGCGCGACCTGCGCCTGCTCGACCGCGGCCGCGGCCTGCTCCCGCGAGGCGCTGGCCTGGTGGCCGCTGGCCTGGGCCTGTTGCCAGGTGGCGCGTGCGGCGCTTGCGGTGGCGGCGGCATCGTTGCGGTCTTCCTGCGAGATCACGCTGCCGATGCGCTGGCGACGTTCGGCCTGGGCCGCGTACATCTCGTATTCGGCGTGGCGTGCGGCCGCACCGGCGGCCGCGGCGCTGATGCTGGCGCCGGCCGCGCGCGCGGCGGCCTCGGCGGCGGCGAGGTTGGCCTGCGCCTGATCCACCGCGTTGCGGAAACGCGCTTGGTCGACCACGAACAGCACGTCGCCCCTGCGGACCAACTGGTTGTCGTGCACGGCGACCGCGCTGACCAGCCCGGACACGTCCGGTGCCACGCGCACCACCTCGGCGCGCACGCGGCCGTCGCGGGTCCATGGCGAGTACAGGTAATGCTTCCACAGCGCGTGGCCGAGCACGAGCGCGAGCACGACGACGACGGAAGTGAGGGCGAAGCGGAACAGGGCGGGGACGATTTTCATGGGGCGGTACTCAACGGACCAGCAACAGCCCCGCGCCGCCGAACAGGCAGACGAACAGGGCCAGACGGAACAGCGAGGCGTGCCAGACGTGCCGGTACAGCCCGATCCGGCTGAGCAGCAGGTCCAGCAGCACCATCAGCAGCAGGCAGCCGACGAACACCGGCAACAGGCCGGGCATCAGCGCGCCGTAGAAGGCGATTTCACGAGGCATGGGCGGGCTCCTGCGCGGGCATCGCATGCACGGCGGCGAGCAGCGGCGACTCGTCGTCGCGCAGCGCGCTGCGCAACTGGTGGAGGTGATTGCGGGCGCGGCCGGGGGCCAGCGCGATGGCGGTGTCGACCGCACCGTCGGCCGCTTCCCACGCCGGCAGGCCGGGCTCGCGATAGAGCGCGCCGACCGCCTGCACGGCGACCTGGCAGGCGTCGCGTGCGGTGACCGGAAGCTCGCCGGCGGCGACGTCCTGGCGCAGTTCGATCAGCGCGCGGCCGGTCTCCTGCACCGCCAGCGACCAGGCCAGCAAGGTGCGCGACTCGGTACTGCGGGGGCGGGTGTTGGCGACCGCCTGCAGCAGCAGGTCCCGGCTGCGGCTCTCGAAGCGCCAGAGCAGGCCGTCCAGTGGCTCGGTCGCAGCCAGCCACACCAGCGTGCGCAGCCGGTGCAGCTGGCGGCGGCGCTGCCAGCCGGTGCCGGCCAGTCCGGGCAGCAGCATGAAGGCGGCGCCGGACAGGCCGAGGCCGGCGAGCTGCGCGATGGCGTCGTTGAAGAAATGCTCCGGCGCGTAGACCATCGGGTTCTTCAGCGCCAGGATGTAGACGAAGCCCAGCGTGTAGCCGGCGCCCACGCCCGGCAGCGTGTCGCGGGTGGACAGGTAGGGACCGATCAGCAGCAGCGGCAGGGTGCTGGCAATCAGCATGATGAAGCCGTCGCCGCCAGGCATCAGCACGAACACGGTGATCGCCGCACCGAGCATGCCGGCGGCATAGCCGACCAGGGTGTGCAGCACCGAGCCGATCGGGTTCGGCGACGCGGCCATCAGGCCACTGAAGATCGCCGCCAGCAGCATGGCGTTGGCGCCGAAGGTCCAGCCGCTGGCCAGCCAGAACACGCTCAGCGTGGCCATGGTCAGGAAGGTGCGCAGCACCGCCACGCCGACGCTTGCCAGGTCGCTGGAGCGGCTGAAGTGCACCTTCTCCACGCCACCCTTCACCGGGATGCCGGTACGCAGCGCGTGCTCGGTGGTGACGAAGATCGCCAGTTCGTCGACCAGCCGGGCAAGCAGCGCCGCGCCGGTGTCGAACTCGCGGCAGGCCGCGCCGTTGAGCTCCTGGCGCAGCGCCGCGGCACGCCCGGGCAGCGCCCGGGCGCACGCGTCGAGCTGCGGCGGCAGGGCATGCAGATCGTCATCCCCGGCGTGCCCCGGCGGCGGCGTCAGCGCCGCGGCCAGCGGGCGGTAGAGCGCGATCAGCGCGGCGGCGGCGGCCTCCCGCCCGCCGCGCTGCAGGCGGTTGATCAGGTGGTGCAGCGACTGGAAGCTGGTGGCTGCGGCCATGTAGCGCTGGTTGAGCAGGCGCATCCGGCGGCTGCGCAGGCGTACCTCCGGATCCTCGAAGATCACCGACGAGCGCAGGTCCTCCAGTTGCACCGCCGCGCGCACCGAGGCGAGCTGGGCGTCCTGCATCGCCTGTCGCGGGATCCGCCCGGCGGTGCTGTTGCGCAGGAACGCCACGAATTTCGCAAAGTGCGCGCGGGCTTCGCGGCGCAGGATCGGCCGCAGCCGCTCCGGCAGCACCAGTTCGCTGACCAGTGCCGACACGCCGATGCCGAGCAGCACTTCGCTCACCCGCATCACCGCCGAATCGAACACGCCGTAGGGGTTGGCGATCGCCGGCAGCGCCACGATCGCCGCGGTGTAGCCGGCCAGCACGAAGCCGTAGGCCATGAAGTTGCGGTAACGCAGCGCGCCGCCGGCGCACAGCGCCACCCACAGCGAGAGACTCAGCAGGAACAGCTCGCGCTGCTGCGGGAACGCCGACATCAGGACCAGCCCGACCAGGCTGCCGACCAGGGTGCCGATCGTGCGGTAGAAGCTCTTCGCCAGCACCATGCCGCTGTGCGGGTGCATCACGATCGCCACCGTGATCATGGTGGTCGAGGGTTGCTCCAGTTGCAGCCACATCGCCAGCCAGGCGCCCAGGTAGATCGCCAGCACGCTCTTGCCCACGAACAGCCAGGCGTGCGCCTCGCCGGCCAGCAGCTCACGCAGCCAGGGGCGTTCGGCAATCGGGAGGGCGGCGGGAACGGCGGCCATGGCGCATCAGCCCTGCTCGAGCCCGTCGAGGAATTTCTTCAGCAGCTTTTCCAGCTGCGCCAGTTCGCGCGGCTGCAGCGTGGCGGTCTGCCGCGCCAGCAGATCGCAGATGCCCGGCAGGAAGCTCTTGATCATCGCCAGCCCCGCGTCGGTGAGGGTGAGCGCGACCTTGCGGCGGTCCTCGTCGCTGGTGGTGCGCTCGACCAGCCCTTTCGCACACAGACCGTCGGTGAGCCGGGTGATGTTGGCCGACTTCTCCCCGGCCGCCTCGGCCAACTGCGAGGGGTTGAGCGTGTACCCCTCGGTGCCGTACAGCATCATCAGCAGGTTGTATTCGGGATGGTTGATGCCGAACGGCTTGAGCAGCGCATTGGCGTCGTCGTGCACCCGCTTGTGGATGTGCTTGACCAGGCGCACCACCACCGCCGGCTCGCGGGGAAACGCCGGGTACTGCCGACAGGTGACGGCGAGGCGCTGCTCGGTCGGGGCAAAGCTGCTCATGGCGGGCTCCATCGGGGACGACCCGGCAAGTATTACATAAATGTATTATCTATTTATGAACAAAGTGCCGCCCGCCGGCGAACCCGCCCTCACAGCCCGTAGCGCTTGAGCTTGTACCAGAGCGCCCGCTCGCTGATTTCCAGCAGCCGCGCCGCGGCCGCCTTGTTGTTGCCCGAGCGCTCCAGCGCTGCGCGGATCAGCCGCGACTCCAGCGTCTCGACGTGCGATTTCAACGAGAGGTCGGCGGGGGCCGCGACCGCGTCTTCCGCCGCGGCGACAGGCGCGGCCGGACGCGTGCCGGCGATCTCGCCGGGCAGGTGCTGCAGCGTGACCTCGTCGCCCCGGCACAGCACCACAGCCCGCTCCATCAGGTTTTCCAGCTCGCGCACGTTGCCCGGCCAGGCATAGCGCTCGAGCCGGGCCAGCGCCGTCTCGTCCAGTCGCGGCGCCGGACGGCCGAGCTCGCGCGCGTACTGCTGCAGGAAATGCGCGGCCAGCAACGGGATGTCGCCGTGCCGGTCGCGCAGCAGCGGCACGTCGATCCGCACCACGTTGAGGCGGAAATACAGATCGCGGCGCAGCAGTCCCTCGTCCACCGCCGCCTGCGGGTCGCGGTTGGTGGCGGCAACCACGCGCAGGTCGACCGGGATCGCCGCATTGCTGCCGAGGCGCTCGATCACCCCCTCCTGCAGCACGCGCAGCAGCTTGGCCTGCAGCGCCAGCGGCATCTCGGTGATCTCGTCGAGGAAGATGGTGCCGCCGGAGGACAGCTCGCACTTGCCGACGCGGTCGCGCAGCGCGCCGGTGAAGGCGCCCCGGGCGTGGCCGAACAGTTCGCTCTCCAGCAGTTCGGCGGGGATCGCCGCGCAGTTGATCGGCACGAACAGCCCGCTGCGCCCGGACGCTTCGTGCAGCGCCCGCGCGACCAGCTCCTTGCCGGTGCCGGTCTCGCCGACCACGAACACGTTGCTGCGCGCCGGCGCGACCTGGCCGATCAATTCGTACAGCTGGCGCATCGGCGCGCTGGTGCCGATGAATCCGCCCCAGCCGCGCGCCAGTTCGTCGCGCAGGAAGCGGTTCTCCAGCTGCACCGCGCGCATCGCCAGCACGCGCGATACCGCCAGCTCGATCGTCTCGATCTCGAACGGTCGCAGGATGTAGTCGACCGCCCCGAGCTTCATCGCCGCCACCGCGGTCTCGATGGTGCCGTAGGCGGTCAGCACGATCACCGGCACGTCCTCGCCACGCTCGCGCAGCGCCTCCAGCAGCGCGATGCCGTCCATGTTCGGCATGCGCAGGTCGCTGAGCACCAGGTCGAACGCACCGCGCTCGATCGCCGCCAGCGCCTCGCGGCCGTCGCCGGCCTGCTCCACCTCGTGGCCGAGGTTCTTCAGCGACAACTCGAGGATGCGCCGCATCTTCGGTTCGTTGTCGACCACCAGGATCCGCTTTGCGCTCATGGTCACCTGTTCTGCGGAGATGGGAATCGGATGTTGAATGCGGCGCCGCCCCAGGCACTCTCACCGACCGAGATCTCGCCGCCGTGCACATGCACGATCTGCTGCACGATGGTCAGGCCCAGGCCGATGCCGCCCTCGCGCCGGCTGAAGAACGGATCGAAGATGCGCTCGCGCAGCTCCACCGGAACGCCCGGCCCGTTGTCGGCCACGCTGACCCATACCGAGTCTTCGTCGCGATGCGTGCTGACCACGATGGTGCCGCCATGCGGGACGAAAGACAGGGCGTTGAGCACGAGGTTCAACAGCACCTGCATGATCTGCTCGCGGTCGCAGTCCAGCACGATCGCCGGTTCCGGCAGGTCCTTGCGCAGGCTCACGCCGGCGCTCCCGGCGCGCGAGGCGAGCAGGCCGAGCACGCCCTCGATGATCGCGTGCAGGTCATGCGGACGGAACTCCGGCGGCGACGGCCGCGCGCATTCCAGCAGCATCGTCACCAGCCGGTTGAGCCGCTCGGTCTCGCTGAGGATGAAGCCGACCAGCTCGTGCTCGCGCGCGCCGAGCCCGGCCTCGCGCTGCAGCAGCTGCGCGGAGCTGCGCAGGATGCCCATCGGCGTGCGCACCTCGTGCGCCATGATCGCCGCCATCTCGCCGACCACCGCCAGCTTGCCGGCCCGCACGATCTGCTCGCGCGAGCGCTCCAGCGCCTCGATCATCTCGACGTAGGCGCGATGCAGCTCCACCACCTCGGTGATCGTGGTCGCCGGCATCGGCGGGGGCTGCGATTCGCCCTGGCGGAAGCCGCGCGCGAACCCGGTCAGCGCCACCACCGGCCGGGCGATGCGGTCGGCCAGCCGGGTGGAGATCCAGATACCGGCCAACACGGTCAGCGAGAGCACGCCGAGCAGGGTCCAGAACAGTCGCCACACCGGGCGGAACGACACCGCGGTCGGCTCGACCATCACCAGGTGCCAGCCCAGCCCGGCAAACTGCTGGTAGCCGGCCGACGTGGCCGCACCCACCAGCAGGTTGCCCAGCCCGAGCGCGCGGCCGTCGTGCTGGTAGGAGGTCGCCTGGCCGGCGGGCGGCAGCGTCCAGCCATCCAGCCGTACCGCGCGGTTGGCCGCCGCGCCGCGCAACGCCCGCGACCGTGCGATCACGGAGCCATCCGCGTCCAGCAGCAGCACATCGCGCGTGGTGTCGCGCGCCGCCTCGTCCAGCAGGCCCTGGATGGCGCGCCAGTCCAGCCACACGTAGAGGTAGCCGATGTCGCCGCTGCCGAACGCATTGGGAATACGCGTGCGCAGCAGCGCGCGATGATCGTCGCCATCGGTATCCACGGCGATCTGGACGTCACCGCCCGCCCCGCCCGGCAGCGCCCGCCAGACGACGGTGCGCGGCGCGGGCTGGCCGATCAGCGCCGGGTCGCTCGACGCGATTACCCGGCCGTCCGCTCCGGTACACAGCAACGCCCGGTAGATCTCGGCCTGGCGCGCGCGCAGGTCGGAGAGGAAATGGGACAAACGCTTGTCGACGTCATCGACACGGATGTCCTGCATGACCTCCACCGAGCGCCACACGCGGAGGTTCTCCACCCGCGCGGAGAGGAAGGTGTCGATGCGTTCCATCACGGTGCTGGCGCCGAACTGCAGGTTGCCCGCGATCTCGTTCTGCAGCGCGCCCCGGAACTCGTGGAAGGACAGCCCACCGACCACCACCACGGTGCCGAACAGCATGCCCAGCAGCAGGCGCAACAGCAGCCGCCGGGTGGTCATGGGCGGCCGGGTCGATCGATGAATAGGGCACCGCAGGGCATGGTTGAGCGGTTCGTGCGCTTGGCTTGGCCGTCGTTTTCGAGTGTGGCCGATGGCGCGCGGCAACGGCAAGCTCCATCCCGGACCGCTTTGCCGGCGCCGGCGCGGATGTCCCAGAATCACCGGGCACGGGCAGGTCCGGGCGGCTGTGAGCCAGGCGAAAGCCTGTCTGGACGATCCTTCGCCACCTTCGGTCCGGTTCGCCGCGACATGCCCACCAGGTGTCCATGATGAAGATCCCAGACATGCCGCCCGCGCGGCGCGCCCCGCTGGCAGCCGCCCTGCTCGCCGGCTGCATGCTCGTCGCGACGGCAGGGGCCCATGCCGCCGATACCGACGCCTGGTCCACCGCGCCTTACTCGCTCGGCCAGGGCCTGTATTTCCCGGCCCAGGGCCTGCGCCTGGGTGGATACGCCAACCTGCAGTACTACGACGTGGCCAATGAGCCGCCCACGTTGAACACCCGCGACATCAGCCTGTTCGTCACCAAGGACCTGGGATCGCGCGCGCAGCTGTTCACCGAGCTGGACGCCGGCGACGCGGTCCAGCTCGGCGGATCGCACTCGAACCGGAAGCACGGCGAGCTGGACGTCGAGCGGCTGTACGTGGACTACCGCGCCAATCCGTGGCTGAACCTGCGCCTGGGCAAGTTCCTCACCCCCGTCGGGCAGTGGAACCAGGTGCATGCCGACCCGCTGACCTGGACCGTGTCGCGCCCGCTGGCCACCTCGTCCGCGTTTGCGCGCCACGCCGCCGGAGCGATGGCGTTCGGCACGGTGACGACGCACGGCCACGATCTCGACTACTGGCTGTTCGCCGACGACAGCCGCGATTTCGACGTCGGCCCCGACCAGGATCGCGCCTACGCCGCCTCCGGCACGGACCTGCCCAACCGCAACAATTTCCGTCATGCCTTCGGCGGGCGGGTGCTGTGGCACGCCCGCGGGGACCGCTTCACGCTCGGCATGTCGGTGCTCGGCTACCGGCTCGATGCGCCGCGCCAGAGCTACCGCCTGGTGGGGCTGGACTTCGGCTGGAGCGGGCGCTACTTCAGCCTGGACGGCGAAGGGATCTACCGCGAAGGCGGCAGCCCGGGACAGCCGGCGGAGACCGGCGGCTTCGTCGAGGCGGAGGTGCCACTGGCCCAGCGGCTCTATCTGGTCGGCCGGCTGGAGCGCTACCGCACGTCGGCGCCTGCGCAGACGGTGACCCTGCGCACGCTGGCGCTCAACTTCCGGCCGGTGCCGGGGCTGGTATTCAAGCTCGAGCATCGCGACGGCAACCGCAGCACCGAGCTGGCGCCGGCCGGCTGGCTGGCCTCGTTCGCGGTGCTGTTC
Source organism: Dyella thiooxydans (assembly GCF_001641285.1). Lineage (NCBI taxonomy): Bacteria > Pseudomonadati > Pseudomonadota > Gammaproteobacteria > Lysobacterales > Rhodanobacteraceae > Dyella > Dyella thiooxydans. The sequence goes on from NZ_CP014841.1 coordinate 2,869,735, forward strand.
TGAGCGATGCGGATGCGTTCGCACCGGCTGGCCTGGATCGCGGCGCTGACCCTGCTGCCGCTGGCCGCGCCGTGTCCGGCGGCCAGCACGGATGCGGTGCGCCTGGTGGTCATTGCATCAGCCAGCCAACCGCTGAAGCTGGCGCCGGACCGCGACGACCTGCGCAACATCTACCTGAAGAAGATCTTCATCGACGACGACGGCCGGCGGCTGATCCCGGTGAACCTCCCCCCCGGGACGCCGCTGCGTGCGCTGTTCGCCAGCCGGCTGATCGGCATGGGCGAGCCGCAGCTGGCGGACTACTGGAACCGGCAGTACTTCCAGGGCGTGAGCCCACCCTACGTGCTGGCGTCGCAGCAGGCCGTGGTCCGTTTCGTGGCCACCACGCCGGGGGCGATCGGCTATATCGCCTCGTGCCATCTCGACGAGCGGGTCCGGGTGCTGCTGGTGGTCGACCCGGCGATCGATCCCGCCGCCGCCGGCTGCGGGGAACCGGCCGCGCACTAGCGCCGCCCGATCCGACAATCCGTGCAGACATTTTTTGCGCACTGCAAGCTTTGCGCTGTGGGGGAGCCGCCCCGAATCGCCGGGAATTCCCTTTCGCATCAGCGGACTGAGCGGATGGCACGGGATTGGCAAAGAAGCACCCGACCGTTCCCCGCCGGCGAGTGCCCATGCCCCGATCCGAGCTCCCCGCTCCCCCCGAACCGTGCATCCTGGACAGCGTCCAGCCGCTCCTGCTCGAACTGAAGACGTCCGTCCGGGCCGAGGTGGTCACCGTCGACCACCCCGGCCGCGCGGCATGCGAGGGCTTCGTGCACGACGTGTTCGCGGCCCGCTATCGCGCCGACGTGCAGTCGTTCTATCCGGACCTGCTGGAATACCGCGACGACGAACGGCAGCGCGCCGTGGTGGGCATGCGGCAGGCCTCCCTGGGGCCGCTTTTCGCCGAACGGTATCTGGGCATGCCGGCCGACGAGGCGATCGGCGACCGCTTCGGCCAGGCCATCGCCCGTGACGAGCTGGTCGAGGTGGGCAATCTGGCGCTGGAGAACCCGGGCGACGCGCGCTGGGTGATCGCCGCGACGATCCAGTTCCTGCACGAGGCCGGCTATCGCTGGGTGCTGTTCACCGCGACCCGCGTGCTGGTGAACACCTTCCAGCGGCTGGGCATGCGGCCGATGCCGCTGGCCGCCGCCCGTCCGGACAGCCTCGGTCCGCAGGCGCTGCAGTGGGGCGACTACTACCGCACGGCGCCGCTGGTCTGCGCCGGACCGATCGCTTCCGGTTTCCGCAAGCTCCATCGACCCGGTGCCACTTCACAGCCCCGCCTGGACGAGCTTCTCGCCGGCATGACGCGGCTCGCGCGGCGGCTGCGCGACGACGATCCGCAGCGGGAGGAAGGCTGATGCGCGGGATCCTGCGCCGGATCGGCGAGCACGCGATCACCCGTCCCCTGCACGTGGCGCTGCAGGACGAGCACACCGCTCTCACCTACGCCGAGCTGACCCAGGAGATCGACCTCGCCGTGGAGGCCATCGGTGGCGGGCGGGTGGCGCTGTGGATGGACAACAGCTGCGCATGGGCGGTGATCGATCTCGCCCTGGCCCGCCAGGGCGCGGTGGCCGTGCCGGTACCGCCATTCTTCTCCGCCGGGCAGGTCGGACATCTGCTGGCCGATGCGCGACCCGACCTGCTGGTGACCAACCAGCCGGACCCGGTCGGCGCAATGCTGGGGCGACGACCGGCGCGACGACTGAGCATTGCCGGACAACTGGTCTCCGTGTTCGAACTGGCCGTGGCAGCGCCTCCCGCGCTGCCGCCGGGCACCGCCAAGATCACCTACACCTCCGGCACCACCGGCCAGCCGAAGGGCGTGTGCTTGTCCGCCCAGGCGATCGGCCGCGTCGCGCAGGCGCTGGGCGAGGCGGTGGGCGGCACGGAGGCGGATCGCGCGCTCTCGCTGCTGCCGCTGTCGACGCTGCTGGAGAACATCGGCGGCCTCTACGTGGCACTTGCCGCCGGCGGCACGGCCTGTGTGCCGTCGCTGGCCAGCTGCGGCTTCGAGGGCTCCAGCTCGGTGCGGGCGGAACGCTTCGTCGCCGCCCTGCACGGCTACGCGCCCACCGCGACGATCCTGGTGCCGCAGCTGCTCAAGCTGCTGGTCGAGAGCGTCGCCACCGGCGCGCCGGCGCCGGACAGCCTGCGCATGCTGGCGGTCGGTGGCGCGCCCTGCGCCCCCCACCTGATCGAGCGGGCATGGGAGCTCCGCCTCCCGGTGCATGAGGGATACGGACTGTCCGAATCGGCTTCGGTGGTGAGCCTCAATCCGCCGGGCGCGCTGCGGCCGGGCAGCGTCGGCCGGGTGTTGCCGCACGTGCAGGTACAGCTGGCCGACGACGGCGAGATCCTGGTCGCGGGCAACCTGTTCGAAGGCTACCTGGGAACCGCCGCCACACCGCCGTCGCCCTGGCCCACCGGCGACCTCGGCTACCTCGACGACGACGGCTACCTGTACCTCACCGGGCGCAAGAAGACCGCCTATGCCACCGCCTTCGGCCGCAACGTCGCCCCCGAATGGGTGGAGAGCGAACTCACCGCCAGCGGCGAGATCCTGCAGGCCGTGGTGTTCGGCGAGGGTCAGCCGCACAACGTCGCGCTGCTGGTGCCGCATCCGGCCACCACCCCCGCCCGCCTCGCCGCAGCCGTGGCCCGCGCCAATGCCGCGCTGCCCGACTACGCGCGGATCGCTGCCTGGCGCGCGCTCGACGCCCCGTTCACCCCAGCCAATGGCCAGGCCCGCCCCTCCGGCGGCCTGGTCCGCGATGCCATCGCCCGCCATCACGCCCCGCTCCTGGAAACCCTGTATGCAAGCGAAGCCCGACATGAACGTGCATGACCGCCTGGTGCTGGAGACCGAAGCCAGTCGCCAGGCCTTCCTCGCCATCCCGATCATCCGGCGCGCGCTGACCGGCCAGGTCAGCCGCGAGGAGTACCTGCGCTTCCTGCAGCAGGCCTACCACCACGTGCACCACACGGTGCGGCTGATGATGGGCATGGGCTACTTCCTGCCTGAGCGGCTGCACTGGATGCAGCCGGCGATCGCCGAGTACATCGCCGAGGAGATCGGCCACGACCAGTGGATCCTCGACGACATCGACGCCATCGGCGGCGACGGCGAGGCGGCCCGCCGCAGCCCGCCCGGCGCGGCGGTGGAACTGATGATCGCCTACGCCCACGACACGCTCTGCCGCGGCAATCCGGTCGGCTTCCTCGGCATGGTGTTCGTGCTGGAAGGCATCAGCGCGGCGCTCGCCAGTCGGGCCGCCGACGCGATCCAGCAGGCGCTCGCGCTGCCCAAACAAGGATTGCGCTACCTGAGCTCGCACGGCGCGCTCGACCAGGAGCACGTCGGCTTCTTCGAGCAGCTGGTGAACCGACTCGAGGAGGACGCCGACCAGGCTGCGCTGATCCACGCCGCCAACCGCTTCTACGCGCTGTATGGCGCGATGTTCCAGTCCATCGACCACCCGACTGCCGGGAGCTGAGCCATGACCGCCAAACCCCTGTTCCTGCCCTTCGTGGTGATGCTGGCGCTGGCGATGGTGTCGACCTGCGTCGGGGCCGCGCAGCTCCCCGCCAACCTTGAAGACATCGCCCACACCTGGGCCCACGTGACGTACGAGGTCCCGCCCGCCGACCAGGATGCCGCCTATCAGGCACTGGAGGCGCGCGTCGAAAGACTGGTGCAGGCGAACCCCGCCGACGCCGACGCCGACGCCAAGGTGTGGCTGGCGATCATCCTCAGCACGCACGCCGGAGAACACGGCGGACTGGGCGCACTGGGCATGGCCAAGCAGGCGCGCACGCTGCTCGAGCAGGCGCAGGCGATCCGGCCGGATGCGCTGGACGGCTCGATCTACACCACGCTGGGCAGCCTGTACGACCACGTGCCAGGCTGGCCGCTCGGCTTCGGCGACAAGGACAAGGCCCGCGCCCTGCTGCTCAAGGCATTGCAGGTCAATCCGGACGGCATCGATTCGAACTATTTCTACGCCGACTTCCTGTACCGCCACGGCGATCGCGCCGGCGCGCTGGCCGCGGTGAAGAAGGCGCTGGCCGCGGCCCCGCGCCCGGACCAGCCGCTGGCCGACCGCGGCCGCCGCGCGCAGGCGGAAAAGCTGCTGCAGACCATCCAGTCAAACTCCTAGGCCGACGAGGTTCACATCATGCAACTGAGGGACAAACGGATCCTGCTGACCGGTGCGGGCGGCGGGATCGGCCGGGAGCTGGCGCCACTGCTGCTCGACGCCGGCGCCAGACTCTGCCTGACCAGCCGCAGCGATGCGTCCGCGGCCAGCATGGCCCACCACGTCCACACCCACCGCGATCGCGTGCTGGTGGTGCGGGCGGACGTGACCTTCGCCGCCGACCGCGAACGCCTGGTCGAGCGCATGCGCGCCGAGTTCGGCGGCATCGACATCCTGGTCAACCTGGCCGGCGCGCTGGATTTCGGCCTGTTCGCGGACGCGCAACCGGCAATGATTCCCCGGCTGCTGGCGGTGAACCTGGAAGCGCCCATGCAGCTGGCCCACGCGGTGCTCCCCGCGATGCTCTCGCAGGGCAGCGGCCGGATCGTCAACATCGGCTCGATCTTCGGCAGCATCGGCTACCCGGGCTTCGCTTCCTATTCGGCCACCAAGTTCGCCCTGCGCGGGTTCTCCCAGGCGCTTCGCCGCGAACTGCATGGCTCGGGCGTGTCCGTCACCTACGTCGCGCCACGCGCGGTGCGCACCGCCTTCAACCCGGTCGAACTGCACCTGATGGCCGCCGATGGACTCATGCACATGGACGATCCGCTGTGGGTCGCCGAGCAGATCGTGCGGGCCATCGAGTCCGGGCGACCCGAGGTCTACCTGGGCCAGCCGGAGTCCTTCTTCGCCCGGCTCAATGCCCTGCTCCCCGGCATGGTGGACCGGGGCCTGCGCAAGGTGGTGCCGTCGATCGCCAGGTTCGCCCGCGGCGCCGCCTGACGCCGCCGATGCGATCGCGCCCGCCGGCTCAGTGGCTCTTGATCGGGTAGGTCTGGAACCCGGCGGCGGGGACCGTCTGCGGGGCCGAGGCTGCGCTGGCCGGCGTATTGCCGGCGGGCGCGCCTGCACTGCCGCAGCGGTACGCGCCCCACGGCTGCGAACCATCCGCGGGCTCGGCCAGCGGCTTGATCGTGTCGGCATTCATCTTGGCCGCCTCGTTGCGCGCCATCACCTCGAGCTCGTCGCGCACCTTGATGTCGTTGCGGTCGATCGGGCCGACGTGATCCATCACCGACACGGTGACCTTGCCCAGGTCCTGGCATTGCGAGACATCGCCGTTCCATGCCGTGCGCACGGCCTTGCCGGCGTCGTCGAGGGTGATGCCCCAGGTGCACGCGCTGAGCAGCACGACAGGGACGAGCAGCAGGGTCTTGCGCATGGAGGGCTCCGCGATGGATGTCGAAAGGGCCGGGCAGTTGCCTGCCCGGCCCCAGATCGTACCGCGGGAATGCCTTCGCATTCCCCAACCGCGGCTTACTTGCCGCCGGCGACCGGCTTGCCGTCGGCGTCCAGCACCTGCATCGCGCCCAGATCGAGCTTCTCCAGCGGCGCACGGATCTTCGACAGGTCGCCGACAATCACCCAGGTCAGCTGGGACGGATGGATGATCTCCTTCGCCGCGTCGTTGACCTGCGCATCGGTCTGCGCGTCGATACGCGACTTCAGCGTCTGCACGTAGTCGTCCGGGCGGTGGTACAGGGCGATGTTCTGCAGCGCCCCCATCACCGCGGCCGTGGTCTGGTAGCTACCCGGCAGCGAGCGCACGTCGCCCACCTTGATCTTGTCGATCTCGGCGGCGGTCAGCGGCTTGTCGCCGACCACGCCGCGTGCCTCCTTCAGGATCTCGGCCACCGAATCGGCGGTCTTGTCGGTCTGCACCGGTGCGTACATCAGGAACGGCCGCTGGCCCTTGGCTTCGCGCAGGAAGCTGAAGGCGCCGTAGGCCCAGTGCTTGTCCTCACGCAGGTTCATGTTCAGACGCGAGGTGAAGGTGCCGCCGAACGCGCTGCTCATGGTTTCGATCGGCAGGTTGTTCGGTGCCTCGGTGGACGGCGCCAGCTCGCCGGCGAGAATCAGGCTCTGCTGCGCCCCGGGGCGGTCGACCAGGAAGACGCGCGGATGCACCGGCGGCGCCACCTTGCCGAGATAGCGCGGCGGCACCTTGCCGCTGGCCGTCCAGTCGCCGAACACCGCGTCGAGCTGCGGGACGATCTTGTCCAGCGTGGTGTCGCCGGCCACCAGGATGGTCACGTTGTCCGGGCGGATGTAATCGGCCATGAAGGCACGCATGTCGGCGGTGGTCAGCGACCTGATCGACGCCTCGGTGCCCGAGCCGGTGAACGGAATCGCATACGGATGGCCCTCGCCGTACAGCAGCGGCGGCAACGTGCGCAGCGCGATGCCGACCGGCTGGCTCTTCTCCTGCGCGATGCCGGCGAGCCACTGGCCGCGCACACGCGCCACGTCGGCGTCGCGGAACGCCGGGTGGCGCACGATGTCGGCAAACAGGTCGAGCGAAGGCTTGAGCTGGTCGTCCAGCGCGTTGAGCGAGGCGGTGCAGGCGTCGAGGCTGCAGCCGGTGTTGATCATCGCGCCCAGGCGCTGCTTGCGCTTGGCGATCTCGACCGAATCCAGCGACCGGGTGCCCTCGTCCAGCATGCCCATGGTGAAACTGGAGGTGCCGAGCTTGCGCCCGTGATCGGCGGCATAACCGCCGGCAAACTGCAGGGCAATCTGCACCGCCGGCACCGCATGGCGCTCGGCCAGCACCACCTGGATGCCGTTGGCCAGCTTGCCGCGCTGCAGGGCCGGGAAGGTCAGGTCGGGGAAACGCTCGACCTGCGGCACGCCCTTGGCGCGATCCACATCGCTCCTGACCACGTGGTAGTCGCCCTTCGGGCTGAGCTTCGGTGCCGGTGCACCGGATGCCGCGGGGCGACCGGCGACGGTGGCCATGTCGGCGGCATCGACCTTGCCCGGCACCACGGTGAGCGTGTAATCGCCGTGGCTGATCCACCGGTCCGCCGCGGCCTTCACGCTGGCCGGGGTGGCTGCCATCAGCGTCTTGAAATCCCTCTCGTACTGCCCCGGGTCACCCGAATAGAGCTGCCCCTGGGCCAGGATCGTGGCCTGCGTGTTCACCCGCTCCAGCCCACGCACGAAGGAGGCGCGCACCTCGGTCTTCACGCGGGCCAGTTCGTCGGCGGTGGGGCCGTCCTTGAGGAACCGGGCCCATTCGTCGGCGATGGCCGCTTCGACCCGGGCCGGATCGATGCCCTTCTTCACGTCCACCTGCAACTGGAACATGCTGGCCAGCACGTGCTGGTCGATGTCCACCGAGACGCTGTCGGCCAGCTTGTCGCGGTAGACCAGCCGCTGGTACAGCCGCGAAGTCTTGCTGCCGCCGAGCACCGATGCGGCCAGCTGCAGCTGGTTGAGTTCGTCGCTGGTGCGCGAAGGCACGTTCCACTCGCGGTAGATGCGGGTCTGCGCCACGTTGTCGGTCATCGTGCCGCGGGTCGACTGCTGGCGCGGCGCCACCCAGACCTGCGGGCGCGGGACCTGCGGGCCGGGCGCGATGTCGCCGAAGTACTTCTGCGCCTTTTCCTTCGCCTGTGCCACGGTGATGTCGCCGGACAGCACCAGCACGGTGTTGGCCGCGCCGTAGTAGCCGCGGAACCACTGCTTCACGTCGTCCAGCGAGGCCGCGTTGAGGTCGGCCATCGAGCCGATGGTGTCGTGATGGTAGGGGTGGTTGGCCGGGAACGCCTCGGCCTGGATCAGCTCGCTGACGCGGCCGTAGGGCTGGTTCTCGCCCTGGCGCTTCTCGTTCTGCACCACGCCGCGCTGCTCGTCGAGCTGCGGCTGGCCGATCGCGCCGAGCAGATGGCCCATGCGGTCCGACTCCATCCACAGCGCCATGTCCAGCGCCGTGGTCGGCACCGTCTCGAAATAATTGGTGCGGTCCAGCCAGGTGGTGCCGTTCATGTCGGTGGCGCCGGCCAGCTCGAACGGCTTGAAGTACTCGTCCTTGTGGTTCTCCGAGCCCTGGAACATCAGGTGCTCGAACAGATGGGCGAAGCCGGTCTTGCCCTTCGGCTCGTAGGACGAGCCGACGTGGTACCAGATGCTCACCGCCACCACCGGCGCCTTGTGGTCTTCGTGGACCACCACGGTCAGGCCATTGGGCAGGGTGAAGCGCTGGTAGGCGAGCTGCGGGATCTGAGCAGCGGCGGATGCCACCGCGACGCCATCGGCTGCTACACGAAGCGGGAGGGCGCCGGCGCCGAGGCTCAGCAATCCGGCGATCAGCAGGGCAAGCGGGGTCTTCGTCACGGCATCGGCTCCTTGGCGCAGGCGAGCGATCGAAGGTAATTGCGAGGCAACCGGGTCGCAAATGACGAATGGCAGGGGGGTGCCCGTGTCCGCCGCGTTGTCCGCTGCCGGACGGGCGGTGTCCGCGGACAGCGATGCGGATTCGATGCAACCGTGACAAATGTCAACGCATCAATGGGTTATCCGCGACTGCCGGGATGGCACGCCCCTTGCCACGGTAGGGGCACGGACACCCAACCCCTGTCATGCAAGGAGACACCCCATGAAACTCGAATCGCTTCTGCTCCGCGGCCTGTTCGTTGCCTGCCTCACCGTGTGTGGCCTGATCGTCGGCGCCATGCTGCTCAAGGCCCCCGCGGCCGTCCGCCTGGCCAACGACGCAGCCGTCGCCCCGACCGTGGGCACCGCCCTGGTCGTGCCGGCGAGCCAGTGTGCGCTGCCGCCGGACGGCGTGGTCTGCCCGCGCCAGGCCAGCTGACCCGATCGCGGGGAATCACCCCGCGGCCGGTTCTGCCGGCGATAATCGCCGGATGCTGCACGTCATCCTGTTCCGCCCCGAAATTCCGCCCAACACCGGCAACGTGATCCGCCTGTGCGCCAATACCGGCGCCGCGCTGCACCTGGTGCGCCCGCTCGGCTTCGAGCTCGACGACACCCGCCTGCGCCGCGCCGGTCTGGATTATCACGAGTACGCCAGCGTGGCGGTGCACGACGACCTCGACGCCTGCCTCGACGCCATCGGCCGGCCCCGCGTGTTCGCCTTCTCCACGCGTGGCCGGGTCGCCCACGTGGAGGCCCGCTTCGAACGCGGCGACGCCCTGCTGTTCGGCTGCGAGACGGCCGGCCTGCCGGATGCGGTGCTCGACGCGATTCCCGCGCCGCAGCGCCTGCGGCTGCCGATGCGGCCGGACAGCCGCAGTCTCAATCTTTCCAACAGCGTGGCGGTGGCGGTGTTCGAGGCCTGGCGGCAGTTCGGCTTCGAGGGCGCCGCGGTGCTGCCGTAGACCCGCGGCCCGCATGGGGCCGCGTCGCATGCAGCCTCAGCGCGGCAGGCCTCGCCCGAAATCCACACTCCAAGGGTAGGAGCCCGCTCGCGGGCGATGCTCCTGCTCCTGATGCCCATCGAAGCCAAAGGCATCGCCCGCGAGCGGGCTCCTACCGTTTCGGCGGCGGAAGCTTTGTCGCGCGTGGCTGCCGGGGCTCGGGTCGCGACCGCTACAATCGCCGGATGACCGCCTCCACTCCCAATGCCTGGCTGCCGCAGCCGTTGCGCAAGCTCGCCGGGCGCGCGCTGGAAACCGCGCTCAACCACACGCTCTCGCTCGACCCCGACACGCAGCAGAAGCTCGCCGCGCTGGACGGTCGCAGCGTGCAACTGCATCTGCGCGGCCCCGAGCTCGCACTCGCGGTGACCGTCGAGCAGGGCCAGCTGCGCGTGGGGCCGCCGGCCGAGGACAGCCAGCTGCGCGTGGCAGCGACGCCGGGCAGCCTGCTCGGCATGCTGCTGCGCCGGGGCGACGATGGCGTGGCACCGGGCAAGGTGGAGATCGCCGGCGACGCCGACCTGGCCCGACGACTGGAGAAACTGGCCAGCGCGTTCGCGCCGGATTTCGAGGAAGCCTTCGCGCGCACCTTCGGCGACGTGCTCGGCGTGCCGATCGCGCGGGCCGTGCGCCAGGGCCTGTCGCACGCCAGGGAGACCGCCAGCCACCTCACCGAGGACGGCGCCGACTGGGTCCGCGACGAGGCGAACCTGGTGATGGGGCCGGGCGAGGTGGACCGATTCCTCGACGACGTGGACACGCTGCGCGAGCGCACCGAACGACTGGAATCGCGGCTGGCCCGCCTGCAGCAGCGACTGGGGCGCGGCGCATGAGGTCGCTGACCGTGGTGCCGCGCCTGATGCGGGTCGCTTCCGTGCTGCTCGCCTGGCGCCTGGACGAGATCGTCGAGACCGCCCACCTGTTCCGTCCGCTCAAGCTGGTGCGGCCGTTCTTCGGCAAGCCGCGCCCGGATGTCGCCTCGCTGTCGCGTGGCGAACGCCTGCGCGGCGCGCTGACCGAGCTGGGGCCGATCTTCGTCAAGGCCGGGCAGGTGCTGTCCACCCGGCGCGACCTGGTGCCGGCCGACATCGCCGACGAGCTGGCCCTGCTGCAGGACCAGGTGCCGCCGTTCCCCGGCAGCGAGGCGCGTGCGATCGTCGAGCGTGAACTCAGGCAGCCGGTCACCACGCTGTTCGCCCGTTTCGACGAGACAGCGCTCGCCTCTGCTTCGATCGCCCAGGTACACGCGGCCACGCTGCACGATGGCCGCGAGGTCGTGGTGAAGGTGCTCAGGCCGGGCATCGAGCAGCGCATTGCCAACGACGTGGCCCTGCTCCGCTCGCTGGGCGAGCTGGCCGACCGCTGGCATCCGGCCGCCGACAAGATCCGCCCGCTGGAGGTGGTGGCCGAAGTCGAGAAGATGCTGGAGAACGAGCTGGACCTGCAGCGCGAAGGCGCCAGCGCCAGCCTGCTGCGACGCAACTTCGAAAGCGGCGTGGATCTCTACGTGCCGGCGGTGGAGTGGGACTTCACCACCGAGCGGGTGATCACGCTGGAGCGCGTGTACGGGGTGAGCTGCGACGACGTGGACGCGATCGACGCGGCCGGCATCGACCGCCGGGCGCTCGCCGCCAAGGGCGTGCGGGTGTTCTACGAGCAGGTCTTCCGCGACAACTTCTTCCATGCCGACGCGCATCCTGGCAACGTCTGGGTGGATCTCGCCCGCAAGGACGAGCCGCGCTTCATCGCGCTGGACTTCGGCATCATGGGTTCGCTGCCGGAGGCCGACCAGTACTGGCTGGCGCAGAACTTCATCGCGCTGTTCGAGCGCGACTACCAGCGCATCGCCCAGCTGCACGTCGACGCCGGCTGGATGCCGTCCTCGGTCCGTGTCGACGAGCTGACCGCGGCGGTGCGCACGGTGTGCGAGCCGTACTTCACCCGGCCGCTGGCCCAGATCTCGCTGGCCGAGCTGGTGGTGAAGCTGTTCCGCACCGCGCAGAAGTTCCAGCTGACCCTGCAGCCGCAGCTGATCCTGCTGCAGAAGACCCTGCTCAACATCGAGGGTGTGGGTCGCCGGCTCGACCCGGACATCGACATCTGGGCGGTGGCGCATCCGGTGCTCGAGCGCATCCTGCGCGAGCGCTACAGCCTGCGCCGCACGCTGAAGGACGCGCGCAGACGGCTGCCGGAATGGATCCACGCGGCACCGCAGCTGCCCGAGCTGGTGCGCGACGCGCTCAGGCAGGCGGCGCGCGGCGAGATGCGCAGCGTCAGTGATCCGCTCGCCCTGCTGCAGCAGGCAGAAGTGGCCCGGCGCCAGCAGCGCCTGTTGGGCGGCGCGTTGCTCGGCGGTAGCCTGCTGATCGTGGCGACCCTGGTGTGGACGCTGGCGCCGCAGCATGGCATGTGGCCGCCGCTGGCCGCGGGCGTTGCCGGTTTGATTGCCTTCGCCATCACCTGGCCCCGCCGCCGCTGACCTTCGCGCAGGAGCCCGCTCGCGAGCGATGCTCTTTTGCTTTTGATGCACATCGAAGACGAGAGCACCGCCCGCCAGCGGGCTCCTACCGCAACACGCGAATTGCATGATCGAGATACTCCACCAGGACGACGCCCTGATCGCGGTGAACAAGCCCGCGGGCCTGGCCGTGCACCGCTCGAAGATGGTGGGCAACGCCGAGAGCTTCCTGATCGACGAGCTGCGCGCCCAGGTCGGCGACACCGTGTACCTGGCGCACCGGCTCGACCGCGCGACCAGCGGCGTGCTGCTGGTCGCGCGATCCAGCGAGGTGGCCGCCGCACTCGGCGAGCAGTTCATGGGCCGTGACGTGCACAAGGACTATCTGGCCGTGGTGCGCGGCTGGCCCGAGCCCGCCGAGGGGCTGGTCGACTACCCGTTGCCCGGCTCGCGCGACACCGGGCCGCGCCGCGAGGCGCGCACCCGCTACCGGCGGCTGGCCACGGTCGAGGTGCCGATCCCGCTGGGCCGCTATCCGCAGCAGCGCTACGCGCTGGTCGCCTGCGCGCCGGAGACCGGCCGCTTCCGGCAGATCCGCAAGCACATGGCGCACATCCACCACCCGATCATCGGCGACTGCCAGCACGGGCGCAGCGACCACAACCGGCTGTACAAGCAGTACTTCGGCTGCCATCGCATGCTGCTGCACGCACGCCGCATCACGCTGCGGCATCCGCTCGAGGGCACGCCGCTGGTGATCGAGGCGCCGCTGGATGCGGCCTGGACCGCGCTGCTGGACCGCTTCGGCTGGTCGATCGAAGGGGCCTGATTCCTCGTCGACGCGATGCGACGGCCATGCGGCAGCGCGGCTACGCCCGCGCCCTCCGGTCGCCTACACTGCGCGCCATGTTGAGCATCAGCAGAACCCTCTCCCTGCCCGAGTCGGAGCTCGTCGAGCGCTTCCTGCGCGCCGATGGCCCCGGCGGGCAGCACGTCAACCGCACCGAGAGCGCAGTGGAGCTGCGCTTCGACGTCGCCCGCTCGCCTTCGCTGCCGGAGGCGGTACGCGAACGCCTGCTCGCCCGGCGCGACCGCCGTCTCACCGACGACGGCGTCCTGGTGATCCAGGCCCGGCGCTTCCGCGACCAGGCGCGCAACCGCGACGATGCCCGCGAACGGCTGGCCGAGATCATCCGCGGCTGCCTGGCCGCACCAAAGAAGCGGCTGGCGACCAAGCCCTCACGTGCCTCCAAGGAACGGCGGCTCGCCGGCAAGGCGCAGCGCAGCCGGATCAAGCAGGGACGCGGCAAGCCGGGGAGTTTCGAGTGAGCCCGGTCGTTCCGTCGTTGCCGCCCCATGTCCCGCGCATACGCAATCGTTTCTGGCCCTGGCTCTGCCGCGGCCTGTTGCGTCTCTCCGGCTGGCGCCTGCGCGGCGAGTTTCCGGACATCCCGAAGGCGATCGTGATCGGTGCCCCGCACTCGACCAACTGGGACGGCGTGTGGGGTCTGCTGATGAAGGTCGGGCTGGGTATCGACATCTCGATCATGATCAAGCGCGAGGTGCTGGACAGTCCGCTGGGCATCATCCTGCGCCCGCTCGGCCTGATCCCGATCGACCGCGGTTCGGCGACCGACGTGGTCGGCCAGATGGCGCAGCGCTTCGCCCGGCTCGAGCGCATGTGGCTGGGCATCACCCCCGAGGGCACGCGCAAGAAGGTCGCGCAGTGGAAAAGCGGCTTCCTGCGCATCGCCCGCGCGGCCGACGTGCCGATCCTGCCGGTGTTCATCGACTATCCCAGTCGCACCTTCACCCTGGGCGCGCCGGTGACGCTCGGTGCGGACGAGCGCGACGAGGACGCGATGATCCGCATCCGCGCGCTGTTCAAGGGTTACCGCGGAAAACATCACGACGTGGACTGAGCCCGTGGCCGACATCCAGCATTACAGCGCTTTCCTGCTCGCGTGCATCGCGCTGAACCTCACGCCGGGACTGGACACCTTCTACATCCTCGCGCGCAGCGGGCGCGAAGGGCACGCGGTCGGCCTGGGCGCCGCACTGGGCATCAACGCCGGCTGCGTGGTCCACACGCTGGCCGCCGTGCTGGGGCTGTCGGCGATCCTGATGACTTCGGCGGTGGCGTTCTCGGCCCTGAAGTATCTGGGCGCCGCCTACCTGGTGTGGATCGGCCTGCGCATGCTGCTCGCGCGGCAAACGGTGCGCTCGCCCACCGAAACGCGCGGCCGTGGCTTCGTCGCGGCCTTCCGGCAAGGCATGCTCACCAACGTGCTGAACCCCAAGGTGGCGTTGTTCTACCTGGCCTTCCTGCCACAGTTCATCGCCCCGCATGCCACTCGTCCGCAGCTGGGCCTGTTGCTGCTGGGACTGAGCTTCATCGCTACCGGCCTCACGTGGACACTGGTGCTGGCCATGATGGGCAGCCGCATACACCGCCTGCTGCTGCAGAGGCCGCGTATCGGCACGTGGATGGACCGCGTGTGCGGCGGCGTGCTGCTCGGGTTCGGGCTGCGCCTGGCGCTGCAGCGGCGGGGTTGAGTCGCCAGCCAGCTAGCGCTCGGAATGCCCCGACTCGTCGTAGTCGCGGTAAGTCAGCAGGCCCGGGCGGATCAGGTCGATGAAGGCGCGAGCCTCGGCGCCCAGGAACTTGCCCTTGCGCATCACCACGCCGTAGGCGCGCTGCGGGAAGAACTGCTTCATGTTGCGCACCGCCAGCCGCTGGCGGTCGGCCTCGGTGATGCAGATGCCGGTGACGATGGAGATGCCCATGCCCATCGCCACGTACTCCTTGATGACGTCCCAACCGCCCACCTCGATCGCCACGTGGTACGGCACCTGCCGCTGCTGGAACACCAGGTCGACCAGCCGGTAGGTGGACAGGCGCTGCGGCGGCAGGATCAGGCCGTAGGGCGACAGATCCTCCACGGTAACCTCCGCCTTGGACGCCAGCGGGTGGTCCAGCGGCGTGATCAACATCGGGTCGTAGTGGTAGACCGGCGCCCAGGCAATGTCGTTGGGTACGTCGAGCATCGAGCCGACGGCGAAGTCGGCCTTGTCCTCGCGCAGCATCGCCATGCCATCCTTGCCGGTGACATTGGCCAGCTGCAGCTGCACGGCGGGGAACCGCTCGCGGTAGCGGCGGACCAGGTCAGGCAGCAGGTACTGGATGGTCGAGGTGCCCGCGGCGATTACCAGCTTGCCGGCCTGCAGGCCCTTCACCTTGGCCTGGAAATCGCGGTCGAGGTTTTCCCAGCCCTCCACCAGCGGCCGGGCCAGCTCGTAAAGCGCTTCGCCGGCATCGGTGAGGTTGATGCGGCGACGGCTGCGTTCCATCAGGGTCACGCCCAGCTCCCGCTCCAGCGCCTGCAGCTGCAGGCTCACCGACGGCTGAGACAGGTAAAGCGCCTCGGCGGCGCGGGTCAGGGTGCCCAGCTTCACCGTCGCCACGAAGGCGCGCAGCTGCTTGTGGCGGTTGCCCTTGTAGTAGAAGCGGCTGGCCGCGTCGGCATCGCCGCTCAAACGCCCGGAGCGGTTTTTTGCACTTGCAGCACGTTTTTTGGTTGCCGGCGGAGTCGATTCGGGTGATTTTCTTCTCATGGAATCAGTAATTTGCATATGTCATCAATTTTGTCAAAGACAAAAATTGAAACATTTGCTTTGTCAAAGCTATCGATCGAGGCCTAGTTTGACGCCCCACCCAAGGCGGAGCGCAATCCCATGGCCGTACCCCAGGAACGCCTGCAGCCGATCCAGGCGCAGATCCACGCCGACACCACCGGCTATGAGGACATCCTCACGCCGGACGCGCTGGCTTTCCTCGCCCGGCTGCACCATGCGGCGGAGGCCCGCCGACAGCAATTGCTGAAGGCGCGGCATGAGCGCCAGGCCCGCTATGACGCCGGCTGCCTGCCGAACTTCCGCAGCGACACACGCGCCATCCGCGAGGGCGACTGGCGCGTGGCGCCGATTCCCGAAGCGCTGCTGGACCGTCGGGTCGAGATCACCGGGCCGGTCGAACGCAAGATGATCATCAACGCGCTGAACTCCGGCGCGAAGGTATTCATGGCCGACTTCGAGGATTCCTCGGCGCCGAGCTTCCGCAACCAGCTCGATGGCCAGATCAACCTGCGCGATGCGGTGGCTGGCACCATCGAGCACACCTCGCCCGAGGGCAAGCGCTACCGGCTGGCCGAGCAGACCGCCGTGCTGGTGGTCCGTCCGCGCGGCTGGCACCTGCCCGAGCGACACGTCACCGTCGACGGTCAGACCATGGCCGGAGCCCTGGTCGACTTCGGCCTGTTCGCCTACCACAACGCCCACCTGCTGCACGCGATGCAGCGTGGTCCGTACTTCTACCTGCCCAAGCTCGAGGCGATGGAGGAAGCCGCGCTGTGGGACGAGGTGATGGCGCTGGCCGAGGCCGAGCTCGACCTGCCGGCCGGCTGCATGAAGGCCACGGTGCTGATCGAGACGCTGCCGGCGGTGTTCCAGATGCACGAGATCCTGCATGCGCTGCGCCATCGCGTGGTCGGCCTGAACTGCGGCCGCTGGGACTACATCTTCTCCTACCTGAAGACCCTGCGCGGGCACCGCGACCGCCTGCTGCCCGAGCGCGGCCAGGTGCAGATGACGGTGCCGTTCCTGAAGGCCTACTCCGAGCTGCTGATCCAGACCTGCCATCGCCGTGGCGCCTTCGCGATGGGCGGCATGGCCGCGCAGATCCCGATCAAGGGCGACGAAGCCGCCAACGAGGCGGCGATGGCCAAGGTGCGCGCCGACAAGCTGCGCGAGGTGACCGCCGGTCACGACGGCACCTGGGTCGCGCACCCGGCGCTGGTGCCGGTGGCGAAGGCGATCTTCGACGAGCACATGCCCACGCCGAACCAGCTCGACCGGCTGCGCGAGGACGTCTGCGTCAGCCGCGAACAGTTGCTCGCACCCTGTGCCGGCTCGATCAGCCGCGAGGGTTTCGACAACAACGTCGAGGTGGCCCTGCGCTACACCGCGGCCTGGCTCGATGGCCTGGGCTGCGTGCCGATCCACCACCTGATGGAGGACGCCGCCACCGCCGAGATCGCCCGCGCGCAGCTGTGGCAGTGGCTGCACCACGGCGGGGTCGAGTTCACCGATCACGCGCCGATCGACTTCGCCCTGTTCGACCAGGTGCTGGCCAAGCACGCGCACCGGCTGCGCGGAAGCAGCGACCCGGGTGCCGCGAAGGCCGATGCCGCCGCCGCCCTGCTGTCGGCACTGACCCATGACGACCAGCTCGCCGACTTCCTGACCCTGCCCGCGTACGAACAGCTCTGATCGACGCACCAACGCACGTATCAGCTACCCGGAGTCCATCATGAAGAACACCCTGCCCACCGCCGATCAGATCAAGCTCGACTGGAGCAACAACCCCCGCTGGAGCGGCATCCAGCGCAACTACAGCGCCGAGGACGTGGCCCGCCTGCGCGGCACGGTCGGTATCGAGCACACGCTGGCCAAGCGTGGCGCCGAGCGCCTGTGGAAGTCGCTGCACAGCGAGGATTTCGTCAACGCGCTGGGCGCGCTCACCGGCAACCAGGCGATGCAGCAGGTCAAGGCTGGCCTGCAGGCGATCTACCTGTCCGGCTGGCAGGTTGCCGCCGACGCCAACCTTGCCGGCGAAATGTATCCGGACCAGTCGCTGTACCCGGCCAACTCGGTGCCGCAGGTGGTCAAGCGGATCAACAACACCCTGTTGCGCGCCGACCAGCTGCATCACGCCGAAGGCAACGACGGCACCGACTGGATGGTGCCGATCGTGGCTGACGCCGAGGCCGGCTTTGGCGGCGTGCTGAATGCCTTCGAGCTGATGAAGGCGATGATCGAGGCCGGCGCGGCGGGCGTGCACTTCGAGGACCAGCTCGCTTCGGTGAAGAAGTGCGGCCACATGGGTGGCAAGGTGCTGGTGCCCACCCGCGAGGCGGTCGACAAGCTCAACGCCGCGCGCCTGGCCGCCGACGTGATGGGCGTGCCGACGCTGATCGTCGCCCGCACCGACGCCGATGCCGCCGACCTGCTCACCTCCGACATCGATCCGAACGACCGGCCGTTCATCACCGGCGAGCGCACCGTCGAAGGC
The DNA here is from genome assembly GCF_001641285.1 of Dyella thiooxydans. Taxonomy (NCBI): domain Bacteria; kingdom Pseudomonadati; phylum Pseudomonadota; class Gammaproteobacteria; order Lysobacterales; family Rhodanobacteraceae; genus Dyella; species Dyella thiooxydans. Next base: position 2,887,795 of record NZ_CP014841.1, read on the forward strand.
TTCTTCCGGGTCAAGCCGGGCCTGGACCAGGCGATCAGCCGTGGCCTCGCCTACGCGCCCTACGCCGACCTGATCTGGTGCGAGACCAGCAAGCCGAACCTGGATGACGCGCGCAGGTTCGCCGAGGCGATCCACGCGAAATTCCCCGGCAAGCTGCTGGCCTACAACTGCTCGCCCAGCTTCAACTGGAAGAAGAACCTGGACGACGCGACCATCGCGAAGTTCCAGAAGGAACTCGGCGCGATGGGCTACAAGTTCCAGTTCATCACGCTAGCCGGCTTCCACAGCCTCAACTACGGCATGTTCGATCTCGCCCACGGCTACGCCCGCCGCCAGATGAGCGCCTTCGTCGAGCTGCAGGAGAAGGAATTCGCCGCCGCCGAGCGTGGCTTCACCGCGGTGAAGCACCAGCGCGAGGTCGGCACCGGCTACTTCGACCAGGTGACCCAGGCGATCCAGCAGGGCCAGTCCTCGACCACCGCGCTGACCGGTTCGACCGAGGAGGCACAGTTCACCCACGCGGCGTGATGGCAGAGAGCTTTGAAAGAGCGCGGGCCGCCGGCCCGCGCTCTTTTTCACGCTTCTGCGGCGGCGGCCGGCGGAACCAGGGCAATCACCGTCCAGCCCGGCCGGGGCTCCAGCTGGCGCTTGGTCGAGACCACCCGCAACGCCCCCTTCTCCTCGATGCCGAACAGCAGGATGGATGCCGACCCGTACTGCTCGATGAAGTGGGGCCAGTCGAAGGTGGCGGTGAGCCGGGTCGACTTGACCCGCCAGCCCTGTGCCAGCAGCCCGGCGAAGCGGCCGTGGGTCATGGCCTCCTCGAACAGCGGCGGCGCCAGCAGACTGTCGGCCAGCGCAGCACGGTCGGTGGTTTCCTCCGGGCCAAGGTTGCGCAGCCGGTAGACCCGGTCGCGGCCGAATTCCTCGCGGTAGTGCAGGCATGCGAGCGAGTTGCGCTCGCGGTGGGTGGACATCGCCAGCAGTCGGCCGATGCCGGTGAGATCGAGGTGGCGGTCGGCATGGGAGGACGCCGGATTGCCGAAGAACGTGGCCAGACCGTCCATTCGCGCCCGGCGGATGCCCTCCCAGTCGTCATCGGCGAGCACAACGCGGATCCCTCCATCGTGCAGGGCCTTGGCCACTGCACGCGGTACCTCGTCGGCGCCGAACACCAGCACGCCGCGCGGCTCGGGCTCAGCCACGCCGAGCCAACGCGCCAGCGGCCGCGCCGTCGCACCTTGGAGTACCACGGTGCCGATGATCAGGATGAACACCAGCGGCACCAGTACGTCCGCTCCGTGCATGCCCAGTGCATCCAACCGGAGGGCGAACAGCGCCGAGACCGCCGCCGCAACGATGCCGCGCGGCGCGACCCAGGCGATCAGCGCACGCTCCCGCCAGGCCAGCGAACTACCGGCCGTCGCGATCACCACGGACAGCGGACGGATCAGCACCTGCGACACCAGCAGGATGCCGATACCCGCCATCAGCGTGCCGGACGGCAATGGCCACGGCAGGCGAGCAGCCAGCAGGATGAACAGGCTGGACACCAGCAGCGTGGTCAGGTGTTCCTTGAAGTCGAGGATGTCGTCGACGTGCAGATTGCGCATGTTGCCCAGCGCGACCCCCATGATGGTGACCGCCAGCAGGCCCGACTCATGCGCAAGGGCGTTGGACAGGCTGAAAGTCAGCAGCACGGCTGCCAGCGTGCCGAAGTTCTGCAGGTATTCGGGGATCATCTGGCGGCGCAGGAGCTGGCCCAGCACAAGCGCCGCCGCCGCACCGGCGACCACGCCGCTGCCGATGGTGCCCAGGAACACACCGATGGTGTGGCCCTGCTCGCGCGAGACGATCGCCTCGTAGATCAGCACCGCGAACAGCGCACCCAGCGGATCGATCACGATGCCCTCCCAGCGCAGCGTGCTGGCGATGCGGGCATTGGGGCGCAGCGTGCGCAGCATCGGCGCGATCACCGTCGGTCCGGTCACGCAGGTCAATGCGCCAAACAGCAGGGCAATATCCCAGCTCAACCCTGCCAGCAGATGCGCTGCCGCCGCCAGCATCAGCAGGGCGGCGATGGCCCCGTAGCTGACCAGTCCACGCACCGCGCCACCGATCCCACGCAACTCGGCGAAACGCAGGCTCAGGCTGCCCTCGAACAGGATCAGCGCGACTGCGAGTGACACGACCGGAAACAGCAGGGGGCCGAGCAGGCGGTCCGGATGCACCAGCTGCAATACCGGTCCGAACACGATGCCGGCCAGCAGCAGGAACACGATGGCGGGCAGTCGAACCCTCCAAGCCAGCCACTGGGCCGCAAAGCCGACCCCGAGCAGGGTGGTCAGCAGGAGGCCGGGTTCCATCGTCATGCCTGCTTCCTGTACGCGTCCGGCGCCCTATCGGAGCACGGCAGTCCGCGCGACGTCCAGCGCGGAAACAGGGAAGGGGGAAGAAGAGTGGCCCCGGCATCGGAGGGAGGGGGGGAGGCCGATGCCGGGGCGCGGGGTCGGGACATTTGCGAACCGACGGGTGCAGATAATAGCCAGCCACGACGGGAAGTCAATACTCCCGAGTTCAAGAATTGAGAACGGCCCCTAGAAACGCCGGTATTGCAGGGCTTCGGCCAGGTGGGCACGGTCCAGCAGTCCGGCACCGCCATCGAGGTCCGCGATGGTGCGCGCCACCCGCAGGGTGCGGTGATAGGCCCGGGCCGAGAGTCCCAGGCGCTCCAGCGCCGACTCGAACCAACGCCGCTCGGCCGACCCGAGCGCGCAATCGCGCTCGAGCTCGCGGGTGCTGATATCGGCATTGGGACGCCCGGCCCGCTGAAGGGCATGATCGCGGGCGCGAATCACCCGCTGGCGGACGGTCGCCGAGTCCTCGTCGTGTTCGCCCGGCGGTGCACCCAATTCGGCCAGCGGCACGCGCGGAACCTCCACGCTGAGATCGATGCGGTCCAGCAGCGGCCCGGAGATTTTCCCGCGGTAGCGCTGGATCTGGTCCGGCGTGCAGTGGCAGCGCTGGCGCGGATCACCCGCATACCCGCACGGGCAGGGATTCATCGCTGCCACGAGCTGGAACTGGGCCGGAAAGCTCGATTGCCGGGCAGCGCGGGAAATCATGATCTGGCCCGACTCGAGTGGCTCACGCAGGACATCGAGCACGTGCCGGTTGAATTCCGGCAACTCGTCGAGAAACAGGACGCCATGGTGGGCCAGCGAGATCTCGCCCGGTCTCGGGTAGGAGCCGCCGCCGACCAGTGCCACCGCCGAGGCCGTGTGGTGCGGCGCACGGAACGGCCGCCGTCGCCACTGCGACGGATCCACCGGCTGGCCGGTTACCGAGAGCACGGCGCAGGTTTCCAGCGCCTCGACCTCGGTCAGCGGCGGCAGGATGCCCGGCAGCCGCTCGGCCAGCATGGTCTTGCCGGTCCCGGGCGGCCCGACCAGCAACAGGTGGTGACCGCCGACGGCGGCGATCTCCAGGGCCCGGCGCGCCTGCAACTGGCCGCGCACGTCACTCATGTCCGGGCCGCGGCCGGGCTGGCCGGTATCGTCGGTCATCTCCGCCTGCGGCGGGGCCAGCGACGAAGCGTCATGCAGCCAGCCGCAGACTTCGGCCAGGCTGTCGGCCACCAGCACATCGACATCCGGCACAAGCGCTGCCTCGGCGGCATTGGCCCTGGGAACCACCATGCGCCGGCCGCGAGCGCGGGCCCGCAGCAGAGCGGGCACCACGCCCGAGACCCCGCGAATCGCTCCCGAAAGCGCCAACTCCCCGAGGAATTCGCAGTCGTCCAGCTTGTCGCGCGGCACCTGCCCGCCGGCGGCGAGAATGCCCAGTGCGATCGCCAGGTCGAAACGGCCTCCGTCCTTGGGCAGCTCGGCAGGCGCCAGGTTGACGGTGACCTTGCGGTCCGGATAGCTGAATGCGGTGTTCTGGATGGCTACCCGCACACGGTCCCGCGCCTCTCGCACGGCCGCTTCGGGGAGGCCAACGATATTGGTGCCCGGCAGGCCACCGGAGAGATGCACCTCGACCATCACCTGCGGCGCAGCCACCCCTTCCTGGGCACGGCTGAGGGTGACGGCCAGGCTCATGGGCACGCGCAGGAAGAGGAAGGGAGGACGCCAAAAGTGCGCATGCAAACCACTCCGACCTTTGGGGCGTAAATAACCGCCCCCGACCGTTCTCGGGGTGAGGGTGACAGGTCGGGGGCGGCTCCCGGGAGACGTTCCTGCTTCAGGAACCGCGCGAAGCGGCTATCGTCTCCAGATCGGCGACGCGCCTCTCCAGCTCTTCAACCTTGGCACGGGCACGTGCCAGCAGCTGACTCTGGACATCGAACTCTTCGCGGGTGACCAGATCAAGGCGGCGCAATCCGTGCGCCAGGACATCGCCGAAGTTGGTTCGCAGATCCTGATGCGCTTGCGCCAATCCTGGCGGTACCAACGAAACAAGTCGCAGGGCAAGTTGATCAATGTCCTGCCTGTCCATCATGGATGGCGCCTCGAACTCGTCGAAATGAAGTCTATGTAAACGTGCTTTGGGGGTGCCATCGGTGGGCTCCGTCGGAGTTTGTAGGCATTTTCCTACACAGTCCGATCGAGGGCGACACCGTGCCAAGGAGAGCGCAAAATGCCGGTCCGCGCGGCGAGGTCGCCTGCGCCTTCAGATCCAGGAGCATTCATGAAGCTGGTTTCCGCAGTCATCAAGCCCTTCAAGCTCGACGATGTGCGCGAGGCACTCGCCGACGCAGGAGTCCACGGCATCACGGTGACCGAGGTAAAGGGATTCGGCCGGCAGAAGGGCCACACGGAGCTCTACCGGGGGGCCGAGTACGTGGTCGACTTCCTGCCCAAGATCAAGCTGGAGGTGGCAGTCGCCGACGAGCAGCTCGAGCGCGTGGTCGAGGCGATCCAGAACGCAGCGCGTACCGGCAAGATCGGCGACGGCAAGATCTTCGTCAGCCCGCTGGACCAGGTGATCCGCATCCGTACCGGCGAACTGGACAACGACGCGCTGTAGGGACCGTCTACGGAGCCCGGGCGGCCGCCTGGGCCTGTTCGAAGCGACGGTGGTGCACCAGCAGGCCGCTGAAGTAGGTGATGTAGTAGCCGATCAGCAGACCGAACATCAGCAGGGTCAGCGGGCTGTTGCCGATCGGCGGCGGCGCCCCCGCACCTGCCTGCAGATGCTCCATCTGCGGCATCACCACCAGGAAACGCCAGGCCAGCCGGGCAACCAGCAACGCGGTGAGCAGGCCACCGATCCACGGATTGGGAATGTAGCCGTCGCTGCCGTCGGGGCTGCGCTCGAAACGCGTCAGGCGAAGTCCCAGCATGCCCAGCATGGCGCCCAGTACCGCGCCTGCGGCCAGACCTTCCAGCAGCCGCGGGTTGAGCAGTCCGCCGAGCCCCACCAGCACCCCGATCGCCGCAAACACGGCGATACGCGCGATCATCCGTCCCCGCCGGATCGGCTGACGCCCGAACTGGCTGCGAACGCGGCGCCAGACGGCGAACCCCAGTACGGGGACCATGATGGCAACGGGAGCGAGGTTCGGCGTCATGTCGGGCATCCGTGTCGGTAACGGGGCAAGACTAGCGAACCGCATCCCCCGCCGCGACAGGCGACTGGCAGCCGATGCGGGTGACATCCGTCACTCGCCAAGCCCCTACTTCGCCTTGCCCTGGTTGGCCACGGCGGCCATCTTGGCGGCGATCGCGTCCGCGTCACCCAGATATTCGTGGCGGACGGGGCGCAGTTCGTCGTCGAACTCGTAGACCAGCGGAATCCCGTTCGGAATGTTGACCTCGACGATCTCGTCGTCGGAGATGCCATCGAGATACTTCACCAGGGCCCGCATGGAGTTGCCATGCGCCACCACCAGCACGCGCTGGCCGCTGCGGATCGCCGGCGCCAGCACTTCATGCCAGTACGGCAGCACGCGGGCGACGGTGTCCTTCAGGCATTCGGTGTCGGGAATCAGCTTCGGATCGAGCCCGGCATAGCGCGGGTCGGAGAGCGCCTCGTTGTCGGCGCGCTCCAGCGCCGGCGGCGGCATGTCGTAGCTGCGCCGCCAGATCTTCACCTGGTCCTCGCCGTACTTCGCGGCGGTCTCGGCCTTGTTCAGGCCGGTCAGCGCGCCGTAGTGGCGCTCGTTGAGGCGCCAGTCGGTGACCACCGGGATCCACATCTGGTCCAGCGACTCCTGCACACCCCACAGGGTGCGCACGGCACGCTTGAGCACCGAGGTGTGCGCCACGTCGAAGCGGTAACCGGCCTCTTTTAGAAGCGCGCCGGCTTCGCGCGCCTCGGCCACGCCCTGGGCGGTCAGGTCGACATCGGCCCAGCCGCTGAAGCGGTTGTCGAGGTTCCACTGGGACTGGCCGTGACGGATCAGGACGAGCTTGTGCATGGTGGATTGGCGGTCGGCGGAAAACCGAAATGGTGAAGCGCCCGGCCGCACCCGTCAAATCCGGCCCATGCCGAAGGTCACGTAAACCGACCGGGCGCCGCAGGCATCAGAAACGGGGATCGACCCACGGCAGCGCACGCCACGTGCCGCCCGCCCTTCCAGCCAAGGAGAACCCCATGCGCCGCACTGCACTCGCCCTCGCTTTTGCCCTCGCCGTGCCACTGGCCGCGAGCGCCCAGGACAGCATCGACAAGGTCAATGGCAGCGTCCACGTGGAGGCCGGCCAGCAGGTCGGTGACGCAAGCACCGTCAACGGCTCGGTGCACGTTGAGGACGGCGCCTCCGTGCGCAAGGCCAGCACGGTCAATGGCTCGGTGGAGCTTGGCGACAAAGCGCAGGCCAGCGAGGTCGGCACGGTCAACGGTGCCGTCACACTTGGCGCGGGCGCACGCGTCAGCGGCAAGGTCGAGGCGGTCAACGGTGCCATCCGGCTGGCCAAGGACGCCGACGTCGGCGGACGGGTGTCCAACGTCAACGGTGCGATCTCGCTGGACGACGCCCACGTCGCCGGCGGCCTGGGCACGGTCAGCGGCGACATCACCGTCGGTGCCGATTCGCGCGTCGAGGGCGGCATCCTGGTCGACAAGCCCGGCGGCTGGTTCCACTGGAACAACCATCGCCCGCCCCACGTCGTGATCGGCCCGCACGCGGTGGTGCAGGGCACCCTGGAATTCCGGCGCGACGTCGTGCTGCAGGTCAGCGACAGCGCGCAGATCGGCCCGGTGAAGGGCGCCACGCCGGTCACGTTCCACGGCGACACGCCGTAGCCACCCGTAGGAGCGCACCCCGTGCGCGACGCTCTTCGTCACGTGATCAGGAGCATTCGCGCACAGGGTGCGCTCCTACAGCCAGTCGCGCGGCTTCAGGTAGTCCGCCAGCCGCGCCTCGGCGCTGCCCGCCTCGGGCTGGTAGGCGTACTCGAAGCGCACCTGCGGCGGCAGGCTCATCAGGATCGACTCGGTGCGCCCGCCCGACTGCAGCCCGAACAGGGTGCCGCGGTCGTAGACCAGGTTGAATTCCACGTAGCGTCCGCGCCGGTACAGCTGGAACTGCCGCTCGCGCTCGCCGTAGGGCGTGTGGCGACGCCGCGCCACGATCGGCAGGTAGGCGTCGAGGAAACCCTGGCCGACCGCCCGGGTGAAGTCGAAGCAGTGCTCGAAACCGCCCTCGTTCAGATCGTCGTAGAACAGCCCGCCGACGCCGCGTGTCTCGCCGCGGTGTTTGAGGAAGAAGTACTCGTCGCACCAGCGCTTGTAGCGGGGATAGACGTCCCCGCCGAACGGCGTACACAGGTCGCGCGCCACGGTGTGCCAGTGCGCCACGTCCTCGTCGAACGGGTAGAACGGGGTCAGGTCGAAGCCGCCGCCGAACCACCACACCGGCTCCACGCCAGGTTTGCTGGCCTCGAAGTAGCGCACGTTGGCGTGGGTGGTCGGCACATACGGATTCTTCGGGTGCAGCACCAGCGATACGCCGGCGGCGACGAAGCTGCCACCGGCCAGTTCGGGCCGGTGCGCGGTGGCGCTGGGCGGCAGGCGGTCGCCATGCACGCGGGAGAAGTTCACCCCGGCCTGCTCGAATACCGCGCCGTCGCGCAGCACGCGGGTGCGCCCGCCGCCACCGCCCTCGCGGGTCCAGGCGTCCTCGACAAAACGTGCACCGCCGTCGGCAGTCTCCACCGCGGCGCAGATCCGGTCCTGCAGTTCGCGCAGGAAAGCTTCGGCGCGTTCGGCCTGTTCGCTCATCGCTGGGTCACCTTTGCCGGCAAAGCAACGAAGCTTAGCAAGCCTGCCCGGATCAACCGATGCGTGCGGCCATCCGCCCGTGTCCCACCAGACCGGCCCAGCGCATGCCCAGATCGATCCACATCAGGTAGGCCGACTCCAGCACCAGCAGGCGCAGCAGTCGGGGCGTGAGTCGCAGCCGGGGCTCGGCGGCCACCGGCTGGCCATCGAAACCGAGCCGATGCGCCAGCCACCGGCAACGCGCCAGGTGGTATCGACTGGTCAGCAAGGCCACCGGCGGCAACGGGCGCGCAGGGTCACCCGCACTCAGCAACAGCCGCGCATGACGAAGGTTTTCCAGCGAGTCGGTCGAGTCGTGCTCCAGTTGCACCGGTATGTCCGGTGGCAGCCCGTGAAGAAGCAGCCAGCGATGGCCGGCATCCGCCTCGCTCACCGGGCCGCCGCTGAACCCGCCAAGCAGCAGCAGGCGTTCGGCGCGCGCCGAGCGCGCCAGCTCCAGCGCAGCCGCCAAACGCTGACGGAAGTCCTCGCCTGGCTCGCCCTGATCCAGTCGCTGACCGAACACCAGCACCACCATCGGCCGTGAGGCCTGGCGCGGGCTGCGCCTGGCGACACACCAGACGTGGGCCAGGTAACCGACGAAGACCAGCCCGCCGCTGAGCAGCAGTGCGACCACACTGACGACGGCGGCGTGCCAGACGTCGCGATCGGACAGATAACGGCGCGAACGGATCAGGGAGGGCACTGGAGGCACGCAGGCAATCCGGGACCGGGAGCGCCGAAGTGTGCGCGGTCCGGCCTGCCCGGGCAATCCGGCAGCCCCTTCCGCGCGGCTAGGCAAGTCCCGAGGGCGCCGCTAGGCTTCCGGGATGCCCGACCGGATCGCCCCCCTTGCCGTCTCGGCCTACACCGCCGCCTCGGCCCTCGGCCACGGTCTTACCGCACATGCCCGTGCGCTGGCGCTCGGCGCAGGCGGGTTGCGTCCGAACGACATCTCCAGCGCCCCCCTGCCCTGCTGGATCGGCCGGGTCGAAGGCGTGGAGGACATGCCGCTACCCGCGCATCTGGTCGGGTGGGAGTGTCGCAACAACCGACTGGCCTGGCTCGGGTTGCGCCAGGACGACTTCGTTCAACGCGTCGGATCCGCCTGCGAGCGCTACGGCGCCCACCGCGTCGCGTTGATACTCGGCACCTCCACGTCCAGCATCGGCGCCACCGAGGAAGGCTATCGCCGACTTGACGCCGATGGCCGGCTGCCGGCCGATCTGCGTCGCCCCGACATCCACGCGCCGCACTCGCTGGTCGCCTTCGTGGCCGACGCGCTCGGCTTGCGTGGCCCCTGCCTCACCGTGTCCACCGCCTGCTCGTCCAGCGCCAAGGTGTTCGCCAGTGCCGAGCGCCTGATCCGGCTGGGGCTCGTCGATGCGGCCGTGGTCGGCGGCGTGGACACGCTGTGCGACAGCGTGCTGTTCGGTTTCAACGCGTTGGAGCTGGTGTCGCCTGAACCATGCCGGCCGTTCGATGCCGCACGCCGCGGCATCTCCATTGGCGAGGCAGCAGGATTCGCGCTGCTGGAGCGTGCAGACGCCGCACCGACCGCGCCCCGTCTGCTCGGATACGGCGAGGCCACCGATGCCCACCATATGTCCACGCCGCACCCGGAGGGCCTCGGCGCCGAGCTGGCGCTTCGCGATGCACTGGCCCGCGCCGGACTCGCCGCGGGCCAGGTCGACTACATCAACCTGCACGGCACCGCCAGCCTTAAGAACGACGAGGTCGAAGCGGCGCTGGTCGGCCGTACGTTCGCCCCGCGCACCCGCGCCAGCTCGACCAAGGGGCTGACCGGGCACACCCTGGGGGCGGCCGGTATCCTCGAGGCCGTGATCGCCCTGCTGGCCCTGCGCGACGGCGTCGTACCCGGCAATTTCGGCACCCGCACGCCCGATCCGGCCTGCGGCCCGTCGTTCGCCTGGCTGACCGAGCAACGCGAGCTGCGGGTCGTGATGAGCAACTCGTTCGGGTTCGGCGGCAACAATGCCTGCCTGGTGTTCGCACGGAGCGAAGCAACGGCATGAGCACCCTGCACGTCGCGATCGAGGGGATCGGCCTGTGGGCGCCGCAGGCGACCGGCCTCGACGATCTGCGCCGATGGCTCGCTGGATCCGCGGCACCCTCGTCCGGCGCCCGGCCGCCCGCGGCCGTGCTGCCGGCCAACGAGCGGCGGCGCGCTCCGGAAAGCGTCCTGCTGGCCACCGAGGTCGCCGGACAGGCGCTGGCGATGAGCGGCCGGGACGCCGCCGAACTGGCCTGCGTATTTACTTCGAGCCACGGCGATCAGGGCATCACCGACTACCTGTGCGCCACGCTGGCGAGCACGCCGGCCGAGCTGTCGCCGACGAAATTCCACAATTCCGTGCACAACGCGCCCGTCGGGTACTGGACCATCGCCACCGGTTGCCACGCCGCCTCCAACGCGGTCTGCGCGCATCGGCAGAGCTTTGGAGCCGGCCTGCTGGAAGCGGCCAGCCTGGTCGCCGCCGAGCGCCGGCCGGTGCTGCTGGTGTGCAGCGACGTGGCTTCGAGCGGCCCACTGGGCGAAGTGACCGGTTACACCCTGGCCTTCGGCGCGGCGCTGGTGCTGGCCCCGCCGCCCGGTTCGCAGGCCCTGGCGACACTCGGGTTGACGCTGACGCCCGATCCTTCGACTCCACCTTTGTGGCCGGAGCCGTTGCCCGACTGGCTGGCCGGCAACCCCGCCGCCGAGGCCCTGCGCCTGCTGGTACCGCTGGTGCGCCGCGAGCCGGTGGCGATGGCAGCGGCCGCCGCCGAGCTGGGACTGCGAATGGACCTGGAGTACCCCGCTTGAACCTGCCGCGCTGGTGCGTGCTGATCCCCTGCCTCAACGAGGAGAGGGCGATCGAGGCGGTGGTGCGCTCGGTGCTGGCACTTGGTGCGCCGGTGATCGTGATCGACGACGGTTCGGACGACCGCACACCCGAGATTGTCGGCCACCTGCCGGTCACGCTGATCCGGCATGACGAGCGCCGGGGCAAGGGCGAGGCGCTGCGCAGTGGCTTCCGCGAAGCCATGCGCCAGGAGTACGAAGCAGTGCTGAGCATGGATGGCGACGGCCAGCACCTGGCCGCCGACATCCCACGGATGCTCGCGGCGGCCGAGCGATTTCCGCGCCACATCGTGATCGGCGCACGCCTGCTGGACCGCGCGCAGCAACCGAGGGGCCGACGCCGCGCCAACGCGGTAGCCGACTGGGGTATCTCATGGGCGTGCGCGCAGCCGATCGCCGATACCCAGAGCGGCCAACGCTGGTATCCGCCTGAGGCACTGACACTGGCCGGAGTGCCCGCCGAGCACTTCGTGCTCGAAGCCGCGCTGCTGATCGCGGCCTGCCGCGAACGGGGACTGGGCGTCGTATCGGTGCCGATCGCCTCGCGCTACCAGGGCGGCTTCCGGCGCAGTCACTTCAAGCCGGTGCGCGACGTCACCCGCATCACTGCCTACACCATCGGGCGGGTGATCCACTATGGCCACATCGTGGCGAGCTACCGCTGCTCGCGCGAACGCCCACCGCGGGTGCTCGACGACCTGTAGGTTTACACGCACTGAACCCGTGGTCTGCGCACGCCGTGCACAATCGGGACATCGCAACGGATGGAACGGGCATGGACGGCACGACGCACGACGTGGTGATTCTGGGTGGGGGGCTGGCCGGGCTGTGCCTGGCACTGCAGCTGCGGGACGCCTGCCCCGACCTGGACGTGGTCGTACTCGAGCGCCGCGGGCATCCGGTGCCCGCCGCAGCATACAAGGTCGGTGAATCGACCGTGGAGATCGGCGCCCACTATCTCGCCGAGACACTGGGTCTGCGCGACCATCTCGAGCGGTCCCACCTGCGCAAGTTCGGCTTCCGCTTCTTTTTCTCGCATGGACGGGACGATCTGGACGCCGTTACCGAACTGGGCGTGCGCGAGGTGCTGCCCACGCCGAGCTACCAGATCGATCGCGGCATCTTCGAGAACCTGCTCGGCGAGGAGGCGCGCCGCCGCGGCATCGCGTTTCGCGACGGCGTCGGCGTGCGATCGATCGAACTTGGTCAGGGCGATGCGCCACACCGCGTGCACTGCACCGGTGACGGCGAACCGTGGGTGCAGGCACGCTGGCTGCTCGATGCTTCTGGCCGTGCCGGCCTGCTGCGCCGCCAGCTCGACCTGACCCGCGACAACGGCCACCACGCCCATGCCGCGTGGTTCCGCCTCGACGACCGCATCGCCATCGACCAATGGAGCGATGACGCCGAATGGAGCGCCCGCTGCACCCCGCGCGAGCGCTGGCGATCGACCAATCACCTGTGCGGACCGGGCTACTGGTGCTGGCTGATTCCGCTGGCCTGCGGTGCGCACTCGGTCGGCATCGTGGTCGATGCCGCGATGCATCCGGTCGAATCGATCAACCGCTTTCCGCGCGCGCTGGACTGGCTGGCCAGGCACCAGCCCGCGCTGGCACGGGAAGTGGCTGCGCGACAGGACAGGCTGATGGACTTCGCCTTCTTCCGCGACTACTCCTACGGCTGTGCGCGCATGTTCAGCACCGACCGCTGGGCGCTCACCGGCGAGGCCGGCGCGTTCCTCGATCCGTTCTATTCGCCCGGCACCGACTTCATCGCCATCGCCAACACCTACATCACCGAACTGGTGCGGCAGGACCGCGCGGGCGAGCTGCTGGCACCGCGCGTGCGGCTGTACGAGCGGCTGTTCCAGTCCTTCTACGACTCGACCCTGGCGCTTTACCGGGGGCAATACCCGCTGCTCGGCGACGCCGAGGTGCTGCCGATCAAGGTGATCTGGGACTATGCCTATTACTGGGGCGTGCTGTGCCAGCTGGTATTCCAGCGGAGGCTGACCGACGCGGCGCTGTTCGCCGAGCTGGGCCCGGAGCTGGAGCAGACCCGCGCCCTGAACGAGCGGATGCAGGCGTTCTTCGGTCGCTGGCACGCGTGCTCTCGCGGACGCAATCCGCGCGCGATGCTCGACCAGCGCGAACTGCCCTGGTTCGCCGCGATGAACGCGACCCTGCACGACGTCCTGGACGACCGTGGCGTACGCGCGCGCCTGCGCGACAACGTCGCCCTGCTGAGGGCGCTGGCGACCACCATCGTCGAGCGCGCCGCGAATTCCGCCGGCGACACGTTGCGCGAGGGCATGGACGACCTGGCCACGGCCGACCATCGTCCCGTGCTGTTCACGGCGGCCTGAGCAGCCGCGCGAAGGATTCAGCCGGCCGTCGGCTGTGACGGATGGATCACGGCGGCGCGCCCGCTGGCCAGCAACCGGCCACCCTGCTCGACCCGGAACGCATACTGGGCGCCGACATCATCGGCGTACAGGCACTCGGCATGCACGTCCACGCTGCCGGCGAGCGGATCGACGAACTCCACCGCGAGCAATACGTCGCGCAGGCTGACCAGCCGACCCGGCTTCACGCCGGTGATGCCTTGTGCGCGATCGCGCAATGCGCCGTGTACCGCCATCGCCTGTGCCCCGTATTCGGCCAGGTGCACCGCATGCAGCCCGGCCGCGGTGCGCAGCGGATGGTCCGGCAGCGCGTGACTGCTGCTGCGCGCGTGGAGCGTCGTCGCATCCCAGGCCAGCACCGCATCGAGCAGACACATGCGGCCGGCATGCGGGATCAACGAAGCGAGATCAGTCTCGATGGACATGGGGCGCCGTCAGCATGGGGAGGCAGACATGAAGGGTCACGCGCCGGCGCGGCACGGCTGGCGAAGGCAGCACCGGCCGCACTCGCGTCAGGCGTCGACGCGGCGGCCCGCGTCGGCAGGCCCCGCGCCAGCGGGAGCGCGCAGATCTTGCTGCCAGAAGTCATAGAAGTTGAACCAGTTGGTCGGCGCGATTCGCGCGTAATGTTCCAGCCGCAGGGCGTAATGCGCGATGAGCGCGTCCAGTGCCGCGGCCCGCTCGGCGCGCGGAATCGACACGCGCTCGGCCACCGGCTCGAATATCAGCCGATAGCGGTTGCCACCCAGGTACAGGCCGAAGCACAACATCACCGGCACCTGCAACGCATGCGCGAGCAGCCACGGCCCCACCGGAAACGGTGCCGGCCGTCCGAGGAACGGCACGTGGTGCAGGGCCTCGTGCTCGCGCCCACGATCGGCCAGCAGTGCGACCAGCGAGCCGGCCTGGCAGGCCTCCGCCATCGCCAGGGTGATCGAGGTGCCGTCCCGCGAAGCGTCGATCACCCCGGCACCGATCTCCGGAGCCAGCGCCTCGAGCAGGGCGGTCATCGCCGGGGTCTTCTGCTTGTCCAGCACGACGCGCAGAGAGACTTCCGGCCGGCGCGTGCTCAGCGCACGCAGCGCCTCGAAACTGCCCAGGTGCGAACCGATCAGCAACACACCCTGCCGCTTGGCGATGTGTGCATCCAGCAGGTCGAGCCCGTCGGTCTCGACCACGAAATCGTCGTCGCCGCGCGCCAGCAGGTAGACGCGGTCCAGGGTGATCGCAGCGAAGCACCACAGGTGGTCGAACACTTCGCGCCGGGTCGGCGGTCGGCCGAGGACCCGCGCGAGGTACTGCTTCGACGCCTGTCGCTCGGGTGCGCGACGCAGGTAGAAATAGGCAGTGATCGGATACAGCGACAAACGCGCGAGCGTTCGCCCGCAGACCAGCGCGATGCTGCGGATCAGCCAAAGCGCGAAATGCCCGCCCCCCTCCGGACGGCTCTGCCAGTGCCCGCTCACGCCGCGGCCCCCTCGATCACGCCGCGCGCCAGCAGCTCGTCGCCGCGACGGATCTCGAAGCGCAGGCGGCCAGCCGATTCGCTGAGTCTTACCTCGGCGTCCTCGCCCGGCAGCAGTGGAGCGGCGAACTTGGCCTCGGCGATTCGCGCCAGCCGCTCGCCACGCCATGCCCGCAGCGCACTGGCGACCGCCTCGAGCATGACGACCCCGGGCACCAGCGGCGCGCCCGGGAAGTGGCCGGGAAGGGACGGATGCTCGATCGGCACCCGAAACGGGAGGGCGAACGTGCTCATGCGCGCCCGCCCACGCAGCGTTCGAGCGGCGACAGGCTGCATGCCGGCGGGGCTTCCACCCCGCGCAGGGTGCCACCTGGCAGGTGGCCCGGGGTGTGTTGGCTGGGCGGCCATGCCACGCCCTCGATCCGGATCATCGAGCCACCGTCGACGTGTGGGCAGGGGGACGCATCACATCGCCGGACCGCCGCGTCCGGGAGCGTCGGAACATGAGCTTTCCCCCTCGGGCCGGAACTGCGGACATGCTGGCCTCGCTCATTGGCCGGAGCGCGATCGCGCGCGGGCGGCTGCGGCGCCTCGGCAGCCGCTCAGTGGGCGCGTTGCTGTTCGATGTAGTCCGACAGCGTCCGCAGGCTGGAAAAAATCTGCCGGTTGTCCGGATTGTCCGAGCGCAGCTGGAATCCGTAGCGCTTGGACACCGCCAGGGAAATCTCCAGCGCATCGATCGAATCGAGCCCGAGCTCGCCACCGAACAACGGCGCGTCGGGATCGATCTGCTCGGGGGTGACGGTTTCGAGATTCAGGCTCTCGACCACCAGGGTGGCCAGTTCGTGTTGTGCGGCGGTCTGCTCTGCCATGCTCGGATCCGTACCCAAAAAGCCGCGCCTCCCCCCGGTGGCAGCGGGTCGGGAGTGTACCATGGGGCCCTCGTCGTTCCCGGTAGATCGCATGGTTCAGGGATGTGAAGGCGCAGTCGCGCGAGCGATGGTCTGCCGCGCGCCACGGGTGTCGTACCGCAACGTGGACGCCGCGCAGGCGCTGGCCGAACCCGGCATGCTCGCGGTCATCGGCTTTGGCGCCGGCCGGGAGGAGACCGACGATCCGCGCTGGCTGCGGCTGCCGCTCGAACCGTTCGATGCTCCCGCTCCGCTGGAGTGCTGGGAGGTGGACGGGCCGGTGGGCTGCGGCCAGACCGGCGATATCCGCTGGTCGCGCGGCGGTGGCTGGCTGTTCGCCTCGGTGAGCCTTGATGAGTCGGCGAGCGGCGGCATCGAGACGTGCGCAGCGGAAGCGTATCGGCAGCTGGCGCAATTCCTCGTCGGGCAGGACGAATCACAGGTGCTGCGGGTCTGGAACTACCTGCCCGACATCAACCAGGGCGATGGCGACGGCGAACGTTACAAGCGCTTCTGCAGCGGTCGCGCACGAGGGATGGGCGCGGCGTTCGTCGGTGGCTTTCCCGCGGCGACGGCTATCGGCAGCCCGGGCTGCAACGGGCGCCTGCAGGTCTACCTGCTGGCCAGCTCGCAACCCGGCGCCCGGGTGGAGAATCCCCGCCAGGTGAGCGCCTGGCGTTACCCACGCCAGTACGGGCCGACCCCTCCCAGCTTCGCGCGGGCGGTACGGCTGCCGGCCGGCGATGCCCTGGCGATCTCCGGCACCGCCGCGGTGATCGGGC
Source organism: Dyella thiooxydans (assembly GCF_001641285.1). NCBI lineage: Bacteria > Pseudomonadati > Pseudomonadota > Gammaproteobacteria > Lysobacterales > Rhodanobacteraceae > Dyella > Dyella thiooxydans. The sequence continues at coordinate 2,904,491 of NZ_CP014841.1, forward strand.
ATGCCTCGGCACACCAAGGGGATCTGCCCGCGCAATTGGCGGAAACGCTCGCCAACCTCGAAGCACTGCTGGCCGCCGCCGGCATGCCGGCGGGCTTCGATACCCACTCGCCGTTGAAGGCCTACGTCCGGCGTCCGGGCGACGCCCGGGCCGTGCGGGACTTCTTCCGCCAGCACTTGCCCGCTGTGCCGGCACTGCTGCTGCACGGGGAGGTGTGCCGGCGCGAACTGCTGGTCGAGGTGGACGGCTGGCGCTACGCCTGAGCGTCACGCGGCTCCCGCGCCGGCGTCACTTCGTCTGCCGGGTCGGGCGCTGCCAGCCGGACAAGGTGAGCTGGCGGCCGCGCGCCACCGTGAGCTCATCCGCCGGCGCATCCTTGGTGATCACCGAACCGGCGCCGATGGTGGCGTTGGCACCCACGCTGACCGGCGCCACCAACGCACTGTTCGAGCCGATGAAAGCGCCGTCTCCGATGCGGGTCAGGTGCTTGTTCACGCCGTCGTAGTTGCAGGTGATGGTGCCGGCGCCGATGTTCACGCCCGCACCGATCTCGGCGTCGCCGATGTAGCTCAGGTGGTTCGCCTTGCTGCCGATGCCCAGCGTCGCCTTCTTGATCTCGACGAAGTTGCCCACGTGCACGCCGGGCGCCAGCTCCGCACCCGGACGCAGGCGGGCGAACGGGCCGATCGTGCAGGGGCCATGCGTCACCAGGCCATCAAGGTCGCAGTGGGCCAGCACCACGGTACCGCTCGCCAGACGCGTGTTGTGCACGCGGGAGAACGGGCCGATGCGGACATCGTCGCCGAGCACCACCTCACCTTCGAGGATCACGTCGACATCGATCTCCACGTCGCTGCCGGCCTCCACGGTCCCGCGCACGTCGATGCGAAGCGGATCGGCCAGACGCACACCCGCGAGCATCAGCTCCCCGGCGCGGCGACGGCGGTACTGGGCTTCCAGCTCGGCCAGCTGCAACGGGTTGTTGGCACCGGCCGCTTCCACCGGGTCCGCGCACTCCACCGACCGCGCCGGGCGATGCTCCGCTGCCGCCATCGCGAAGATATCGGTGAGGTAATACTCGCCCTGCGCGTTGTCGCGCCCGAGCCGGCCGATCCAGCCCCGCAGCGACGACGCATCGGCGGCCACGATACCGGTATTCACCAGGTTCACCGCGCGCTCTTCGGGGCTCGCGTCCTTCTCCTCGACCACCGCGATCACGCGCGCAGCCTCGTCGCAAAGCACGCGGCCGTATCCGAATGGGTCGGCCAGGCGGGTGGTGAGCAGGGCGAGGCCCTCGGCCGTCACCAGCGGGCGCAGGGTGTCGGCACGGGTCAACGGCACATCGCCGTACAGCACCAGCACCCGGGCATCGTCCGGCACCTGCACCAGTGCTTGCGCCACGGCATGGCCGGTACCCAGCCGCTCGGCCTGCAGCACCCAGCCCAGGTCCGCATCGGCGGCGAACGCTTCGCGCACCTGCTCGCCGCCGTGGCCGTAGACCACGTGGATCGCGGTCGGGCCCAGCGCCCGCGCGGTGGCCAGCACGTGGCCGAGCAGCGGCCGGCCGGCGACCGGCATCAGGACCTTGGCGCGCTTGGACTTCATGCGCTTGCCTTCGCCGGCGGCGAGGACGATGACATGCAGGGCGGTGGCTTCCATGGATCACCTGGTACGTGGGCAAGGCCGCAAGAATATCAGCCGCTTGTGCCCGATCCGACCCGCTGGCGACACGCGGATGCGAAAACGCCGGCGCGAGGCCGGCGTTGTGGATCAGCGGCCTCCGGGGAGGCGTGGATCAGTGCTTGAGCGTGCGGCGCAGGCGCTCGAGCGCCTGCAGCTGGGTGATCGCCGCGGCCAGCTTGGCCTGCGCCTCGGCGATTTCCATCGCGTCGGTGCGGTTGGCCAGGGCTTCCTCGGCGCGCCGCTTCGCTTCCAGCGCAGCCTGCTCGTCGATGTCGGCCGAACGGATCGCGCTGTCGGCCAGCACGGTCACCACCTGCGGCTGCACTTCGAGGATGCCGCCGCCGGTGATGGAGATGTCCACCTTCTCGCCGCTGGCCTCGGTCACGACGACCTTGCCGGGCTTGAGGCGGGTGATCAGCGGGGCGTGGCGCGGGGTGATGCCCAGCTCGCCCAGCTCGCCGGTGGCAACGACCATCGTCGCCTCGCCCGAGTAGATCTCGGCTTCGGCACTGACGACGTCGACGCGGATGGTGTGGCTCATGGGAGGTTTCCGGATGCGTGGGGCTGGGGGCGGACTGGATCACCCGCCCCGGTGGATCAGGCGGCCTTCTTGGCGCCCATCTCCTCAGCCTTCTTGATTGCCTCGTCGATGCCGCCGACCATGTAGAACGCCTGCTCCGGCAGGTGGTCGACGTCGCCGTCCACGATCATCTTGAAGCCGCGGATGGTTTCCTTCAGCGGCACGTACTTGCCCGGCGAGCCGGTGAACACTTCGGCCACGTGGAACGGCTGCGAGAAGAAGCGCTCGATCTTGCGGGCACGCGACACGGCCTGCTTGTCTTCTTCGGAGAGCTCGTCCATGCCGAGGATCGCGATGATGTCCTTCAGCTCCTTGTAGCGCTGCAGGGTGCCCTGCACGCGACGGGCGACGTCGTAGTGCTCGGCGCCGATCACGTTCGGATCGAGCTGGCGGCTGGTCGAGTCCAGCGGATCCACCGCCGGGTAGATACCCAGCGAGGCGATGTTGCGGCTCAGCACCACGGTCGCGTCCAGATGGGCGAAGGTGGTCGCCGGCGACGGGTCGGTCAGATCGTCCGCGGGCACGTACACGGCCTGGATCGAGGTGATCGAGCCGGTCTTGGTCGAGGTGATGCGCTCCTGCAGCACGCCCATTTCCTCGGCCAGGGTCGGCTGGTAGCCCACCGCCGACGGCATGCGGCCGAGCAGCGCGGACACCTCGGTACCGGCCAGGGTGTAGCGGTAGATGTTGTCGACGAACAGCAGCACGTCCTTGCCCTTGCCGGACGCGTCCTTCTCTTCGCGGAAGTACTCGGCCATGGTCAGGCCGGTCAGCGCCACGCGCAGACGGTTGCCCGGCGGCTCGTTCATCTGGCCGTACACCATCGCGACCTTGTCCAGAACGTTGGAGTCCTTCATCTCGTGGTAGAAGTCGTTGCCCTCGCGGGTACGCTCACCCACGCCGGCGAACACGGACAGACCCGAGTGCGCCTTCGCGATGTTGTTGATCAGCTCCATCATGTTCACGGTCTTGCCCACGCCGGCGCCGCCGAACAGGCCGACCTTGCCGCCCTTGGCGAACGGGCAGACCAGGTCGATCACCTTGATGCCGGTTTCCAGCAGGTCGGTCGCGGCCGCCTGGTCGGCGTAGCTCGGCGCCTCACGGTGGATCACCCAGCGGTCCTGCTCGCCGATCGGGCCGGCTTCGTCGATCGGGTTGCCGAGCACGTCCATGATGCGGCCGAGGGTCGCCTTGCCGACCGGCACCTTGATGCCTTCGCCGGTGTTGCGGGCCTGCAGGCCACGCTTCAGGCCGTCGGTCGAGCCGAGCGCGATGGTGCGCACGATGCCGTCACCCAGCACCTGCTGCACTTCCAGCGTGATCTCGGTGCCGTCGATCTTCAGTGCGTCGTACACCTGCGGCACCTGATCGCGCGGAAACTCCACGTCGATGACCGCGCCGATGATCTGAACAACTTTGCCCTGGCTCATGGAATGCTCCGGATGGATCTCTTAAGTGTCTGTGTGGGCGCCGCTGGGCGTCGCCGTGAATGCTTGTCGTTGATCAGACTGCCGCGGCGCCGCCGACGATCTCCGAGATTTCCTGGGTGATCGCAGCCTGGCGGGCCTTGTTGTAGACCAGCGTCAGATCGCCGATGACCTTGTTCGCGTTGTCCGACGCGCTCTTCATCGCCACCATGCGCGCGGCATGCTCGCTGGCCAGGTTCTCCAGCGTGGACTGGTACACCACCGACTCGATGTAGCGACCCAGCACGTGCTCCAGCACAGTGGCCGCGTCGGGCTCGTAGATGTAGTCCCAGTCGTGGGTCTGCGACAGCGCGATGCCGGCCGAGCCTTCCATCTCGGTGGCGACCAGCGGCAGTGGCAGCAGCGCGTCCACGGTCGGCTTCTGCGTCATCGTGTTGACGAAGTCGTTATAGGCCAGGAACAGGCGGTCCAGCTTGCCTTCGGTGTAGGCGTCCATCGCCACCTTGATCACGCCGACCAGGCTCTCCAGCTTCGGCTTCTCGCCCAGGTGGGTCACGCTGCCGATCAGGTTGACGCCCTTGATGCGACGGAAGAACTGCACCGCCTTCTGGCCGATCGCAACGACATCCACCGCGACGCCCTTGGCCTGCCACTCCTGGATCGCCGGCAACAGGCGGCGGAACAGGTTGGAGTTCAGGCCGCCGCACAGGCCGCGGTCGGTCGAAACCACCACGTAGGCCACGCGCGCCACGTTCTCGCGCTCGGTCAGGAACGGGTGGTTGAAGTCCGTGCTGGCCTGGGCCACGTGGGCGATCATCTTGCGCATCAGGCGCGCATACGGACGCGAGGCCTTCATCAGGTCCTGCGCCTTGCGGATCTTCGAGGCCGAGACCATTTCGAGCGCGCGCGTCACCTTGCGCATGTTCTGCGTGCTCTTGATCTTGGTTTTGATTTCGCGGCCGCTAGCCATGCTCTGTTCGCTCGCTGTGATCGGTGGGTGTGTTCCGTCGCGGGCGCGCGGCTTTCACCGCGCGCGCCGGAGGGCGGATTACCAGCTACCGGTCTTCTTGTACTCGTCCATCGCGGACTTGAAGGTCGCCTCGATCTCGCCGTTCCAGTCACCGGTGGCGACGATCTTCTTCATCAGCTCGCCGTGGTTCTGGTGGAAGAACGCGTGCAGGCCCTTCTCGAACGCCAGCACCTTGTTCACCGGCAGGTCGTCGAGGTAGCCCTTCTCGGCCGCGTACACCGACAGCGCCAGCTCGGCGATCGACAGCGGCGCGTACTGCGCCTGCTTCATCAGCTCGGTCACGCGCTGGCCGCGGTCCAGCTGGGCGCGGGTGGCCGGATCGAGGTCCGAGGCGAACTGCGCGAAGGCCGCCAGCTCGCGGAACTGCGCCAGTGCCAGCTTCACGCCACCGGAGAGCTTCTTGACGATCTTGGTCTGCGCCGCACCACCCACGCGCGACACCGAGATACCGGCGTTCACGGCCGGGCGGATGCCGGCGTTGAACAGGTCGGTCTCAAGGAAGATCTGGCCGTCGGTGATCGAGATCACGTTGGTCGGCACGAACGCGGACACGTCGCCGGCCTGGGTCTCGATGATCGGCAGCGCGGTCAGCGAACCGGTCTTGCCCTTCACTTCGCCGTTGGTGAACTTCTCGACGTACTCCTCGTTGACGCGCGCGGCGCGCTCGAGCAGACGCGAGTGCAGGTAGAACACGTCACCCGGGTAGGCTTCGCGGCCCGGCGGACGCTTCAGCAGCAGCGAGATCTGGCGGTAGGCCACGGCCTGCTTGGACAGATCGTCGTACACGATCAGCGCGTCCTGGCCGCGGTCGCGGAAGTACTCGCCCATGGCACAACCGGCGTACGGCGCGATGTACTGCAGCGCGGCCGACTCGGAGGCGGAGGCAACTACCACGATGGTGTTGGCCAGCGCACCGTTCTCTTCCAGCTTGCGCACCACGTTGGCGATCGACGAGCGCTTCTGGCCGATCGCGACGTAGATCGAGAAGATGCCCGAATCCTTCTGGTTGATGATCGCGTCGATCGCCAGCGCGGTCTTGCCGGTCTGACGGTCGCCGATGATCAGCTCGCGCTGGCCGCGGCCGATCGGGATCATCGAGTCAACCGACTTGTAGCCGGTCTGCACCGGCTGGTCGACCGACTTGCGCCAGATCACGCCCGGCGCGACCTTCTCGATCGGCGCGTTGACCTTGGCGTTGATCGGACCCTTGCCGTCGATCGGGTTGCCCAGCGCGTCCACCACGCGACCCAGCAGCTCCGGACCGACCGGCACCTCGAGGATGCGACCGGTGGTGCGGGCGGTGTCGCCTTCCTTCAGGTGCTGGTACTCACCGAGCACCACGGCGCCGACGGAGTCGCGCTCAAGGTTGAGGGCCAGGGCGTAGGCATTGCCCGGCAGCTCGATCATTTCGCCCTGCATCACGTCGGCCAGGCCGTGGATGCGCACGATGCCGTCGGACACGCTGATGATCGTGCCCTCGTTGCGGGCCTCCGCGCCGAGCTTGAACTGCTCGATGCGGTTCTTGATCAGCTCGCTGATCTCGGACGGGTTCAAGGTGGTGCTGGACATGGTCGTTTCCTTGGGTTCGCGCCGCGTCAGCGGCACCCGATGGTTTTTTGAATCTGGGGTCAGTGAGCCAGCGCGCTGGCCAGCTTCTCGAGGCGTCCGCGAGCGGAGCCGTCAATCACTTCGCTGCCGGTATCGATCACCACGCCGCCCAGCAGCGACGGATCGACCTGGGTCTCCAGTTCGATCTCGCGCTTGAAGCGGCGCTTCAGCGAGGCCTTCAGCTGCTCGGCCTGGGCCGCGTCCAGCGCCATCGCGCTGGTCACCTTCACCAGCAACTGCGACTCGGCCTCGCGCTTGTAGTCCTCGAACAGCTCGGCCACTTCCGGCAGCAGCGCCATGCGGCGATGCTCGGCCATCTCGGCGAGGAACTGCCCGAACGGGCTGTCGGACGCCATGCCCTGCGGCAGGTGCAGCGCCGCCAGCTGGGCCGGCTGCACGCGCGGATCGTTGCCGAAGCCGGCGACCTGGGGATCCCGGGCGACGGCGGCGGCGAAAGCCAGCGCCTCGGACCAGGTGCCCAGCGCACCCGCGCCATGTGCCAGCTCGAAGGCGGCGCGGGCGTAGGGACGGGCGAGAGTGATTGCCTGGGCCATCGCTTAGATCTCGGTCGCGAGCTGGTCGAGCAGGGTCTTGTGCGCGGCCGGATCGATCTCGCGCTGCACGATCTTGCTCGCGCCCTGGACCGCGAGGGCGCCCACGCGCTCACGCAACTCCTCGCGGGCACGCTGCGCCATCGAGGCGATATCGTCCTGCGCAGCCGCCTTCAGGCGGGTGATCTCGGCGACGGCGTCGGCCTTGGCCTTGTCCAGGATCTGGTTGGCCTGCTGCTGCGCCTTGTCGATGATCTCGGAGGCCTGCTGACGCGCCTTGCGGATCTCGTCGGCCACCTTGGCGTCGGCGTCCTTGAGCTCGGCGCGCGCCTTCTCGGCGGCATTGAGGCCGTCGGCAATCTTCAACTGGCGCTCTTCGATCGCCTTGGTGAGGTTCGGCCAGATGAACTTGACCGTGAAGGCGATCAAGATGGCGAACGAGAGCATTTCGCCAATCAGAGTGGCGTTGATATCCATCGCTGCTTGCCTGTTAGTGCGGTTTCACAAGCACGGGCGCCGAAGCGCCCCTGCAGGAGAGCGACACCGCCCCAGGGCGGTGTCGCAGTGGCGTACTTACTTGCCGGCGCCGGCAGCCGAGAGCACCGCGCCCAGCAGCGGGTTCGCCACGGCGAAGTACATCGCCAGCGCCACGCCGATCAGGAACGCCGCGTCGATCAGGCCGGCCAGCAGGAACATGCGACCCTGCAGCAGCGGCACCAGCTCCGGCTGACGGGCGGCGGCTTCGAGGAACTTCGAGCCCATGATGCCGATACCGATACAGGCACCCAGCGCGCCGAAACCGATGATCAGGCCGAGCGCGATCGCGGTGAAGCCCTGGATTTGTGCAAACTGAACGAGATGTTCCACGGTGGTCTCCTCAAGAAAAGAAAGGCGTAAGAGCGAGCAAGGTCAAACGAAATCAGTGGTGATCGTGCGCCATCGAGATGTACACGACGGTCAGCACCATGAAGATGAAGGCCTGGATCGAGATGATCAGGATGTGGAACAGACCCCACACCGTGTAGCCGACGACGCCCATGCCGAACAGCACCCAGCTGCCCGCGCTGAACAGGCCGGCGATCAGCATGAACACCAGCTCGCCCGCGTACATGTTGCCGAACAGTCGCATCGCCAGGCTGACCGGCTTGGACAGCAGCTCGACCATGTTCAGGGCGAAGTTCGGGATCCACAGCAAGGGATGCTTGCCGAACGGCGCGGTGAACAGCTCGTGCATGAAGCCGCCGAAGCCCTTGGCCTTGAAACTGTAGAAGATCACCAGTACCAGCACCGTCAGCGACATCGCGAAGGTCAGGCTGAGGTCAGCGGTCGGCACGGCGCGGAAGTGGCCGACACCGAACTTCTCGGTGATGAAGGGGAGCAGATCGACCGGCAGCAGATCCATGGCGTTCATCAGGAACACCCACAGGAACACGGTCAAAGCCAGCGGACCGAGGAAGCGGCGGTCGCCGTGGAACACATCCTTGACCTGGCCATCGACGAACTCCAGCACGAGCTCGACGAACGCCTGACCCTTGCCGGGGACGCCGGCGGTGGCACGGCGCGACTTCATCCAGAACCAGCCGCAGGCCAGGATGCCGAGGACCAGCGAAACGGTGATGGAGTCCAGGTGCAACGACCAGAAGCCACCGTTCGGCGATGACTGCAGAAACGTGAGGTGATGCTGGATGTATTCGGTAAGACCGCCGTGCGGCTCGCTTGCCATGTTTCAACCCTTGAATCTGAACGCCAGCAGATTGACCGCATAAGCCACCATCAGCCCCGCGATGGCGGCCAACGGCGGCAACTTGAATTGGATGAGGATCACGAACAGCCCTCCCAGGATCGCGATCCACTTCAGGATCATTCCCGACAGCAACCTGCCCAGCGTTGCACCGCCCGGGCCAAGCTTCGCGAATGCGCGCATCGACAGCAGCGCCGTTCCCAGCGCCACGACTCCCGCTCCCAGTGCCGCAGCCAAGGCCTCTCGAGGCCCCCGCAGCAGGAAGACGAGTCCCGCGGCCATTGCCACGCCAAGCTGCAGCACGACAATTCGCGAAGCGACACGCCGACCGGAGTCTAGACTGTTGAGCACCTGCACTCCCCGCGCGGCCCATACCAGAAAGGGTACTGATCCTGCGAGAAGCCACGATCCTATCCGTATGATTGTAGCAGTGGCCCGGATCGAGCGACAAGCTCTTGCGCCGGCGTTGGCAGGTGCCGCGGCGGCGTCGCGGTCGGTGTTGCGAGCCGGGGACAACAAAAAAGGGCCGGACCGAAGTCCGACCCTTTGACCATGGACGCCAGGCGCCCCGGTGGCTTACTTGGCAGCAGCCTTTTTGGCGGCGGCGACCGGAGCGGCGACCGCTTCGTTGGCAGCCTGCTGCTGTTCCTGCATCACCGCACCGATCGACTCGGCGGTCTTCTGCGTCACCGCGAAGATCTCCTGTCCGACCGACACCGCACGCTCGGCGTTGTCGCGACCCAGGCTGGCGCCCTTTTCCCACAGCGAGCGGAAGCCGTCGACGTCGCGCACTTCCATCGCCTCGGCAAGGAAGTCGGCGGAGATCTTCGCCTGCTTCTCGAAGGTCTTGAACTGGAGGCTGGCAACCGTCTCGATCCCCTTCACCGCAAGGGCATGGACCTTGAACGCGTTGTCGGAGAACTGCTTGGCGTAGCTGAACGCCTGGCTGGTGAACTGCTGATTCATGGCAATCTCCCCTCGGTGGGGTGGCTGGTAGTGGGGCTACCTTAGCAAGCCTTTTGTTGCAGTGCAATATATTTTTTGCTTCAGCCCGATACGTTCATGAAAATTTCATGAAAAACGGGATCTTGTTGCAATTCCGCGACCTGCCGCGACGCATCAAAAACTGCTCGACGAGCAGCTCGCGCCGGACGTACACGTCTCATGCACCACCACCCGGTCGAGCCCGGGCAGCCGAGGGCCGAGCCGTTGCCAGATCCAGCGCGCCAGCATCTCGCTGGTCGGATTCTCCAGACCCTCGATGTCGTTGAGGTAGTGGTGGTCGAGCTGGTCGTAGAGCGGGGCGAACGCCGCCTTGATGTCGGCGAAGTCCATGACCCAGCCGAGCTGAGGATCGGGCTCGCCCTCGACATGGATTTCGATGCGGAACGAATGCCCATGCAGCCTCGAGCACTTGTGGCCGGGCGGCACGTTGGGCAGGCGATGCGCCGCCTCGAGCTGGAAAACCTTGAAGATATGCATGATGCGTCGCCGGGTGGGAGTCGTTGCCGAAGGCCGGCAAGATCGGCGCGGTAGAAGTGGTGGCTATGGGTGGACTCGAACCACCGACCCCAGCATTATGAGTGCTGTGCTCTAACCGGCTGAGCTACATAGCCACGGGTGACGCCTCCGCCGAGCCGGTTCGCTTCAGCGGGGCGCGGCAGTTTAAAGGCCAGACGACCACCATTCAAGTCTCGGCTTGCTGCCTGTTTCTGCGCTGTGGTTGAATCAATCCCGGAAACGCCACCCCCTGCAGCCATTGCGCAGTGGCTCATGGCCGTTTTCAGGAGACGACATGATCGATGTGGATGGCTATCGTCCGAACGTGGGCATCGTGCTGTTGAACGGCGATGGCCGGCTGTTCTGGGCGCGCCGCGTCAACCGCGACGGCTGGCAGTTTCCACAGGGCGGCATGCGCAGCGACGAAACCCCGCTCGAGGCGATGTACCGCGAGTTGCAGGAGGAGACCGGCCTGGCGCCCGAGCACGTCGAAGTGGTGGGCTCCACCCGCGGCTGGCTGCGCTACCGCCTCCCCCATCGTTACGTGAGGCATCACCAGCGACCGACCTGTATCGGCCAGAAGCAGGTCTGGTTCCTGCTGCGACTGGTCGGCGGCGAAGATGCGCTCAAGCTCGATGCCTGCGACAAACCCGAGTTCGACCTCTGGCGCTGGGTCGATTTCTGGTACCCCGCCGCCCACGTGGTCAACTTCAAGCGGGGCGTATACGAGCGCGCTCTGCGCCAGTTCGCGCCGCTGGTCGAGAGCCTGCTCAGCATGCAGATCGGTGCACCGCCGGTTCGCGACTCGCACGGCCCGGGCAAAGGGTGCGCCGCCGCCTGAAGCATCCACCTCGGCGCGCCCTGCAGATGCGGCGGCGCAAGCAGCTTCGACGCGGCTTCCTTGACGCTTCGAGCGCCTGACGGCTATACCCTCCCCTTTGCCTGGGAGGGACTGCATGCCGCCTCGACCCCCACCGCGACTGGTCGTGCAGACGCACGACGCCGCCCGGCAGCGGGCGCGCCGGCGCTGGCTGCTCGTGGCCTGGCCGGTCAGCCTCGTGCTCGCGGGCGCTCTCGCATTCTGGCTTGGACAGTCGCCCGTGCAGCTTCCGCTGCCGCACGGCAACCGCGCAGTGGTCAAGCAACTGCAGGCGGAGAACGAGAAGCTCAAGCAGCAGGTGGCCGACCTCCGGCGATCGCAGCAGGTGGCTGATGTGGCGATGCGCTCATTGCAGCGCTCGATGACCGAGCGCGAGGAGCAGATCAGCGGACTGCGCGCCGACCTCGGGTTCTACTCCCGCCTGGTCGGCGGTGACAGCCAGCGACAGGGCCTGCGCATCCAGGAAGTGCGGGTGCAGCCGGTGGCGCAGTCGAACGCGTGGAACGTCACGCTGAGCCTGACCCAGAACGTGCGCCGCGGCGACGAGATCGGCGGCAAGGTCACCATCACCGTGGAAGGGTTGAGCGACAACCAGGTCCAGCAGTTGAGCTGGGATGCACTTGGCGATAACGCGCAGAAGGACGGGTTACCCTTCAAGTTCCGGTACTTCCAGCAACTGCACGCCACGTTCGTACTTCCGGCAGGCTTCCGGCCGACTCGCCTGCGTATCCATGCCGCTCCCGATCAGGGCGCGACCGCTGACCGGGCCGTGGCATGGGGCGACGCACTGAACGGCACCATTACCAGCACCCGAGGGGACAGCGATGCTCAACCGTAAACGCGCCGGGCGCGAATCGCCCAGCCATGAGACCAGCCTGGTCGCGCGAGGAACCACTATTCGTGGTGATCTGTACTTTACCGGCGCCCTGCATCTGGACGGCTGCATCGAAGGAGCGATCGTCGCCGAAACCGACGACGCGGTGCTGACGGTGAGCGAGCACGGCCAGGTGATCGGCGAGGTTCGCGTGCCGCACGCCGTGATCAACGGCCGTATCGACGGCAATGTGCTCAGCGACGCGCGCCTCGAGCTGGCCGCGCAGACCTGCATCACAGGCGACGTGCACTATCGGCTGCTGGAAATGGCGGCGGGTGCGCAGGTCAATGGGCGCATGGTCCATGTCGGCGCCGACGTGCCGCGGGTGCTGGCGGCGCCACGCGATGCCCCGGCCACCGATGAACCTGCCGACGCGGAATCCGCGCAGGCCTGAACGCGGTATGCTTGAGGTCTGGCTCCGGCCGCCTCATATGCAGCTGTCATGGAAACCATCGCCGCCTTCCCCGACTATCGCAGCGCCCAGGCGCCGCTCGTTTTCACCGAAGCAGCCGCGCACAAGGTGCAGGAGCTGATCCGGGAAGAGGGCAATCCCGACCTGAAACTGCGTGTCTACATCAGCGGCGGCGGCTGCTCGGGCTTCCAGTACGGCTTCACCTTCGACGAAGCGCAGGCCGAAGACGATCTCGCACTGGAACGCGAGGGCGTCATACTGCTGGTCGATCCGCTGTCGCTGCAGTACCTCACCGGCGCCGAGATCGACTACTCCGAGAGTTTCTCCGGCTCGCAGTTCGTGATCCGCAACCCCAATGCCAAGACCACCTGCGGATGCGGATCGTCGTTCTCGGTCTGAGGCCGGGCATCTTCACGTCCTGGCAAGCATGAACACCTTCAGCGGACTCAGCCTGGTGCTTGACCGCGCGGCGGAGCGCCGCGACGAAGTCGAATGGGTGACCGCGCGGGCGAACAGCGAGCAGGCCCGGTTCCTGGTGCTGGACGCCGAGCAACAAGCCCTCGCGATCCCCGATGGAGACGCCTTGCGCTGGCTGGATGCCGCCGAGCGCGAGTCGCTGCTGCCGGAGCTCCCGGTAACCCTGTTGGGTGTCACCGAACAGAACGCCTTCTTCCTGCTCAACGCGGGTGACCAAGGCGACGCGGTTGCCGGCGCACTCGGCGCACGTAGGCTGCCGCTGCGCGAAGCGGGGCTGCGGCTTCCGGCCCACGAGGCCGGCCTGTTCGCGTACGCCAAGGGCCTGGCCCACTGGCAGCGGGAAATGCGTCATTGCCACGCCTGCGGCGGCGCGCTGCAGCTGGTGGCCTCCGGTCACCGCGCGCAGTGCATGGGCTGCGGCAAGCTGCATTTCCCGCGCACCGATGCCGCGGTCATCGTGATCGTCGAACACGACGGGGCCTGTCTGCTGGGCCGCCAGGCGAACTGGCCACCAGGACGCTACTCGACGCTGGCCGGCTTCGTGGAGCCCGGCGAATCGCTGGAAGACGCGGTGCGGCGCGAAGTCGCCGAGGAAGCCGGCGTGCGCGTCGACCAGGTCCAGTACCACTCTTCGCAGCCGTGGCCACTGCCGGCGTCGCTGATGGTCGGCTTCACCGCTACCGCGCAAGGCCGCGCGATCCAGCTGCGTGACGGGGAGCTGGAGGAGGCCCGCTGGTTCACCCCCGCCCAGATCACGGCGGGACTGGCCGACGGCAGCTTCGCCACGCCGCCGAAGCTCTCGGTGTCCTACCGCCTGCTCGCGCACTGGCTGAGCGAACGGGGCGGTCTCGACCTGGACGCGCTGATCGCCCGCCGGCGCTGATCGGCTCGCTTACAATGCGGCTCCTGCGCTTGTTGGAGTTATCGCATGGCCATCCGCCTGCTCGCCGCCCTGCTTGCCCTCGGCCTTCTGCATCTGCTGCCGAGCCTTGCGCGCTGGCATACCGACGGAGTGCTGCGCCGCTGGAGCCTCGCGCTGCGCGATCTGACCGGCCCCGGCCGGGTCGCCGTACTGGTCGGCGTCCCGGTGGTCGTCGTGCTGGCCGTGACGGTGGCGCTGCGGCATGCCTGGCTCGGCGACCTGGCGCGGTTGGCGTTCGAGGTGGCGGTACTGCTGTTGTGTTTCGGGCCGCGCGCATTCGAGAGTGACCTGGAAGCGATCCTCGGAGCGCCGGACCGGCCGGGCCGGGAGATCGCCGCCCAGGCGCTGTCGGAAGACGGAGAACACGTTGCCTGGACCGCACACGCCCTGGGCGAGGCCATCGCCTTCGCAGCACTCCGGCGCCGCTTCGGCGTGCTGCTGTGGTTCTTCCTGCTCGGTCCGGCCGGCGCGCTGCTGTACTACCTCGCCCGCCGCCTGGGCCGCGACGAGTCCATGCCGCTGGACGAGACCAGCCGTGAGTCCGCTCGTCGCCTGGGCAACGCGCTGGACTGGATCCCGGCGCAGCTGCTGGTGTTCACCCTGGCGGTGGTCGGTCACTGGGACGCCGTGATGGCCGCCTGGCAGCGCTGGCGGACCCAGGCCGGAGCCGGCCACTGGTATCGCGAGGAGCCGCGCTTCCTGGCCGACGCGGCCTGCGCCGACATCGCCGTGGAGATCGAGGCGGGCGACGGTTACGCCGAAGAGCGCAGCGATCCGCTGCTCGAGCTGGTGCGCATGCGCAGCGCGTTCCTGCGGGCGCTGGTCGCCTGGATGAGTGTGGTTGCGCTGGTGGTGATGGGCGGCTGGCTCACCTGAGCGGACGTCGCGCTCAGGCCATCTCCCCGCGCAGCTCCCGCACACGCTCCTCCAGCACCGCGGCATCGACATGCTCCGGGGCCCGGGACACATCGACCACCAGCTCGACCCGCGCCCGGAACCGGCGTGGCAGGCGGGAACGCCCCATCATCGAATCGCGCCGGCTCCAGACACTGCCCCACAGGCCGCGCAGCGCCATCGGCACCACCGGCACCGGGCGACGCGCCAGGATCTTCTCCACTCCGGGACGGAACGGTGCGATCGCACCGTCGCGGGTCAATCCGCCCTCGGGGAAGATGCATACCACTTCGCCATCCGCCAGGGCGGCATCGATCGCGTCGTAGGCCGCTTCCAGCACCGCCGGATCCTCCTTCTGGCCGGCGATCGGGATCGCCTTGGCGGTGCGGAACAGCCAGTGCAGCAGCGGCACATGGAAGATCCGGTAGTACATGACGAAACGCACCGGCCGGCGCACGTTCGCCATCAGCAGCAGCGGGTCCATGAAGCTGACGTGGTTGCACACCAGCAGCGCCGGCCCTTCTTCCGGCACGTGCTGCATGCCGTCCACCCGCACCCGGTACAGCGTGTTAACCAGCACCCAGGTGACGAAGCGCATGATGAACTCGGGCACCAGGGTGAAGATGTAGGCGGCCACGGCGATGTTGAGCAGCGCGGCGGCCAGGAAGATCTGCGCCGCGTCGAGCCCCAATGCCCCGAGGCCCAGCCCGAAGCCCGCCGCCGAGACGATCAGCAGCGCGTTCATGATGTTGTTGCCGGAGATGATCCGCGACAGCTTCTCGCGCGGCGCACGCGCCTGCACGAAGGCGAACAGCGGCACCACGTAGAGGCCGGCGAACACACCGATCAGAGTCAGGTCGAGTATCAGCCGCACGCTGCCGGCACTGCGCAGGAAGGCCAGCCAGTTCTGCCCCTGCACGGTGGCGATGCCATGCCGCGCCAGGTACAGGTCGACGCCGAACACGGTCAGTCCAAACGCGCCCAGCGGTACCAGGCCGATCTCCACCCGCTTGCCGGACATCCGCTCACACAGCAGCGCACCGATACCGCTGCCGACCGAAAAGAGCGTGAGCACGAGGGTGTAGACCGTCTCGTCGCCACCCAGCGTCTCGCGCGTGTAGATCGGCAGCTGCGCGATCAGCACGGTGCCGAAGAACCAGAACCAGGAGATGCCGAGCACCGCGTTCCACACGGCGCGATCGGCATGGGTGATGCGCAGTACGCGCGCGGTCTCCACGTAGGGATTCCACTGGAACTTCAGGTCCGGCGCCGTGGCCGGTGCCGGCGGAATCGCGCGGCTCGCCAGGTAACCGACCAGGGCGATCGCGATCGTCGCACCGGAGGCCAGCCACGGCCCGATGCCGGCGACACGCATCAGCGTGTTGCCGGCGATCATGCCGATCAGCATCGCCAGCTGCGTACCCATCTCGACCAGACCGTTGCCACCGACCAGTTCGGCGGGCTTGAGCGCCTGCGGCAGGATCGCGTACTTGATCGGCCCGAACACGGTCGAGTGCATGCCCATCATGAACAGCACGACCAGCAGCAGCGCGACATGGTGGGTGACGAAGCCGATCGCCGCCACCGTCATCGCCGCCACCTCGAACAGCTTGACCCAGCGGATGATGCGGGTCTTCTCGAACTTCTCCGCCAGCTGGCCGGCCGAGGCGGAGAACAGGAAGAAAGGCAGGATGAACAGGGCCGGCGCGAAGTTGGTGTAGATCGCGGCCTTGTGCTCGTCCAGCCCCATCTGGAACGCCACCAGCATCAGCAGCGCATTGCGGAACGCGTTGTCGTTGAACGCACCCAGCGCCTGGGTCCAGAAGAACGGCGCGAAGCGCCGGCGGCCGAGCAGGGCGAATTGGCTCATGCAGGTTCCATCCGGGAAATGCCGGCGCCTAGCCTAGCGTGAAAGGCGCCGGGACTCCCGGCGGCCGCTCAGTGCCGGTGCAGGGCGCGATGGGCGATGTCACGGCGGCAGAACGCGCCGTCCCAGCGGATGCCGGCCACGGCGGCATAGGCGCGCTCACGGGCGTCGGCGATGTCCTTGCCCAGCGCGCACACGGTCAGCACACGGCCACCGGCGGTGACCACGCGGCCGTCGGCATCGAGCCGGGTGCCGGCGTGGAACACCTTGGTGTCGGCCACCGGCGGTGCATCCAGCCCCTCGATGGCATCGCCGCTGCGCACCTTTCCCGGGTAGCCGCCGGCCGCCATCACCACGCCGATCGACGGCCGCGGGTCCCACTGCGCCCGGGTGTGGTGCAGCTCGCCGTCCAGCGCGGCGTCGATCAGGTCGACCAGATCCGACTTCAGCCGCATCATGATCGGCTGGGTCTCGGGGTCGCCGAATCGCACGTTGAACTCGATCACCTTGGGGTTGCCCGCCTTGTCGATCATCAGGCCGGCGTAGAGGAAGCCGATGAACGGCGCGCCCTCGGCGGCCATGCCGCGCAGGGTCGGCTGGATCACCTGCTCGAGGATGCGCTTCTCCACTTCGGGGGTGACCACCGGTGCCGGCGAGTAGGCGCCCATGCCGCCGGTGTTGGGGCCGAGGTCGTTGTCGTCGCGGCGCTTGTGGTCCTGGCTGGAGGCCATCGGCAGCGCGTGGCTGCCATCGCTCATCACGATGTAGCTGGCTTCCTCGCCATCCAGGAATTCCTCGATCACCACCCGCGCCGAGGCATCGCCGAAGGCGTGCGCGCCGAGCATGTCGTGCAGCGCCAGTTCGGCGTCGGCTAGGGTCAGCGCGACCACCACGCCCTTGCCGGCGGCCAGGCCATCGGCCTTGATCACGATCGGCGCGCCGTGCTCGCGCACGTAGGCCAGGGCGCGGTTGAGCTCGGTGAACACTGCGTAGCGCGCGGTCGGGATGTTGTGGCGGAGCAGGAAGTCCTTGGCGAAGGCCTTGGAACCCTCCAGCTGCGCGGCGATCGCACGCGGCCCGAAGATGCGCAGGCCGGCGGCGCGGAACTTGTCGACCACGCCGGCGACCAGCGGCACCTCGGGACCGACCACGGTCAACCCGACCTTCTCCGCCTTGGCCAGCGCCAGCAGGCCGGCGATGTCGGTCACCGCCACATCGGCATTGCGCACGCCGCGCTCGCGGGCGGTACCGGCGTTGCCCGGCGCCACGATCACCTCGTCGACGCGCGGCGACTGCTTGAGCTTCCACGCCAGCGCGTGCTCGCGACCGCCGTTGCCGATGACCAGGACCTTCATGCCGAACTCCGAGATGCTTGGGGGCGCCGCCAGCGCGAACGCACATTGTAGCGTCTGGCTGCCGCCCGATCGGCGGGGTCAGCCGCGGCCGGCGAGCAGAGCCAGCAGCGCTGCGCGCGGCAGCTTGCCGGTCTCGTTGCGGGGCAGGGCGTCGACCAGGCGCAGCGGTCGCGGCAGGAACAGCGGATCGATCGCCCCACGCAGGGCATCGAGGATCCGCGCCTCGGTCAGTCCCGGTGCGACCGCAAGCGCGGCGATCCGGCGCACGCCGCCGGCGTCGGGCTCGTCCAGCTGCAGCACCACGCCGTCGCGCACGCCGGGGATGGCCAGCAGGCGCCGGGTGAGGTCGCCCAGCGAAGCCCGTTTGCCGGCGATCTCCAGCAGGTCGGCATGTCGTCCGCACAGCCGGAATGCCCGCCCCTCCTCGTGCAGGGTGACCAGGTCGGCCAACACCACCGGTGCGGCCAGCTGCGGCGCCTGGATCTGGGTGCCATCGGGCTGCGGGTGCAGGGAAACGCCGTCGTAGAGTCGCCACAGCTCCGATGCAGTGGGCTGACGCGTGGCGAAGACACAGGTCTCGGTCGAGCCGAATACCTCCAGCAATGGCGCCCCGTAGAGCTGCTCGGCCCGCGCAGCCAGCTCCGGCGGCATCGGCGCGGTCGCCGACAACATCGCCGCCAGCGGCGGCAGCGCCACGCCGGACTCGACCAGTGCGCGCAGGTGCACGGGGGTGATCACCAGCACCCGCGGCGCCGGCACGGCGGCGAGCGCGACGGCCACGTCAGCGGGAAAGAAGGGACGGCTGCCGCACACCGCCACATCGCCGTGCAAGGGCAGCAGTACGGTCGTCTCCATGCCGTACATGTGTTGCGGCGGCACGGTCGCCACTACGTTGAACCGCTCGCCGACGCGGTCGCGCAGCATGCGCAGGTTGCCTGCATTGCTGGCGTGGAAGCTGCGCCAGGTCTTCACGTGCGCGGCCGGGCGGCCGGTGGACCCGGACGTGTAGCCGATCGCCACCACCTGCTCGGCGTCGATCATCGGCCACTCATCCTCCCCAGCGCCGACCGGTGCCGGGAGCAAGGGCAGGCGGTGGTAATTCGGCGGTGTCGGCTCGAGCGGCAGTTCGCCCAGTGCGTAGCAACCGGGATGATCGGCCATCACCTCGTCGATGGCCCGCGGTGCGCGCGAGGAGGGCAGCAGGTTGGCCTGACCACGCAGGACGACGGCGCAGAACGCAACCAGGAAAGCGTAGCGCTCCTCGCACAGGTTCACGGCGGCCGCCGCGTCGGGCAGCTGGCTGGCGACGTGACGGACGTCAGCCAGGAACTGGCGTGCGTTCACCGGCGCGCCGTCCCGCCAGGCCACCGTACGCCATGGTCCGCTCCCGCCCAGCAGGGGAAGCCGCAGCGGCGATGCCTCCGGATTGAGATCGAAAACGGTGGACAAAACCGGTAGCTCCAGCGATGAAGGCCCCTATGGCCCGAAAAGGCGCAGCATGCCGGCCACGCCCGAAGCGGACGTGAATGCCATGCGTCGCGTTGGCTGCCCGCTCGCCCCGGTCTCCGCACAGCGGGTCCGCGGGCGCCCCGGCGAGCAACCTAGGCCCGGATGATAGCGCCGCTGAGCACGTCGCGGATGCTGCTGGGCGCTGCGTCGCCGCCCACGGGCGCCAGCAGCAGGCCGTCCGGGCCGTCCCCGAAATAGGCTACGACCTCCTGCGCCGTCCGCGCGGGCGGCTGATCGTGCGGGTTGGCGCTGGTGGAAACCAGCGCCCCGCCGAACGCCCGGCACAGCGCCGCGGCAGGCTCGTATGCCGTGACCCGTACGGCGATGCCTTCGTGGTCGCCGCATATCCACGGCGGCACGGCGGCTGAACGCGGAAACACCCAGGTATGCGGCCCCGGCCAACTTGCCCGGGCGACCTGCAGGCGCTCATCCGGCACTTGGTCGAGCGCAAGGTAGGGCTCGAGCTGGGCGAGGTCCGCGCCAATCAACAACACGCCCTGCCCGGGCGGCCGCTGCTTGAGCGCAAACACGCGCTCGCACGCCGCCAGGTTCTGCGGATCGCAGCCGAGGCCGAACACCGCCTCGGTGGGGTACGCCAGCACGCCACCGGCCTTCAGCAGCGCGGCGGCGCCCTCGATCTCGCTCGCTCCGTAACGGTGCAGCAAGCCGCTCAGTCCCCGCTCGACTTGGCGGCGGTCTTCTTCGCGGCCGCTTTCCTGGTGGCGGTCTTTTTCGCCGCGGTCTTCTTGGCGGCGGCTTTCTTCGCGGGAGCTTTCTTGGTCGTGGCCTTCTTCGCGGCCGGCGCCTTCTTCTCGGCGGTCTTCTTCGCCGCCGTCTTCTTGGCGAAGCGACCCTTCTTCACCGGCGCAGCCGCCAGCAGCTCCAGGCACTGTGCCTCGGTCAGGTCCTTCGGCTCGGTGTCCTTGGGGATGCGGGCGTTCTTCTCGCCATCGGTGATGTAGGCGCCGTAGCGGCCGTTGAGCACCTGCACGCCGTTGCCGAAATCCTGGATGACCCGGTTGGCGAGCATCTCCAGCTTCTCGGCGACGATCTGCAGCGCACGCGGCAGCTCGATGGTGTACGGGTCGTCCTCGGGCTTGAGTGAGGCGTAGGTCGAGCCCTGCTTCACGAACGGCCCGAAGCGGCCGATGCCCACGCTGACCTCGTCGCCGTTCTCCGCCTGACCCAGCTTGCGCGGCAGCTTGAACAGCTCCAGCGCCTGCTCCAGGGTGATGGTGTGCATGCTCTGGCCGGGACGCAGGCTGGCGAACTGCAGCTTCTCGTCGGTGTCCTTGTCGCCGATCTGCGCGTACGGCCCATAGCGACCCAGCCGCACCGAGACCGGCTTGCCGGACTTCGGGTCGGTACCCAGCTCGCGCGCGCCGGTCGCCTCGCTGCGGTCGACCGACTCGGTCTTTTCGTCCACCTGCTGCTTGAACGGCTGCCAGAACCGCTCCATCAGCGGCACCCAGGCTTCCTCGCCGCGACTCACCGCATCGAGCTCGTCCTCGAGCTTGGCGGTGAAGTCGTAGTCGACGTAGCGGGTGAAATGCTGCACCAGGAACTTGCCCACCGCGCGACCGACGTCGGTCGGCTTGAAGCGACGGCTGTCCAGCAGCACGTACTCGCGGTTGAGCAGCACCTGGATGATGCTGGCATAAGTCGAGGGGCGGCCGATGCCGTATTCCTCCAGCGCCTTCACCAGGCTCGCTTCCGAATAGCGCGGCGGCGGCTCGGTGAAATGCTGGTCGGCGAGGATGTCGGCCAGGGCCACCTGCTCGCCCTTGGCCAGCCGCGGCAGGCGGCGGCCTTCGTCGTCGTCCTCGGCATTCTTCTGGTCGCGACCTTCCTCGTACACGGCCAGGAAGCCCGGATCGATCACCGTGGTACCGGTGGCGCGGAACGCCGCCGGACCGCCGGAAGCATCCGGCAGGGCGAAGTCCACCGAGACCGTGTTGAGGGTGGCGTGGATCATCTGGCAGGCGACGGTACGCTTCCAGATCAGCTCGTACAGCTTGCGCTGCTCGTCGTTGAGGAACGAGGCCACCTCGCGCGGCGTGCGCATCGCCGAGGTCGGGCGGATCGCCTCGTGGGCCTCCTGCGCGTTCTTGGCCTTGGACTTGTACGCCTGGGGATGGTCCGGCAGCGCCTTGGCCCCGAAATCGCGGGCGATCAGCTGGCGCAGCTCGACCACCGCGTCCTCGGCCAGCGCGACCGAGTCGGTACGCATGTAGCTGATCAGGCCGACGTTGCCCTCGCTGCCGAGCGACACGCCCTCGTACAGGCCCTGCGCCACCTTCATCGTGCGGCTGGTGGAGAAGCCCAGCTTGCGCGCGGCCTCCTGCTGCAGCGTGGAGGTGGTGAACGGGGGAGCGGGGCGACGCTTGCGCTCCTTCGAACCGACCTCGCTCACCGTCAGGCGGCCATGGGCGGCCTCCTTCAGCGCGGCGCGGGCGGCCATCGCGTCGGCTTCGTTGGTGAGGTCGAACTGCTCGAACTTCTTGCCGTTGAGCTGGGTCAGGCGGGCGCTGAAGTCGGCGTCGGGATGCTTCAGCTGGGCCTCGACCGTCCAGTACTCACGGGCGACGAAGGCTTCGATCTCCTCCTCCCGCTCGACGATCATGCGCAGTGCCGGGCTCTGCACGCGGCCGGCGGACAAGCCGCGCTGCACCTTGCGCCAAAGCACCGGCGACAGGTTGAAACCGACCAGGTAGTCCAGCGCGCGGCGCGCCTGCTGGGCGTCGACCATATCGTGCGACAGCTGCCGCGGCTCGGCCACCGCGGCCTTGATCGCCTTCGGCGTGATCTCGGAGAACACCACCCGGTGCATGCGCTTGCCCTCGACCAGGCCACGCTCCTTCAGGATCTCGCTGATGTGCCAGCTGATCGCCTCGCCCTCGCGATCCAAGTCGGTCGCGAGGTAGATGTCATCGGCCGCCTTGGCCGCCTTGGCGATCGCGTCGACGTGCTTTTCGTTGCGCTCGATCACCTCGTACTTCATCGCGAAGTCGTGTTCGGTATCGACCGCCCCCTCCTTCGGCTTCAGATCGCGCACATGGCCGTAGGAGGCGAGGACCTGGAAGTCCTTGCCGAGGTATTTGTTGATCGTCTTGGCCTTTGCAGGGGACTCGACGATAAGCAGGTTTTTTGCCATGTGGCAGGGATATCCAAAGGGGAATTACCGTCGCCGTGCGACGGACACATATATCTAGTTGAGCCATGCGGCTGCGACGACTGTCAAGCCGAACTGTCGGAAAGTGAGGCAGGACGCCGGATTCAGGGGGCCAGACGCTGGTAGCGATTGCCGGGCAGGGCGCCGATCCGCCCCTCCAGCTCCAGCAGCAGCAGACGCGCCGACAGCTCGGAGGCCGGTGTGCCCAGACGCGCCACCAGCTGGTCCAGCGCGACCGGGTCGTGACCCAGGGCTGCCATCAGGGTATCGTCCACCGCCTCGGTCGGGGTCTCGCCGATCGGCGCATCGGGTGACTCCCCGCCCAGCCGGGCAGCCAGATCGGCACCAAGCGCCCGTGCGGCCGGCCCCAGTGCCTCGATCACCTCGCCCGGCTCCTCCACCAGGCGGGCACCGTCGCGGATCAGCTGGTGGCTGCCACGCGCCAGCGGGTGGTGGATCGATCCGGGCAGGGCGAACACCTCGCGCCCCTGTTCGGCTGCCAGACGCGCGGTGATCAACGAACCCGAGCGCAGACCCGCCTCGACCACCAGGGTACCCAGAGCCAACCCTGCGATCAGGCGATTGCGGCGGGGAAAATGATCGGCCCGGGCCGGCGTGCCGGGCGGAAATTCGCTGACCAGCGCGCCCTGCTCGACGATGCGGCGGGCGAGGGCATGGTGTTTGCGCGGATAGACCCGGTCGGCCCCGGTGCCGACCACCGCCACGGTCGGCAGGCCGGCATCCAGCGCGGCGGCATGGGCAGCCCCGTCGATGCCATCGGCCATGCCGCTGGTCACCAGCAACCCGGCCTGCCCCAGCGCGCGAGCGAAGGCGCGCGCGTTGGCCAGACCACCAGGGCTGGCCTGGCGCGCTCCGACGATGGCGATCTGCGGCAACAGCAGCAGGGAAGCGTCGCCCGCCACGAACAGCGCCGCGGGTGGCTGCGGGATGGTCTCCAGTGGCGGCGGGAAATCCGCATCGGTACAGCAGAGCAGCCGGCGACCGGGATGCGCCAGCCAGAGCAGATCCTCATCCAGTCGCGCCTGGTCCGGACGGCGCAGCCAGTCCCGCGCCCCGGCCTCGGCCGGAACGGAGCCCCGGACGATCCGATCGAGCGCGTTCGCGATATCTCCGCCGGCATCGGCCAGACGTGTGCGCAATCCACCGGGCCCCAGCCCCGGGCACCTGAGTGCCAACAGCCAGGCGCGCAATTGATCCTCGTCCATCCGGCAAGTCTAAGCGGCAGACCAAAAGCAGACGGCGCGGCAAAGCCGCGCCGTCGTGTGGTCCTGCACCGACCGTTCAGTCGATGACTTACTCGGGCATGCGCAGCGTGTCGCGGTTCTTGACTGGCTTGAGGCTGTCCATGATCAGCGCGTAGCTGACCTTGTCGAAGGTGCGGAACACCATGACATGGCCGGCGAACTCCTCCGGCAGGGTCACCTTCGGCGAGGTGCCGCGATCCCAGCTGTCGCCGGCGACGTCGTCGGCGATGGTCTCGCCGGGTTGCCAAACGGCGTAGGTCTGGCCGTTCTCGACACCGTCCTGCTTGCCGATCGACAGCGCGACCACCTGCAGCTTGCCGTCCGCTTCCAGCGCGTCGGCGATGTCGATCACCCGGGCGTTCTGCGGCACGCTCTTGGGCGCATGCGGGTAGTAGTAGGCGTCGTAAGGCTGATCGTCGATCGGCATCACGCGGTCGCCCTTGCGGACCTCCCGCGTGGAGTCGAGCAGCAGCAGGGTGGAGACGTCGCCCGTACGCAGCGTCTCGGCCGTACCGATCACGGTGACTTCGATACCCAGATCGTCACCGCGGCCATAGTGGCCGTCATTGCGGAAGTCCTCGGACCAGGGACCACGCACCGTGGCCACATTCGCGTCGAGCGGATGCGCGACCAGATCACGGTCATCGCCCTTGCCGTAGCCGCGGAAGACATGCGTCGGTCGAACGATGGCCCAGCGCTGCCCAGGCTGGGAATTCAGGTTGCGCACGTAGACGTTCTGCCCCGGCGCACCGGCCAGCCGCGCTTCTTCCAGGCCCACCACGTAGGGGGTGGAATTCAGCTCGTCCGAATTCACCACCCGCATGTCCTTGAGGAACATGCTCAGGTCGGACAGCGGAATGGCCGGAACCGGCTCCTCGCCCGCATGCACGCCCGGCTCCAGCTTCAGCGAGGGGCCGTTGATGAAGGACAGGTTGAGGACATCACCCGGATAGATCAGGTGCGGGTTGTGCACCTGCGGGTTGGCCTGCCAGATCTCCGGCCACAGCCAGGGCTTGGACAGGAACTTGGCGGAAATGCCCCAAAGGGTGTCGCCCCGGTGCACGGTGTAGGTGTCAGGATGACTGGCCCGGAGCTGGGCTCCGGCGGCATAAACGGCAACCGTCACCAGCATGCCTGCCAGCAGTCCGATGGACTTCTTGATCATATGCGGGAATCCCCCTCCCCCGGTGCAGTCGCGAGTGTAACCGAACGGTTAAGCCACGCAACTGGAGCCAGTTGGCAAAACTGTCTGCCTTACGCGGGCTTGCCGACGTACAATAAACCGTATTCTAGATCGCGGCCGGCATGGGTTTTCGCCACTTTGCCCGCATTTCCGGCGTCGAGGTGAGCTTATGTCCGTTCTCAACATCATTGAATTCCCCGATCCCCGCCTGCGCGTGCGCGCCGAGCCGGTAACCCGTTTCGACGCCGAGCTGAAGCAGTTCGTCGCCGACATGTTCGAAACCATGTATGCCGCCAACGGCGTCGGCCTGGCCGCGACCCAGGTCGCGGTGAGCCAGCAGGTGCTGGTCGCCGACATGAGCGAGGAACGCAACCAGCCGCTGGCGCTGATCAACCCGGAAATCCTGGAGAAGACCGGCACCCAGGTCTACCAGGAAGGCTGCCTGTCGTTCCCCGGCATCTTCGCCGACGTCACCCGTGCGCTGAAGGTCAAGGTCAAGGCGCACGACGCGGATGGCAAGGAAGTGGTGATGGACATCGAGGGTCCGCTGGCCGTATGCATCCAGCACGAGATGGACCATCTGGCCGGCAAGGTCTTCGTCGACTACCTCTCGCCGCTGAAGCGCTCGATGCTGCTCAAGCGGATGGAGAAGCAGCGCAAGCAGGCGGCCAGCGCTTGAGTGCACCGGCCCCGCTGCGCATCGTCTTCGCCGGCACCCCCGAATTCTCCGTTCCCTGTCTCGCCGCCTGCCGCACCAGCGGCGCCGAGGTGGTGGCCGCGTACACCCAGCCGGACCGACCGGCTGGTCGCGGGCGCAAGCTCACTCCCAGCCCGGTGAAACAGGCCGCGCTGGAGGCCGGCATACCCGTCGAACAGCCCGAGTCGTTGAGGGACACCTCCGCGCGCGAGCGGCTGGCCGCCTACGCCCCGGACCTGATGGTGGTGGTCGCCTACGGCCTGATCCTGCCGCGCAAGGTGCTGGCGATCCCCCGCCTGGGCTGCTGGAACGTCCACGCCAGCCTGCTGCCGCGCTGGCGCGGGGCGGCACCGATCCAGCGCGCGATCCTCGCCGGTGATGCCGAGAGCGGCGTCGACCTGATGCAGATGGAAGCCGGGCTGGATACCGGCCCGGTGCTGCTGGAGCGGCGCACGCCGATCAGTGGCGACGACACCGGCGGCAGCCTGCACGACCGGCTTGCCGCCCTGGGCGCCGGCATACTGGCCGAAGGACTGCGCCGGGTCATGGCCGGCGAAACCCTGACTGCCACGCCGCAACCGGAAGCCGGCGTCACCTACGCGCACAAGCTGGACAAGGCCGAGGCACTGCTGGACTTCACCCGGCCCGCGATCGAGCTGGAGCGGCAGGTCCGTGCCTTCGATCCCTGGCCGGTCGCCGAGGGCGAGATCGCCGGCGAGCGGGTGCGGGTGTGGGGCGCCCGCGCGATTGACACCGCGCCCAGCGCCGCGGCGGGCACCGTGCTCGCCGCCGGCCGCGACGGCATCGACATCGCCTGCGGCGGTGGCGCCCTGCGGGTTACCGCGATCCAGCGCGCCGGCGGCAAGCGCATCAGCGCGTCGGACTACCTCAACGCCCGCGCCGAGCTGCGCACGCCGCGATGAAGCCGGACACCCGCGCGCTGGCCGCCGGCGGCCTCGCCGAGATCGCCCTGCGCGGCGCCTCGCTGCGCGAGGTGATGGAACGCAGCGCACCGCGCCTGCCCGACCCGCGCGACCGCGCGCTGCTGATGGCCCTGCTCAGTGAAGGTGCGCGCTGGTGGCTTCGCTACGACGCGGCGCTGGGCGAGTTGCTGGCCAAACCGCTCAAGCGCAAGGAGCCGGCGATCCACGCCCTGCTGGTGCTGGGCCTGGTGCAACTGGAGGTACTGGAGCTGGAGGACTACGCCGCCGTCGCCGCCACGGTCGAGGCAACCCGTGCTCTGAAACGCCCGGCGCTGGCCGGACTGGTCAACGCGGTGCTTCGCCGCTGGCAGCGCGAGCGCGACGCGCGCCTGGCCCGGCTGGACGCGCAGCCGGCGACCCGTCACGCCCATCCGGACTGGCTCGCCGCCGCGCTGGCGACCGACTGGCCGGCGCAGGCCGAGGCGGTGATGGTCGCCGACAACCGCGAGCCGCCGCTGATGCTGCGCGCGAACCGCCGCTACGGCGAGCGCGACGCATTGATCGCCGCGCTGCGCGGCGTCGGGCAGGCGGCCGAGACCCACCCCTGGCTGGCCGACGGCGTCGTGCTGCCGCACAGCACCGACGTGACCCGCCTGCCGGGCTTTGCCGAAGGCGCGTTCGCGGTGCAGGACGGCGCCGCCCAGGTCGCCACCGACCTCGTCGATGCCCGCGACGGCCAGCGCGTGCTCGACGCCTGCGCCGCGCCGGGCGGCAAGGCCTGCCACCTGCTCGAGCGTGCGGACGTGGAGCTCACGGCACTGGAGAGGGACGAGCACCGCGCCACCCGCATCCGGCAGAACCTGGAGCGGCTGCAGCTGTCGGCGAAGCTGATCGTGGGCGACGCCGGCGATCCCGCCGCATGGTGGGACGGCCGGCCGTTCGACCGCATCCTCATCGACGCGCCGTGTTCCGCCTCGGGCGTGCTGCGCCGGCGGCCGGACGTGCGCCTGCATCGGCGCGAGAGCGACATCGCCGAACTCGGCGTGCAGCAGCGACGCATCCTGCACGCGCTGTGGCCACTGCTGACACCGGGCGGACGGCTGGTCTACGCCACCTGTTCGCTGCTTCGCGCGGAAAACGAGACGGTAGTCGCCGAGCTGCTCGCCGCACAGGCCGATGCCGAGGCGGTGCCGTTCGAGCTGCCCGTGGGCCAGCGCGCCGCCGTGGGCTGGCAGATCCTGCCCGGCGACGGCGATCTTGACGGCATGTACTACGCCGTCCTGCGCAAACGCCCCCGACCCTGATGGCCAGCCACGATCCCCGGGCGGGCGGCTATGCTTGCCCGGTTGCCTGCCGTTCGATGGAAGCGTCCCCGCTGTGAAGCCGCCCGTGCCACTCAATCGCGCCCACCCGCTGTGGCTGGGCAACGCCCGTCGCGAACTGCTCTGGTCCGGCCTGTTCGCCCTGTTCGTGCTCGGCATCGGCATCGGCCTGCGCGATCCCTGGCCGTCCGACGAGCCCCGTTTCGCCCTGGTCGCCCACTGGATGGTCGAGCATGGTCAGTGGCTGTTCCCGCATCGCGGCCACGAGCTGTACCCGGACAAGCCGCCGGTGTTCATGTGGCTGCAGGCGCTGGCCTACTTCCTTACCCGCAGCTGGCGCATCGCTTTCCTGCTGCCATCGCTGCTCTCGGCGATGGGGGCGCTGGCCCTGGTCTACGACCTGGCGCGCCGGCTGTGGAACCACCGCAGTGGCCTGCTCGCCGCGCTGACACTGCTGGTAACGATCCATTTCACCTATCAGATGCGCAACGCGCAGATCGACCCGCTGCTGCTCGGCTGGATGACCCTGGCCAATTACGGCCTGCTCCGTCACCTGCTGCTCGGCCCGGCGTGGCGATGGTTCTGGGTCGGCTGCTTCTTTGCCGGCGTCGGTGTCGTGACAAAGGGCGTCGGTGTGCTCGCGCTGCTGATGCTGGTGCCGTTCGCCTTCGCACGCAGCCGCAGTTGGCGGCACGTTGCCCGGTTCGAGGGGGGCGCCGGGCGCTGGGCCCTGGGGGCGCTCGCCTTCCTGCTGCCGGTGCTGGGTTGGGTGGTGCCGATGGTGCTGGTCGCGCACGCGGACGGCGATCCGCAGCACGCCGAATACGTGCAGAACATCCTGTTCGGGCAGACCGTGCACCGTTATGCGACACCGCCCGGACATATCCATTCGATCGGCTTTTTCCTGGGAATCATCGCCGCCGACTGGTTGCCGCTCTCGCTGCTGCTGCCGTGGGCGATCCCGGCCTGGTGGCGGCGCCTGAAGCGCCGCGACGCGCGCTTCCTGCTGCCGCTGGGCTGGATCGTGCTGATCCTGGTGTTCTTCTCGCTGAGCCCGGGCAAGCGCGACGTCTACATCCTGCCGGCCCTGCCGATCGCCGCGCTGGCGATGGCGCCGATGCTTCCCGCGCTGCTGCGCCGTTCCGGCGTCTGCCGTGCACTGTTCGCACTAACCGCGGGCTTGGCCGGCGCGCTGACGCTTGCCGGTGCACTGGCGCTGATCCGGCATCCGGCGTGGTCGGTGAAGATCGAGCACAGCCTCGACCCGAAGATCTGGTGGCTGTTCCTGGCGATGGGTGCGGGCGGACTGCTGATTGCCGCGCTTACGCGCGTGCGGCGCGCGCCGCTCGGGTGGGCCGCGTTCGCCGCCCTGCTCTGGAGTGTCTACGGACTGTGGGGATACCCGCTGCTCAATGCCGACCGTTCCGCGCTGGGGGTGATGGAGAAGGCGCGCGCGATCGCTGGCCCCGACGCCACGATCGGGCTCGTCGCCTGGAAAGAGCAGAACCTGCTGATGGCCCAGGGCCCGGTGACCGAGTTCGGCTTTCTCAAACCATGGCCGCAACAGTTTTCCGACGCCGTGGACTGGCTGAAGGCCGACCCGGCCCATCGCTGGCTGTTCAGCCTGGACGCCGCAATGGGGGACTGCGTGCAAAAGACCAAGGCCACCTATGTCGGTCACGCCAACCGTCGCGAATGGTGGATGTTCCGCGCCGACGCTGTGGTGAGTGGCTGCACGCCCGGGGGAGCGGGAAACGATGACGACAACAGCGAGGACTGAGCCGCTGTCCCGCTTCGGCAACGCGCGTCACGGGGTCCTGATCGCTGCGCGCTGGTGCGCCGTGGCGAGCCTGTTCATGGCACCGGTCAACAAACCCGGCACCAACGTGGCGCTTGGTCTGTGCATCCTGTTGTCGTTGCTCGGTGCGGACACTGGCCGGCGGTGGCTTGCCTCCTGGCGTCATCCGGTCGTGCGCGGCGCCCTCGTGTGGTGGGGGGTGCTTTTCCTCAGTGCCCTGCATACCTGGTACCTGACGTCGAAGCTGCCGCTCGGCGGGTCCTTCGTCTGGGCCTGCTGGTATCCCCTGGCCCTGGGTTCGGTGCTCGACGACGATCGCTGGCGGGGACGTGCGCTGGTCGCCTTTGCGGCGGCCATGGCGCTGACCGTGCTGATTTCCTGGGGCATGGCCTTCGGCTGGATTCCCCAACGCGCGCTGGTCGCCACCCAGCCGTTCATGCGCAACACCGTGTTCAAGGAATACACCCAGCAGGGCCTGGCAACCCTGATCTTCGCGTCGATGGCACTGGCTGCGGCGACGCGCGCGCAGTCGAGGACCACGCGCTGGGGCCTGGCACTGGTATCCGTGCTGGCCGTGGCCAACGTCTGCTTCGCGCTGGAAAGCCGCACCAGCTATCTGACCCTTTTGCCCGTGGCCGCGTACTGGGCTTGGCGGCTGCTGCTTCGGCGCTGGTCGCCGCTGAAGGCCCGGGCGGCCATGCTCACCCTCGGCGCGGCCACCGCTACCGCGCTCTGGTTCATACCTCTCGTGCGCGATCGCCTGGTGCTGTCCGTCGATCACGAAATCGTCGCATATGAACAGCAACATACGGCGACTTCGTCGGGGATCCGGCTCGAACTCTGGCGCCGTACGTTGCCAATGATCGCCTCTGCCCCCATTTTCGGGCACGGCCTGCACCAATGGGAGCCGCTGTATCGGCAAGCGACCCGCGACATGCCCAACCGGCAAGCGTTCATGATGGGGCACCCGCACCAGGAGATGCTGTTGATCGTGGCCGAGCAGGGATGCGCCGGCCTGCTGGTTTATCTGCTGTTACTCGTCGCGCTCGCACGCTACATATCCCGCCTGGATCCGCCGCAACGTGATATCTATGCGAGCGCGCTCCTGGTGTATCTCGTGGCGGGGATGGCGAATTGTCTCTGGGCTGACTTTACCCACCGACACGTATTTATCCTTCTCCTGTCCTGCATTCCGCTGGTAGCGCAGGGAGAATCCACCAAGGCCCCGGACGGCTTGCCTGATGCACGAAAGAACCTACGACAGCGTGACGGTGGTCTGCGTCACGTACCAGAGCCGGGAGCTGGCTGAATCGCTGGCGGAACGTCTGCGGCCCTTTCCGCAGGTCATCGTCATCGACAACGGCAGCACCGACGGCACGGCAGCGGCGCTGCGCCAGTTGCTTCCGCATGCCCGCGTATTGCAGCGGGAGACCAACGGCGGCTTCGGCAAGGCAAACAACGAGGCCATGGCGCAGGTTCGCACGCCCTTCGCCCTGCTGCTCAATCCCGATTGCAGCCTTCCGGCCGACTCGATGGAAGTGCTGATGGCCTGTATGGACCGCTACCCCTCGGCGGGGGCGATCGCCCCACAGAGCTGGCGCGCCAGCGGGCGCCCCCAGAAGAGTTTCCGGCCTGCCTTTTACGAAAAACTGCCCCGGCAGGCTTACCTGCCGCCGGATGGAACCTGCTCCGCTCAGTGGCTCAACGGTTGCTGCCTGCTGGTACGCACCGGCGCGTTCCACCAGATCGGAGGCTTCGACGAGCGATTCTTCCTCTATTACGAGGACGATGACCTGTGCCTGCGCCTGAGGCGGGCTGGATATGAATGCCTCATCGAGCCTGCGGCCAGGGCCCTTCATACAGGCGGGGCATCGTCCTCGCCGAGCGCCTCCCTCAGCCTGTTCAAGGCCTTCCACTACGCGCGCTCCCGCCACCTGGCGATCTGCAGGTACCGCGGCCGCGGTGCGGGCTACCGCTATCTGGCCAAGACGCTGCTGGCCGCTGCGCCGCTGTGCCTGGGGTACGCCGTAGTGCTGCAACGCAGGCACGCGATGAAATGGCTGGCATGGGGGGCGGCGGCAGCCCGCGCATTGCTGGAACCGCCACCTGCCAAGCTTGCCGAACAGGAAGCATCACGCCGGGCTCACGCCCCCGCGAAGCGACCGATCGATCCGCTCAGGCGTGGATGGGCGCCCCGGCAGACGCTCCCACTGAACGAAGATCAGCCGGCGGAGCAATGAACTCCCGCAGGTGGGCGGCCACGCCCATCTCGCAACGGACCAGGTTCCTTGCGCGCGTGTCCTCCACCACCCGGTCGTTCGGGTTGTCGACGATGCACTTGCGGGTAGGGTGATAGAGGTGGGTGGCGAGTGCGCTGAAACGCACGTCCCGTCGCGACAAGCCCGCATGGAACGCGCGGATCGCCAGTTCGGTGTCCTCCCGGCCCCAGCCGGTCATGGCCTCATTGAAGCCGTTGACGCGCAGCAGGTCGTCGCGCCAGAACCCCATGTTGCAACTCTTGATGCCGCGCTGCTTGTGCCCCGGGCGGGCATACAAGCGGGCGACCAGCGGCAAGCGGAGGGTGTGGCGGCGCCGCTCGATGCCGCGCTCGAAGAATCCGGGCTGGTCGAGCTCCCCGCAGATCATGCGGCGGGTCAACGCCTCGTCGGTCAATACGCGCGAACCCTGCACGAAACACCCGGGGCGGGCAAACGCACGATGGTCGGCAATGAAATGTCGCTCCGCGACCATGTCGCCGTCCAGCAGCACCAAGTAGTCGCCCTGGGCTGCGGCAATGGCACGATTGCGCGCACGACTCATCCGTGCGCCATCGTCGGGCTGCCACAGGTGCACGAGCCGCACCGGATAGTCGCGGGCTACCCGTTCGAGCAACTGCCGCGTGTCATCGTGCGAGCCGTCGTCGGTCACGATGACCTCGTGGGGCAGCTCGGTCTGCCGCGCCAGCGCGCGCAGCACCAGGCCGAGCGCCTGCGGCCAGTTGTAGGTGATCACCGCGACGCTGATGCGCATCAGCCCAACCCTTTGAACTCCACGGGGAGTTTGCCGCGACGACGCCAGGCTGACCAGAGGATCGATAGCGATTGCTCGGTGCGACGCAGCCAGCTGCCCCGTCGGAGCCGGACCAGTCCTGCATAGCGGCGGGCCTCGCGCGAGGTCGGTTCGGGCTTGGTCTTGAACTCCTGTTTGGCGAACTCGACGCAGCGCGCGTCCAACCCGACCGAGCGCGCATAGTGCTCGATCAGGCCGCGCGAGCGGAAGCGGTTGAGGTACTCGTTCGCCGGGGTGCGATGGCTCCACCAGCCGTTGGCGCCATGGATGCGATAGCGCACGGTACCGGTCGGCAGGTAGTACTTGCGTCCGCCCAGGATACTGGTGCCGAACACCAGGCAATTGTCGGCGGAAAGGCGCCAGGACGAAGAGAGGCTGGCCGGGAGCTCCAGGGTCCGCCGAGCCCAGTCGATCCGGAGCGCGATCGCCGAGGTCGGCGCGCCGTACCAGTGCGTCAGCATGTAGGTGCTGACCGCGGTGAAGCCGAGGTCCACCGCGCGGTCGGCGTAGCGCATCCGGGCCACCTGCTGGTCGAACAGCTCGATATCGGTGAACACGAAGTCGATGTCCCTGCGCGTATCGAACAGCTCACCCAGCCGCGCCAGGTGCTCCGGGCGCCAACAGTCGTCGGCGTCGAGGAAGCAGACCACGTCGCCGCTCGCCTGGGCGAGGCCGCGCTGGAACGCCACCAGTTGCCCCCCGTTTTCACCCATCAGCAGGATCACGCGTGGATCCCCGCCATAGCGCTCGACCAGCATGGCCGGGGAGCCGTCGGTGGAGCCATCGTCCACCACGATCAACTGGTGCGGCGCGCGTGTCTGCGCCAGCACGCTGTCGACTGCTTCGCAGACGAAGGCGCCGTAGTTGTAGTTCGTGACGATGACCGAGAAGCGCACCGGTGCAGTCATGCGGCATGCCCCTCGGCAAACAGCTGGCGGAAGTACGCGATCGTCTCCTTCAGGCCATCCTCCAGCGCCACCCTTGGCTGCCACCCCAGCTCTTCGCGCGCCAGCGCGATGTCCGGCTGGCGCTGCCGCGGATCGTCCGCCGGCAGCGGGCGATGGACGATACGGGACGCACCGCCGACCAGGCGCAGCACCAGCTCGGCCAGCTCGATCATGGTGAACTCGACCGGATTGCCGATGTTCACCGGCCCGGTGAACCCGCGCCGGGAGTCCATCATCCGCAGCATCGCCTCGACCAGGTCATCGACATAGCAGAAGCTGCGCGTCTGCCTGCCGTCACCGTAGAGGGTGATGTCCTCGCCCCTGAGCGCCTGCACGATGAAATTGCTCACCACGCGCCCGTCATTGGGATGCATGCGGGGGCCGTAAGTGTTGAAGATGCGCACCACCTTGATGTCCAGGTCGTGCTGGCGGTGATAGTCGAAGAACAGCGTCTCGGCGCAGCGCTTGCCCTCGTCGTAACAGCTGCGGAAACCGATCGGATTGACCCGTCCCCAGTACTCCTCGCGCTGCGGATGCATCTCCGGGTCGCCGTACACCTCGCTGGTCGAAGCCTGCAGGATGCGCGCCCTCAGCCGCTTGGCCAGGCCCAGCATGTTGATCGCGCCATGCACCGAGGTCTTGGTGGTCTGTACCGGATCGTGCTGGTAGTGCACCGGGGAGGCCGGACAGGCGAGATTGAAGATGCGGTCGACCTCCACGTAGAGCGGAAAGGTGACGTCATGGCGCATCAGCTCGAAATCCGGCCGCCCCAGCAGGTGGGCGACGTTCTTCTTGGTCCCGGTAAAAAAGTTGTCGACGCAGAGCACGTCGTGCCCGGCGGCGAGCAGACGGTCGCAAAGATGCGAGCCGAGGAAACCGGCGCCGCCAGTGACGAGAATTCGATTCATTGAAACGCCTTGATTTGGAGGCCTGTCCTGGCCGAAGCACCCCTGTCGATCACGGAATTCTGTCATGTGTCCAAAGTCACGGAGTTGACCACAGGCACCCGGTGGACATATCTGGTTCAGTGAGGGCAACCGGCCGGCGCCCTGTAGAATCCCGCCATGCGCACCCTCCCCCTGACCCTGGTCGTCATCACCCACAACGAGGCGCATACCATCGCCCGCTGCCTGGACTCGATCCCGTTCGCCGCGGAAAAGCTGGTGGTGGATTCCGGCAGCGACGATGATACGGTCGCGATCGCAAGAGCCCACGGCGCCCGCGTGGTGCAGCAGGAGTGGCTGGGTTTCGGACCGCAGCGCAATTTCGCTACCACCCAGTGCACACACGACTGGATCCTCGCGCTGGATGCCGACGAGTCGCTCTCGCCGGAACTGGTGGCGGAGCTGGAGCGCGAGCTCCCCGCCCTGATGGCCAGCGACGCTCCGGCCGCCTGGCTGCGCCGGCGCACCATCTACATGGGCCGGCCGATGCGCTGGTACCGGCCGAGCGTGGGCGAGAAGCTGGCCCGGATCTATCACCGCGACCGCGCCCGCTGGACCGACGCCCGGGTGCACGAGTCGCTGCGCTTCGAGGGTCGCGCGCCGACCTTCACCGCGCCGTTCGACCACGCCAACAACCCGACCCTGCCGCACAAGCAGCTCAAGGTGCTGCGCTACGCCGAGCTGAAGTGCCGCGACTGGCTGGAGAAGGGCAAGCCGGTGCGGATGTGGCAGGCGCCGTTTGTCTACCTGCTGGCCTTCCTCAAGGACTACGTGTTCCGGCTGGCCATGCTCGACGGCTGGCGCGGTTTCCTGATCGCGCAGACCGCGGCCAGCTATGCGCTGTACAAGCGCATGCGCTACTACGAGATGCGCCAGAACCCGGCTTCGGTGGCCGAGGCCGAGGCGGTGCTCAGGCGCCACGGTATCGACCGCTGAGCCCCCCGGATCGGCAAGCAGGATGCCACGCCTTAAGCTACGCGTCCTGATTCATCGGCCGGACCCGCCATGCCCAAGCACTACCTCCTCTACGGCTCCGAACGTTACGCGCTGGCGATCCTGCGCCCGCTGCAGGCGGCGATCCGCGCCCGCGGCGACGAGACGGCGTGGTTCTTCGACGGCCCCGGCGCGGAGGATCTGGTCGATGGCGAGCGCCTGCTGAACGTGGAAGAGGTGCGTCGCTGGAAGCCGATCGCCGTGCTCACCCCAGGCAACCACCTGCCGCACTTTTTCCCGGGCGTGAAGGTCGAGGTGTTCCACGGTTTCGATGCCGGCAAGCCGCGCCACATCTACATCCGCGGCTTCTTCGACCTGTACTGCACCACCGGCCCGCGCGACACCGCGCAGTTCCAGGCGCTGGCCGACCAGCTCGGCCACTTCGCCGTGACCGAGACGGGCTGGCCCAAGCTCGACCCGTTCATGCGCGAGATCGCCGGCCCGCTGCCGCCGGTGCGCACGCCGCCGGTGATCCTCTACCACTCGACCTTCTCGCCCTCCTGGAGCGCCGCCGAGACGCTGTATGAAGAGGTCAAGCGGCTGTCGCGCGACGGCCGCTGGCGCTGGATCGTCACCTTCCATCCGAAGATGAACCCGGAAACCCGCGTCAAGTACAAGGCACTGGAGAACGAGCACCTGCGCTTTGCCGAAGACGACAACATCCTCGACCTGTTCGGCCAGGTGGACATGATGTGCTCGGATACCTCCTCCGCCCTCAACGAATTCCTGCTCACCGGCAAGCCCGTGGTCACCTTCAGGAACCGCCGTCCCGGTCCGCAGCTGATCGACATCGACCGGGCGGAGGATTTCGAGCCGGCGATCGAACGCGCGCTGGCCCGGCCGCCGGAGCTGATGCAGGCGATCCGCGACTATGCCGATGCCATCCATCCCTACCGTGACGGGCGCTCCAGCGAGCGGGTGCTGGATGCCATCGACGCCTTCATCGCCGGGGGCGGCCGCAACCGCAAGCCGAAGCCGATGAACCTGTGGCGCAAGTTCAAGCTGCGCCGGCGTATCGGCTACTGGGGACCGCCCCGCGTCCGCTAAGCCGGCAGCCAGCCGCGCGGCAGCTAGAATGCGGGGCCGAATCCCCCGACGAGCCACACCGTGACGTCCAACGCCTACCGTCGATCCGAACACCTGCGCGCCTTGTGGCCCTGGTTGCCACTGTGGACCGCGGCCGCGTTGCTGGCGATCTTCTCGCACGGGCCGATGCCGCTGTTCTCCACCCGCACGCTCGCGGTGGCTTGGGAGATGTGGCACGGACATCACTGGCTGGTGCCGTACATGAATGGGGCGCCCTACAGCGAGAAGGCTCCCCTGCTGTTCTGGATGATCCACGCCGGCTGGGCCGTGTTCGGCGTCAACGACGTGTGGCCGCGCGTGCTCGAGGTCGGCTTCGGCGGTGCCGAGCTGGTGCTGGTATCGATGATCGCCCGGCGCCTGTTCCCCGACCGGCCGTGGGTGGCCTCCGCCACGCCGTGGATGCTGCTGTCGCTGAGCTACGCGTTCCTGTTCGGCCTGCAGATCATGTACGACGTGCTGCTGGCGACCTGGGCACTGGCCACCCTGCTGTGCCTGCTGCCGACCGACCGCCGCGCCGAGCCGCGCTGGTGGCTGTTCGGCCTGTGCATCGGCTTCGGCCTGCTCACCAAGGGGCCGGTGATGCTGCTGCACGTGATCTTTCCGTGGCTGCTCGGTCCATTCTGGAGCGACTGGGCCCGCCAGCACCGCGCGCGCTGGTACGGCTTCGGCGCGCTGGGCGTGCTGCTGGGCCTGGCGATGCTGCTGGCCTGGGCGATCCCGGCCGGCTTCAGCGGTGGCGAGGCCTACCGTCAACGGCTGTTCTTCACCCAGACCGCGGGGCGGGTGGTCAACGGCGTGGCCCCGGCCGCAGACCTGCAGAACCATGCACGGCCGGTGTGGTGGTACCTGCTGGCCGTGCCGGTGCTGATGTTCCCGCTCAGCGCCTGGCCGCGCGCGGTCGCCGCGCTGGCGATGCTGCGCCGACCGCTGCCGGTCGGCGTGCGCTTCGCGCTGAGCTGGCTGGTGCCGGCCTTCATCACTTTCTCGCTGGTCAGCGGCAAGCAGCTGTACTACCCGCTGCCCGAGCTGGGCGGCGCCTGCCTGCTGCTGGCCGGGGCCGTGGCCCTGCTGCGCGAGCGCCATCCGCGACTGGCCACCACCGCCTGGCTCGGCACGTGGCCGCTCGCCGTGGGTGGTGCACTGCTGGCGATATTCATGTTCGTGCTGCCCGGCCTGGTCGCCGGTGACCACCTGCACGGGGAGTGGCTCGACGAGGCGGTCGGCTACAGCCGCTACTTCTCCGCGCTGTTCCTGTTGCTGGGGGCACTGCTGCTGTTGCGCGGCCGCGGCGAAATGCGCCGACTGGCCGTGGCGGGCCTGGTCGGCACGCTGGCCCTCAACACGCTGTTCACGCTCACCGCCTGGCACAAATACGACCTGACGCCGTCGAACCAGCTGCTGGCCTCGATGCAGGCTCAGCACCGCGCGATCGGCTACTTCGGTTCATACGACGCGCAGTTCCACTTCGCCGCCCGGCTGACCGGCCCGATCGTCGAGATGCACGTGCCGGCGCAGGTCGCCGCATTCGCCCAGGCCCACCCGGACGGGGTGATCGTGACCCATCCCGGCAAGCTGACCGACGAGGACCGCCGCTACGCCCTGCTGGTGCAGCCGTTCCGCTCGTCGTGGATCGTGATCTGGTCGGCGCCGGCGCTGGCGGACGTGCAGGCCGGGCAGCTCCCGCCCGAACCGGCCACGCCCACCCTCGTCTATCCGGGCACGGCGCGCCCGTGAGCCCGTCCCGCATCCAGGCCCTGCGCGCGCAGTGCGGCGGCCCGCGCGACGGGGCATTGCTGCGCTTTTCGCTCGGCGCCGCCCTGCTTGACGCAAACGACGCCGCCGAGGCCCGCGCGGAACTGGAACGGGCCACGGCCTTCGACCCGGCCTATTCGGCCGCATGGAAGCTGCTGGGCAAGGCCTGCGTGGATTCCGGCGACACCGATGCCGCCGCGCAAGCGTGGCGACGTGGCATCGCCGCCGCCGAGGCACGCGGCGACGAGCAGGCAAGGAAGGAGATGACCGTGTTCCTGCGCCGGCTCGAGCGCTCCGCCGACTGAGCCGCTCAGTCCACCGCGATCCGACCCGGGCCGTCGTAGGGGCTGATCAGCCCATCGGCCGAGTAGCGCTTGTACTGCCACTGGTACTGGGTGAACGCCCGCTCCACGCAATCCTCCACCCCGCGATTGAGCGCAGCGCAGGCCACGCCCAGGTCGGCATCGTCCAGGCCGGCCGGCGCCGGCAGCAGATGGATGCGGAAGCCTTTTCCGCGCGGCAGGCGCTCGGCGAAGGCGAACAGCACGGTCGCGCCGGTGCGGGCTGCCAGGCGTGGCAACAGCACCATGGTCAACGCGTCGCGGCCGAAGAACGGTGCCACCTGGCCCTCGCCGGCGCGCGGCTTCTGGTCCGGAAGGATGCCGACCGCACCACCGGCGGCGAGCCGCTTGTACAGCGTGCGCACCCCCGCACCCTCCGCGCGTACCTGCTCCGGGGCGAGCGCGCCCCGCACCTTGCGCAAGAGCTGCTCCACCGCGGCGATCCGCGGCGGCCGGTACAGGATCGCCATCGGCGTGCGGCTGCACAGCCAGTAGTTCAGCAACTCCCAGCAACCCAGGTGCGGCGCGGCGATGATCACCCCCTTGCCCGCCGCCAGCGCGGCATCGAACAGCTCGCCGCCGCGGACCTCGCGCACCAGCCCCAGCGCGCGCGTCGCGCCACTGCCCCAGACCTTGATGATCTCGGTGACCGACTTGCCGGCCTCGACCATCGCGCCACGCAGCAACGTGCGGCGGGCCTCGGCCGACAGGCCCGGCCGGGTCACCGCGAGGTTCACCGCGGTGACGTCCGCCGCACGCGCCCCGCGCCACAGCATCAGCCGCCCGATCAGGGCCCCGGCGCCATGCAGCGCCCGCAGCGGCAACAGCGCCAGCAGGCGCAGCAGGAGGTAGAGCAGGTAGATGTCCGCACGCATCCGGCCAGTGTAGTGGAAGGTCCCGCCATCGCTGCCGGAACCGGAACGGTCGCGCTAAGCTGCGCCGACCTTTCCCGGAACCACGCATGATCGCCCTGATTCAGCGCGTCGCCGGCGCGCATGTGAGTGTCGACGGCGAGACCGTCGGAGCCATCGGCCAGGGCCTGCTGGCCCTCGTGGCCGTCCAGCCCGCCGACGGCGAGCCACAGACCCGGCGCATGCTCGAACGCCTGCTCGGCTACCGCGTGTTCGCCGACGATGCCGGCCGCATGAACCGCTCCCTCGCCGATACCCGTGGCGGCCTGCTGCTGGTCAGTCAGTTCACCCTGGCGGCCGACACCCGCAAGGGCATGCGCCCGAGTTTCACCACCGCCGCGCCCCCCGAACATGGCCGCCGCTGGTTCGATCGCCTGGTCGAGCTGGCCCGTGCCGCGCATCCGGGGGTGGAAACCGGCCGCTTCGGTGCCCATATGCAGGTTCACCTGGTGAACGACGGTCCGGTCACTTTCTGGCTGGAGACCTGATGGCTCCGAACCCCCGTGGGCCCGCGCAATCGCCTTGTCTGGCGCGATTCTTGCTGCCCACGGCACCTCTTTTTCTTCCTTGAAAACTGGTCAAAAAAGCGCCACATCGCTATACTGACCGGTTCCTGCATCCGCGGCGGTAGGTATGAATAGCAAAGCTCCCGAGCAACAGTCCGAAATCAAGGCGCTCATCTCCAAGGGTCTGGAGCAGGGCTACCTGACCTATGCCGAGATCAACGACCACCTGCCCGACGACATCGTCGACCCGGAGCAGATCGAAGACATCATGGCGGTGCTCAAGGGCGTCGGCATCGAAGTGCACGACGCCGCGCCGGACGCCGATCCGCTGGCCGACAACGCGCCCGGCAGCGGCAACGACGACGAGGCCGCCGCCGAAGAAGCCGTGGCCCTGCTGTCCGCCGTGGACGCCGAGGTCGGCCGCACCACCGACCCGGTGCGCATGTACATGCGCGAGATGGGCACGGTCGAGCTGCTGACCCGCGAGGGCGAGATCGCCATCGCCAAGCGCATCGAGGAAGGTCTGGGTCAGGTGCAGACCGCGCTGGCCAGCTTCCCGCTGACCATCGAGCTGCTGCTGGAGGAGTACGACCAGCACCTGGACGGCAAGCGCCGCCTGTCCGAGATCCTCGCCGGCTTCCTCGATCTGGAAGCCGCCGCCGACGCCGCGCGCCTGGAAGCCGAAGAGGCTGCGGCCAACGCCACCGACGACGACAGCGAAGGCGACGAGGACGACGACGACAGCGACACCTCGTCGGACGACGACGACGCCGTCGCCAGCGGTCCGGATCCGGAGGAGGTCAAGCGCCGCATGGAGCTGCTGCGCGACTACTACGCCAAGTTCCAGAAGGCGGCCCCCAAGGCCACCAGCATCACCGACAAGAAAATCGTCAAGCTGCGCGACCAGATGGCCGAGGAGTTCCTCAAGCTCAAGCTGCCGTCCGCGCTGATCGACAGCTTCGTGCGCAAGCTGCGCGAAGTGGTGGGCGACATCCGCCACCACGAGCGCGTGCTGATGGACATCTTCATCAAGCAGGTGAAGATGCCCAAGGCCGAGTTCCTCAAGACCTTCCCCAGCAACGAGGGCAACCTCGAGTGGGCGGCCGAGCTCAGCCGCAAGCGCCAGAAGTGGTCGCCGAACGTCAAGACGCACAAGGAAGCCATCGACGCCGAGCAGGAGAAGCTCGCCGCGATCGAGCGCAAGCTGTTCCTGCCGCTGACCGACATCAAGGACATCAACCGCGCGATGAGCGTGGGCGAGGCCAAGGCGCGCCGCGCCAAGAAGGAAATGGTCGAGGCGAACCTGCGCCTGGTGATCTCGATCGCCAAGAAGTACACCAACCGCGGCCTGCAGTTCCTCGACCTGATCCAGGAAGGCAACATCGGCCTGATGAAGGCGGTCGACAAGTTCGAATACCGCCGCGGCTACAAGTTCTCGACCTACGCCACCTGGTGGATCCGCCAGGCGATCACCCGCTCGATCGCCGACCAGGCGCGCACCATCCGCATCCCGGTGCACATGATCGAGACGATCAACAAGCTCAACCGCATCTCCCGCCAGATGCTCCAGCAGTTCGGCCGCGAGGCCACGCCGGAGGAACTGGCCAAGGAGATGGACATGCCCGAGGACAAGATCCGCAAGGTGCTGAAGATCGCCAAGGAGCCGATCTCCATGGAGACCCCGATCGGCGACGACGAGGACTCCCACCTGGGCGACTTCATCGAGGACTCCAACGCGTCCTCGCCGATCGACTCGGCCACCGAGACCGGCCTGATGGAGACCGTGCGCGACGTACTCGCCGGCCTCACCCCGCGGGAGGCCAAGGTGCTGCGCATGCGCTTCGGCATCGACATGAACACCGACCACACGCTGGAAGAGGTCGGCAAGCAGTTCGACGTCACCCGCGAGCGCATCCGCCAGATCGAGGCCAAGGCCCTGCGCAAGCTGCGTCATCCGAGCCGTTCGGAGCAGCTGCGCTCGTTCCTCGACCTCGACTGACCGGTCGCACCACGCACCACTGGAAACGCCCGCTCGTCGCGGGCGTTTCTTTTTCCGACGCTCCCCACCGCTCCCGGAATACCGTGAACGCCCCGAACCCCTCCAACGCCCATTCGTCCATGCGCAGCGGCCTGCTGTTCGGCATCGCCTGCTACGGCATCTGGGGCGTGCTGCCGCTGTACCTGATCGCGCTGGAATTCGCCTCCGCGCTGGAGGTGGTGGCGCACCGGGCGCTGTGGACGGCGGTGATCTGCCTGGGCATCCTCGCCGCCCGGCGCTCGCTCGGCGAGTTGCGCGAAACCCTGCGCCACGGCCGGCAGATGGCCTTCCTCGGTGCCGCAGCAGCGCTGATCGCGGTGAACTGGCTGGTCTACGTGTACGCCGCCAACCAGCGCGAGGTGCTGCAGGCCTCGCTCGGCTATTTCATCAACCCGCTGCTCACCGTGCTACTCGGCGTGTTCGTGCTGCGCGAACGGCTGCGGCCGGCCCAGTGGATCGCGATGGCG
This sequence comes from Dyella thiooxydans, assembly GCF_001641285.1. Lineage (NCBI taxonomy): Bacteria > Pseudomonadati > Pseudomonadota > Gammaproteobacteria > Lysobacterales > Rhodanobacteraceae > Dyella > Dyella thiooxydans. Next base: position 2,947,215 of record NZ_CP014841.1, read on the forward strand.
ATCGCCACCGGCGCGGTCACCGTCATCGCCGTCGGCTACGGCCACCCGCCGTGGCTGGCGCTCGCGCTGGCGGGAAGCTTCGGCCTGTACGGCCTGATGAAAAGCTTCGCCGGCCGCCGCACCGGCGCGGTCACCAGCCTGGCTGTCGAAACCCTGCTGCTGGCGCCGTTCGCCCTGCTCGCGCTGCGCTGGCTGCATGCGCATGGCGAATCGCACTTCCTGGCCAACGGCTGGCACAGCGCGCTGCTGCTCGCCTCCACCGGCATCGTCACTGCCGCTCCGCTGACCTTCTTCGCCGCCGCGGCGCGGCGCCTGCCGCTGAGCCTGCTCGGCATGCTGCAGTACCTGGCGCCGTCGCTGCAGTTCGCCATCGCCGTGGGCGTGAACCACGAGGCGATGTCGCCGTCGCGCTGGACCGGCTTCATCCTCATCTGGGCCGCGCTCGCGATCCTGAGCACGGACGCGCTGCACCACCAGCGCCGCCAGCGGCGAGCCGCCGCCGCAAGCACCCCGGCCGCCTGAGCCGCTACACTTCGCAACCCGCGGGCCTATAGCTCAATGGTTAGAGCAGGGGACTCATAATCCCTTGGTTCCAGGTTCGAGTCCTGGTGGGCCCACCACATCCTAGTGCAGCGTCATCCTATGGTGTCCGGAAAGTGTCTACAGAACTATGTTTTACGGACTTTCGCCGTCCGATAGCGTCCTACGACGCCCATTGAAATCCGGGGGCAAGTGGGGGCAAGATCGGGGGCAACGGCCTACCGGCCCCAGGGTGTTGCCCCCATGCCCCTCGCAGACGTTGCCATTCGCAAGGCCAAGCCGACCGACAAGACACAGCGTCTGTTCGATGGCGGAGGCCTGTATCTGGAAGTGGCCCCGACCGGGGGCAAGTGGTGGCGGCTCAAATACCGCTATGGGGGCAAGGAAAAGCGCCTGAGCTTGGGCACCTACCCGGACACCGGCCTGTCTGACGCGCGCGCGAAGCGGGACGAAGCCCGCAAGCTGCTGGCGGCTGGCGTAGACCCCAGCGTGCAACGCAAGGCGGAAAAGGCCTCCCTTGCAGACCGCACCGCTAACACCTTCGGCGCAATCGCCCTTGAGTTCGTCGCCAAGCGCGAAAAGGAGGGGCTGGGCGAAAAGAGCGCCCTGCGTGCCCGCCGCTGGATTAACAAGGACCTCGCGAGCCTGCGGGACCTCCCGATTGCCGATGTGACCGCCTCGGTCATCCTGTCAGCCCTGCGCAAGCTGGAGCAACGCGGTGTAGCCGAGACCGCCCACCGCGCGCGCGGCTTCATCGGTCAGGTATTCCGGTATGCCATCGCTACGGATCGCGCGGAAAGGAACCCGGCTGCTGATCTCGTGGGCGCGCTTGAGCAGACCAAGACGAAGCACTTCGCCAGCATCACCGACCCCGCCAAGATCGGGAAGCTGCTCCGGGCCATCGACGCCTATACCGGCTCAGCCGTGACGGTAGCCGCCTTAAAGCTCGCCCCGCTGACGTTCGTGCGCCCCGGGGAGCTTCGGACTGCCCAATGGGCGGATATCGACCTAGACGCCGCTGAGTGGCGCTACACGGCAACCAAAACCCAGACTCCACACATAGTCCCGCTCTCTACCCAAGCGGTCGAGATCCTGCGCGAGCTGCGGCTTCTGACTGGTCGAGGGCAGTACGTGTTCCCCGGCGTGCGAAGCCCACAGCGGCCCATGTCCGAAAACACCGTAAATGCCGCGCTGCGCTACATGGGCTTTGATCGGGAGACGATGAGCGGCCACGGCTTCCGGGCGATGGCCCGCACCGTGCTGGACGAAGTGCTGCACTTCCGCCCCGACTACATCGAGCATCAGCTCGCCCACGCTGTGCGCGACCCCAACGGGCGGGCCTACAACCGCACTGCCCACCTCGCTGAGCGCACAAAGATGATGCAAGCATGGGCGAACTATCTTGATTCCCTAAAGGCGGGCGGGAACGTCGTGTCGATCAAGCGCAGGACAATCTGACAGACACCCGGAGGTGGGACAGTGGCAAATCTTAAGCACGTCAACCTGTTTGCACATGGGGGGCAGGCAGAGGTCTATGCGGCTCTTCAGCGCGACTACAACCGGGATACCTGGCGCGTTGCAATTTGGCGTGCTGTGTTCTGCGGTCTGGCTGCATGTGTCTACTTGTTCTCCACACATGCAGATTGGCTATGGCTTCTTGCAGGGCTGTACATCATCGGAGAAATGCTTTGCGCGTTCATCGACAACAGCAACCGGAACTGGTCGATGCACGTAATTGACTGGATGGAATCTAGGCACTTGCAAAACGACGGTTCCGCACAGATTTTCGATGAAGATTAGCGTTCGATTGCGCCGCGCCTAGGACGGCCATCCGAAAGCCGGGCACCTTCCCCGGCTGGTGCGGCACCTTTTGAAGGGCGCAGAGGTGTGCGCGTGGCACCGTATTTTCCGACCCGTTTAAGGGGATGCGTCTCGCACGAGGAAAGCGAAGAGTGGACCGCGCTGCGCGAACATTGGTTGTTGAAAAATCGTGGAACCTCAGGCACGACACGCTATTACGCCCAGAAATATTCCGATGAGGGTCCTATCTTAGAGCCGGCAGGCTCCTGGACCTATGAGCCTCTTGGTGAGCGCCAAGGCGAAAAAGAGCTCACTGTCTTCTGTCGCATTGTCGAGATCGCGCGTGGTGGTTGCCCCGACTTGTTTGAAGCTCAACTAACGCTGCTCGATCACGAAAATCGCTATCGCGTAAGCATCTCCGAGACTGTGCCTGTCCATTCATTGGAAGAAGCGACGGATCGATTCAAGGCTGCATTGGCATCGGAAAGAGCAAGCGCAATGACGGCAGTCCTCGGAGATACGCCATTCGTACGCGCGTTCGGTGTGTCAGTCAGCCCCGAGTGCCTAACCGAGCAACTGAAAAGGACTCCGGCGCCCACTTCGAGCCAGGTTCGCCAACTGTCTGAGGAGCTGAGCCAAGCTGTGGCGGGTTTGTTTGACGTCTTGGACCGGTGGGAGGGTTCAGACGCCCTCGCTTACTTGCGGCTTTTTGGTGGCACCCGAGGCGCCATTGGCAGGCTTGATTGGGAGCGAGCCCGACAGGCGGGCATTGCGAGGCTGTTGAATCCAAAAACAAGTTCAGAGGTTCGCTCTTCCCGAAAGGGGCGGCCGCTCAAGGCCGGTGCAGAGCTTGCCTTGGCTCACGCCTTGGCGGATATCTGGGAGAACTGCGGACTAGGGGAGCCTAAGTTCTCTGCGCAATCTAGATTCATTCGTGCTTGCGCGTTGGCTCTGCCGTGGCACAACGTGTTTAAAGCAGACGTTGCGCAGTTCATGCGCGGCGAGACCAAGAAGCAGCGGAGGCGAAGTGTAGTAATTGACTGACCGGGCCGGTTTTCTACCCCCGTATGAATGGCAGCGGTCGACTGTTTATGACCTCTGACGCATGATAGATGGCCGGCATCTAATTTCCCTGCCCTTCAATGCACAGGGAAACACCACGATGCACTCACTCCCCGAAACCGGATACCTGCGCATCTGGCAGGTTATCGGCAAGCCTGCAACTGGCAATGCACCAGCCATCCCAGCAATCATTCCTGTCAGCAAATCGACTTTTTGGGCGGGCGTCAGGTCTGGCAACTACCCAAAGCCCGTAAAACTCGGCCCACGCATCACGGCATGGCGGGTTGAAGACATCCGCGCCCTGATCGAGAGGGACGCAGCATGACTCCGGCCGAATTTCCCGACACGGAAAAGGGAGCCATGCGCTGCCCCAAGTTCGACGGTTGCAGCGCTCCCATTTGCCCGCTTGAACCGAACTGGCGACGCGCCCAGCACCTCAAGGGCGAACGGGTCTGTCTGCTGCTCCGTGAGGCAGTCAAACCGGGAGGGAATGCGCTTCTAGTGCGCGCTGTAGGCCGGCAACTGGCCGCGACCGTGGCCGAGGCCTTGCCGGAGATCCAAGCAAGCAGCAGCGACATCCGGAACAAGCTATGGAGGGCGGCCGCTACCGGCTCCAAGATCGCAGGAGGCGACGCTCTACGCGGGCGCACCCCCCAACCCCTAGCCGAGGTATTCCCCGCTGGCGGAAGCCCACGCACAGCGCACACCTCAGAGCGCCAGGAGGTGCAAGCATGAGTGGCCGGCGTCGCAATCGGTTGAAGGGGCGGAAGGAAACGGGCACGTTCTTCAGGATTCCAACCGCTGTACTGAACTGCCCGAACTACCTTGGGTTGAGCAAAAAGGCGCAGGCGCTGCTGATGGACATAGGCGCGCGCTTCAATGGCTTCAACAACGGCGACTTGGCCGCTCCGTGGTCGTGGATGAAGGAGCGAGGCTGGAAGTCAAAGGGAACGCTGAGCAATGCGATCAGGGAGCTGATTGACGCCGGAATGCTTGAGCTAACCCGGCAAGGTGGCTTGCATGGTCCTAACCTCTACGCCTTCACCTGGATAGCGATCCACGAGACCAAATCGCGGCTGGATGTTTCACCGACCCGGGTAGCTTCGGGCAAGTGGAAGCAACCACGCCTCAAGCAAACGCCACCAGCAGCACTTTGCCCACCCCTGTCAGCGGGGAAGTCTGACCCGCTGAGCGGGGAAGAACCGCGAAAAGCGGCGACCGGATGAGCAGCCATCGACCCGATAGGCGGGGGAGTCTGACCCGCTCAGAGGGGACCTTCTAAGAGATATACCAAGGGGTACCCGATTGCTTGCCTGCATTCCGGAGTGATTTGCCATGTGTCACAACGACGATTTGCCCACCCTCATCGCAGCATCCTTGCTTGCTGCCCAGCGCAGGCCCGGCTGGAACAACCGCAGCGGCCGAATCGAACGATTCAACCTCGGCAACTGCCAACTGATCGTTGTGCCGTGCAAACGCTGGGTCTATCGATGGCAAGAGCAGCAGGCCGCGGCATGGTGCAGCGAACAGGAAGCACGCCGATGACTTGGCAACCTGGACAGCTAGTGACGACAGCAAGTGACCATGCGGACTGGCGAGCGTGGCGCAAGGCTCGCAAGCTGGAGCAGCAGCGCGCGCGGCGTAGATCGATGCCAAGAATCGACTACTACCCCTCCCGGCAAGCGATCGAAGCGATTTCCGCCCGAACATTCCCGTACGCCGGTGGTGACTTCAGCAGCGTCATCGACCGCCTAGTTCTGGCCGGAGCGGCCACGCTTCCGGAATAAAGTAGAACGATGTGCTATGCCCTAGGGGTTTCGATACCAGTACGCGCGCGCGGTTAGGCCCGCGCACGTATGGGACGCCGTGCACACTCGGGGGTAGTCAGTTCGCAAGAATGGCCTAGCAGAGCCATCTATCGGAGGTTTTTGGCGGAGCGTTCCGCTGTCACCATCTTTAGGCTCCTGCCGCGCCGCACTTGGCCCATCCGCCGCGGTTTGCGACTATGCTCCTTACAGTTGGGACGAAATCGACGCGTAGAGGAACGACTCTGGAAGTTGGATCCAATGCGATTTGTTGAGACCTCGGGCGGCGTTTGCTCGGTCACTGACTGGGCTAGCTGAGCAACGCATTGAAGGACGGAAGCATGGTCGATTCGGTAGAAATACCTGTCATCACCAGCGAACAACTTGGCGCATTCCACAGGGCAAAAGGGCTCAAAAACGCCGCATGCTTGAGATGCGGCAACGTTTCTTGGTCGCTCCTGTCGTCAACCGAAGCACCAGTTTCAGGCCTTCCAACTGCAAAGACAGAGGAACGTGCCGAGGTTGACCTTTTCACGCCCATCTTGACGCTTACTTGCAGAAATTGCGGCACACTTTGGTTTGTTGCAGCCCAGTCGGTGCTCGACTGGCTAACGGAGACGCGCGAACAGGGAGCATCAGGTGACGCTGGCTAACCGCCGTATCGGGGCACAACAGGCGCAATCCTATATCCAGCAACCCCTTGCGGGAGATGGCGGCCCGCCCCATGATGGAAACATGGAAGCGCGCGTCGCAAAACTTGAAGAGACCATCGTCCAAGTGCGGGAGCGCTTGGTCGCGATCGAGACGAAGCTCGACTCAGCGTGTACCAAGCTTGAGATGCGGACGATGGAGTCGACATTGATCAAGTGGTTTGTCGCCACGGCCCTGATCCTAGCGTCTCTCGCGTTCACCGCGGCGAAATTCATTCACTAGCGCAAAGCCCGACATGCTCGATCCAAGCCCTCTCCGGCGGGCTTTTTCATGCCTGCTGTACGGGGCGCGTGGCATCCCCCTACACGACGCGTCGAGGCGGCCCGGCACTCAGGGAGCATGGCACGTCCTAACCTGCCCCTGCCCCGCACGTCAGGCCCAAACCGACCAAGCTGCCAGGCGTAAGCCAGCCGGCACGGAACGTCCAGGCGGAACCGATGCGCGGGGCTCAAATTGAGGCGCATAACCTCCACGCCCCCGCGTTGCTAAGACGTCTCAAGGGAGCCTATCCTCTGCCGACAACGTCAGGGAGCGATCCGCAACTTGCGGAGCTTGGGGGAGGGGGTGTGACGATAGTGGTCGCCTTGAAGGTGGGGGACGGCTTGGTGATGGGTGCTGATAGCGCAACCACTCTCTCCGTCTCGAATACGTATCACAACACGTATCTGAACACCGAAAAGCTGATGCATGTAAAAGGGCTGCCAGTCGGTGCGCTAACGTTCGGAGCCGCGATGCTAAAGAATCGTTCGGTCTCGAGCTTGGCGAACGATCTTCGAGACAGGCTGAAGTCTGACGATCCGAACTGGCGGATAGATCCGACCGGGTTCACTGTCGAACAGGTGGTGGATCGCTTCAGGAAGTTCTACTTTGACGAACTATATGAACCCGAGCTAGGCGGCCGAGAGGATGCGGCCCCTCTCGGCTTCATAATCGGCGGATACTCAAGTGGCTCGGATAGCGCCGAGGTCTGGAAGATGCTGCTCACCCCTCAGGGGGTGCAGGCTGAAAAGATGGTGCCCCCAGAGGCCCCTTGGGATTGCCTCTGGGAGGGTGAGCGAGAGCCGATTCAACGCGTCCTATTCGGTTACTCCAGACAGATCGAAGAGCGACTCACGCAGGCTGGCGTGGATCGGTCAGTGGCACAAACCTTGCTCGCCAGCATGGAGCCCCTGATCAACGGAGCGATGCCGATACAGGACGCGGTGGACATGGTCCACTACTTGATTGAGGTTACGTGTGGGTACGTGCGCTTCTCGCCCGGCCCATCGACCGTCGCCAAGCCGATTGATCTGGCCGCGATCACCAAGCACAACGGCTTCAAGTGGGTAGCCCGTAAGCACTACTACCCTGCCGGACTGAACAGCTAGGAGTGCCACATGTTTGCACATGACCAAGCGGAACAGCTTCGAAGCACACCATTCGAAGTCTCATCAACTAAGGCCGTCAGACAGTCGATGAACGTTGCCGTCGAAAAATTGACGCACCAACAGATCGAACGCCTAGAACAGATAGTGTCCGAGACCGCGAAAGATGTAGCCGGCAGGACAACGTCGTCCAACCTAAAGGGTTGGATAAAGGTTTGACTGGTCTGCCAGCAGCAATTCGGCGAACAAAGCCCTAGTGCCGGCTTCGGAGCTAATCAGCTTCGACTACGCCCAGCAGCCCCCCTCTTCCACGGCGCTGCCGCACTCGGCCGACTGTAGCGATAGATGTGGCGAAAGGGCGTCGCCAATGTACTAGTGCAGGGGGCAACTTTGGGGGCAACAGTGCCGAAAACCCCAAAGGAAACGCGTTCAAATAAGGCTCCTTATCCACCTATTCGAATGTTGGTGGGCCACCACATCCCTGGCCAACCCTATTCGACCGAGTACAGCGCGCACCCGTGCGCCGGCAGCCGGATCGGCAGGTGGTCGGAGGTCGGCAGACGATCGCCGCTCCAGAGTTCGCGGGCCGCATGCTTGCCCGAAGTCAGGCCCAACTGACGCCAAGTCGCTTGCAGGCTCAGCGGCTTGTCATCAAGGTTGAACACGGCCAGGTAGCGTTCGCCGGCCTTGCCGGATGCCGCCCACACGCGTACCTGTCCGAAGCCGGCCGGCAGGTGTTCGAGCGGATGATTGTCGTGGCTGTGCTGATCGACCGCGATGACGTCCTTGTTGGTGATCAACGCGCGCGTGGCATCGTCCAGCCGGGTCAGATTGGCGCCGAGGATCAGCGGCGAGCGCGCGATGGCGAGCAGGGTCAGTTGCGTGCGCTCCTCGTCCAGCGTCAGGCGGGAATGACGGGGTTCGCCCCACCCCGGATGCGGCGCGAGCTCGCCGAACGGCAGCATGTCGGCATCGGGCCAGCGGCCATCGCGGGCCTGACCGGCCCATGGCGGCAGGCGATCGAAGATATTGCGCACGCCCATGGGGAAATCATCGCCGGGATGCTCATGCACGAACGTCCAGCCGTCCCACACGTCGTTGGAGATGCGCCACATCTGGCCGTACTGGCGGATCTCCGCGGCATGGGAAAGCTGGGTGGGGCCGGGCGACAGGCTGAGCACGATGGGGCGCCCGGTCTTCGTGATCGCCGCCGCGATCTGGCGGATTTCGCTGATGCGGTAGGGGTGATCGGCGATGCAGTCGACCTTGAGGAAATCCACACCCCAATGGGCGTACAGCGCCAGCATCGAATCGTAATAGGCCTGGCCTGCCGCGTTGTCGCGCACACCGTAGTCGCCGTCGTCCCACGGGCAGGTGTCGGCCGTATCGGCGGCGTCCTGTGCGTGGAAGCGGGATCCGGCGATCGGCAGGTTCGCGTCCACCGCCTGCCGGGGGATGCCGCGCACGATATGGATGCCGAACTTCAGGCCGTGCGCATGCACCCAGTCGGCGAGCGCCTTGAAGCCCTGGCCGTCGACCGAGGAGGGGAAGCGCTTCGCCGAAGGCACCAGCAGGCCGTGCGCGTCCAGGGCGTAGTCGCGATGGCGCAGGCTGTCGCCGAGCGGATCGCCCATGTACCAGCCTTCGTCGATCACGGCATAGGTCCAGCCGTAGGCGTGCAGTTTGGCCAGTTCCGAGACATTGGCCTTGAACCCCGCTTCGTCGATGGTGAAACCGTAGGCGTCCCAGCTGTTCCAGCCCATGGGCGGGGTGGGGGCGACTTCCTGCGCACCGGCCGCAGCGACAGCGGCGATCAGGGTCGACAACAGCAGTGCACTTCTCAGCCAGCGTCTCATGCGGTGGGTTCCCGTTCCTGGAGTGGTGCGTCCGCGGGACGCAGGCCGTGGAAGATCCCGGCTTCGACGTCCACCGGAATCCGGGGGTTCGCCCCGATCCGCCAAGCGTCAGGCCGGCGTCGGACCTTGCGGCGAAGGACCCTCCGGAGACGCGCCCGACCAACCTACGCGGAAACGTCCCGGCACCCTAGAGGCGCTTCATTACGAAATTGATCAGCCCCGCTTGCGATTATTGGTCTGCCCGCGCCGAGGGACGGGCGCGTGCCGTGGGCCATGACAGAATGCGGCGGACACCAGGGGGATGGCGGCCCTGTCATGGGCCGCGGCGTCGGGCTCACCGGCATCCGCCAGCGGTGCGCGAAGGGGGGCGCTGCACGCGATGGGTTTCATCAGCACCGACAAGCCGGCTGCCGTCGGAACGTGTGCACCCGCGACACATGGCGTCGACCTCGGCTCTTCGACGGAGGTGAGGCGGTGGTCTGGCTTTTTTGCGCCGCACAAGCCCGTCGGACCATCGTGATCCGGGGCGACGAAGCTCGATCCGGCGCTACCCATTCGCGAAGATATGAGGTAAAAGTACTACAAATAGACGATGACCTCCGGCACATCGTGCCGAGCGACCATCGTCACCCGTCCAGACACCCGCCGCTACGCCAGGGCCCACGACAACCGACAAGGAGGCAGCCAATGGTGAAGCCGATCGCCACGCGCAATCTGCATGGCCAGGTGATCCATGAGCTGGGCAGGCTGATCGTCAGCGGCGAGATCAAACCGGGCCAGAGCCTGCCGCGCGAGGAGCTGCTGGCCGAGCGCATGAGCATGAGCCGCACGGCACTGCGCGAGGCGATGAAGGTGCTCTCGGCCAAGGGTCTGATCGAATCGCGGCAGAAGACCGGCACCCGGGTACGCGAGACGATCCACTGGAACCAGCTCGACGCCGACGTGCTGGCCTGGCGCTGCGAGTCGATGCCCACCGAGGACTTCGTCGAGAAGCTGGTGGAGATGCGCGAGATCATCGAGCCGGCGGCGGCCGCCGCCGCCGCGCGCCGGCGCACGGCGGAACAACTGGTCGCGGTGGAAACCGCCTACGAGGCGATGGCCGCGGCCAGGAACCTCGATGAATGGACCTCGGCCGACCTCGCCTTCCACGAGGCGGTGCTGCACGCCACCAACAACGAGCTGATGATCTCGCTGTTCTCGGTGATCGAGACCGCGCTGGGCACCTACTTCGCGCTGTCGGCGAGCACCGCCAGCAATTTCAAGTATTCGCTGCCGCACCATCAGAAGGTGTACGAGGCGATCCGCCGGCGGCAGCCCGAAGTGGCCCGTCAGGCGATGCAGAAGATGGTGGCCGACTCGCGCAGCAACATCCGCCGCCACCGCAAGGCGAAGGCCTGAGCGCATGGCGGGCCTGATCGGACTCGACTGGGGCACCAGCAGCCTGCGCGCCTACCGGCTCGATGCCGATGGCGCGGTGGCCGAGGTGCGAGCGCGTCCGTGGGGCATCCGCCAGTTGCCGGAGGGCGGCTTCGACGCCGCACTGGCCGACGTCACCGCCGGCTGGCCCGCACTGCCGCGGTTGGCCTGCGGCATGGTCGGCAGCCGCAACGGCTGGTGCGAGGTGCCGTACCTGGACCTGCCGGCCGACGCCGCCGCGCTGGGGCGTGCGCTGCATCCGTTTGCTGCCGGCGACGGTGGGGCGCTGTACCTGGTGCCCGGCCTGCGCAACCCGCGCGGTCCGGACGTGATGCGCGGCGAGGAGACCCAGCTGTTCGGCGCGCTGGCCCGCGATCCGTCGCTGGCGGCGCATGCGACGTTCGTGCTGCCCGGGACGCACAGCAAGTGGGCCAGCGTGCGCGACGGCGCCGTGGTCGATTTCAGCACCGCGATGACCGGCGAGCTGTTCGCGCTGCTGCGCCGGCACTCGATCCTCGGCGCCGGCATCGGCGAAGGCGCGGCGGATCCGGAGGCGTTCGCGCGTGGCGTGATCGCCGCCCGCGACAGCGGTGCGGCCGGCGGTCTGTCGCGGCTGTTCTCCGCCCGCGCGCTGATGCTCGACGGCGCGCTGGCGCCGTCCGCGGTGCCGGATTACCTCTCCGGCCTGCTGCTCGGCGAGGAGCTGCGCGCGCAGCTCGCCAGCGGCCGCTTCGGTACTGACGCGCCGATCCAGCTGATCGGCGATGCAGCGCTCTGTGCGCGCTACCGCGCCGCCGCCGTGCATTTCGATCTTTGCTTTGCCGAGCCGTTGGCCGACATCGTCGCCGCAGGGCTCTGGCAGCTTGCTGTCGCCGCCGGACGGGTGGCCGATCCTCTCGTCGTGGTGCCGAAGGAGGCCCGCTCATGCTGACCCCCTGGCTCACCCCGCTGCCGCTGGTGGCGATCCTGCGCGGCCTGCTGCCGGAGGAATCCGTGGCCATTGGCCAGGCGCTGGCCAGCGCCGGGTTCCGCGTGCTCGAGGTGCCGCTGAATTCGCCGCGGCCGTACGACAGCATCCGCCGGCTGGTCGATGCGCTGGGCGACGGCTACCTGGTGGGCGCCGGCACCGTGATGACGCCGGCGCAGGTCGACGAGGTCGCCGCGGCCGGTGGCCGGCTGATCGTGATGCCGCATGCCGACACCGTGGTGATCCGCGCCGCCAAGGCCCGCGGACTGGTCTGCGTGCCCGGCGTGGCGACGCCGACCGAAGCCTTCGCCGCGATCGCCGCCGGTGCCGACGGACTGAAGCTATTCCCCGCCGAGCAGGCCTCGCCGAAGGTGCTCAAGGCCTGGCGCGCCGTGCTGCCGCCGGACCTGCCGGTGCTGCCGGTCGGAGGCATCGCGCCCGACACCATGGCGCCGTGGGTCGCCGCCGGTGCGCAGGGCTTCGGCATCGGCTCGGCGCTGTTCGCCCCGGGCCTCGACGCTACCGAAATCGAACGACGGGCCCGCCGGTTTGCCGACGCGTGGGCCGCCCTTGCCACACCGCCCCAGGAAAGCGCCGCATGAAGATCACCCGACTCACCACGTACCTGGTGCCACCGCGCTGGTGCTTCGTGCGCATCGAGACCGATGCCGGCGTCGTGGGCTGGGGCGAACCGGTCGTCGAAGGGCGCGCGCACACCGTGGCGGCGGCCGTGGACGAGCTGTCGGATTACCTGGTCGGGCAGGACCCGCGCCGGGTCGAGGACCTGTGGAACGTGATGTACCGCGGCGGCTTCTACCGCGGCGGTCCGATCCTGATGAGCGCGATCGCGGGCATCGACCAGGCGCTGTGGGACATCAAGGGCAAGGCGCTGGGCGTGCCGGTGCACGAGCTGCTCGGCGGCCGCGTGCGCGACCGCATCCGCGTCTACTCGTGGATCGGCGGCGACCGCCCGGGCGACACCGCCCGCGCGGCCAGGGCGGCGGTGGAGCGCGGCTTCACCGCGGTGAAGATGAACGCCACCGAAGAGCTGCACTTCGTCGACACCTACGACAAGGTCACCCGCCTGCTGGAGAACGTGCAGGCGGTGCGCGACGCGGTGGGTCCGGAGGTCGGCCTGGGCCTGGACTTCCACGGTCGCGTGCACAAGCCGATGGCCAAGGTGCTGATGCGCGAGCTGGCGCCGTACAAACTGATGTTCATCGAGGAACCGGTGCTGTCCGACCACCTCGAGGCCCTGCCGGAACTGGCCTCGCTGTCGCCGGCGCCGATCGCGCTGGGCGAGCGGCTGTACTCGCGCTACGACTTCAAGCGCGTGCTGCAGATGGGCGGCGTGGACATCATCCAGCCCGACCCCTCGCACGCGGGCGGCATCACCGAGACGCGCAAGATCGCGGCGATGGCCGAAGCCTACGACGTGGCGCTGGCACTGCATTGCCCGCTGGGCCCGATCGCGCTGGCGGCGAACCTGCAGCTGGACGGCGTGTGCCACAACGCCTTCATCCAGGAGCAGAGCCTGGGCATCCACTACAACGCAGCGAACGACCTGCTCGACTACGTCACCGACCGCGGCGTGTTCGCCTACGAGGACGGCTACGTGACCATTCCCGACGGCCCCGGCCTGGGCATCGAGGTGAACGAGACCTACGTGGCCGAGCGGGCCGAGGTCGGCCACCGCTGGCGCAATCCGCTGTGGCGCCATGCCGACGGCAGCGTCGCCGAATGGTGATGCGCCGCGACGCCGCGCCCTCCTCCGCCTCCGGAAGCCCCTGATGTCCTCCTTTGCTTCGTATCCCAGCCTGGTCGATCGCAGCGTGCTGATCACCGGCGGCGCCAGTGGCATCGGCGCCGGCTTCGTCGAACATTTCGCCCGCCAGGGCGCGCGCGTGGCCTTCCTCGATGTCGACGACGCCGGCGCGCGACAGGTGCTGGCCGGCCTGGCCGACGTGCCGCACGCACCGGTCTACCTGCACTGCGACCTCACCGACGTGGGCGCGCTGCAGGCTGCGGTCGCCACGGCACGCACGCACATCGGGCCGATCACGGTGCTGGTCAACAACGCCGCCAACGACGTGCGTCACGCACTGGCCGAGATCGACGTGGCCGGCTTCGAGCGCAACGTGGCGGTGAACCTGCGCCACCAGGTGTTCGCCACGCAGGCGGTGCTGCCGGACATGCAGGCGCTGGGCGGCGGCTCGATCATCTGCCTGGGCTCCACCGGCTGGATGAAGAAGAACGGCGGCTACCCGCTGTACGCGATGGCCAAGGCGGCCGTGCGCGGCTTCGTCAACGGCATGGCGCGCGAGCTGGGCCGGCAGCACATCCGCATCAACGGGCTGATCCCCGGCTGGGTGATCACCGAGAAGCAGCGCGCGCTGTGGCTGGATGCCGAGGGCGAGGCCGAGATCCGCCGCGTGCAGTGCATGCCGGGCTACCTGATGGCCGACGACCTGGCGCGCATGGCGCTGTTCCTCGCCGCCGACGACAGCCGCATGTGCACCGGCCAGGATTTCATCGTGGACGGCGGATGGGTATGAGCGGGGTACGGCTGCTGCCCGCGATGCAGCCGGTGATGGATGTCGGCAACACGCTGGGCGAGGGCATCGTCTGGTGCGACCGCGCGCAGTCGCTGTTCTGGACCGACATCCCGCAGGCCACGCTGTACCGCTGGCATCCCGACAGCGACACCCTGCAGACCTGGGCGATGCCCGAGCGGCTGGCCTCGTTCGCATTGTGCGAGGACGACGGCTGGCTGCTGCTGGCGCTCGCTTCGCGGCTGGCGTTCTTCCGCCTGGACGACGGCCATCTCGAGCCGCTGCACGCCGTCGAGCCCGGCATGGCCACGCGCAGCAACGACGGCGGCTGCGACCGCCAGGGCCGCTTCGTGTTCGGCACGCTGCATGAGCCGACGTCCGGCGCCAAGCAAGCGGTCGGTGGCTTCTGGCGACTGGATGCGGCGCTGGCGCTGGAGAAGCTGGACCTGCCCGGCGTGGCGATCAGCAACTCCATCGCCTTCAGTCCCGACGGCGGGACCATGTACTTCTGCGACTCGCTGACCCGGCAGATCCACTGCTGCGACTACGGCGACACATTGGGTCCGCCGCGCCTGTTCGCCCGCGTCGACGGTGACACCGGCGAGCCCGACGGCTCCTGCGTGGACGCCGAGGGCAACCTGTGGAGCGCGCAGTGGGGACGCGGCCGGGTGGTCTGCTACACGCCGGATGGTGCAGTGCTCCGTGTGCTGCCGCTTCCGGCAAGCCAACCTACCCGGGCGGCTTTCGGCGGTGCGCAACTGGACACGCTGTACGTCACCAGTGCCCGCGAAGGTCTCTCCGACGCCACGCTGATCGCCGAGCCCCGGGCCGGCGCCCTGTTTCGTTCGCGCGTCGGCGCGCAGGGACTGCGCGAACCCCGTTTTGCCGGTCGCCCCGGGGCACTTGCCGCCTCCGGTTGAATCTCAACGTGTCATCCCTTCCCGCAGGAAGCCCGCCATGAATTCCGTTGCCCAACCTGCCGTCGGTCATTCCAAGGCCACTGCCATCTTCGTCTGTATCCTTGCCGCCCTTGCGGGCCTGATGTTCGGTCTGGATATCGGTGTGATCTCCGGCGCCCAGCAATTCATCCAGAAGGAATTCGCCGTCAGCGATTCCACCATCGGCCTGATCGTCAGCTTCATGATGATCGGCGCTGCGGTCGGCGCGATGGTCGCCGGCTGGCTGTCCGGCCACCTCGGCCGCAAGCGCTCGCTGATCCTCGGTGCGGTGCTGTTCGTGGCCGGCTCGATCCTCTGCGGCATGGCCTGGAATCCGGAGG
This sequence comes from Dyella thiooxydans, assembly GCF_001641285.1. Taxonomy (NCBI): domain Bacteria; kingdom Pseudomonadati; phylum Pseudomonadota; class Gammaproteobacteria; order Lysobacterales; family Rhodanobacteraceae; genus Dyella; species Dyella thiooxydans. Next base: position 2,962,567 of record NZ_CP014841.1, read on the forward strand.
TGCTGATCGTCGGCCGCTTCATCCTCGGCGTGGCGATCGGCCTGGCCAGCTTCACCGCGCCGCTGTACCTGGCCGAGATCGCGCCGGAGCAGATCCGCGGCGCGATGATCTCGCTGTACCAGCTGATGATCACCATCGGCATCCTGGTCGCCTTCCTGTCCGATACGGCGTTCAGCTACTCGGGCAACTGGCGCTGGATGCTCGGCATCATCGCGGTCCCCGGCGCGCTGTTCCTGCTCGGCGTGTTCTTCCTGCCGTACAGCCCGCGCTGGCTGATGATGCGCGGCCGTCGTGCCGAGGCCGAGCAGGTGTTGCTCAAGCTGCGCGGCAACCCGGTGGAGATCAACAAGGAGCTGAGCGACATCGAGGAACAGCTCAAGGTGCCGCAGCGCGGCGTGCACATGTTCTTCCAGAACGCCAATTTCCGCCGCTCGGTGGGCCTGGGCGTGCTGCTGCAGGTGATGCAGCAGCTGACCGGCATGAACGTGGTGATGTACTACGCCCCGCGCATCTTCGAGGGCATGGGCTACAACACCGAGTCGCAGCTGTGGTTCACCGCCATCGTCGGCCTGGTCAACGTGCTGGCCACCTTCATCGCCATCGCCTTCGTCGACAGGCTCGGCCGCAAGCCGATCCTCTACGCCGGTTTCGTGGTGATGACGATCGGCCTGGGCGTGGTCGGCACGATGATGCACCTGGGCATCCACACCCATGCCGAGCAGTTCTTCACCGTCGCCATGCTGCTGATCTTCATCGTCGGCTTCGCGATGTCGGCCGGCCCGCTGATCTGGACGCTGTGCTCGGAGATCCAGCCGCTGAAGGGGCGCGACTTCGGCATCGGCTGCTCCACCCTCACCAACTGGGTGGCCAACGCCATCGTCGGCTGGTCGTTCCTGCCGCTGCTCAACGGCATCGGCGAGGCGCGCACCTTCTGGCTGTATGCCGCCTTCAATGCAGTGTTTATCGTCTTCACGTTCTGGCTGGTGCCGGAAACCAAGGGCGCCACGCTGGAAGAAATCGAGCGCAACCTGATGGCCGGCAAGCGACTGCGCGAGATCGGCCGCTGATGGCGCGGGTGACGGCGGTGCGACGCCTGCTGGCGAGCCTGCTCGCCGTCACCCTGCCGCTGCTGGCGGCCCCGGCGGCGGGGGCGGCAACAACCCCGCCAGCCGGCGAGACCTACACCAACCCGTTGCTCCCGTCCGGGCCCGACCCGTGGGTGGTGCAGCGCGATGGCGTGTACTACTACATGAACACCGAGGGTGACCGCATCGCCCTGCGCAAGACCCGCGACCTCGCCCGGCTGGCCGAGGCCCCGCCGATCACGGTGTGGACCCCGCCGCACGACGGCCCCGGCTCGTTCGCACTGTGGGCACCGGAGCTGCACTGGCTCGCCGGCAAGTGGTACCTCTACTACACGGCCTCGGTACGCGGCCACGATGACGATGCGCATCGCCGCATCTATGTGCTGGAGAACGGTGCTGCCGACCCGACCACCGGTACCTGGGTGTCGAAGGGCGCGCTGGCCACCGAGCGTCCCGGCATCGACGGCACGGTGTTCGCGCTCAAGGACCAGCTGTATTTCGTCTACTCGCCCTACGTCGGCGACCACAGCGACCTGGTGATCTCGCGCATGGCCAACCCGTGGACGCTGACCGGTCCGCAGGTCGACATCGCGCACCCGACCCACACGTGGGAGATGCAGGGCGGCCGCAAGATCCTCGAGGGGCCGGAGTTCCTCCAGGGACCGAGCGGCAAGCTGTTCCTCACCTATTCGGGCAGTGCCTGCTGGTCGGACGACTATGCACTGGGCCTGCTCAGCGCCGCGGCCGGCGCCGACCCGATGGACCCCGCGGCCTGGCACAAGTCGCCCCGGCCGGTGTTCGCCAAATCGGTGAAGCACGGCGTCTACGCCACCGGCCACAATGGCTTCTTCCAGGCACCGGACGGGCAGGACTGGATCATCTATCACGCCAACAGCGGCCCCGGCATGAAGTGCACCGCGAAGCGCGCGCCGCACATCCAGCCGTTCCGCTGGCGCAAGGACGGCACGCCCGATTTCGGCGTGCCGGCGAAAGAGGGAGTGCCGCTGCCGGCACCGGCAACAAAGGCGGCGACGCCGTAGTTCAAGCCAGGGCAGGGCAGCAGCGAAGGAAGCCTGTACAGAGCCCGGGCCGGGGCGTGCTATCGCGCGGGGCGGCCGAATCGAGGGGGTTGCTGTCCGTGGCGCCGCTCAGCCGTGGATCGCTGGCCTGGCGAGCGTGACTGCGATGACTGCGGCGGCGTCCGCGGCCCGGTCACGCCAGCGCCCTGGTCAGGGCGGGCAGCCGAGCCATATGGCAGGTACCGCTGCCGCCATCGAGGCATAGCCCTTGTCGTTCGGATGGATGTGATCGCCGCTGTCGAGATCGGGGCGCATACGGGCGGGATGCGAGGGGTCGCGCAGCGCCGCATCGAAATCAACGACACCGTCGAAGTCCGCGCGGTGGAGGATCCAATCGTTCACCTGCTTCCGCGCCCGCTCACCCGCCGACGAGTACGCGCCCCGGGTTCCCTCGAAGGGCAGGATCGTCGCCCCGAAGATACGCAAGCCGGCGGCATGCGCCCTGCCGATGATCTGCTGCTCGGCGGCGATGACATTGGTTGCGACGGCTTGGCCGTCGAGCGTCTTGCCCTGCGAACGCAGGGCCATGGTGGTTTCGCCGATGTCGTTGACACCGCCAAGCAACAGCACGAAGCGCACGCCTTGCTGGCCGAGTACATCGCGGTCGAAGCGCGTGGCCATGCCTTCGCCAGGGCCGTAGCCGCCGTCTCGGTCAGATATTTCGTTGCCGTCGATACCGGCATTTACCACCGCGACATGGCAGGCCTCGCCCCGGGCGCGAAGGCGACGCGCCAGTTGTTCGGGGTAGCCCTGCGATGCGCCAAGAGTGGAGCGGAAGCCGTTGGTGATGGAGTCGCCCAGGGCCACCAGTACCGGCAAGGGTGCTTTCGCCTGCACCTCCACGCCTGAAAGCCACAGTGTGGCGCCGGTGGTGGTGGCCACCGGCATGGCGGCCTTCCCGGTGTAGTCGCCCGGGGCGGAAATCAGGTTGGTGCGCAACGCATCGACATGCCATGTACTGGGCACTGCCGTGCCGCCGACGTATATGCTGATGCCCAGGCTTTCCCCGCTGCGCACCGGGAAATCGAGCGGATCGCTGTAACGCACGGCACCGGCCGGTATCACCAGGTCGACATGACCGCTGAAGCGCAAGGCGTGCAGGCTGGCAGGATCCAGGCGTCCGGTCACGTCGGCGGCTGCGGACCGCCCCACGCTGGCCGCGTCGATGTGCAGTGGATGCGTACCGAACGTATTGGAAATGCGGATGCGGGTGCGCGAGCCGCCGGCGCTCAACAGCACCATCTGCCGCAGCGTCTGCCTTTGCAGCCGCGGCGCCGTCATCGCTGTTGGGCGCACGTCGCTGGCCGGTACCGGCGAACGCACCATGGCGGCTGCCCAGACCGTATGCCAACTGCCGGCGTCATGCGCATGCGCCATGCCACTGGACAGGGCGATACCGAACAGGATGGCCAGCGTGGCGCGGCGGCGACTGCTTGAATTTGTCTCGGTCATGTCGTCTCGCATCCCGCCGCCCAGGTTCCGGTGCTGCTTGCCGGCGGCGAATCAGTGTTCATGCCTGTGCGGATCGTCGCCCGATGGCCGCGGCAAGGTCGTTTCGGCATCCACCGGCACGCCAAGCACGGGTGCGCCATCGGCCTGGAAATGCATCGGTTGCATGCGTATGTCGCGGCAGTGGTAGGCCGGGTCGCAATCCAGCCGCTCGATCGCGTGGTAGAAGTTCCACCACTGCGTTCCGTCCGGTGACGGTACGAACACCACCGAACCTGGGCCGTACACCGTGCCGTGGCGATCGAAAATCGGCCCGGACTTGGTCCAGGACGCCGCACTCAATGGCGAGCGGCCGGGCTGAAGGCTCAGCAAGCCCACCGCATAGTCGTCCGGAATCCAGCTGGCGCTAGCGGAATAGGTGATGTAGCTGTGGCCGTCGCGGGTGTAGCCGACCGGCCCCTCCTGGATCGGCTTGCCGCGGGTTTCCCACGGCTCGGTCGGCGCGGACAGCGCCACCGTCCGACTGCTGACGTGTGCGGGGTCGCGCAGCGCCGCCAGGCAGATCCGCTGCGGAAAGGTGGAGTCGTCGTGATCGGTGCACGACCAGGTCAGGTAGCGCTTGCCATCCGCCGCGGTGAACACGTCTGGGTCGATTGCCCAGTGGCCGGTGCTTTCTAGCAACTCGCCGAACGGTCTGCCGGTGGCGGCAGGCCGATAGGGACCTTCGGGCGAGTTCGCCACCAGTACGTACAGGCGGTGGTGTTCGTTCGAGCCATCGTCGGCGGCGTAATAGATGTACCAGCGTCCGTCGAGGTGATGCAGTTCCGGCGCCCATACCTCATGGGCGTTCGGGTCGCTGTCGCTGGCGTGGCTCCACACGCCGATCCACGGTGCATCGGCCAGACCGGACAGGCTGCGCGATCGCTTGATGCACAGGTCGGCCACGCCGCAGTTGGACGCCGAGTAGTAGTACACCCCATCGACGCGGGTGACCCAGGGATCGCCGCCAGCGAACAGCGGGTTGCCGAAGGTAGGCGCAGTGCCGCCGGCGGCGACCGCGGGAGTCGCCAGTGCGGCCAGCAGGGCTGCGCGAGCGGCCAGGTTGTGCGGCATCGTCTTGTCCGTTCGTGGCCTGCCGGCCGCCCCGAGGGGGCGGTCCGGCGGGTGGTCCGTCGTTACAGCTTCAGGCGCACGCCCAGGCCGACCGAGCGGTCCTGATAGCGCAAGTCCTGCGGCAGCGCCTTGATATCACCCGCGTAGGAGTGAAAGTTGGCGCCGGTCAGGTTGGTGGCGTTGAGCACCACGCTGACGTGCTTGTTGACGTCATAGCTGAGCGAGAGGTCGAGCTGGTTCGACGGGTGATCGTACATCTGCGCGTTATGGCCGAGCACGCTCGACGCTGCCAGGAAGAACTCCGGGTATGCGCTGCGGTAGTTGTAGGCCAGGCGGGCGGAGAAGCCGTACTTCTCGTACATCAACACCAGGTTGTAGTTGTTCTTCGACACGTTCTGGAACGAGGTCGTGATGAAGCCATTGCCATCAGGTGCCGGGGTCTTCAGTGCGCTATTGATGTAGGTGTAGTTCGCCTGCACACCCAAGCCGCTCCAGGCGCCAGGCAGGCCACTGAAGAACTGTGTGTACGCCAGTTCGGCACCCTCCAGATGGCCGTTGCCGGAGTTCTGCGGGCCGGAGATCAGGTAGGTGGTGCCGTTGATGTTCTGCTCGAACGAGTAATTCTCGATGTAGCCGGTGATGTCGTGGTAGAACACGCCGCCGGTGAGCGAGCCGACGTTGCTGAAATACCACTCCAGCGTGGCGTCATAGCTGTTCGACTTGGTCGGCTTCAGATAGGCGTTGCCACCGCCGCCAGTCGCAATGGTATTGGCGGTAGCCGGGCTCAGGGTGAGCGACGGATTCAAGCTGGAAAAGCTGGGGTACTGGATGGTTTTGCCGGCCGACAGACGCATCTGCAGGTCGTCGGTGAAGTGCAGGTTGAAGGTGGCGTTGGGCAGGAAGTTGCGGTCGCTGGTATTCAGGCCGATCGGGGAGTAGACGCTGTCGGCGCTGTCGAAGGTGTAGGCATTCAGATTGCGCTGGATCTTCTCCAGCCGGCTGCCGACCACGCCATCGTAGGACATACCGAACATCTCGCCGCCGTAGTTCAGCTGCGCATAGGCCGAGTAGCTCTTTTCACCGATGTTGAAATATTGGCCCTGCTGCGCCGGCAGCTTGCCGTCGGCCATGCCGTAGTAGTTGCGCAGCGCGTTCTCGTTCGCGGTGAGGTAGTTGTAGCAGCCGCTGAGTGCGCCGCCGGCAACTGCCTTGTCGGTCGGGATCGGGCAGAAGTAGGAAGAACCGAACAGTGCCAGCACGTTGTTCTGCGGATTGGGTACACCGCCAGCCAGATAGGCCCCGCCGGGGGGCGCCTGGTCATAGAACGCGCCGCTGGCCTGGGTATCGGTCTTGGCGTAGCGGAGACCGAAATCGATCGACTCGAGGAAATTGCCGTTGATGTCGTAGTTGCCCTTGCCTTGCCACTCGGTCTGGGTGGCCTTGTTGTTGTTCCACTGCTGGTAGAGGCCGTTGAGGAAGTAGTTGGCCGGGTTGTTCTGCGGATTGCCGGCAAGACCCCAGGAGTTGGGCGCGCTGTAATCGGTGGTTAGCGGCTGGTTGTAGGCATCGAGGTAGGTGTCGATGACAAAGTTGTCCACTTCCCAGCTCGATGAAGTACGACTCAGGTCGCTGGAAAGGGTCAGCCGATCGCCGTGCCACTTGACGCCCCAGGCGTTCTGCATGTTGTGGCCCCATTCCTTGCGCGCCTGGGTACTGGTGGCAGCGTAGTAATTGCCGGTATAGCTGGCGCTGGTGAGCGGGCAGATGGTCTGGCCATAGTACGGCGAGGTGGTCAGCCCGACCGGGAAGCATGAGCCTCCGGTGGTAAACGAGGACGGCGCCACCACATTCTGCGGGCCAGTGAAGTAGTAGGTCTGGTTGTAGTGATCCGAGTTGTAGGTGTAGACGCCTTCCAAATACATCTCGGTGCTGTCGTTCGGACGCCACTGCAGCGCGTAATTGGCTTCCGGCCGCTTGCGATAGCCGACGTTGTAGTTCGCGCCGTACTGGTTGGGCGCCACCACCAGGTTTCCGTTGGCATCCCTTATCGCATTGCCGGCGCCATCGGTGGCGACCCGGGTCAGATTGTCATCCACGTACGACACGTTGTAGTCGTAGTGCATGGTCGTGATACCCGCGTTGAGTAGCGCACCGAATTCACCGGCGTCGGTGCTCCAGCGGTTGCTGATCAGGAAGCTGGCGGTCGGGTCGGTCTTGCCACCGTACTTCTGGTGCGTCTCGGTCGCGGTTCCGGCCATTCGCAGGCCGTCGAAATCGAACGGACGGAAGGTGCGGATGTCGACGGTGCCGGCGATGCCGCCGGTGACCATGGTCGCATCGGTCGACTTGTAGACATCCAGCCCGCTCACCGCGGATGCCGGCAGGTCCTGGAAGGCGAACTGGCGGCCACCAGAGTTGATGATTTCGCGGCCATTGTAGGTGGTGACCGCATTCGGCAGGCCGCGGATTACCACGGTGCTGGTCTCGCCCTGGAAGCCCTGCGCCACCTGCACGCCGGTCACGCGCTGCAGCGCGTCGGCCACGCTGTTGTCCGGCAGCTTGCCGATGTCTTCTGCGACCACCGAGTCGACCACCATTTTGGAGTCGCGCTTGATCTCCTGTGCACTCTCCAGCGAGGCCCGCAACGGCGACGTGACCGTTACACCGGTCAGGTTGGTCACTTCGGCCGGGGCTTGCCGCTTCCTTTTGGCGCCGTGTTCGACCTTGGCCGGGGTCGTGGCCGTCGTAACGCCCTCCTGCTGCTCATGCTGCTGAGTGGCCGCAGGTGTCTGCAGGGCTGCACCGGTCGCTTCGGCAGCATGGGCCGGATGGAGACAGGCACCGATGGCGCTGGCGAGCAACGTGACGGTGCACGAGATGAGGATCTGACGCTTCATTGAAGAACTCCCTGGACGTTGGCGCGCGATGACGTGGAAGGCTGGCCACCGCTCCGGGAAATAGCCGCCGGCGTGTGGCTTCGCGTGGTCTCTCTGAACCCTGTGATCCAGTCCGATGCCCTGCAGATAATAATCGGACATTTGGCTATTTGTATTACTATAAGACCAACAATGCCGCAGGACGTCCCGCTTGTCATGCTGCGCTGCGGCGTCGTGTTTCCCGGGCAAAAAAAGAGCGCCCGGCGGGGCGCTCAATGGGGGTGTCAACAGTTTTCGCTCAGTAGCCGGCGGGCACCACGCCACGCGGCGCCACGCTGAGCGCATGGATGATCTGGATCTCGCGCGCCCGGTACGGCTTGCCGTCCGGGTGCAGCAGATCGTGGAACCAGATGGTGGGCGGCTCGAAGGTGTACGGACGCTTCCAGGAGTCCCACGGGAACCTGGTCTGCGACTTGCCGTCGACGAACCCCCAGTTGACCATGCCGATGTCGTCCTTCTTGCCGATCGGCAGGATCGTGTCGATGGTCGAGCCGGCCCCGCGCGCCATGTATTCGGTGCAGATCATCGGCCGGCCCCAGGCCTTGAGCTGCTTTACGCGCGCCTCGAATTCCTCGGGCCAGCCGTAGTTGTGGAAGCTGATGATGTCCGACTGCTCCAGCTGGGTCTTTTCGATCGCGTTGAGCCTGGCGCCGGGGCTCCAGTCGTCGTCATGCCACACACCGCTGGTCAGCGGCTGGGTCGGGTGTTCGCTGCGTGCCCAGGCGAACACCTGCGGCAGCAGTTCTGACACGTGCTGGAACTTGTCCTTCGGCTCCTTGGCGTCGTAGTTGCCGCCACCCGGGTTGTCCGGCTCGTTCCACACGTCCCAGGCCAGGACGCGGTCGTCCTTGGCGAAGTGGCCGACGATGTCCTTCACGTAGGCTTCGAAGCGCGGGTACTGGCGCGGGTCGTCCATCGCCACGCCCGGCGACTGCACCCAACCGGAGTTGTGCACGCCGGGGATCGGCGGGTGCTGCGGGCCGAGCTTCGGCTCGGGATCCCAGCACGAGTCGAACAGCACGAAGATCGGCTTGATGTGGTGCTTCGCGGCGATCGTCAGGAAGGTGTCGATGCGCTGCCTGAAGCCGGCCGCATCCTGCTTCCACAGCAGGTCGTGCAGGAACACGCGCATGGTGGTCATGCCCATCTGCTGCGCCCAGCCCAGCTCGGTGTCGATGCGGGCCGGGTCGAAGGTGGCCGCCTGCCACATCTCCAGCTCGTTGATGGCATTGGCCGGCAGGTAGTTGCTGCCGACCGGCCAGGCCTGCTTCGCATACCAGGCCGCCGCCTGCTGCTTCGACCAACGGGCGCCGTCGGCGGCGTGCACCGGGGCAAGGGCGAACGTCGCGGCCACGGCGAACGCCAAGCCGATCACGGTGTGTTTCATGGAACCTCCCGGAGGGGCCGACGGCAGCTCGAGCGTGGCCGGCCACGTGTGGACGGCCCGTGCGACGACCGCACGGGCGTCGGATCAGTGTGCGGCGCCTTCCACCGAAAAGCGGTAGACGATGCGGTTGTCGTAGGTCTGGCCCGGATCGAGCCGGGCGGAACCGAAGGCCGGCTGGTTCGGGGTATCCGGGAAGATCTGCGGCTCCAGCACGAAGGCGTCACCCTGCCGATAGATGCGGCCGGACTTGCCGACGCTGGTGCCGTCGAGGAAGTTGCCCGAGTAGAACTGCAGGCCCGGCTGCGCGGAATACAGGCTCAGCACGCGGCCGCTGTGCGGGTCGGCCACGCGCGCCACCACCCGTGCCTTGTCGGCCTTGTGTCGGCTGATGACCCAGTTCATGTCGTAGCCGCGACCCTGCAGAAGTTGCGGCTCCTTGCCGTCGCGGATGTCCCGCCCGATCGGCTTGCCCTGGCGGAAGTCGTAGTCGGTGCCGGCCACGGCGCGGAACTCGCCGGTCGGGATCAGCGTGGCATCGACCGGAGTGAAGTGGTCGGCCGGGATCGTCAGCACATCGTCCAGCACACTCCCCGAGCCTTCGCCGCCGAGGTTCCAGTAGGTGTGGTTGCTGATGTTGGCGATGGTCGGCGCATCGGTGGTGGCGCGGTAGTCGATGGTCAGCTGGTTGCTGTCGTCGAGCGTGTAGGTGGCATCCACCGTGAGCGTGCCGGGGTAACCTTGGTCGCCGTTGGGGCTGACGTAGCGCAGCGTGACGCTCGGCGCCGGCCCCTTGCTCACCCGGGTGATCGTCCACAGCACCTTGTCGAAGCCCCTGGTGCCGCCATGCAGCGAGTTCGGGCCGTCGTTGATCGGCAGCTGGTAGTGCTTGCCGTCCAGCGTGAACCGGCCTTTCGCGATGCGATTGGCGAAGCGGCCGACGGTGGCGCCGAAGTACTGCGGCTGGGTGATGTAGGTGGATGCCTCGGGGTAGCCGAGCACCACGTCGGCCATCTTGCCGTGCCGGTCGGGCAGGGTCAGCGACTGCAGGCTGGCGCCCAGGGTGATCACCCGGGCGGTGACGCCGTGATCGTTGCGCAGTGTCACCGCCTCGACCGCGCTGCCGTCCGGCAGCTTGCCGAACGCGGCGCGGCTGGCGTCGCCTGCCGCGGCGGCGGTCGGCAGCGCCAGCGCGGCCAGCCAGAGAGCCGTTGCACGAAGGGTAAGTGTCATGTCGAACCTGCTTGCGGGTCGGCGCGCTCGGCGCGGGGCGGCAGGAACGAAATCATATAATACTACATAAGGCAAGCCGCCCACTTGCTGCAGTCGCGAAAGCACGACGCTCCGATGTCGATGGCCCGGCGGGCGGGTCGCTTGCCGCGCCGCAACATTCCGCGCGACACCGGTCATGGCCTCCGTTGACGGCCGGATTGGGTCGGCCGGTACGATACCGGCGCTGCAGCGGACCCGCCCGGCAGGATCGCCCTACCCTGGCGGTCGCATCCGAAAACGGGCAGTGTCCGTAAAACGATCGGACTAGCCAAACTGCCGTTCGACCATGACCCCCGACACCCACCGCTGGAGCCTGTCGCCCTTCGAAACGGCGAGAGCCATGTCGACCAACGACCCGCAACCGAAAACCGCCGAGGACTGGGCTGCCGAAATGGCGGCGGTTTCCCGTTGCGGCGACCGCGACAGTTTCATGCGCATCTACGACCACTTCTTCCCCCGGGTGCGGCTCTATCTGCGTGGGCAGGGGTCGCCCGAGGCGGTCGCCGAGGAGCTGGCGCAGGAGGCCCTGCTTCGGCTGTGGCAGCGTGCCGGCATGTTCGATTCCGGCCGCGGCAGCCTGGCCACCTGGCTGTTCCGTATCGCACGCAACCTGCACATCGATCGCCTGAGGCAGGAGCGCTACTGGGTGGCGCTGCCCGAGGGTGCCGAACCGGCCGAGGACCCGCCCGACGAGCCGTATTCCCGGGCGGAAAGCTACGCCGACCACGTGGACCTGGCCCGCCGCATCGAGCGCCTGCCGGCGACCCAGGCCCGGCTGATCCGGATGTCCTACTTCGAAGCCAAGTCGCACAGCGAGATCGCGGCGGAGCTCGGCATGCCCCTCGGCACGGTGAAGTCCGGACTGCGCCGGGCGTTCCTGAAGCTGCAGGTGGAAGTCTGCGGAGGTGCCGCATGACTCCACGCCACCACCTGGACGAGGCCACCCTGGTCAGTTACGCCGCCGGCGCGCTCACCGACGGCATGCGCGCCGTGGCGGCGACGCACCTGGAAGCCTGCGGGCACTGCCGCGCGCAGCTGGCGGGGGCCGAGCGCATCGGCGGCGTCCTGCTCAGCCAGCGCCAACCCACGGACGAGCCGGGGCGGCTCGCGCAGCTGCGCGAGGCGATGCTCGCCCGTCTCGATGCGACGCCGCAGGCGCGCCCGGCCAGCACGCTCGGCGGCGACGATGATCACGCGGCCTCGCGGGTGGCCGGTACCGACCTGCTGCCGCGGGCGCTGCATCCGTATTTCGGCACCTCCTGGCGTGCCCTGCGCTGGCGCTGGACCGCACCGGGTGTGCACATGATCAAATCCTCGCGGCCGTCCGGCGACAACCTGATCATGCTGAAGATCGCCCCGGGCAAGAGCATGCCGGTGCACAGCCACGGCGGCAGCGAGCTGACCCAGATCCTCAAGGGTGCCTACGACGACGCGATCGGCCATTTCGGTCCCGGCGACATGGCCGACCTGGATAGCGACATCGAGCACCAGCCGGTGACGTCGCCCGGCGTGCCGTGCATCTGCGTGGCCGCCCTGGACGCACCGCTGCGGTTCCCGGGCTGGTTCGCGCGCAAGCTGCAGCCGCTGGTCGGACTCTGATCCCCAGCCGCGCCGACACATGCCGCGGCGCAGCGGCCAGGTCTGCCGTGCCTGCGTCGCCGAGGTCGTTGTAGGACACTTGCTCCGTACCCGACCGCGGAGCACGTCACATGGACCGCATCGATGCCATGAAGGTCTTCGTCGCCGCGCTGGATGAAGGCAGTCTCGCCGGTGCCAGCCGGCGCACCGGCCGTTCCCCCGCGGCGGTGAGTCGCGCCGTGGCCTTTCTCGAGGCCCACGTGGGCGTGCCGCTGCTGCACCGGACCACCCGTTCGCTGAAGTTGAGCGAAGCCGGCGAGCGTTACGCGGTGGCCTGCCGCAAGGTGCTGATGGAGCTGGAGGAAGCCGACCGCAGCGCAGCCGGGGAGCGCTCGGTGCCCCACGGCACCCTCACCATCACCGCCACCATGTTCGCCGGCGTGGAGATCCTGCGTCCCATCGTGGATGCCTACATGGACGCCTTTCCCACGGTCAGCGTGCGGCTGCACCTGCTGGAGCGCGCGGTGAACCTGATCGACGAGGGCATGGACCTGGCGCTGCGCATCACCCGCCTGCCCGATTCCACCCTGGTGGCGCAGCCGGTCGGTGAGGTTCGCCGCGTCGTCGTCGCCGCGCCACGCTACCTGGCGGCGCACCCTCGCATCGGCGAGCCGGCCGACCTGGCCAAGCATCAGGTCATCGCAATGCGGCACATGGGGCCGGAGTCGTGGAGCTTTCCGCCGCTGGAAGGTTCTTCGGTGCCACGTGCCGTCGCCTTCACGCCGCGGCTGGTGGTGAACAACGTGCGCGCGGCGATCGCGTCGGCGGTGGATGGTCACGGCGTGACGCGGCTGCTCTCCTACCACGTGGCAACCGAGATCCGGCAAGGGCAGCTGCAGGTGGTGCTCGCCGACGCTGAACCGCCGCGCATTCCGGTGCATCTCGTGGCGCCGTATGGACGGCTGTCGGTGCCCAAGGTGCGCGCCTTCGTCGACTTCGCGCTGCCGCTCCTGCGCACCCGCTTTGCCAGCCTCGCGAAGGATCTGGAGATGGCGCCGGCGCGGCCGATTCCACCGCGTCGCGGAAGAATGTCTGCCGGTTGACGGGTATTCGATAACCGGCCGTGCGTGTCTAGATTGTGGGGCGTCGGGCGAGGGCCCGATCGGCATCCAGCCGACCTCCACATTCAAGAGAGACGCACACCATGAACACTCAGCAGAAAGTCGCCATCGTCACCGGTGCCTCGCAGGGCATCGGCGCCGGCCTGGTCCAGGCCTTCCGTGACCGCAACTACCGCGTGGTCGCCAACTCCCGCTCGATCAAGCCGTCCAGCGATCCGGGCGTGCTGACCGTGGCCGGCGACATCGCCGATCGCGCCGTGGCCGAACGCATCGTCGCCGAGGCGCTGCAGAAATTCGGTCGCATCGACTCGCTGGTCAACAACGCCGGCATCTTCAGCGCCAAGCCGTTCACCGAGTTCACCGCGGAGGACTACGCGGCCAACCTGTCGGTCAACCTGGACGGCTTCTTCCACATCACCCAGCTGGCCATCGCCGAGATGGAGAAGCAGGGCAGCGGTCACGTGGTGAGCATCACCACCAGCCTCACCGACCACGCCATCGACGGCGTGCCGGCGGTGCTCGCCTCGCTGACCAAGGGCGGCCTCAACGCTGCCACCAAGTCCCTGGCGATCGAATACGCCAAGCGGGGCGTGCGCGTGAATGCCGTATCGCCGGGCGTGGTCAAGACACCGATGCACGGACCCGAGACGCACGGCGTCCTCGCCGCGCTGCACCCGGTCGGCCGGATGGGCGAGATCGCCGACGTGGTGAACGCCGTGCTGTACCTGGAATCGGCCGGCTTCGTCACCGGCGAGATCCTGCACGTCGACGGTGGCCAGAGCGCCGGCCACTGAGCCGGATGAAGGCGGGCCGCCGGCCCGCCTTTCCCTTCGCACAAAAGGAGACACCGTCATGCCGTACATCAACATCCAGGTCACCCGCGAGGGTACCGCCCCGGGTCGCAGCGCGATGACCGAGGAAGAGAAGGCCGCCCTGATTGCCGGCGCCAGCCAGCTGATGCTGGACGTGCTCGACAAGCCGCTGGAATCCACCTTCGTGGTGATCGACGAAGTACCGACGGAGAACTGGGGTTGGGGCGGCCTGCCTGCGCTCGAGTTCCGCCGCCGGCGGGCGGCAGGCAAGCCGTGAACCGGCCCGCTCCGGCAGGTGGCGATGCGCTGGCCGCATCGTCCGCGCCGAGCCCGGTCACGGCGTGGCAGGCCACGCTGGCGGGTTTCTGCGCCAGCCTGGTCGGCATCGGCATCGCCCGCTTCGCCTATACGCCACTGCTGCCGGCAATCGTGGCAGCGCACTGGTTCGCCGCGTCCAGCGCGGCCTACCTCGGCGCCGCGAACCTGGCCGGCTACCTGGCGGGTGCCGTGCTGGCGCGACCGGCGGCGAATCTTGTGGCGGCACGCGTCGTGGTCCGCGCGATGATGCTGCTGGCCTCCGTCGCGATGCTGGCCAGCGCGTGGCCGCTGTCGTTCGGGTGGTTCTTCGTCTGGCGATTCGCCTCCGGACTCGCTGGCGGCGGCCTGATGGTGCTGGCGGCAACCGCGGTGTTGCCACACGTGCCACCTTCGCGGCGCGGGCTGGCCAGCGGAGTGATCTTCATGGGCGTGGGGGCCGGCATCGCCGCGTCCGGCACGCTGGTGCCCCTGTGGCTTCACCACGGACTGGTGGCGACGTGGCTGGGGCTGGCTGCGATCTCGCTGGCACTCACTGCACTGGCCTGGCGCGGCTGGCCCGGCGACCGCGCCCCCCATATCGACCCGGCCGCGTCGCAGCGGCGGGTCCCGGGTCAGGCATGGTCGCTGCGCGCACTCTACGCGGGGTATGCCTTGAACGCCGCCGGGCTGGTGCCGCACATGATCTTTCTGGTCGACTTCGTTGCGCGCGGCCTTGGACTGGGCGTGCAGACCGGCTCGGCGTATTGGGTGCTGTTCGGGCTCGGAGCGCTGGCCGGACCGGTGCTCACCGGCCATCTCGCCGACCGGATCGGCTTCGGCCGCGCGCTGCGCCTGGCCTATCTGATCGAAGCGATCGCGGTGGCCTTGCCGGCACTGCTTCCGGGCACCGCGTGGCTGGTGATTTCCAGCGTGGTGGTCGGGGCCTTCACCCCCGGCATCGTGCCGCTGGCGCTGGGCCGCATCCACGAAGCGCTGCCGCACGACCATGCCGCGCAGAAGGCGGCCTGGAGTCGGGCGACCACCGGCTTCGCCCTGCTGCAGGCCGCCGGCGCCTACGGCATGTCCTACCTGTTCGCTCACGACGGTGGACGCTACGGACAGCTGTTCCTGGTCGGCTCCGGGGCATTGCTGCTCGCGCTGACCATCGATCTGGTCGTGAACGCGGCGGGGGCCGCGGCGCAGCGCCACGGGTCGCCGCCCGACTGAAGAAAAAAGCCCCGCCTTTCCGGCGGGGCTCTTGGCTTCCTTGCCGCGCTTCCTTGCCGCGCTTCCTTGCCGCGCTTCCTTGCCGCGCTTCCTTGCCGCGCTTCCTTGCCGCGCTTCCTTGCCGCGCTTCCTTGCCGCGCTTCCTTGCCGCGCTTCCTTGCCGCGCTTCCTTGCCGCGCTTCCTTGCCGCGCTTCCTTGCCGCGCTTCCTTGCCGGTCAACTCCGGCGCCACCCCCGCCCTCGTCCCGAAGGCGGGGGTGGCGAACCGCTTACGCGGTCGGTGCGTTGCTGCCGTCGGCGGCGACGCGCGGGGCGTCCTCCGCCAGGCCCGCGTCGGCCCGTTCGGCCAGCAGCGAGCTGGCCAGCTGGATCAGCGAGCCGATGCCCTGGCCGCCGGCGTCGCCGCCCAGCGCGATCTTCGGCACGATGGCGATCTGGCCATCGCGGATCGCTTCGGCGAACTGCGCGCCCAGCGTGTTGATCAGCTGCAGCCGCGCACCTTCGCCGGTGAGCGCCTGCGACTTGGCCTGGATCGCCGAGGCTTCCGCCTTGCCGACCGCGGCGATCGCCGAGGCCCTGCCGTCGCCTTCGGCGGTGAGCCGGCGGCGCTCGGCGTCGGCGTTGATGCCGATCACCTCGGCGCGCTTGTTGGCCTCCACCACGGCGGCCTCGCCGACGTTCTTCTTGATCGCGATCTGGATCGACGAGTTGGTCAGTTCCGCCTGGATATCGGTGGTGGCCCGGGCCTCGCGCAGCGAACGCTCCTTCATCGCCGACTGCTCCTGCAGCTCGTAGGTGGCGACCTGCTCGATCGCCACCTGGCGATCGCGCAACTGGTTGAGGATGGTGTCGATGCGCGCGCCCGAGGCGTTGCCGGCGCTGCCGTGCGGGGTGCCGATCAGCACTTCCTGCAGCTCCAGGTTGTAGGCGGCGAAACGCTCCTTCATCTGCTCGCCGGCCAGCATCTGGATCGCCGCGCGGTCCTGGATCAGCTGGATCAACGTCTTGGTCTGGCCGATGTTCTTGAAGTACGCGCTGACCATCGGGTCCAGCGTCTGGTCGACCAGCCGCTTGATGTCGCCGAAGCGCTGCACCACCAGCGGTGCCTTGCGGTAGTCGATGTGCACCACCACCGACAGCGGCAGCAGCGGCTCGAACGCGTCCTTGGTGATCAGCGAGACCTCGGTCAGGTTCTCGTCGAACTTGTGCAGGTTGGTCACCTCCGGGGTCCACTTGAGGATGAAGTTGGTGGTCGGCACCAGCTGGAT
Organism: Dyella thiooxydans; assembly: GCF_001641285.1. Taxonomy (NCBI): domain Bacteria; kingdom Pseudomonadati; phylum Pseudomonadota; class Gammaproteobacteria; order Lysobacterales; family Rhodanobacteraceae; genus Dyella; species Dyella thiooxydans. Next base: position 2,979,188 of record NZ_CP014841.1, read on the forward strand.
CTTTCCGGCGTACGTGTTGAAGGCGTACTTGCCGGGCAGCAGCGGCTCCTTCCACACGCCGCGGCAGTCGTTGTCGACCAGCTCGCCGTGCGAGTAGCCGTCGCCCGAGCGGTCCGCACCGGTCTTGCCGATGTAGGACACGACCACGCCGACCGAGCCCACCGGCACCACGGTCTTGGGAATGAAGTCCACCGTGGCGAACAGCCGGTTGATGTAATAGGTGCCCTCCACCAGCACCTGGTGCTGGCGGCCGCGGTTGCCGCCGGCGCGCAGGAACGCGTCGATGTTCTGGAAGTTGTTGTGGAACGTGGCCACGTTGGTCGGGTCCTGGCCGACGCGTGGCGCCACGATCTCATCCGGCGGCAGCACCGGGCCGTCGTGCACGGTGACCACGCCGAGCATGTCGTTGGTGGTGTCCTCGGTGCCGCCACGGGCCTGGCCGCTGACGATCACCACCGGCGAGAAGCCGCGACGCTCGTTCAGCACCGCACCCATCTTGGCGATGGTGTCGGCCTCCTCGCGCGACAGCAGCAGGCCGTGCACGCGATTGAAGGTGATGATGGCGAACTGCGCCAGGTTCAGCGCGTAAGTGCCCTCGCGCAGGATGGTGCGCTGCGGGCCCTTCTGTCCGCCGCCGCGCAGGAACGCCGCGACGTCGACGATGCCGCCGTCCACGCTGCGGCCCAGCGCCTGGCCGTCGGCCAGATCCTTGCCGTCGCGGGCGAATACGTAGCCGATCTCGCCCTGCGGGATGGTGACCAGTTCCTCCTTGTGCACGCGGTACTGGAACGGAAAGAAGTAGTGCAGGCCGCCGCGCAGCACCTGCGGCTGGAAGCCCACCTCGCCCTTCAGGGCGATCAGCCCTTCGGTGAGCGAGGGTGCGCCCCACAGCCGCTCGACGATGCCGACGCGGTCGTTGGGGATGTAGACGATGACGTTGGAGGCGAACACCAGCAACGCCAGGATGACGACGGCCGCAGCCGCGGTGATGAGCCAGATCATGGTGGCAATTCCTTTTTGCAGTGGACCCGCTGCGTGCGCGGGCGGAATGAACGCGGTAAAGCGTGGCGACCTCTCCCGTGTAGCTCGCCGACGACGGCGACCGGGCAAGCCGCTCCCGTCACGCTGCGAGGCGTGGGCGAAAACGCATGCAGGTCGGCGCGACGACGGAGGTTCCGTCGCGGTGTCGGCGCGTGGGGTGGTGCGACGGACGGGGCGGCTTATCCGCTGCCGCGCGGTGTCCGGGTCAGATGGCGAGCCGGCCCGTGATGGCGGCGGTTCGTGGTGGGACAGGCGTGCATCGCATCACCCATTCAGCGGATCAGTGCAGCCAGCTCCTCGTGCGCGCGTACCGCGTTGCGGCCCAACACGTCGAGCTCCTCGACGATGTTGGCCAGCGGCGCGTGCGCCGAGAGCTGACCGAACAGGATGTAGTCGTCACCGACCAGGCCCACGTTGGACAGGGGCAGGGTCGGACCCAGGCGAAGACAGGCTTCGTTGAAGCGCGCGGCGCTTTTCACCGCGCCCTTCGTGCACAGCACCGTCGTCGCGAAAATCTCCTCGTCGCCGACCGTCAGCCGCGCCGGCAACTTGCCGTAGCGCGCCAGCGACAGCCCGATGGCCGGCGGCAGACCTTCCAGACGCACCTCGCGCAGCTCGCCGTGTGTGCCGGCATGCGCGGCGAGGGCCTCACACAACCGCGGCGCGCTCCACTTCTCGTGCACGCTGGCGAAGTCCATCCCCGCCAGCAACTGCTCGGTGTGTTCGCCGCGGGCGTGGCGCAGGAATTCGCGCACCATCGCCTGCTCGTCCTCGGTCATGTAGATGCGGGGGATGGTCATGCCCAGCCCGCTCATGCGCTCGCGGAACGCCTTCTGGCGTGCGGCGCCGGCGCTGGGCGCCTTGCGGTTGGTCATGATGGAATCCCCTGGAACCGATAGTTACGCGTAACGTTACGCGTAACTATACGCCGGTTTTCCCGCCGCGCAAGCGAAATCGGCGGACGCCCGGTCAGGCCGCCGCGTGCGCCCGCCCGGCGCGCTCGCGGTGCTCGCGCACCATCCGTTCGACGAAGGCGCGGTGATCGGGCAGGTCGTCCTGCGCGCGCGCCGCCACCTGCTGGATCGTGGCGAACTCCTGCCGCGCCTCCGCCACCTGGGTGTAGCTCCGGCGCATCGGGGTGAGGTCGGTGCGGAACTCCATGCCGTACAGCACGTACTGCCAGCTCGCCACCAGGAACATCTCCAGGTCGCCGACGAAATCGAGCCGGTGCGGCGGGCGATACCGCCACAGCGCGAGCTTGTCCTGCAGCGTCTGCGGGATGCTCCCGGGCGCGGTGTTGTCGCGCCAGAACGGCGTATCGCGCCGCTGGCTGAGGCAGTAGTGCAGCTTGATGAAATCGATGATCCGCTCGTAGCGGGCCACCATCATCGTGTTGTAGTGGCGGGCGATCCGCGGCAGGTCGTCGAGATCGGCCGGCAGCGCGTGGGTCAACAGGTAGGCACCCAGTTCCACCAGGGCGATACCGGTCGACTCCAGCGGCTCGACGAAGCCGCCGGCCAACCCCACTGCCACGCAGTTGTGCCGCCAGTGCTCGGGGCGATAGCCGGTCTCGAAACGGATACGCAGCGGCGTCAATCCTTCCGCTGCGTTGCCGAGGTAACCGCGCAGCACCTGCTCGGCGCGCGCATCGTCGGTGTGGCGGGAGGAATACACGTAGCCCACGCCGCGGCGCTGCTGCAGGCCGATGTCCCAGGTCCAGCCGGCCTCGTGTGCGGTGGCGATGGTGTACGAGGGGATCGGCGCGTCCGGTCGGTCGTACGGCACCTGCATCGCCATCGCACGATCGGCGAACAGCACGTCGGCGCGACTCAGGAACGGCGACTGCATGGTGCCGCCGGCGAGATGGCTGCGCAGGCCGGTGCAATCGACATAGAGGTCGGCGGTCATCGGGCCGAGCTCGGTGGTGATCAGCCGTGCGATCGCGCCGCGCTCGTCGAGTTCGGCGCGCTCCACGGTGGCGACGTGACGGTGCACGCCGAGTGTCTGCGTGCCGTGCTCGGCGAGGACCCGGGCGAAACAGGCCGCGTCGAAGTGGAAGGCGTGGTTGAGCGGCCCCTGATAGTCCGGATCCTGCGGCCGCTTCGGTGCCCGTCCGCCCTCGACCACCCGGCTCTGCAGGGTCACTGCCTCGGCGAACGGCAGCTCCGCTGGCGCCTCGCCCAGCAGCCAGTACGGCAGCAGCTCCGGCCCGCCCGGGCGCTGGCTGGGTTGGTTGAAGGGATGGAAGAATGCGTCGCGACCCGGAGTACCCGGAGGGCGCACCCAGTGGCGATAGTGGATGCCCTGCTTGTAGGTGGCGTGCGCACCGTCGAGGAAGTGGCGCTCGTCCAGGCCGATCGCCGCCAGCGTGCCGCGGATCGAGGGGAATGTCGCCTCGCCCACGCCGAGCAGGCCGATGTTCTCCGCTTCGACAAGATGCACCTGGATGCCGGACGGATCGCTCGACCGCATCGCCCGCGCCAGGTAGCACGCCACCAGCCATCCGGCCGTGCCACCGCCGACCACCAGCACCTTGTTGATCCGCGCCATCGCCGGCTCCTCACCCGCTGCGGTGCCATCGTCCTCCGAGACCTGCCCGATCGCAAAGAAAGGCCGGAGTCCCGCGGGGAACTCCGGCCGTTGCGCCATTCAAGGGGAGGGAGCCGGCATCGGCACCTGTGATGCCGGCAGGGGAACGGCAAAAGGGAGCGGCGCGCTGCTCACGACGCGCCGCCATCGACAACTCAGAACCAGAAGCCGAGCTGCACGCCGTAGGTCCGCGGCGGCAGGTACTGCGAGGTGAAGGCCACCGTGCCGTTGGCAAGCAGGGTGCTGCCGGCGGCGCTGCTCTTGACCTTGCCGTCGGTGACGTTCTGCACGTAGGCGTTGACGTACCACTTGTCGCCCGGCTCGGTGTAGCGCAGCGCCAGATCGGTGCGCACATAGGCCTTCTGCTTGTCGCCGTTGCCGAAGTTGAACCAGCTCAGCCACTGCGCGCTCTGGTACTGCGAACTGATGCGCGGGGTCAAGCGTCCACCGTTGCCGAGCACGAAGTCGTGCTCGTAGATCGCGGTGAGCGAGACGTCCGGCGCATGCGGCAGGTCGTTGCCGGTGATGTCCATGCAGTTGTTGCTGATGGTGGACTCCGGCGGGCAGGCGGTCGGCACGTAGTAGTCGTTGCTGGCCGCGTAGCGCTCGGTGCCCAGCTTCTTCTCCGGGATGATCGACAGCACCACGGTGGCGCGATCGTCGGCCTGCGAATAGGCCAGCTCGGACTCGAAGCCGGCCACCTTGGTCTTGCCGCCGACGTTGGCGAAGCCCAGGCCGTGCGTGCCGTCGGGATAGGTCACCGGCGCGGACAGCTGGTAGTTCTTGAACACCTCGTAGTAGGCCGCGCTGTTCCAGGTCAGGTGGCCGTCGAGGAAGGAGAACTTGGTGCCGATCTCGTAGTTGGTCAGCGTCTCCGGCTTGTACTGCGCGCCGCCATCCTGGAGGCCTCCGGACTTGTAGCCGGTGGACACGCTGGCGTAGACCAGCCCGGTCGCGCCGAGGTCGTGATCGACCCGCACCAGCCAGGTCGGCTTGCTCTTGCTGTAGGTGCCGTCGTTGTGCTGGCTGATGTTGAAGCCGGCGTCGGCGGGACTCTGCCAGGACGACAGCGGCAGCTGCGGATACGCCGCGTTGTATCCCCAGCCCCAGTTGATGCCGCCGCGGTTCTGCCGCTTGTCGTGCGACCAGCGCGCGCCGCCGGTGAGGCGCCAAGTATCGCTCATGTGCCAGGTTGCCTGGCCGAAGGCCGCGGTGGAGTCCACCAGCTCCTCCGGCTGGATGAACGAGCCCTGCCAGCTGACGGTGCCCTGCTGGGTGCCGTTCATGATCGGGATGTCGAAGCGGATGTTGTTGTTCTCGTGGGCGTAGTACGCGCCGAGGATCCAGTCGATGGTCTGCTCGCCGGTCGACTTCAGGTCCAGCTCGTGGCTGTAGCTCTTGTAGTTGGAGTAGTTGGTGCGGTCTTCCTGGTACACGCCGTTGGTGGTGAAGCTGGTCGGCACGTTGACGCCGCCGTCCTGGTCGAAGTCGCTCTTGCCGGAGTAGCGGCTGTAGCCGGCCACGTAGGTCAGCTCCATGCCGTCGGTGATGTTCCAGTCCATGCGGCTGCGCACCGCCTTGGAGGTGCGGTCCAGGTAGGGCGCCACGTCGGCCAGGGTCGACCAGAACTTCTGCCCGGGGCGCGGCTGCTGCATGAGGTTCATGCTGGGCGTGCCGCGGTCGGTGAAGTACTCGTACGAGATGTCCCACAGGAAGCTGTCCGACGGCTTCCAGCGCGCACTCACGCGGGCGGCCGACTGGTCCTGCGCGTTGTACTTCTTGCCGCCGTGCACGAAGTCGTTCGGGTTGATCGGCTGGAACGCCGCCGGATCGCCGCCGCTGGCCAGGTAGTTCACGCGCTGCTGGTCGACCGACGGGATCTGCCCGATCGGGTTCTGGTAGTCGACGTAGCCGTCGTGCTGTTCGTGCACCGCGGCCACGCGCATGGCGAAGGTGCTGCTGATGGGCAGGTTCACCGCCGCACGCACGCCGCTCTGGTTGTAGTTGCCGGCCTCGATGCTGCCGTTGCCGTAGAAGCCGCCGCCGATGTCCGGCTTGGCCGTGGTGAAGCTGATCGCGCCGGCGGTGGAGTTGCGACCCCACAGCGTACCCTGCGGGCCGCGCAGCACTTCCACGCTGTCCATGTCCAGCAGCAGGCTGGCCGCCGCCTCGGCACGCGGGGTGTAGACGCCGTCGACGAAGGTGGCGACCTCGGGGTCGGCATATTCGGTCTTGGCGCTGTCGTTGCCGATGCCGCGCAGGGTCAGGGTGACCACGCCGTGGTCGCCCTCGGAGGTACCCTGCAGGCCCGGCACCAGCTTGGTCAGGTCCTGCACGGTCATCACCCGCTCTTTGTCGAGCGTGTCGGCCGAGATCGCGCTGACCGCCACCGGGGTTTTCTGCAGCGGCGTCTCGCGCTTGGTCGCGCTCACCTCGACGGTATCCAGCTGCTTGATCTTCTTTTCCACCGGCGCCTTGCCGGACGAAGCGTCCTGCGGGGCGGCCAGCACGGTTCCCGGTGCGAGCACCAGGGTCATGGCGACATACAACGCCGAGTAGCGCAGCTTCATGTACTTCCCCTCCAGATGGTCTGATGGTTCGATGCCGCAGCCTTCGGCGCGGCGCGATCCTCTATCCCCGAAATGACAGCGCTGTCATACCTGATGATAAAAGAGCTCTTGTGCAGAAGCTTGACGCGCGGCAGCACATCCCGATTGCCCGACAAGCCACTGAATCCAATAAATAAATGCCTCTTCCTTCTTACCGGGAAGCTTCGCCATGCTGCGAAGCAACCCGAGCCCGGCCGCTACATCGGGCCGATGCCGTCCCTAGCGGGGACATCGGACCACCTGATCGGCGTCCGTCCCCAGCGCCACGCGGAACACGGTGAGCGCCGTTCCCGCGCCCGCTCCCAGCTCGAATGGTCGGTCGATGTGGTGCATGTCCGCGCCCGCGGCACGGAAGCACTTCAGCGGCACCCCCACGCGCGTCCACCGCCCCTGCGGCAGTGCGGCCAGCGCCGCGCCCAGCGGCACGCGGCCCTGGCAACCGTGCCCACAGCCGAGTCCAACCCAGGCGTCGGCGCCGGGCAACGCGTCCACGCGCAACGTGGCCACCAGCAGCACGTCGCCATTGGTCTGGCGGTCGAGGTCGAGCGGTGACCGGGCCTGCACGGTGAATCGGGCGCGCGCACTGGTCCAGGCCAGCCGGCGCGAGTCCTCCTGCGCATGGAAGTCGATCGCGCTCATCCGCAGGCTGCCGTCGCCGGCGCTGGCGGCGGAAACGTTGGCGGGCACCGGGTCGCCATCGGCACCGACCAGGCTCGCCGCATAGCCGTGCACCGGCTTGCCGCGCTCCAGGTAGTTGCCCACCGGCACCTGCTCGCCGTGGATGCCCGACACTTCCGGCAGCGGCCCCAGCGTGGCGTGATCGGTGTAGCGCAGGCCGTAGCCGAGCGGGAACTGCGGCGGGGCCTGCCCGGGCAGCGCGGTGCGCGGCCAGGCGTAGGCGAGGCGGCCGTGGAAGTCGTGGGCGATGCGGCCGTCGCGGGTGCGCAGCAGCACGTCGGCCACGCCCTCACCCTCGCTGCCCGGCAGCCACGCGGCGACGAAGGCATCGGCGGCGTTGATCTCGCGGTTCACCCACAGTGGCCGGCCGCTCAGGAACACCGCCACCACCGGGATGCCCTGGGCCTTCAGGTGCCTGATCAGCTCCAGGTCGTGGTCGTCGCCGGGCCGGTAGAGCAGGTTCGGCAGGTCGCCCTGGAATTCGGCATAGGGATCCTCGCCGAACACCACCACGGCCACGTCGGGCTTATGCGTGTAGCTGCCGTCGGGGGCGATCTCGGCGTGACCGCCGGCCGCCTTCACCTGGTCGGCGATGCCGGCACCGATCGACTGCGCGCCGGGGAAGTCCTTGTTGTTCAGGCCGGTGCCCTGCCAGGTCAGCGTCCAGCCGCCGCACTGGCGCGAGATGTTGTCGGCGCCCTCGCCCGCGACCAGGATGCGCTTGCGCGGATCCAGCGGCAGCAGGCCGCCGTTGTTCTTCAGCAACACCAGCGATTCGCGCACGGCGCGGCGGGCCAGCGCCCGGTGCGCCGGGCTGCCGACCACCTGGTCGGGATGGCGCGCCAGCGGCTGCGCCGACGGCAGGCCGGCGGTGAACAGGCCGGCGCGGAACTTCACCCGCAGGATCCGCGCCACCGCATCGTCCAGCCGCGCCATCGGGATCGTGCCGGACTTCACCTCGGCCAGCGTGTGTTCGTAGAGGCCCTTCCAGCTGTCCGGCGCCATCAGCATGTCCATGCCGGCGTTGTAGGCGATCGGGCAGTCGGTGTTGCTGCAGCCAGGGATCTGGCCATGCGCGTTCCAGTCGCCGACCAGCAGGCCCTGGAAGTCCATGCGCTGCTTCAACACGTCGGTGAGCAGGGCCTTGTTGCCGTGCATCTTCACGCCGTTCCAGCTGGAGAACGAGGCCATCACCGTCTGCACGCCCGCGTCGATCGCCGGGGGATAGCCGGCGGCGTGCACGTCGATCAACTGCTGCTCGCTGATCTCGGCGTCGCCCTGGTCCTTGCCGTCCTTCGTGCCGCCGTCGCCGAGGAAGTGCTTGGCGGTGGCGATCACGTGGGCGTCGTCGAGGAACTGCGGCGTGCCGACCTGGCCCTGCAGGCCCTCGACCATCGCCCGCGAATACTCGGCGACCAGCTTCGGATCCTGCGAGTAGCCCTCGTAGCTGCGGCCCCAGCGCACGTCCTGCGGCACCGCGATGGTCGGCGCAAAGGTCCAGTTGATGCCGGTGGCCCGCACCTCGGCCGCGGTGGCGGCGCCGATCTGCCGGACCAGTTCCGGATCGCGGGCGTTGCCCAGCGCGGAGTTCTGCGGAAACAGCGTGGCGCCGACGGTGTTGTTGTGCCCGTGCACGGCGTCGATGCCGAACAGCAGCGGGATCGCAGGGCGACCGTCGTGGCGGTCCATCGCCGCGCGGTAGAACGCGTCGGACAGCGCCAGCCACTGCTTCGCGTCGGCGGTCAGCGCACCGCCGGGCTTGGAGTTGCCGCCGGCCAGGATCGCGCCAAGGTGGTACTTGCGCACGTCCTCGGGGGTCGCGCTGAGGATGTCGGCCTGGATCAGCTGGCCGACCTTTTCCTCCACCGTCATCTTCGCCATCAGCCCGGCGACCTTGTACTCGAGCGCCGGATCGGCCGGGAACGGCCAGTGCGCGCTGGGCCAGCGATCCGGGTGCACGGCGGTGGCGGACGGGCCGGCGATCGCCGCGGCGAGCGGCAGGCAGGACAGGGTGAGGGCCAGCATGGCCGGGACGGAACGCCGGTGACGGACGGTTGCGGGCACGCCTTTCTCCCCTCGCTGCGAAGCGCGCGGCATCCCTCGCGGAGCCGCTCAGGGGGCGCAGACTGGCAGAAATGACAGCGCTGTCAAATTGCAGTGCAGCATTTCTGGAACACGCGCTTCCACAGCCGGAAGTCAGGCCCGGAGCGCCGAAAAGGCGTCAGAACGGGGCTCGGGGCACCTGCCGGCGGCGCGCGAACACGCCGGCGATTCCGAACAGGTCGGTGCCGCTCAGGTCGCGTCGGACGGCGGTGCGCCGGTCGATTCGCGCATCTGCAGCGTAAAAGGAACCTGCAGCAGCAGGCCCTCGCCGCGGCCGCGCAGCACTTCCATCAGCTGCTCGGTGGCGAGCTTGCCCATCTCGCGGCTGGGCTGGCGCACGGTGGTCAGCGGCGGCCACAACTGGGTGGCCAGCGGCGTGTCGTCGAAGCCGCAGACGGACAGGTCGCGCGGCACCTTCAGGCCCCGCTCGTTGGCGGCCCACATCACGCCGGCAGCCATGTCGTCGTTGGCGGCGAAGATGGCCGTGGGCAGGATCGGCCGGGAGAACAGTTCGCGCGCGGCGAGCACGCCGGAGCCGAAGGTGAACTGCCCTTGCACCACGTAATCCGGGTTGAACGGCAGCCCGGCCTCGGCCAGCGCGTCCTTGTAGCCGGCCAGGCGCCAGCGGCTGGCGCCATGGTCGGCAATGCCCAGGATGTGCGCGATGCGACGATGGCCGAGCCTCACCAGCTCGCCGACCATGGCCTTGGCCGCCTGCTGTTCGTCCATGCGGACGCCGATGGTCTCGTCACGGCGCAGCGGCGAGATGCTCGCGTGCGGCACACCGTGTTCATTCAGCCGGCGCAGCAATGCCGCGTTGTCGGTCAGCGGTGGCGTCACGATCACCCCGTCGATGTGGTGGTCGGCGACCAGCGCGTCGACGCGTCGGATGAAGTCCTGCACGCGCGTGCGCAACGGGCAGACCATCATGCTGTAGCGGTTGGCGTTGCAGGCCTCCAGCACACCGTCCTGGATCTCGGCCAGGTAGGTGGAGGCCGGGTTGTCGTTGTTGTCGTAAAGCATTGCGACCAAGAACGAGCGGCTGCCGGCCAGGCCGCGTGCCGCCGGGCTCGGCCGGTAGTTCATCTGCTCCATCGCGGCCAGCACGCGCTGACGGGTGGATTCCTTGACCGACGGCTCCTCGTTGAGCACACGGGACACGGTCTTGGGCGACACGCCCGTCGCACGCGCTACATCTTCAAGGCGGACCCGCATGCTCGCTCCCGACACCCCCTGCCACCGATCGACTATGCCTGCGGCGCGGATCGCGTGACAAGGCTGGAGTGGCCCGGGCTGGCTGCGCCGGGCACGACCCGTCGCCGGACTGATCCTGATCAAGAAGCCGCCGGCCGCGACCCGGCACAGTGCGCGCCATGGAAGCTACCCGTACCGCCACCGTGATCCAGCCACCTACTTTCGACGCGGACCTGATCGCCCGCTACGACGTCAACGGCCCCCGCTACACCAGTTATCCGACCGCGCCGCACTTCCGCAGCGACTTCGGCGCGGCCGAGCTGCGCGAGGCGATCCGCGAATCCAACGAGGAACCGATCCCGCGGCCGCTCTCGGTCTACGTGCACGTGCCGTTCTGCATGAGTCCGTGCTTCTACTGCGGCTGCAACCGGGTCATCACCCGCGACCTCGACAAGGCCGACCGCTACCTGGAGCGGCTGTACCGCGAGATCGGGCTGATCGCTCCGCTGTTCGACCGCGACCGTCCGGTGCGCCAGCTGCACTTCGGCGGCGGCACGCCGAATTTCCTCGACATCGAGCGAATGCGCGATCTGATGCAGTCGCTGGGTCGGCACTTCAGCATGGAGCGCGGCCGCGAGCGCGAGTACGGCATCGAGCTGGACCCGCGCTTCGCCGACGGCGACTACGTGCGCGAGCTGGGCGAGCTCGGCTTCAACCGCGTCTCGGTCGGCATCCAGGACTTCGACCCGGCCGTACAGCAGGCGGTGAACCGGATCCAGTCGGTGGCGCAGACCGCCGCGGTGCTGAACGCGGCGCGCGAGGCGGGCTTCGCGTCCAGCAGCGTGGACCTGATCTACGGCCTGCCGCTGCAGACCGTGGCCGGCTTCGACCGCACCCTCACCGAGGTGATCGCGCTGTCGCCGGACCGCGTGGCCGTGTACGGCTATGCCCACCTGCCGGAGATGTTCAAGGCGCAGCGGCAGCTCGACGCCAGCCTGCTGCCCGACGCCGCCACCCGGCTGGCCCTGCTCGGGCGGGCGCTGGAGCGGCTCACCGCTGCCGGCTACGTCTACATCGGCATGGACCACTTCGCCAAGGCGAACGACGAACTGGCCAAGGCGCAGCGCGCCGGCCAGCTGCAGCGCAACTTCCAGGGCTACTCCACCCACGGCGACTGCGACATCGTCGGCCTCGGGGTGAGCGCGATCGGCCGCATCGGCGACTGCTATAGCCAGAACGTGCGCGACCTGCCCGGCTACTACGCCGCGCTGGATGCCGGCCACCTGCCGGTGGCGCGTGGCCTGCGGCTGAGCGAAGACGACCTGATCCGGCGCGCGGCGATCGGCGAGCTGATGTGCCAGGGCACGCTCGACCGCGACGCCTTCGGTGCGCGCCACCGGATCGACTTCGACGTCTACTTCGCCGACGCGATGACCCGCCTGGAGCAGCTGGAAGCGGACGGCCTGGTCTCGATCGAGGGGCCGCGCATCGTCACCACCTCGCGCGGCCGCCTGCTGCTGCGTATCATCGCCATGTGCTTCGATGCCTATCTGGATGCCGGCGCGCCGCCCACACGCTACTCGCGCGCGATCTGACGCCATGGATGTTCAAGAGGCTGTTCCCACGATGCGTTCCGATACGCGGGCCGGTCGCCTGCCCGAGCCCTCCAGCCCGATCGCCGACGACGGCGATGCCATCCGCTTCTGCCGCACCTGTGCGTTCGCCGGTGCGTGCCTGGCGGTGGGCTACGGCAAGCCCGAGCTGGAGGCGCTGCACTGCCTGGTCGAGCATGTCGGACCCTATCGCACCGGCGACCACGTGTTCCGCACCGGCGACCCGTTCCGCGCGATCTTCGCGGTACGCGCCGGCACGGTGAAAACCTGCCTGGTGGACCGCGAGGGCCGCGAGCAGGTGCTGGGCTTCTACCTGCCCGGCGAGGTGATCGGGCTCAACGCGATCTACCCCGAGCAGTTTCCCTGCGATGCGATCGCGCTGGAGAACGCGCAGTTCTGCCGCTTCTCGTTCCCGGCGATGAGCGCGCTGGCCACCCGCATGCCGGCGGTGCAGCAGCACCTGTTCCGCCTGCTCAGCAAGGAGCTGGGCACGGCCAGCCTGCTGGCCGGCGACCACAGCGCCGACGAGCGCGTGGCCGCGTTCCTCTGCGACCTCGGCAGCCGCTACGCGGCGCGCGGCTTCTCCGGCACGCGCTTCGTGTTGAGCATGTCGCGCGGCGACATCGCCAACTACCTGCGGCTGGCCTCGGAAACCGTCAGCCGCGTGCTCACCCGCTTCCGCAGCCAGGGGCTGATCGCGCTGGAGGGGCGGCAGATCGAGCTGCTCGATGCGGACGCGCTGCACCGGCTGGGCGAGGGCCTGCTGCCGGGCTGAAGCCTTGCTCCGCTGATCTGGATCAGAGTGCCGGCACCGTCCAGCGCCGAGCATACGGCCTTCTGCCGACAGGCCCAGGCCAATGCCCGATCTTCTCCCATCCGCGCCTCCCATCCCCTGGTCACCGGCGGTGCTGACCCAGGCGCCGCACCGGGTGCTGTTCCTCGCCGGCGCCTGCACCGTGCTGACCAGCATGGCGTGGTGGGCGCTGGAGCTGGCCGCGCTGCGCTTCGGCTGGTCGTCGTGGCCGCAGCCACCGGTGCCGCCGGCCTGGGGCCACGCCCTGCTCACGGCATACGGGATGCTGCCGCTGTTCATGTTCGGCTTCCTGCTGACCGTGTTCCCGCGTTGGCTGGATCGCCCCGCGCTGCCACGCTCGCGTTACGTGCCGGTGGCCGGCTCGGTGTTCGGCGGCTATCTGCTGGCGCACGCCGGTCTGCTGGGCAGCCTGCCGCTGCTGCGCCTCGGCGTCGCACTGATGCTGGCCGGCTACGTCCTGGCGCTGCTGCCGCTGACCGGCGTGCTGCGTGCCGCGGCAGCGCGCAACGCCCACGCATGGTCGTGCCTGGCAGGGCTGTCGACGGGCACACTCGGGCTCGCCCTCGGGCTGGCCGTGCTGGGTGGCGCGCCGGCATGGCTGATGCCGCTGGCGATCCGCCTCGGCGTGTTCGGCTTCCTGCTGCCGGTGTACTTCAGCGTGTGCCACCGGATGATCCCGTTCTTCAGCGCCAACGTGGTGCCTGGCTACCGCATGCTGCGGCCGCGCTGGAGCCTGCCGGTGGCCTGGATGCTGCTGCTCGCGCACATCGCGCTGGAAACGGTCGGTGCCACCGCCTGGCGCTGGCTGGCCGACCTGCCACTGGCGCTGCTGTTCGGTTGGCACGCGCTGGCGTGGCAGCCGTGGAAGGCCCGGCGTCCCGGCCTGCTGTTCGCGCTGCATCTGGCATTCGCCTGGCTGCCGGTGGCGATGGTGCTGTTCGCGGCGCAGAGCCTGTGGCTGGCGCTACGCGGCGAGGCGGTGCTCGGCCTGGTGCCGCTGCACGTGCTGACCATCGGCTACTTCGGTTCGATGCTGGTGGCGATGGTCACCCGCGTCACCCAGGGCCACTCCGGCCGCCTGCTGCAGATGGGCGCGGTGCCGTGGCTGTGCTTCATCTCGCTGCAGTGTGTGCTGGCACTGCGCGTGCGCGCCGAGCTGGGCGCGGACGGCTACCGCTGGCTGGTGTTCGCGGCGGCCGGCTGGCTGCTGGCGTTCGCGCCCTGGGTGCTGCGCTCGGCGTGGATCTACCTCACCCCGCGCGCCGACGGCCGGCCCGGCTGACCGCCTGCGCTGTGGCGGCTTGTCGCAGCGCAGGCGTAAGCTCTTGCGACTGATCTGTATCAGGGGCGCCGCAAGGCGCCTGCCTAACCTGTTCGTCACGGATAACGAAAGGGGAAAAGATCATGTCCACGCTGTTGCGCACCCTGCTGGCCACCGCCAGCGTCCTGGCGATCGCCGCCTGCTCGGGCAAGCCCGATGCCACCACGCCCACCACCGGCACCGCGCCGCCGCAGGCCACCGCGCAGAACGGCATTCCCGGCGACTTCGGCCCGCCGCAGGGCGAGCCGATCCACGCGGTACTGACCAGCCCGCCGAACGTGCCGCCGCCGATCCACCGCAACCATCCGGCCAAGGTCATCGTCGACCTGGAAGTGATCGAGAAGGAGATGCCGATCTCCGAGGGCGTCACCTACACCTACTGGACCTTCGGCGGCACCGTGCCGGGCAGCTTCATCCGCGTGCGCCAGGGCGACACGGTGGAGTTCCACCTGAAGAACTCGCCCGACTCCAAGATGCCGCACAACATCGACCTGCACGGCGTCACCGGCCCGGGCGGCGGCGCGGCCTCCAGCTTCACCGCGCCGGGACACGAGTCGCAGTTCACCTTCAAGGCGCTCAACCAGGGCATCTTCGTCTACCACTGCGCCACCGCACCGGTCGGCATGCACATCGCCAACGGCATGTACGGGCTGATCCTGGTCGAACCGCCGGAGGGCATGCCCAAGGTCGACCACGAGTACTACGTGATGCAGGGCGACTTCTACACGGTCGGCAAGTATCGCGAGAAGGGCCACCAGGGTTTCGACATGGACAAGGCGATCGACGAAAAGCCGACCTACGTGCTGTTCAACGGCCACGAAGGCGCGCTCACCGGCGACAAGGCGCTCACTGCCAAGGTCGGCGAGACGGTGCGGCTGTTCGTCGGCAACGGCGGTCCGAACCTGGTGTCCAGCTTCCACGTGATCGGCGAGATCTTCGACACCGTGCGGCAGGAGGGCGGCACCGTCGAGCAGCACAACGTGCAGACCACGCTGATCCCCTCCGGCGGCGCCGCGATGGTCGAGTTCAAGACCCAGGTACCGGGCAGCTACGTGCTGGTCGACCACTCGATCTTCCGCGCCTTCAACAAGGGCGCGCTGGGCATCCTCAAGGTGGACGGCCCGGAGAACAAGTCGATCTACTCGGGCAAGGAGGTCGACTCGGTCTACCTCGGCGACCGCGCCGAGCCCAACCTGCATGCGGTGGCCACCGCCGCGAAGGCCAACGCCGCCGGCACGCTGAGCAAGGACGAACAGATCGCCGCCGGCAAGCAGCTGTTCACCGGCACCTGCTCGGTCTGCCACCAGGCCAACGGCGACGGCCTGCCCAGCGTGTTCCCGCCGTTGGCCAAGTCGGACTACGTCGCCACGCTGGCGGGCAAGGACAAGGCCGCACTGATCGCGATCCCGCTGCACGGCCTCACCGGCAAGGTCACCGTCAACGGCGTCGAGTACGACTCGGTGATGCCGCCGATGACCCAGCTCACCGACGACGAGGTCGCCAACATCCTCACCTATGTGCTCAACAGCTGGGGCAACCCCGGCGGCCAGGTGACCAAGGACGAGGTGGCCAAGGTGCGCGCCAAGCCTGCTGCCACCGCGGGCACAGGGCACTGACCGTGTATCCGCGCGTCCCGATGCTGGCGGGACTGCTGCTGGCCGTGGCCTGCGCCACGGCCAGCGCCGCCGATTACGTGCCACTGCCCGGCGGCCGCTTCGCCAGCGTGCTGCCGGCCGACGGCAAGACCGCCCCGGCGCAGGTGGCGCCGTTCGCCCTGCGCACCGAACCGGTGACCAACGCCGAGTTTCTCGCCTTCGTTCGTCGCCATCCCGAGTGGCAGCGCGACCGCGTGCCGAGCGTGTTCGCCGACGGCCGCTATCTCTCGCAGTGGGCCGGCCCGGACACGCTCGGCGCCGACGCGCTGCCTGCGCAGCCGGTGACCCGGGTGAGCTGGTTCGCCGCGCAGGCCTACTGCCAGAGCGAACACGCCCGCCTGCCCAGCTGGTACGAGTGGGAAATGGCCGCCGCAGCCGATGCCACCCGCGCCGACGCGCGCAGCGACCCGGCCTGGCGCGAGCGCGTGCTGGACTGGTACAGCCGCCCGTCCGGCCACGCCCTGCCGCCCGTCGGTGGCCCGCCCGACCTGCACAGCGTACGCGACCTCAACGGCCTGGTGTGGGAGTGGGTGGACGACTTCAACGCCCTGCTGGTGGGCAGCGACAGCCGGGACCAGGACGGCGCCGACAAGCTGAAGTTCTGCGGCGCCGGCGCGATCAGCATGGAACAGAAGGAGAACTACGCCACGCTGATGCGCATCGCCATGCTCTCCTCGCTGAAGGCCACCGACACCACCGCCAACCTGGGCTTCCGCTGCGCGCGGCCCATCGGGGATACGCCATGAACCGCCTGCTGCTCCTGCTCTGTGCCCTGCTGCTGGCCGTGCCGCTGCACGCCGCCGACGCGCTTCCGGGCGACTCGATCTACCAGTTGCCGGTGACCCTCACCGACCAGGCCGGCCACGCTGCGCCGCTGGCCGCGCGCCGCGGCCAGCCGCAGCTGGTCAGCATGTTCTACGCCTCGTGCACGATGGTCTGCCCGATGATCATCGAGACGATGAAGGCGACCCGCCACGCCGCCGGCGACCCGTCCGCACTCCGGCTGCTGGCGGTGAGTTTCGATCCCGCGCGCGACAGCGTCGCCAGGCTCGCCGACTACGCCAGCCACCATCAGCTCGATCCGCGTTGGTGGACGCTGGCGCGCGCGGAACCGGCCGAGGTACGGCCGCTGGCCGCACTGCTCGGCGTGCAGTACCGCCAGCTGCCCGACGGCGACTTCAACCACTCCAGCGTGCTGCTGCTGCTCGATGCCGACGGCCGCGTGGTGGCGCGCAGCACGATCATCGGCCGCACCGATCCCGACTTCGTCGCCACCGTGCGCCGGCTCGCCGGGAGCCGGCCGTGAACCGCGCCGTCGCACCGCTGCTGGTGTTGCTGGCCGTTGGCCTGTCCGCGTCGGCGTCGGCGTCGGCGTCGGCGTCGGCGTCGACGCAGCATGCGCATCACTCGATGCCGGCCGGAACGGCCGCGCCTGCACCCGCGCCCGACCACCGCTGGCCGGTCGACGCGGCGCTCGAGGACGGCATGGGTCGCATCCATGTGGCGCTGGACGAACTGCGCCACTACGAGATGGGTCACATGGACGCGACGATGGCGCTGGACCGGGTCGGCCTGATCGAGCAGGCCGCCGCCGACATCTTCGCCGGGTGCAAGCTGCCGGAGGACCGCGACGCGGTGCTGCACCACATGCTGGTGCCACTGCTCGCCGCCGCGCAGGCGCTGAAAGCACACCCGGATGACATGGCCCAGGTGCAGGCGATGCGCGACGCGGTCGCCGACTACCCGCGCACCTTCGCCGATCCGGGCTGGGCCACGCCGGCGGCGCACTGACCACGCCGGCGCGCGGCCCTGCGACATCCCGTCCGGCACATCGCCGGATGCGACTGATCCGGATCAGTCCGACATCCCGCGTCGGCGCGCAGCATCTCCGCCATCGTTCGGGCGGAGCAGCGACATGACCGACACCATCGAAGCCTGGCAATGCATCGGCTGCGGCCGCGTCGAGGCGCCGCAGACCTGCATCGGCGTGTGCCGCGACCGCAAGGTGCAGCTGGTCGGGCTGGCGGATTTCGAGCAGGCCCGCGCCGAGGCCGAGGCCCTGCGTACGCGGCTCGCCGACGTCCACGCGCGGCTGCAGCGCTTCGCCCTGGCCAAACCGAACGAAGGCCGCTGGGATGCGGCGTGGCACGCGCTGCAGGCGCAGCTGCGCGAGGTGCTGGGTTCGCTGGCGGACGTGGCGACGCCGTGCCCCGGCTAGTTCGCTCCTGCGCGACCGCGCCGGGGCACCTATCATGGCGCCCGCCGATACGGCCATGAAGATGGTGCGCGATGAAGATCCTGGTCGACGAAAACATGCCGCTGGCGCGCGAACTGTTCGCCAGCTTCGGCGAGGTGTTAGCGCGGCCCGGCCGCAGCCTCACGGCCGACGACGTGCACGATGCCGACGTGCTGCTGGTGCGCTCGGTCACCCGCGTCGACGAAGCGCTGCTCGCCGGCTCGCGCGTGCGCTTCGTCGGCACCGCGACCATCGGCACCGACCACGTGGACCTCGACTGGTTGCGCGCGCAGGGCATCGCCTTCGCCAGCGCGCCGGGCTGCAACGCGATGTCGGTGGTCGATTACGTCTCCAGCGCGTTGCTGGAACTGGCCGACCGGCACGACTTCGCGCTGGCCGGCAGGCGTGCCGGCATCGTCGGGTTGGGCAATGTGGGCTCGCGGCTGCAGCGGCGCCTGCAGGCGCTCGGGCTGGAAGTGCTCGCCTGCGATCCGCCGCTGGCCGACGCGGGACACACCGGGCTGGTCGACATGGACGCGATCGCCGGCTGCGACATCGTCAGCTTCCACACCCCGCTGCTGCGCCACGGCGCGCACCCGAGCTTCCACCTCGCCGATGCGGCGCTGCTCGCCCGGCTGAAACCCGGCGCGATCCTGCTCAACACCTCGCGCGGCGCGGTGGTCGACAACGCCGCGCTGCTGTCCGCGCTGGAGCGGCGCGACGACCTGCACGTGGTCCTCGACGTGTGGGAAGGCGAGCCACTGGTCGACCGCCGGCTGGCCGCGCGGGTCGAACTGGCCACGCCGCACATCGCCGGCTATTCGTACGACGGCAAGCTGCGCGGTACCTGGATGCTGTACGAGGCGCTGTGCGCCTTCCTCGATCAGCCGCCGACGATGACGCTGGCGTCGCTGGTACCGGACAGCGCCCGCCGCGTGCTGGACCTGGCGCAGCTCGCACCGCGTCGCGCACTCGACCTGGTCTACGCGACGTATCGCATCACCGACGACGACACGGCTTTCCGCGCCACCCTCGACCAGACCGACGACATCCGCGCTGCCGCCTTCGACCGGCTGCGCAAGCAATATCCCCTGCGCCGCGAATTCGCCACGGTGGAGATCGTGCACGGCGGACTGCCCGCCACGCGACTGCCGGTGGGCGAAGCCGCGATGCTGCGGGCGCTGGGCTTTCCCGTCGCGGGCTGAACCCCGCCGGCATCCGCCTACCGAACCCATGACCGGTGGGCAGACGGTCGCGGTCGCACCGCCGGCTTGAGCCGCGGTCACCCTTGACGCGTGTCAGGGCGGCGCTCCGGCGCGGCATCCACACTCGCCGGATACCCGCACGAGACGAGCCCATGACCCGCCCCTCCGAGTTCAACCGCGACCAGTTGCTGGCCTGCGCCCGCGGCGAGCTGTTCGGCCCCGGCAACGCACGCCTGCCCGCCCCGCCGATGCTGATGTTCGACCGCATCACCCACGTCGACGACCACGGCGGCGCCTACGGCAAGGGCGTGCTGCGCGCCGAGCTGGACATCCATCCGGAGCTCTGGTTCTTCGGCTGCCATTTCGCCGGCGATCCGGTGATGCCCGGCTGCCTGGGACTGGACGCGATGTGGCAGCTGTCGGGGTTCTTCCTGCCGTGGCTGGGCGAGCCCGGACGCGGACGCGCGCTCGGCGTAGGGCAGGTGAAATTCAGCGGCCAGGTGCTGCCGGATGCGCGGCTGGTGCGCTACGAGATCGACGTGCGCCGGGTGATGCGCGGCAGGCTCGCGCTGGTGGTGGCCGACGGCAAGACCTTCGTCGACGACCGCCTGATCTACGTCGCCAGCGACATGCGGGTGGGCCTGTTCCAGTCCACGGAGGGCTTCTGATGCGCCGCGTGGTCGTCACCGGATTCGGCATCACCTCGTGCCTGGGCAGCGTCGCCGACACCGTGTCGCGCGCCCTGCAGGAGCTGACCAGCGGCATCCGCGCGATGCCCGAGTACGTCGCCCGCGGCCTGCGCAGCCAGGTGGCCGGCGTGCCGCAGATCGAGCTGGAGACGGCGATCGACCGCAAGCTGCTGCGCTTCATGGGCGGCGCGGCCGCGTACGCCTACGTGGCGATGCGCACGGCGATCGGCGATGCCGGACTGTCCGAGGAACAGGTGCGCCACCCGCGCACCGGCGTGGTCGCCGGCTCCGGCGGCGGCTCGGCGCACTGGCAGATCGAGACCGCCGACCTGCTGCGCGGCAAGGGCGTGCGCCGGGTCGGCCCGTACATGGTGCCGCGCACGATGTGCTCCACCGTATCCGCCTCGCTGGCGACCGCATTCGGCATCCTCGGCCTGAGCTATTCGATCGCCGCCGCCTGCGCCACCTCGGCGCACTGCATCGGCGCGGCGGCGGACCTGATCCGGCACGGCGCGCAGGACGTGGTGTTCGCCGGTGGCGGCGAGGAGGAGCACTGGGGCATGACCGCGCAGTTCGACGCGATGGGCGCGCTCGCCAGCCGCCGCAACGACACGCCCGCCAGCGCCTCGCGCCCGTACGACGCCGGGCGCGACGGCTTCGTCATCGCCGGCGGCGGCGGCATGCTGGTGCTGGAGGACTACGAACACGCCCGGGCGCGCGGCGCGCGCATCCACGCCGAACTGGTCGGCTACGGCGTCACCTCCGACGGCGCCGACATGGTCGCGCCGAGCGGCGAAGGCGCCGTGCGCTGCATGAAGATGGCGCTGGCCGGTGTCGCGCGGCCGGTCGACTATCTCAACACCCACGGCACCGCCACGCCGCTGGGCGACCTGACCGAACTGCATGCCGTGCGCGAGGTGTTCGGCGCACACGTGCCGCCGCTGTCCTCGACCAAGGCGCTGACCGGGCACTCGCTCGGCGCCGCCAGCGTGCACGAGGCGATCTACAGCCTGCTGATGATGCGCGACGGGTTCGTGGCCGGGTCGGCCCACATCGACGCACTCGATCCGGGCGCGGCGGATTTTCCGATCCTGCGCGAGAGCCGTCCGGCGCGGCTGTCCACGGTGATGTCCAACAGCTTCGGCTTCGGCGGCACCAACGCCAGCCTGGTGTTCGCACGGGTGTAGGCGCCGGGCTCCCCGACCCGGCCCACTTGGGCCGCGGTCAGCCCAGCCAGGCGTGCAGCCAGCCCAGCGGGTGATGCTCCCAGGCGATGCCGACGATATTGGCGTAGATCAGCAGCGCCGCAATGAAAAAGCCGCGCTGCATGGCCCGGCCACGCGCGCGCTTCAACGCCAGGCTGCCGCAGACCACGTACAGCACCACCCCCACCAGCTTCACCGTGAGCCAGCCGTTGGCGAAATAGGCGCCGGGCAGGAGGGTCAGCAGCATCAACGCGGCGGTGAGCAGCGCGCTGTCCACCGTGTAGCTCAGGTAGCGCAGCGGTGCCCAGTGCGCGGCGGCACCATGGCCAGTCTGCACCAGCGTGCCGCGCAGCGCGAACAGCAGCCCGCTGAGGATCACGCAGGCGATGTGCACGGCCTTGATCTGCGGATAGAACTCGAACATGGGAGAACCGGTCTGGTGTAGGAGCGCACCCTGTGCGCGATCGTCTTTCGCTGGAATGCGGACCAGAGCATTCGTGCACAGGGTGCGCTCCTACCGGGGTGGGAGGGGGCGCGCCGTCCGGCGCGCCCCGGGGGAGATCAGGCGCTTTCCCGCGCCGCCTGCGGTAATACCGCGCCCTTCGGGCTGCGCCGGGGAGCCAGCCACAGCGAGGCGACGAACACCGAGGTGAGCAGGGCGCCGACCGCGAACAGGCTGTCGCCGGGCACGCGCATCCACACCAGCAGGTGCACCAGCGGCTGGTTCATGAAGTGCTCGGAGCGGGCGAACCAGTAGCCGTGGTCCAGCGCCGCGTTGAGCTGCAGCACGCCCAGCGGCAGCAGGGTCAGCAGCGCCATCAGCGACAGGCCGATGTTGAGCGTCCAGAACGCACCCTTCAGCCAGCCCTCGCGCCACTCGGCCTCCGGCTTGATGCCGCGCAGGCAGAACAGCATCAGGCCGATGCCGAGCATGCCGTACACGCCCATCAACGCGGTGTGGCCGTGCAGCGGGGTGAGGTTGAGTCCCTGCATGTAGTACAGCGCGATCGGCGTGTTGACGAGGAAGCCGAACAGGCCCGCACCGACCAGGTTCCAGAAGCTCACCGCCACGAAGAACATGATCGGCCAGCGGTAGCGCGCCATCCACGGTGCGGCGTGCTGCTTGCGCCAGTTGTCGTAGGCCTCCAGCCCGATCAGCGCCAGCGGCACCACTTCCAGCGCCGAGAAGCTGGCGCCCAGCGCGATCACCGCGGTGGTGGTGCCGGTGAAGTACAGGTGGTGCAGGGTGCCGAGCACGCCGCCGGCCATGAACACGATGGTGGCGAACAGCATGTTCACCGTGGCGCTGTGCACGCGCAGCAGTCCCAGCCGCACGAACAGGTAACCGATCACCGCAGTGGCGAACACCTCGAAGAAGCCCTCCACCCACAGGTGCACCACCCACCAGCGCCAGTACTCGACCATCGCGATGTGGGTGTGCTCACCCCACATCAGCCCCGCGCCGTAGAGCAGGCCGATCGCGATGGTGGACAGGAACAAGAGGCCCACGATGTGCGAGGTCTCGTCGCGACGCCTGATCGCCGGCATCAGCGCGCGGCCGACCAGGAACAGCCACAGCATCAGCCCGATGAACAGGAAGATCTGCCAGAAGCGGCCCAGGTCGGTGTATTCCCAACCCTGGTGGCCGAACCAGAAGTTGTACTTCAGGCCCATCTTGTCCATCACCGCGAACCACTGGCCGGCGAACGAACCGACCACGATCACCAGCAGGCAGACCCACAGGAAGTTCACCCCCAGCCGCTGGAACTTCGGCTCGCGGCCGCCGATCACCGGCGCCATGTACAGGCCGGTGGCCAGCCACGCGGTGGCGATCCACAGCACCGCCAGCTCGGTGTGCCAGGTGCGGGTGATGCTGTACGGCAGCACGTTGGCCAGCGCGAAACCGTAGGCCTGCTGGCCTTCCACCTGGAAGTGCGCGGTGGTGGCGCCGAGCAGGATCTGCACCAGGAACAGCCCCATCACGGTCCAGAAGTACTTCGCCGTGGCCTTCATCGAGGGGGTCGGCTTGAACGCGGCCAGCGGGTCGTGCTCCGGTGGCACCGCCGGGCTCTCCTTGTGGCTCTGCACCGCGTGGTACCAGCCGATCAGGCCGATACCGAGGATCAGGAACAGCACGCTGAACACCGACCAGATCAGCGCGGTGCCGCTGGGCCGGTTGCCGACCAGCGGGTCGTACGGCCAGTTCTGCGTGTAGCTGACGCTGTGGCCGGGGCGTTCGGCGGCGGCGGCCCAGCTGGTCCACCAGAAGAACGCGGTGACCGCGCGACGATGTTCCATCTCGGGGATGGTGTCCTCGCGCATGGCGTAGGTGACGCGCAGTGCGTGGGTGGCCGGGTCGTTGCTGAACAGGCTGTCGTAGTGGCGCGCCACCACCTCCATCGCCTGCGCCCGCAGCGGTGAGACGGTGATGGTGCGGCTGTCCGCGTTCCAGGTGTTGCGACGCTCCTCGGCCTGCACGCGCGCCTTCAGCGCGGCCTGCCGTTCGGCGTCCAGCGCGGCGAACGAGGGCGCGCCCTCGTCGCGGGCCAGCAGTTCGAGCATGGCGTCCGCTTCGCGGTGCAGCCAGTCGGCGCTCCAGTCCGGCGCCACCAGCGCGCCGTGGCCCCAGATCGAGCCGAGCTGCTGGCCGCCGATGCTCTGCCAGACCTCGCGGCCCAGCTCGATGTCGGCGCGGGTGTACAGCGTGGCGCCCTGGGTGGTGACCACCGCGTCAGGCAAGGGTGGCGCCTGCTGGTGCACCTCCTTGCCCACCCACAGCAGCACCGAGAAGGAGGCCAGCAGCAATACCGCCAGCCCCAGCCAGAGTTTTCGGGTCGTCGTCATGGCACGTCTCCGTAAGGACGTGCGCATCGTCGGTATCGCCGGGGCGTTTGCCCCTGATATGGATCAGGCCTTGCGCAGGCCACATGTGCGGATTGTCGCAGTGGCCGAACGCGTCACGCCGGCCCGGGTCAGTGACGCTCGCTGATCGCCAGGCCGGCATCGTCGCCGTCGGCGACCAGCCGGCGATGGATGCCCTGCAGGGTCGCCAGCAGCTCCGCCCGCGCCTCCTCGGCGAACGAGTTCTCCTGCTGGATCGCGGCGAACAGGTGGCCGGCGTCGCCGCGCACCGCGGCGAGCATCGCCTTGAGGCCGAGGAACGACGGCGGCGCCACCGCCAGTTCGTCGTCCACGCCCATGTCGACCAGGCCCTTGGCGATGAAGAACGCCAGCGCGTGGGTGTGCGCCATGGCGCGGTCGTGCGCGGCCGGCTCCTGTGCGATCACCTCGCAGCCGAGCGAAGCGAACAACGCGCTGGCGCGTTCGGCGGCCTCGGGGTGGCGTGCGCTGGCACAGACCACCACGCGCAGCGGCCGTTCGCCGCGAGCCAGGCTCAGCGGGCCGAACAGCGGATGCGTGCCGACGTGCGGGATCGCGTCGCCGAGCCGTTCGTCCATCAGCGCGCAGGGATGCAGCTTCACGCTGCCGACGTCGATCACTGTCTGTCCACGCTTGAGCCGCGGCCTCAGCGCACGCAGCGCCTCGTCCATCTGCGGCACCGGCATCGCCAGCACCACCCACTGCGCATCGTCCACGGCCGCATCGAGCGAGTCGGCGGCGTAGTCGGCCGGCACGTGGCCGCGCGGGTCCCAGGCGCGTACGCCGTGACCGGCCTCGCGCAGCAGACCGGCAAGCGCCTGGCCGAAGCGGCCGTGACCGAGGATGGCGAACGACATCGGAGGACTCCGCGGCAAACCGTCAGGCACGGCACACGGCCGTGTGGACGCCCATGCTACGGCATCGGTTCGTCGAAGCCGCGACCGTCACGCAACACTGCGCGCAGGCGCGCATCCCATGGCGCGGTATCGATGCCGCGCGCGGCGAACCAGCCGCGGTCGAACAGCGTCTCGGCGTAACGCTCGCCACGGTCGCACAGCAGGCTGACGATGCTGCCGCGTTCGCCGCATGCCTGCATCGCCGCGGCCAGCCGCAGGCAGGCGACGAACTGGGTGCCCGACGAACCGCCGTAGCGGCGACCGAGCAGTTCCTCCAGCAGCCAGACGGCGGCGATCGAGGCAGCGTCGGGCACCTCCAGCACCTGGTCGACCACCTCGAACACGAAACCCGGCTCCACCCGCGGCCGGCCGATGCCCTCGATCAGCGTCGGCTGGCTGGCCATCGCGGCGCGGTCGTAGCGGCGCCAGCCCTCGACGAACGCGCTGCCGCTCGGCTCGGCCACGCACAGCCGGGTCGGCAGGCGACGGTAGCGCAGGTAGCGGCCGATCGTCGCCGAGGTGCCGCCGGTGCCCGCGCTGCAGACGATCCACGCCGGCTGCGGCGACGGCTCGCGCGCCATCTGGCCGAGGATCGATTCGGCGATGTTGTTGTTGCCGCGCCAGTCGGTGGCGCGCTCGGCCAGCCCGAACTGGTCGAGGAAGCAGGCGCCGCGTTCGGCATGCCCGGCGGCCACGGCCGGCACGTCGGCCGGGTTCTCGACCAGGTCGCACTGGCCGCCCAGCGCCTGCACATCGCGGATCTTGCCCGGCGCGGTGCAGGCCGGCATGACCGCGATGAACGGCAAGCCGAGCAGCCGCGCGAACCACGCCTCGGAGATCGCCGTGCTGCCGGACGAGGCATCTACCACGGTCTGTCCCGCATGCAGGAGACCGTTGCACAGTGCGTAGAGGAACAGCGAGCGCGCCAGCCGGTGCTTGAGGCTGCCGC
Source organism: Dyella thiooxydans (assembly GCF_001641285.1). NCBI lineage: Bacteria > Pseudomonadati > Pseudomonadota > Gammaproteobacteria > Lysobacterales > Rhodanobacteraceae > Dyella > Dyella thiooxydans. The sequence continues at coordinate 3,004,865 of NZ_CP014841.1, forward strand.
TGGGATGCGCGGACTCGTCCTTCAGGTAGAGGTCGATGCCGGGGAAGGCCGGCAGGTCGAGCTTGAGCAGGTGGGTGTCGGCCGAGCGCGCCGCTTCCTGCGCCAGGCGCTCCAGCGCGCCGTGCACCCAGGCGCGGCCGGTCGGCAGCGGCGGCAGGTCGGTGGAGAACATCTCAGGACTCCCGCGCCTGCGCCGGCAGGTGCATCACCGGCACGCCCAGCCGCCGCGAGTGCGGGCGCAGACCGAGCCCGAGCTTGAGGCTGTGTGCGATGCGTTCGGCGTGGTCGATCATCCGCGCCGCGCCGGCGGGGTCCAGCACGTCGGTGCAGGTCTCGCGCCACAGCTCCAGCCAGCGGTCGAAATGGCCGGCGCGCACCGGATGGCGCAGGTGCGCGGCCATCGGGTTGCCGCGGTAGCTGCGCGTGCCGCGCTCCACCGAACTCCAGAAACGGCTCAGCAGCGCCTTGTGCTCCGGCCAGTCGTGCACGGCGGGGTTGAACACCGCGCCGAGTTCGGGATCGCGTCGCACGCGCTCGTAGAAGCGGTCGACGAGGGTGGCGATGGCCTCTTCGGAAGGGGTGTCGGGGGCAACGGTCATGCGTCTACTCGGGTGCCGGCGGCGGCACGTCGGGGGAACCGGCGCCGCCAACCGGCGGCGGCGCAGCGTCGGGTGACGAGGATGGCGTGGCATCGCCCGCCGCGCCCTGATCTGGGTCATCTTCCAGCAGGGGCAGGATGCCGGGGTTGTCTAGGTCGTCGAACTGCTGGTGGCTCACCGCCCAGAAGAACAGCGCCACGGCGATCCCCACCACCAGCAGGGTGACCGGGATCAGCACCAGGATGATGTTCATGCGCGCCCACCCGGCGCCGGCAGCCGGCGTCCGGTACGCAGCGCGTTGAGCACCACACCGAGCGAGCTCAGCGCCATGCCGATGCCGGCCAGCCACGGCGGCACCAGGCCGAACGCGGCGAACGGCACGGCGATGAGGTTGTAGCCCAGCGCCCAGCGCCGGCTCTGCGCCACGATGCGCTGCATGTCGCCGGCCACCGCGCGCGCGGCGAGCAGGCCGTCGAGGCGGTCGCCGGCCAGCAGCAGCCCGGCATGCGCCTGCGCCAGCGCGGTACCGCCGGCCAGCGCGGCGGAGACGTCGGCACCGGCCAGTACCGGCGCGTCGTTGCTGCCGTCGCCCACCGCCAGGGTGACGTGGCCGCGGTCTCGCGCCTGCCGCAGCAGGGCGAGCTTGTCGGCGGGGGTCTGTTGCGCGGCGTACTGGCCGATGCCCAGCGCCGCGGCAATCGTCGCCACCCGCGGCGGCGCGTCGCCGCTGGCCAGCGCGACCTGCACGCCCTGCGCCTGCAGTGCGGCCAGTGTGTCCACCGCGTCCTGGCGCAGCTGTTCACGCGGGCGGAAGCCAGCCAGCGGGCCGGCAGCGTCGGCCAGCACCAGGCACCCCTCCAGCGCCGGCGGCACGGCGCCGGCAAGCACCCCGTCGGCGCGTCCCAGCCGCAGCGAGCAGCCGTCGACGCGGCCGGACAGGCCCACGCCGGGCAGCGCGCGCAGGTTCTCGACCACCGGCAGCGGCGCGGCCGCCACCTCGGCCGCCAGCCGCGCCAGCGCGCGCGACAGCGGATGGCTGCTGCCCTGCGCCAGCGCGCCGGCCAGGCGCAGGGAGTCGTCGCGCGTGCCGCGGCAGACGACGATGTCGTCCGGCACGAAGCCCGGGTGGGTCAGCGTGCCGGTCTTGTCGAACAGGGCGAAGTCCACCCGCGCCAGCCGCTCCAACGCGGCGCCGTCGGCAACCAGCACGCCGCGCGCGGCCAGCACGCCGAAGGCGCGGGCGCGGGTCGCCGGCACCGTCAGCGCGAAGGCGCAGGGGCAGGCGATCACCAGTACCGCCACCGAGGCTTCGAACGCGCGGGATGGATCGACCAGCAGCCAGCCCAGCGCGGTGAGCAGGGTGAGCACCAGCACGCGCTGGACGAAGCGGGTGGCCTGCGGGTCGGCGGTCGCCTCCGCGGTCAGGCGGCCGCCCTGGGCGCGCCGGGCCAGCGCGCCGATCCGCGCCGCCGCGGTGGCCTCGCCGCTGTGGCGCACGGTCAGCTCGACCGGCCCGGACAGCAGCACGCTGCCGGCCACCAGCGGCTCGCCCCGTACCCGCCGCACCGGGCGCGATTCGCCCGACAGCAGCGCCTCGTCCAGCTCGGCGTGCGCGCTTTCCAGCACGCCGTCGGCCGGCACCGTGGCGCCCTCGGCCACGTGCACGCGATCGCCCGGCAGCAGCGTGGTGGCCGCCACCCACTCGCGTCGGCCGCCGGCGCCGAGACGCTCGGCCAGCAGCGGCGCGGCGTCCACCGTGGCGTCGCCCAGCGCGCCGCTGCGCTGGCGCGCGCGCAGTTCGACGTAGCGCGCCACCAGCAGCAGGAACACGAACATGCTCACCGAGTCGAAATAGATCTCGCCGCCGCCGCGCCAGGTGTTCCACGCGCTGCCGGCGAACACCAAGAGCACCGCCAGCGCCACCGGCAGGTCGATGCCGGGACGGCGCGCGCGCAGCTCGGCCAGCGCGCCGCGGTAGAACGGCAACGCGGCGTAGCCGACGATCGGCAGCGTGGTGAGGAATCCCAGCCAGCGGAACAGTCCGCGCGTGCTGAAGTCGACGAAATCGACCACGCCGATGTAGATCACGAAGGCGTAGGTCATCACCTGCATCGCGCACATGCCGGCCACCAGCAGGCGCTTGAGCAGGTCGTGCGCAGCGCGCTGCGCGTCGCCGTCGGCACGCGACCGCGGCAGCGGTTCGGCGCGGCAGCCGATGCCGCCCAGCGCATCGAGCAGCGCCGGCAGCTGCTGGCACGCCGGATCCCACACCACCGATACGCGCTGGCGCGGGGCGTCCACGCCCACGCGCTGCACGCCGGGCAGTGCGCGCAGCACCTGCTCGACATGCAGCACGCGGCGCGGATCGTCCAGCGGCGACACCCGCAGGCTGGCCTCGGCGCGGCCGTCGCGGCGCGGCCGCAACACCTGTGCGGCCAGCTGCGGGTGGGCCCAGACCGCGTTCATCGCGGCGACGCCGCGGTGCCCGCCGGGGCCGGATGGGCGTGGCCATGCGAAGGCACCCCGAACACCGCATGCGGCGCATCCACCGGCACGTCGGCGTGGCGCGCGCCCATCGCGATGATCCACACGCAGCCGGCGATCGAAGCAACGAACACCACCGCGCCCAGCCACAACACCGGCTGGCGATACCAGCGGCCGCGCGGGTCAGCGTCCGGCATCGCCGATGTCCGGATGGGCAAGGTGGTAGACGTAGGACGCCAGCACGCGCATCTGGTCGGCGCTCAGGCGCTTGTCCCAGGCCGGCATCGCGCCCTGGCGGCCACCACGGATGGTGGTCTCGATGTCGGCGACGGTGCCGCCGTGCAGCCAGATGGGGTCGGTGAGATTGGGCGCGCCCAGTGCCTGGTTGCCCTTGCCCTCCGGCCCATGGCACGCCGCGCAGGTGGCGAACAGCGGCTTGGCCGCGGCGGCCGCCGCCGCGTCGTGCGGCGCGCCGGAGAGGCTCAGCACGTACTGCGCCAGGTGCTTCACGTTGGGCTCGCCCAGGCTCGGTCCCCAGGCCGGCATCACGCCGGCGCGGCCGTGCTCGATGCTGGTGAGGATGTCCTTGCCGCTGCCGCCGTAGAGCCAGTCGTCATCGGTGAGGTTGGGGGCGCCCAGCGCCACGTTGCCGTGCGCGGCCGGGCCGTGGCAGGCGGCGCAGTTGTCCATGAACAGGCGGTGGCCCATCTGGATCGCCGCCGGATCGCCGGCGAGCTGTTCGATCGGGTACTCGCGGAAGCGCGCAAGCAGATCGTCCAGCTTGCCGTCGTTGGCGGCCACGTCCTTCGCCAGCTCGCCGTGCGCCGTCCAGTGCAGCGCGCCCTTGTGGTTGCCGAAGCCGGGATACAGCACCAGGTAGGTGAAGCCGGCCACGAACATCGCCGCGGAGAACACCACCCACCACAGCGGCAGCCGCCGCACGCCCTCGCGCAGCACGCCGTGCGCCCATACGTGGCCGCTGGTGCCATCGGGCTGGGTCGGGATCTTCGCCCGCGGCGCCCACAGGAACAGGAAGAACGTGATGCCCAGGTTGAGCACGACCAGGAACATCACCCACATCGACCAGCCGGCGCTCATCGCTGTTCTCCCGCGTCGTCATCGGCGGTCGGATCGACCGCGTCCTCCATCGGCAGGCCCGCCATGTGCCGGAACACCTCGCGATGCCGCTTGCGCCAGGCCCAGACCCAGATGCCCACGAAGGTGAGCATCAGCACCACCGTCACCGCGCCGGCGAGGTGTCCCCAGGCGTCGTGGCTCATGGCGCAGCTCCCGTGCTGGCCGCTGCCGCGGGCGGCTGCGGCTCGTTCTTGATGCCCAGACCCTGCAGGTAGGCGATCAGCGCGTCCATCTCGGTCTTGCCGGCGACCGCGGCGGGGGCCGCGGCGATGTCCGCGTCGGTGTACGGATCGCCCAGCTCGCGCAGCACGCGCATGCGTGCCTGGATGTCGGCCGGATCGAGCGTGGCCTTGGCCAGCCACGGGAAGCCCGGCATGTTGGAGGCCGGTACCAGCGCCCGTGGGTTCATCAGGTGCATGCGCTGCCACTGGTCGGAGTACTTGCCGCCGACCCGCGCCAGGTCCGGCCCGGTGCGCTTAGAGCCCCATTGGAACGGGCGGTCGTAGACCGACTCCTCCGCGGTGGAGTAGTGGCCGTAGCGCTGGGTCTCGGCGCGCAGCGCGCGGATCATCTGCGAGTGGCACAGGTAGCAGCCCTCGCGCACGTAGATGTCGCGCCCGGCCAGCCGCAGCGGGTCGTAGGGCTTCACCCCCGGCGGTGCCTTCACCGCGTGCGCTTCCATGAACAGTGGGGTGATCTCGGCCAGTCCGCCGATCGACACCATGATCGCGATGAGGATGCCGAGCAGGCCGGCGTGCTTCTCGATCGCTTCGAAATGTTTGTAGGCCATGGTCGCCTCCTCAACCCGCGGCCGGCAGCGGCGCCGGCACCTGGTGCGGCACCGGCTCGGGGATCGGCACCGGGATCGGCTTGATCAGCCGCGCCCGCGCATCGTCGGCGGTGTGCCACAGGTTCCACGCCATCACCCACATGCCGGACAGGATCAGCAGGCCGCCGCCCCAGCGGATCAGGTACATCGGCTTGATCGCGATCAGGCTGGCGATGAACGGATAGGTGAGCGCGCCGTCCGGCTGGGTGGCGCGCCACATCACGCCCTCGGTGACGCCCGCGGTCCACATCGAGCCGACGTACATCAGCGTGCCCATCATGTGCAGCCAGAAGTGCAGCTCCATGCCCCGGCGCGAATGCATCGCCGGCTTGCCCAGCGCGCGCGGGGCCATCGCGTAGAGCGAGCCGATGGTGATCATCGCCACCCAGCCGAGCGAGCCGGAGTGCACGTGGGCGATGGTCCAGTCGGTGTAGTGCGAGAGCGAGTTGACGGTCTTGATCGCCATCATCGAGCCCTCGAAGGTGGCCGCCGCGTAGAACACCAGCGACATCACCATGAACTTCGCCGCCGGGTCGGTGCGCAGCTTCTCCCACGAGCCGTTGAAGGTGAGCAGGCCGTTGGCCGCCGAGCCCCAGCTCGGCATCAGCAGGATCAGCGAGAACGCCATGCCGACCGACTGCACCCAGTCCGGCAGCGCGGTGTACATCAGGTGGTGCGAGCCGGCCCACATGTACACCGAGATCAGCGCCCAGAAGTTCACGATGGAGAAGCGGTAGCTCCACAAGGGCTGCTGCGCCTGGCGCGGCACGAAGTAGTACATCATCCCGAGGAAGCCGGCGGTGAGGAAGAACGCCACCGCGTTGTGGCCGTACCACCACTGCACCATCGCATCGACCACGCCGGAGTAGATCGGGTAGGACTTCCACAGCGACACCGGCACCGCCAGGTTGTTGACGATGTGCAGCAGGCCGACGGCGATGATGAAGGCGCCGTAGTACCAGTTCGCCACGTAGATGTGCTGGATGCGCCGCCGCGCCAGGCTGGCGAAGAACACCGTGCCGAAGCTGACCCACACCACCGCGATCAGGATGTCGATGAACCACTCCGGCTCGGCGTACTCCTTGCTCTGGGTGATCCCCAGCGGCATGGTCACCATCGCCAGCACGCAGATCAGCTGCCAGCCCCAGAAAGTGAAGGTGGCCAACCGTCCCAGCGCCAGCCGGGCGTGGCCGGTGCGCTGCACCACGTAGTAGCAGGTGCCCATCAGCGCGGAACCGCCGAAGGCAAAAATCACGCCGAAGGTGTGGTCCGGGCGGATCCGGCTGAAGGTCATCCAGGGGATGTCGAAGTTCAGCGCCGGCCACATCAGCTCGGCCGCGGCGTAGACGCCGAAGGACATGCCGATGATGCCCCAGACGGCCGCGGCAAGCAGGAACTGCCGGACCACCCGGTCGTTGTAGTACTCGGTGTTAGGCATGGGGTGCCCTCGGAAAAGTGGCGAAAGTGTCATGGCAGGTTTCGGCCGGATCGCTGATCTGGATCAGGCCCCTGCGACAAGCCACCGCGCCACGCTCCGGTGGACTGTCCCCCTGACCTGCCATCGTGGCGGTCGATCCGGGCAGGGTATGGAAGATTCCTGCCCGGCTTGTGCGTTGACGCTCGTGCGCCGGATCAGTGCCGGCAGGCGAGCGCCCTTGGATTCATCACCCGGCGCCACAGCGGCGGCGCCAGCGCCAGCACGAACATCGTGGCGTAGCCGGCCGGCAGCCGCGGGCTGTCGTCGTGGTGGCGCAGCGCCTGGTAGCGGCGACGCGCCACGGCGTGGTGGTCGGAATGGCGCTGCAGGTTGAACAGCAGCCAGTTGGTGTAACGCTGCGGCGCGTTCCAGGAATGGTGATGGGTGACCCGCTCGTAGCGGCCGGGCGCAACTTCGCGCCGCTCCAGCCCGTAGTGCTCGACGTAGTTGATCACTTCCAGCGTGGCCGCCGCGATCAGTCCCTGCAGCAGGAAGAAGGCCAGCGCGCGCACGCCGCCGGCGGCGAGGAATCCCGCCATGAACAGCAGCCACAGCGCATACCAGCGCACCATCTCGTTGCGCGCGCCCCACGGCGAGTGACCGCGTGCGCGCAGCCGCTGCGCCTCCAGCCGCCAGGCGTTGCGCGCGTTGCGCCACAACGCGCGGGGCACGAAGGCATACACCGATTCGTCGAGCCGGGCGCTGGAAGAATCCTCCGGCGTGGCCACGTGCAGATGGTGCCCGCGCACGTGCTCCACCTTGAAGCCCGGATAGCCCACGCTGGTCAGCAGCACCCCGCCGAACAGCGGCTCCCAGCGCGAGGACTTGTGGATCAGCTCGTGCGCCGGGTTGATCGCCAGCACGCCGCCGATCACGCCGGTGGAGACCAGCCAGCCGACCTGACCGACCGGTCCGAACGGCTGCTGCGCGAACTGCCAGATGCACCAGCCAAGCAGGCCCAGCCACACCGGCAGCACCAGCGCGGTGAGCGCGCGGAAATAGCGGCTGTGCTCCAGCCGATGCCCTTCGTCGACATCCACCGGGTTATCCGTGTCCAGGCCGCAGGCCGCGTCGATCCACGGCACCACGCCGAAGATGAAGGCGATCGGAAACCACGCGGCAAGATCCAGCGGCAGGCCCTGGCGCGCCAACAGCAATCCGCCCGCCGGTAGTGCCGCGGTGGAGAAGGCCAGCAGAAACCCGAGATCACGGGTGCGCATGGGACCCAGCCTATGCCCGCGGGCGCGGGCTGTCACCCCGCCCGTTCAGCCGGGCAGGCGCGCCAGCCAGTCGCCGAGCTGCTTCATCACCTGGCTGCGGCCCGGCTCGGACTCGTTGAACAGCTCATGGTAGAGCGTGTCGAAGTGCCGCGTGGTGAGGTGTGGCGACGACCAGGCGGCCGACGCGAACTCGCGGCTGCCGGCCGGATCGACCAGCCGGTCGGCCCCGGCGGCGAGCAGCAGGGTCGGCACCGGCAGGCGCGCGGCATCGGCGATGCAGGACGGGCCGGCGCGGAAGATGAAGTCCGCCATGCGCGGGGTGATGCGACCGCTGCACAACGGGTCGTCGCGGTAGGCGGCGATCACCGCCGCGTCGTGCGACAGGTGGTCCAGCGCCAGTCCGGTGCGCAGCGGCAGATTGGGCAGGGTGCGCGAGAGCACCGCCGCCAGCGATTGCAGCCACGGCGCCTCGTGGCTGCGGAACGCCGGCGAGGACAACACCAGCGCCGCCGGCGTCACCCGCCCGTCGAGCACGGCGCGGGCCGCGACCAGGCCACCCATGCTGTGACCGAGCAGCAGCGGCAGGGCGGGCGCGGTACCCGCGTAGCCGGCATACACCGCGGCCAGGTCGGCGAGCAGGTCGTCCGGATGGGACAGCACCCCGCGCGGCCCCGGCGAATGACCGTGGCCGCGCTGGTCGTACGCCATCACGTCGTAGCCGCGCGCGTTGAACCAGGCGGCGACGTGGCGGTAGCGACCGCTGTGTTCGCCCAGCCCATGCACCAGCAGCACCGCGCGATGCGCCCCGGGCAAGGCCCAGTGGCGACGCACCAGCACCTGGCCGTCGGGCAGCCGCTGCTCGTCGCGCTTGCCTTCCGGCGCGCGGGCGTGGGGCGGTTGCGGGCACGTGGCCACGTCCATGGATGGCTCCCCCAGCGACATGCACAAAGATCGGATGATGCTACGGGTGACCGCGTTGCGCCAACCTCGCGCCGGTCGTCTTCGACGACATGCGGCACACTGGAGAACTCGCTTGCCGCGGAGTCGCGTGATGGGTTGTCTGCCCCTGCCCCTGTTGTTTCTGGCCGGCTTCGGCCTCGGCTGGCTGATCGACGGTTCGACCGGTGCCCTGTGGGGCGCCGGCCTCGGGCTGGTGCTGGGGTTGCTGGCGATGGGCTGGCTGGTCCGGGCGATCCGCGGCCGGCGCTGACCGCCCGGAAGACCCCAGCGTCGCCACGCACCCGGTAGGAGCCCGCTCGCGGGCGATGCCCTTGCTCCTGATCCCCATCGAAAGAAAGAGCATCGCCTGCGAGCGGGCTCCTACGGGGATGGCGCCAGTGCACAGCGGGCGTGCAAGCCTCGAGCGTGCAGGTGGCCACCGAGAGGTCGGCCCTCCGTCTCACCGCGGCGTCCGGGCCCGGGCGGAAGCGGCAGGCACTGATCCGCCGTGACCATGGCGCTCGCAAACGGTGGTGCCCTCGCCCCGGTAGGGGCCCGCTCGCGGGCGATGCTCTTGTTCCTGATCTACATCGAAAGAAAAGGCATCGCCCGCGAGCGGGCTCCTACGGGCGACGGGCGGTGGCGTCAGTGCGCTGCGGGCGTGCAGGCCTCGAGCGTGCAGGTGGCCGCCGGCAGGCCCACCGACAGGTCGGCCTTCAGCATCGTCGCGGCGTCCGTGCCCAGTGCGAAGCGGTAGCGGCCGGCATCGCGCGCCCAGCCACGCTTCGCCGCGTCGTAGTGCGCCAGCCGCACCGGGCTGGCCGCGACGCGCACCTCGCGGCTCTCGCCGGGCTTCAGACTCACCCGCTGCCAGCCGGCCAGCCGCCGGGTGGTGTCGCCCTGCGGCGGCGCCACGTAGAGCTGCGGCACGGCCACGCCGGCGCGCTTGCCGGTGTTGGTGACGCGCACGCTGACGCTGATCGCGCCGTCGTGGTTCTCGAGCTTCGGCGTGCCATACGCGAACGAGGTGTAAGCCAGACCGTAGCCGAACGGGAACAGCGGCTGCAGGCCCTTCTTCTCGAACCAGCGGTAGCCGACGTCGGCGCCCTCGATGTCGTAGTCGATGTCCTGCTGCGGCTGGCCCTGCGGCGGGATGCCGATCGACGCCAGCCCGGCGCCCGGAATGCTCGGGCGCGGCAGCTGCGACTCGTCCTTCGGCCACGTCACCGGCAGGCGGCCGGACGCATCGACCTCGCCGAACAGCACGCGGGCGATCGCCTCGCCGCCGTTGGCACCGGGGTACCAGGCCTCCAGCACGCCCTGCACCTGGTCGAGCCACGGCATCTTCACCGCACCGTTGGTCTGAAGCACCACGAGGGTGTGCGGGTTGGCCTTGGCCACCGCGGCGATCAGGGCGTCCTGGTTGCCGGGCAGGTCCATCGTCGGCACGTCGAACGACTCGGCGGTCCACTGCTCGGCGAACACGATGGCGACCTTCGACTGCGCCGCCAGCTTCGCCGCCGCGGCGATGTCCTCGCCGCTGGCGTAGGCCACCTTGCCGCCGTTGCGCTTGGCGATCGCCTGCATCGGCGAGGAGCGCTGGTACACCTTCGGACCCGGCCAGGCGGTGGGCGCCACGCCGGTGACCGGACTGCCGCCGCGCGGCTTCACCCCTGACGAGCCGCCGCCGGTGGTCACGCCCACGTCGGCGTGGCTGCCGATCACGGCGACCTGGCCGACCGCGCCGGCCAACGGCAGGGCGTGGTCCTGGTTGCGCAGCAGCACGATGCCTTCCTCGGCGGCCCGCTGCGACACCGTCGCGTCGGCGGCGTAGTCGATCGGTGCCACCTTCGCCGGGTGCTCGAACGCGCCCACCGCGAAGAAGCTACGGAGGATGCGGTGGACCATGTCGTCGATGCGCGACTGCGGCACCTCGCCCCTGGCCACCGCCTGGCGCAGCGGCTGGTCGAAGTACACCTGCTTGTCGAAGCGCTCGCCGGCGGACTCCTGGTCCAGCCCGGCCAGCGCCGACTTCGCCGCGCTGTGCACCGCGCCCCAGTCGGACATCACGAAGCCCGGGTACTTCCAGTCGCGCTTGAGCACCTGGTTGAGCAGCCAGTCGTTCTCGCAGGCGTAGACGCTGTTGATGCGGTTGTACGAGCACATCACCGAGCCGGGGTGACCGTCGGCGATGGCGATCTCGAAGGCGAGCAGGTCCGACTCGCGCGCGGCGGTCTCGTCGATGTTGGCGCTGAGCGTGGTGCGGTCGGTCTCCAGGTCGTTCATCGCGTAGTGCTTGACCGTGGACACCTCGTGCTCGGCCTGGATGCCGCGGATCGCCGCGCCGACGATGGTGCCGGCCAGCAGCGGATCCTCCCCGGCGTATTCGAAGTTGCGACCGTTGCGCGGGTCGCGCGCCAGGTTCACGCCGCCGGCCAGCAGCACGCCGAAGCCCATGCGGTGCGCCTCGCGCCCGATCATCGCGCCGCCGGCGTAGGCCACCTTCGGATCGAAGCTGGCCGCCACGGCCAACCCCGCAGGCAGCGCGGTGTCGCCGTCGCCGAACAGCAGCGGGCGCGCCACGCCCTGGCCGGCGTCGGTCTCGTGGATCGCCGGCAGGCCCAGCCGAGGCATTGCCGGGATGAACCCGGCGGTGCCCAGCGAGCCGGCCGGCTTGTTGTGCTGGCCCTCGAAATCCGCACCGTATTCGCTGCGCAGCAGGCGGAACTTCTCATCCTGGGTCATCGCCTTCACCAGCAGGTCGGCGCGCTGGTCGGGCGACAGCGAAGCGTTCATCCACGGCCGGGCGACCGGGGCGTCGGCGGCCGCAACGGTGCCGGCCAGTCCAGCCAGGGAGGCGGCGATGCCGGCGGTGAGCAGGGTGCGCAGCAGGCGCGGACGGAAGGCCATGGAATTCCTCCTTGGGCAGGGAAGCGGGACGGGGGCGGGGCGACCCGCCGAGCATGTGCAAAGCGTGTCGCAAGCACAAGGCGCGCGGGCGCAAGCCGTGCATCGCGTCTCCTGCGACGGCCGCTTGCCACGCTTCGCGGCAAGCCCTATATCCAGCGGGTGACGCCCACCGCTTCCGCCGCCCCGTCGAGGCCGGACATGGACACCCTGCTCGCCGACTTCCACCCCGCCGTCGCGGCCTGGTTCCGTGGCCGCTTCGCCGCGCCCACCGCGGCGCAGGCGGCGGCGTGGCCGGCGATCCGCCGTGGCGAGCACACCCTGGTCGCCGCGCCGACCGGTTCGGGCAAGACGCTGACCGCCTTCCTCGCCGCCATCGATGCGCTGGTGCGCGAGGGCGTGGCGCACGGCGGTGCGCTGCCGGACGAGACGCGGGTGGTCTACGTGTCGCCGCTGAAGGCGCTGTCGAACGACATCCAGGTCAACCTGGAGGCGCCGCTGGAAGGCATCCGCGCCGAGCTGGAAGCCGCCGGCCTGCCGGAGGTGGCGATCCGCACCGCGGTGCGCACCGGCGACACGCCGCAGGCCGCGCGCAACCTGATGCGCAAGCACCCGCCGCACATCCTGGTCACCACGCCGGAGTCGCTCTACATCCTGCTCGGCTCGGCCTCCGGCCGCGAGGCGCTGAAGCACGTGCGCGAGGTGATCGTCGACGAGATCCACGCCGTGGCGGCCAGCAAGCGCGGCGCGCACCTGGCGCTGAGCCTGGAACGGCTGGAAGCGCTGTGCCAGCGGCCGCTGCTGCGCATCGGCCTGTCCGCCACGCAGAGGCCGATCGAGTCGGTGGCACGTTTCCTGGTCGGCGAGGGCGAACGCGCCGCGCTGGCACCACTGGCCGACGACACCGCGCCGAACGCTGCAGCTACACCCGCCTGCACCATCATCGACATCGGCCACAGCCGCCCGCGCGACCTCGCCATCGAGGTGCCGCCGGTGCCGCTGGAAGCGGTGATGTCCAACGACACCTGGGCGCTGGTCTACGACCGCCTCGCCGCGCTGGCCGAGGCGCACCGCACCACGCTGATCTTCGTCAACACGCGGCGGATGGCCGAGCGCGCCGCGCGGCACCTGTCCGAGCGGTTGGGCAAGGAGCTGGTGGCCGCGCATCACGGCAGCCTGTCGCGCGAGCAGCGGCTGGACGCCGAGCAGCGGCTCAAGCGCGGCGAGCTGCGCACGCTGGTCGCCACCGCCTCGCTGGAACTGGGCATCGACATCGGCGACGTCGACCTGGTCTGCCAGCTCGGCTCGCCGCGCTCGATCGCCGCCTTCCTGCAGCGCGCCGGGCGCAGCGGCCATGCGGTCGGCGGCACGCCGAAGGCACGGCTGTTCGCCACCTCGCGCGACGACCTGGTGGAATGCGCGGCCCTGCTCGACTGCGTGCGCCGCGGCGAACTGGACACCCTGGTGCAGCCGCCGCAGCCGCTGGACGTGCTGGCGCAGCAGATCGTCGCCGAGGTCGCCTGCACCGAGTGGGACGAGGACGCGCTGTACGCGCTGGTGCGCCGCGCGCATCCGTACCGCGCGCTGGCGCGCAAGGATTTCGACGCCATCGTGCGCATGCTCGCCGACGGCTTCACCACCCGCCGCGGCGCGCGCGCCGCCTACCTGCACCGCGATGCCGTGCACAAGCAGCTGCGCGGCCGGCGCGGCGCGCGGCTCACCGCCGTCACCTCCGGCGGCACCATCCCCGACACCGCCGACTACCTGGTGGTGCTGGAACCGCAGGCGACCATCGTCGGCACCGTCAACGAGGACTTCGCCATCGAAAGCCTCGCCGGCGACGTATTCCAGCTCGGCAACACCAGCTACCGCATCCAGCGCGTGGAGCCGGGCAAGCTGCGGGTGGAAGACGCCAAGGGCGTGCCGCCGAACATCCCGTTCTGGCTGGGCGAGGCGCCCGGGCGCAGCGACGAACTGTCCTTCGGCGTGTCGCGCCTGCGCGAAGAAATCAACGCGCGACTGGGCGAAGCCCCCGTAGGAGCGCACCCTGTGCGCGACAGCTTTTCGGCCGAACACGCATCAGAGCGTTCGCGCACAGGGTGCGCTCCTACGTGGCTGCGCGACACCCTGGGCCTGAACGAATCCGCCGCCCAGCAGCTGGCCGACTATCTCGCCCGCGCCAAGGCCGCGCTGGGCGAACTGCCCACGCAGTCCACCATCGTCTTCGAGCGCTTCTTCGACGAATCCGGCGGCACCCAGCTGGTGATCCACACGCCCTACGGCAGCCGGCTCAACCGCGCCTGGGGGCTGGCGCTGCGCAAGCGCTTCTGCCGCCAGTTCAACTTCGAGCTGCAGGCGGCGGCCACCGAGGACGCGATCGTGCTGTCGCTGTCCACCAGCCACAGCTTTCCGCTGATCGAGGTGGCGCATTACCTGCACTCGTCCAGCGCCGAGCACGTGCTGACCCAGGCACTGCTGGATGCGCCGCTGTTCCCCACGCGCTGGCGCTGGGCCGCGGTCACCGCGCTGGCGCTGCCGCGCTTCGCCGGCGGCAAGAAGGTGCCGCCGCAACTGCAGCGCATGAAGAGCGAGGACCTGCTCGCCACCGTGTTCCCCGACCAGGTCGCCTGCCTGGAGAACATCGTCGGCGAGCGCGAAGTGCCCGACCACCCGCTGGTCACCCAGACCCTGCACGACTGCCTGCGCGAGGCGATGGACACCGACGGCCTGCTCGCCCTGCTGCGCGGCATGGAAGAGGGCCGCATCAAAGTGATCGCGCGCGACCTGGCCGCGCCCAGCCCGCTGGCCAGCGAAGTGCTCACCGCCGCGCCCTACGCCTTCCTCGACGACGCGCCGCTGGAGGAACGCCGCACCCAGGCCGTGCAGGCGCGCCGCTGGGGCGACGTGGAAGACGCCGACGACCTCGGCCGGCTCGATCCCGACGCCATCGCCGCGGTGCGCGAGGAAGCCTGGCCGCAGGTGCGCGACGCCGACGAGATGCACGACGCGCTGACCGTGCTCGGCGGCATCACCGATGCCGAAGTCGCGGCCAACGCCGGCTGGGACGCGCACCTGCGCGCGCTGGCCAAGGCGCATCGCGCCACGCGCCTGAACCTCATGCCGGACGCCGCTATCTGGGTCGCCGCCGAACGCCTGCCGCTGTGGCAGGCCGTGCATCCGCACGCCACGCGGCAACCGGCCATCGACGCCCCCACCGAATACACGGCGCAAACCTGGACACCCGAAGACGCCCTGCGCGAGCTGCTGCGCGGTCGACTCGGCGGCCTGGGTCCGACCCCGGTGCCGCCGCTGGCCGCCGCGCTGGGCGTGGACACCGGCGACGTCGAGCTGGCGCTGATCCGCCTGCAGTCCGAGGGCTACGTGATGCAGGGGCACTTCAGCCCCGACGCGCCCGCCATCGAATGGTGCGAGCGCCACCTGCTGGCGCGCATCCACCGCTACACGCTGGGCCGGCTGCGCCGCGAGATCGCCCCGGTGAGCCGGCGCGACTTCCTGCGCTTCCTGTTCGACTGGCAGCACGTCACCCCGGCCACGCGCATGAGCGGCCCGGACGCGCTGCCCGCCGTGCTGGCGCAACTGGAAGGCTACGAAGCCGCCGCCGGCGCCTGGGAAGCCGAGCTGCTGCCCGCCCGCCTCGACGACTACGGCAGCCGCTGGCTGGACGAGCAATGCCGCGCCGGTCGCATCGGCTGGAGCCGGCTGCGCCCCGGCGGCAGCGGAGGCGGACCGGTGCGCGCCACGCCCATCGTGCTGCTGCCGCGACGGCAGATGGGCGTGTGGGCCGCGGTCGCGGAGCGCGACGACGCCGACGCACCCGCGCTGTCCTCCCGCGCGCAGGCGGTGGCCGATGCGCTGCGCGACGAGGGCGCGCTGTTCTTCGACGAACTGATGGCCGGCACCCGCCTGCTGCGCACCGAGCTGGAAGACGCGCTGGGCGAGCTGGTCGCCGCCGGCCGCGTCACCGCCGACAGCTTCGCCGGCCTGCGCGCCCTGCTGCTGCCCGCGGCCAAGCGCGACAACCCGCGCCATCGACGCGTGCGCCACCAAAACATGAGCACCCTCGAAGACGCCGGCCGCTGGGCGCTGGTGCGCGCCCGCGCACCGCGCGAGGCCAGCGACGAAGCGCACCGCCGCGAACAGGTCGAGCACGTCGCCCGCACCCTGCTGCAACGCTACGGCGTGGTGTTCTGGAAACTGCTGGAACGCGAAGCCGCCTGGCTGCCGAGCTGGCGCGAACTGCGCCACGTCTACCAGCGGCTGGAAGCGCGCGGCGAAATCCGCGGTGGTCGCTTCGTCGACGGCCTGGTCGGCGAACAGTTCGCCCTGCCCGACGCCATCCCCGCCCTGCGATCCATCGCCCGCCGCGAAGCGGCCGGCGAACTCGTCGTCATCAGCGGCTGCGACCCGCTCAACCTCACCGGCAACGTGCTCGCCGGCGAGCGCATCCCCGCCGTGATCGGCACGCGCATCCTGTTCGAGGATGGCGTGGCGGTAGCCGCGTGGGTGAGTGGCAAGGTGCAGTGGTTGGTGGAGGGGGATGGGGGGAAGCAGTTGCGGTGGAGCGAGGCGGTGAGTGTTAAGGGCTCTGCTAGTCGTGGCTGGCCAGCTGAAACGCAATCCAAACACACGTCGCGAGCACGATCCGGGAAGTGACCCTGACCTCGTCCGGCTGGACTAGGGTCCCTGCTCGTCTCTTATGGGCGCGGCAGCCATCCCTGCCGACGAATCGCCTGCGCGATGAGTGGTGCCTTCTTCTCGATGACTGCCAGCGGAGTCCCCGCTTCGTACATCTCAAGCCACGCGCGCCGCTGTTTGATCACGCGCTCGTCATCGCGCAATGGCAGTTTGCTTATTGTGTATTCGGCGCGCCCCTGTAGCGCCGGAGGCACTGCATCCGTCAAGCGCAACTGCAGGGACGGCAAGACAACCTCGAACCAATCCGCCTGCACTTCGAAAGGATCCAGCAAACTTGATGATGCGTGCTTGTTTTTGCTGCTGTTAAACCAACCCTCTACGTAACGGTAATTCGACCACTCATAGGCCTTGCTGCGATCTTCATCGCAGCTAACAAAATGATCTACTGTCCCGCTTGAAATCCACATGGCACCGTAGCCACAACGTTCTCCAAAACCTGCGGCCAAATCCAGACGAAAGGGGGACCATTTGTCAGCTGGTCGCCCCGTGGGGTGCGTCGCTAGCCAAGCATTTCCTGGAGTTCTGCATTTCGCATCAAAATCGTCGGGTTCGGGAATTGGATTGGCAACAGGGATCATGCCGGACCCTCGCCTGCTGTCGTCGCTTCTCGCGCATCGGACCACACGATCCAGCGCGGCCAAAAGTGATCGCCACCAGGGAGCGTGCGCTCAAGAGCCTGATGAATTTTCTCCTTCGAATTTAAGACTTCTGGGAGCTTGCCGACGTCGTCACGCATGAACGCTTCAGCAGCTTCGATCGCTTGCTCGGCTTCGACCGAGCGCGCCTGTCGTAAGCCAAAGGCATCTGAGACAAGCCAATTAACTACGTCTCCTTGCTTAGCCCAAACTTCTTGCGTGATGCATGCCTGACCATCGCGCAATGCGATGCCGAATACTGCATCTTGCGACTCGTCGAAGGTGGGTTCCGCCGAAGCCAAAATAAGTGGAGAGTGGGTCGCCAGAATTACTTGTACGGGCACCTGTTGGTCAGTCAATGCTTGCATGACGCTTAGCAGAGCCGGCACGATCCGCCGCTGCCACTGGGGATGCAGGTGGCATTCGATCTCATCGATCAGGAAAACAATTTCGCGTGCGGGGGGCTTCCCGATCTGCTCGCTTGCTAGTCGGTGCTCGCGCCATGTCCAAACAAGGAGATACGCGAGGGCCGCGATACGGCGCATGCCTGCCGAGGCATGGATAAGCGCTACGCTCTGACCGTAAGGCATCTTTAGGGAGGGGTAGTCGGTTACATCCAAGCCGATTCGAACTGGTTCTCCAGGTGCTAGTACCTCTTCGTCAGATGGTGAGAGGGCTTTGAGCACCTTTATCAAATCAGCAAAAGCTGGGTCCCGTCCCTTCTGCCAGAGCACCCAATCCTGAATCAGGCCATTGCAGTGGCGTGTCCCGTCATTTCCAACCAGCCCCTTCCACACCTGCTCAGGCGTGAAATCGAACGAGCGGAGCCGCTCTCGGTTCAAAGCATCCTCTTTGGAACTCCAATAGTTGCGCGAGGGATCCCAAACCGAAAAACTCCCGTCCACTCCTGCATAGATAACCACACCTGGGATAGGGGGGCGCCCCTGTTTCGTAGGCCACAGCTGATATTCTCGCTTGAACGTACTCGTCTCTTTAAAGTCGCCCGGAGTCGCCTTTGAATAGGCGTAGTCGATACTTGCAAGCTCTACTCCGCGTCGCGGAACCGCTGGCGAGTTACGCGCCCACGTCCGGGTCAGCGCCCACCAAGCGATGTCGAGCAAGAAACTCTTACCAAGCCCGTTGTCCCCGGTGATGAAGTTCAGCCGTGGGGCAAACTCCACCGGCCCAAACAACTCGGCCGGCCCGACTCCCTTGAGTTTCAATGACTTCAACATGAACCATGCCTTCTAGGTAGGGGGAAACAGGGGTCAAAGTGCACTTTCGAGCCACCGAAGCGAACCTTGCCAGGTCCACTGTGGCAAGCGGAACTTCGGCGCAGCAACCCAGGAAAAGGTCATGGATGCGCGACGAGTTGCCCTTCTCTCTGCCCTGATAGCCTTGCTCTGCGGCCTGTTGGTCGCAGCGCCTATCGTGACCCATTCGACTCGGGAACGTGAAGCCTACGAAGAAGCTGTTCGAGCTGAAGCCGCTCGGATGGCATCGGCCCTCAGCCCCTGCGCGCCGGAAACACTTCAAGGGCTGACGATCGCGCCCGCGACGCCACCCGGCCAGGTCGCGGTCACCGTGCTCCGCTTCCCGGCCTTCTCGAGTCCAACGGCGGTGCGCATCTCGGGCGGCCGGATCGAACGTCTGGAGCTCGCATGGGTTCAGGCGGGTACCGGTCAGGACGGTCATTTTGAGGCTACGAGGCTGGGTTATGCAGCGCTTTCGCCCCGCCTGGCGCAGCGACTGGTGGCCCAGGTCCGTGCGGACGTATCCCAGGCGGCAGCTCCTCGATCATTAGGGGTGGATGGAGCGACCTTCTACTTCCTGGTGACCGGTGCGGGGTGCGGATCGACGTGGGGCCCGAGGGCGGACTCCCGCGCGGGCCGGCTGGTAAGTCTCGCTGAGGCCTTGTCAGCCTATGTGGGACCGGGTGGTGGCGACCCCAAACCCATCGAGGCTGCTCTAGAGACTCTTGAACACCAGGGATGAGCGACCCAGAAACAGGGGTCAGAGTGCACTTTTCGGGCGATGAGGCAGCGGGCCCGCGAAGGTAATCCGAGCCGTGCCCGAGCTTGATCGGTCGTGGCCGCGGTTTGGCCGACCTTCGGCTGTCGTTCCCTGGTGGATGGTTCAAGGGCGCGCGCCGTTCAGAGCTTCAAACAGGCCCTCGCCCTCGACCCGGGCAACCCCGGCGCGGACGGCGAGTTGGAGCTGCTTGAAGAAGGTGAGTCGCCGCGGTTGTGAGCGAGCCCGGCACCCCTTCTCGACCGCTTAACCGCCCCGGACGTACGTTGCGCGCGTTGCGGCCGCACCGCGCCGCCAGCCCGGGCGGCCGTGCCGCCCACGCCACGGGGAGCCTGACCATGTTGTCGATGCCGCGTGCCTTCCTGCTGTTCGTGCTGGTTGCCGTGCCTGCGTTATCCGTCCATGCCGTGGACAAGGTCACCACCATTCCCGTGCACTTCACCAAGGGCAGCCACAGCGCCACGGTGAAAGGCAGCTTCGCCGGTTACGACGCCGTGCACTACACGCTTGCCGCGCGCACCGGGCAGAGCATGACGGTGAAGATCAGCGGCAGCTCGAACGCCAACTTCAACGTCTTCGCGCCCGGCGACCAGCCCGGCCAGTCCACCGCCCTCGGCCGCGGCTACGTCGGCGGCGACTGGACCGGCATCCTGCCGGCCAACGGCACCTATACCGTGCAGGTGTTCCAGATGCGCGCCTCGGCGCGGCGCGGCGAGAAGGTCGCCTTCACCCTGCAGCTCGCCATCGACGGCGCCGCGAACATGGCGACCGACGCAACCGCCGCACGCCCCAACCCGCACGCCTCCGGCACCTTGCCCTGCGCCCGCTACCCGGGCCAGCCAACGACGCCGTGCCCCTTCACCGTTACCCGCGGCACCGGCGGCGACGCCACGGTGACCGTGACCCACCCGCAAGGCTTCAAGCGCACCATCGTCTTCGAGCACGGCCAACCCACCCGCGCCGAAGCGGACCCACCCGACGGCACCGCCACCGTCAGCGCAAGCAAGGAATCGGACCTGTTCTTCGTCCGCGTCGGCCAGGAGCGCTACGAGATTCCGGAAGCTGTGGTGTTCGGAGGGTGAGGTTCACGCCCTCGAAGGGGATAAGAAAAAAAACGGGGTCAGGTTCACCTACAAGTCCGGATTGAGTGAGCCTGACCCCGTTGGGTGCCGGTGCGGGGCGTCCCCACGCAGTAAGCCGCAGTGCGCGCAGCACGCCGTCCTGCACGCCATCAAGGCGATGGCACCGCCAGGTCGCTGGTGTAGGTGCGGGCCAGGGCGATCACGCGGGCGGTGAAGTCGTCGTAGCCATAGGGCCAGGGGCCTTTGCCGTCGTAGCTGGGGTCAGCCTCGATCTGGCGCACGGCGACCAGGTGTGCCTGGGGTACCACCACGATGTACTGGCCGAGATAGCCGTTGGCCTCGTAGGCCACGATCGGGCCGGAGCGATCCTCGATGAGGTCGTCCATGCCGCAGCCGTGCGCCTTGATGTCCTTGGCCAGGGTGGGCAGCTCCGCACCCAGCGCCTGCGTGAGCGCCGGCCGCAGTTCGCTCGGCTGGGCGAAGGTGCGCGGCACCAGCGGGCGCAGTTGTTCCAGGCCGACCCGATCGATGCCCTGCTGCTCCATCGCGTCGATCGCCTTGGCACTGACACCCATCTTGCGGTCGGCGCCGCGGCGCCACCAGAGCAGACCGTAGCTGGGCGTGAAGGGCTGGCTCTGGCCCACCATCGCGCGGATGTACGCCGGGTCGATCAGCTGCTTGCCGTGCCAGCGGCCGTCGGCCAGCACCAGCTCGCCGATCTTCGCCGCGTCGGCGGCGGTGGCCTTCCAGCCGGCCATCGCATAGGGGTGTCCGGCATGGTCGAAGCCGCCGTCCGTGTTCCAGGCCGGCCCCGGGATGCCCATCGGCTGCAGGATCGTGCGCTCGATGTAGTGATCCATGCGCATGCCGGACGCCTGCTCGATGACACCGGCGAGCAGGTTCATCGCCTTGTTGTTGTAGCTGAAGCGGGTGCCGGGCGGGCTGCTCAGCTCCGCCGCCAGCGCGAGCTTGATGCCATCCGGCGCGGGATAGATCTCCACGGTGGTGTTGGGCACGTTCTGCAGGCCGGAGGTGTGGTCGAGCAGCATCCGCACCGTGATTTTGGCCTTCTGGCCCTGCTTCCACTCCGGATAGAAATCGCTGACCGGCTCGTCGATCGACTTGATCTTGCCTTCGGTGACCAGCCGCCCGACAGCGAGGCCCACCAGCGACTTGGTCGCCGACATCATCTCGATCGCGTGCGGCGTCTCACCGGGCCTGTTGTAGGAAGCGAGCACCTTGCCGTCGCGCAGCACCAGCATCGTGTCGCTGTGCGAAGCCTTGGCGCCCTCGACCAGCGCGTTCAACGCCGCATCGGACGCGCGGCCGGCGTGCGCGGTGGAGACCGTCAGCAGGCCGGCGAACAAGGGGAGTAACCATCGGGGCGTGCGCATTCGTTTCATTCCTTTTCACGAGGCTCGTTCACGGGTTGGCTCTCACGGGGCCGGGACCTGGCAGCTAACTGCTGGCTTCGAATGGCACTGCGGCACCAGGCCGGAACACCGCGGCGCGGGAAGGGCGGCGGCCAGGCGACGTGAAATATAGCCAGCACCCCCAACGGCACGGGAAGTGACAGTTGGCCTATTAGGGAGGCGGGGAAAGCAGGGGGCCGAGTGTGCTTTCGGGACGAAACAAGTGCTTCGGACCAGTCAGCTGCTAGTTGTCCATCTCCTGCGTGCCCGCTCAAGTTGCACGTCATCGCGGAACGGCAGCGCTTCCGCTGCCCACGCCAGGAATGCCGATACGGCGTCGATCTGTCGTTGGGAGCAGCGGTAGCGGAAGTTCAGATGCTCCAGGCCCGGCTGCTGGCATCGACCGTACTCGGCCAGAGCGCGGAGCGTGAAGTCGGAGACCAGCGCAGGGTCATCGGGATGTCTGACACACCAGAGCATGTAGAGCGGAACGACGCGCAGCAGGTCCACCGGCGCGGGCAGCTCCATGATGTTCAGTTTGGCTCGTATGAAAGCATCATCCATCGCCGAAACGTCCGCTTCGGGGAAGGCTTCGGTCAGCCGATCAGCGATACTCACAGGCGCTCCTCCGACTCCTGTGTCTGGAAGTGAATCAGGGCTAAGAGTTTACTTTCGGGCCGCTGGAGCGAATGGGGTCAGGCTCACCTGCCCTACCTGCCTCGGCCATCAGCACTGCCTTCAGCCGATCTGCCGCAGCGTTGACCCGCGCAGCCCCGCCTTCTCCATCCGTTGCACCAGCGCGTCACGCGCCGCGCCGTTGAGGTAGATATCGGCCTTTTTGCGCAGCGGGTCCTTGAAGATCGTGGCTTCATCCGGCACCGCATCCGGGAGGAATGCCGGCTTGATCACCTTCTTGCCATCCATCTCCGATCGCGTCACGTCGATGCAGGTAATCATGCGGGTGACGTTGTAGAAGTGCAGGCGCTGGTCGCCGCCAGCCAGCCCGGCGGCATCCACCAGGTCCAGTTCGAGAAATTCGCCGAACGGTCGCAGCAGGTCGCCCAAGGCTGCGTAAGCCTTGTCGTTCAACACGACGCTGGCGCCCATGATGAAGCTGAGGTCGCCCAGCGGCAGCTGCTTCTTCGGGTCCTTCTCCACGGCGGGCTTGACTCTCGGTCGGGCACCCCAGGTCTTGGACGTTCCGTCGGCGGTGAACACGCCACTGAGCAAATCCGCATCATTCACCGGCACCAAGGTGGTGAAGCTGTCGTTTGCGCCGTTCCATCGCCAGAGTTGCATGAGGTGTCCTTCAGAAAGCGAATTGACCGCGCACCAGGCGGCCGCCGATGGAGCGGAGAATGCCGCGGATTTCACCGGCATCACCAACATCATCCGCGCTGTAGAGTTCAGCCACGACGTTAGCGTGATATGTCGCGGTGTGGACGTGCTGATGGGGGGCGGCTCCGCTAAGGCCAGGTATGCGGGCATTTTTCCCGCGTGGTAGGACCACGCCGTTGTCGGCATCGTTGATGCCAATCCCGACAGCGAAGATCAGCACCCGCGATGGATGGGCCGCTGCCGCCTCCCGAGCCACGATGTGATGCGCATCGGTTCCCGCTGGTCTCGTCGCGTTCGGATTGGCTCGCTGTAGGTTTCGCCCAAGCTTGCGCGAGTGCTGCACGTTACTCTGCGCTTCGGCAAGCAAGCGCTCCGCAGAAGCTGGCAAAGTGTGGCCGTTCTTGTAAAGGATGCTGCGCTTTTTCTTCGCGATTATCCCAGTGTTGCGTACCGAGTAAGCATTCAATCCACTCGTCGCCAGACTCTGGTTGATGGCGGCCGTCATAGCGACCAAGTTTGGCACCGGCGCCGCGAAGATTTCTTCGGTACTGCGACGGCTCGCATCCTTTGTCATGTGTAGTCCCCAGTCCATTTGGAGCATCAAAGAAACGCCAAATTGCTCGAAGCGATGCGCTTTTCAGTGTCCGCTCGTGCGCGCCGTCGCTGGCCTCGGCGATTGTAGTTCAACAACCGAAGCAGGGAGCAGAGCGCACTTTTCGACCAAGGAAGCAGCAGCCCAAAAAGAGGAATCGGACCCAAGCCTGATCGGTACCGGGCATCGTTCGATCGATCTTCGGTTGTTGTCTTCCAGCTGGTCCCTCAGGCGCCCGAAAACGCCTGCACCACCGCGATCATGTCCGATCCGCCCAGCCCCAGCGCCTCGGCGCGACGGTACAGCGCGAGGCTGGCCTCCATCAGCGGCGCGGAGATATCGTCGGCCTGCGCCGTTTCCGCGATCAGGCGGATGGTTTCCAGCACGTTGGTGATGGCCGCCTGCGCGTCGAGGTTGTCGGCCAGCAGCTTGTCCACCTTCACCCGGGAGATGTCGCTGGCCATCTGGCTGGCGTTGACGATGCCGGCCCAGGCCTTGAGGTCCAGCCCCTCGGCCTGGGCGAAGTGCGCCGCCTCCGCCAGCCCAGTGATGGAGGCGATCAGGAAGATGTTGACGGCGAACTTCATGGTCAGTGCGCGGGGCACCGCGCCGCAGGGCACGGTGGCCCGGCACGTCGCCGCGAGCAGCGGCTCCACCGCGGCGACCGCGGACGGCTCGCCCGCCAGCATCGCCACCAGCTGACCCTGCTCCGCCGGTTTGCGCGAGCCCGACACTGGCGCCTCGACGTACGCGCCGCCGGCCGCGCGGATGTCCGCCTCCAGCGCCTTCGAATAATGCGGCGATACGGTGGCCGTGTTGACGACGGTGCGCCCGGCGACGTGCACCGCGAATCGCTCCGTGCCGCGCTCCAGCACCGCGTCCATGGCGGCTCCGTCGGCCAGCATCAGGAACACCACCCGGGTCGCCGCGAACAGCTCCGCTGCGGAACCGGCGACCCGCGCGCCGGCCTCGGCCAGTGGCGCGCAGCGCGCCGGCGAACGGTTCCACACGGTGAGCTGGCCGAAACAATCCAGCAGGTGGCGGGCCATGGGTTCGCCCATGGCCCCCAGGCCGATGAAGCCAAGGGAGAGGGGGAGATCTTCGGTCACGGATGGATGCTCATGGGGGAAAGCCAGCGATCAGGCACGACTTTCAACGAGTGCCCTGAGCACACTCGCATCCCGACGCGCCGCCTGCGCTGATGGCATGTCTATCGCCAGCGCGCCGTCAGTTGTCGGACGGCTTGTCGCGGGAGGCCGACGACATCGCGGCGAAGATCAGCCCCAGCGCCGAACCCAGGGCCACACCCAGCGCGACGCCCAGTGCGACATGCCCGAAAGCGGCACCCAGCCCCGCACCCAGTGCCACGCCGATCCCGGAACCAAAGGTCAGGCCGAGGCCGACGCGCATCGCCCTGGCCCGCTCGCTCGGGTCACGCTCGTTCATGGCTGTGCTCCTTCGCTTGGCATTGCAGGCAGTCTAGCCCCCGGGGCCGGACCGCACAGCGCGGGTCAGGCATCCACCGGCTGCCGGCGTGCCTTGGCGTCGTACATCGCCTGGTCGGCCTCACGCAGCACGGCGTCCGGATTGCCCTGCGGCGGCAGCACGGCGACGCCGGCGGAGAAGCTGATCGCGGGCGTCAGCGCATCGGCATGCTGCAGCTGCTCGCGCACCGACTGCACCCGCGTGGCGATGGCGGTCGGGTCCATGTCCTGCGCCACCACCACGAACTCGTCGCCGGCGTAGCGGATGACCTGGTCGTCGGTGCGGAACGATGCCTGCAGCGCCCTGGCGAAACGGGCGAGGCTCGCGTCGCCGGACGAGTGACCAAGCTCGTCATTGATCCGCTTGAAATGGTCCAGGTCGAAGAACAGCACGGTGGCGCCAACCTTCCGCGCCTCGGCGAGCATGATCGGCAGCGCGCGACGATTGAACACGCCGGTGAGCTGGTCGCGATGCAACAGTTGCTGCATCTGGTCGCGGGCGGTGCGCAGTTCGGTGTTCGACTCGCTCAGCTCGCGCTGGATCAGCCGGTAGGTGGCCAGCAGGCAGCCCAGCGCGATCACCCATTCGGCGCCGGTATCGAACGAGGAATGCGAGGCCACGAAGTAGGCGAGGATGGTGCCGGGCTGCGGTGCGCCGGAGACCCACTGGATGCCGTAGCAGGCGACCGCCGCGACCGAGAGCATGGCGCGCAGGCTGAAGCCGACGGCCACCCAGCCGAAGCCGGCGCTGCGCAGCAACCGCAGGGCGCCGCCGCCGAAGGCCAGCGCGATCACGGTTTCCTGGATGACGCCGAGCTGGTCGGTGGAGTGGACGGCCCACGCCGTCACCGCGGCGAACAGCGCGACAACGACCGCTACCTTCGCAAAGCCCGAATCCGCATACGGCCGCCCGCGGAAACGATCCGCGCCGATCACCATCAGCGCCACGAACATGGTCTTGCCGAACACGTAGCCGAAGCCCGCGAACACCGCCACCGTGCGCGAGGAGACCGGCTGCGCCAGCCAGTACGCGATGGTGACCAGCAGTGCGGACAGGTTGAACAACCAGGCCCCCAGCCACGGCCCCAGCTCACGCCGGCGCAGCGACAGCGCCAGCGAGACGAAGAACACCGCGATGATCAGGTCGGACGTGGCCTGGACCAGCGTGCTCCAGCGCCACAACAGCAACAGTTCCATGACGTCCCCCGACGACGATCGGCGATTCGCCGACCCTTGATGGATGTCGGCGATGATAGTCAGAAACGCGGGTGGCGCGCGGAACGAGGGTACGCGGTCGTCGCTCCAACGGATCCGGCGCGGCCTTTTCCTGCGCCTCGATACGGGCTTACTGGAGCGGCTTGCGAGGCGTGCGCTTCCGGGCGGAGGTGGAACCGGTCGCGGGGCTTGCGCTCCCGACCTGCTCCAGCCACGCGAGGTCATCCACGTAGGCGAGGAACGCGCGCAGGTAGCCGGGGGACAGTTCGCGCATCAGGGCGATGGCGCGGCTGGCGAGGGCGGTGGAGTTGAGTGGGCCGGCGTCGGTGGGGATGTGCGCGACGGAGTGCTGGAGCTGGCTGTCGGCGCGCAGGGTGGACCAGCGCTGGCGGAAGTCGGTGAGGGCGGGGAGTTCGGGATAACTGGCGCGGTCGGCTGGCGCTTCGCGGGCGAGCTGGTCGACCAGTTCGCGCAGGGGGCCGGGTTGGCGGCGTTCCGGCGCAGCGTCGCTCGCATTGTCCATTGCATCGGCGTGAAGCGCGCGCAGTTCGGCCAGTCGCGCGTCGAGCACGCGGCGCGCTTCGCCGTCGACGGCCGCGGCACGTTGTTCCAGCGCGGCGATCAGCTGCGCGCGGATGGCCGTGGCGGTGTCGTCAGGGCGCATGACCGGGGGCAACGTCTTTCGTGGCGGTGTTGCCGGCCGAGGAGCGCGGGATCGGCGCGATCTCCACGCGGCGGTTCTTCGCGCGGCCGGCCTCGTCGTTGTTGGCGCTGACCGGCTGCTGCGCGCCGAAGGCGGCGGCGAACACCGCATTGGCGGGCACGCCGGCGGCGATCAGCGCGCGGGTGACGGTGAGTGCGCGCTGGGCGGACAGTTCCCAGTTGTCGGTGAACTTGCGGTTGTCACCGTGCACCGGCTGGTCGTCGGTGAAGCCGCTGACCATCAGCAGCTCGTCGCGCGATTGCAGGTACTGCGCCAGTGGCGCGGCCAGGCTCTGGATCAGTTGCCGGCCTTCCGGCTGCAGCTGGTCGGAGTTGAGCGCGAACAGCAGGTTGCCACGAATGCCGATGCGGCCGTTGACCAGGGTGACGCGACCCTGCGCCAGCGGCGTGGCGAGCGCTTTCTCCAGCGTGGTGCGGCGTTGCAGTTCGGCCTGGCGCTGCTGCTCGGCCACTTCCAGCTTGTGCGAGAGCTGCAGCTGCACGCCGATGACGCCGACCAGGATCAGCACGAAGGCGCCGAGCAGCACCGACATCAGGTCGCCGAAGGCCCAGATGGGGGCGGTGGATTCGGCGTCGAGTTCGACTTCGTCGATCATGGGGTGGGGCAAGCGATGAGCGGATGGTTCATGCCGGTCGAGGCCACGGGCCAGCTTCTAGTAGGAGCGCACCCTGTGCGCGACTGGACGCATGGTGGTCGCGCACAGGGTGCGCTCCTACGGGGCTTCGGGTTCATGCCTTGGCCGCCTTGCCCGGGGCGCGGCGGCCGGCGAGTTGCTGCATGTCGGCGAGGATCTGCTGCTGCGAGAGTACGCTGAGCTCGACCACTTCCTTGGCCTGCGCCACGTAGTAGGCGAGCTGCTCGTCGCTGCGTGCGAGCGAGGCGTCGAGCGCGCCGGCGATCTGCTGCAGGCGTTCCATCAGTGCGTCGTTGGTCTGCGCGAACTGCGCCACGCCGGCACCGAAAGCTTCGCCCAGGCCGGCCACTTCGGCGGCGCTGGCGGTGAGCTGGGCGGCGGCGGTATCGAGCTTGCCGGTTTCGCTTTCGATCTGCGCGGCGAAGCGGCTGCCGACGCGGTCGAGCAGTTCGGCGGAGGTGCTGACCAGCGCGTCGACCGCGCTGCGCTGCTCGGTGGAGGCGTGGTTCACCGCGTCGAGCAGGGTTTCCAGCGTGGCCAGCAGGCGGCTGCGTTCCTCCAGCATGGCGGTGTCGCGCACCATCGAGTCGGACAGCTTCTGGCGCAGCTCGCCGACCACTTCGGCGGCCACGCGCGGTGCCTCGGAGGCCGCTTCGACCAGTCGGCCGATCTCGGCGAGGGTCTGGCTGGCGTGGGCCTGGGTCTGTTCGGCGATGTTGGCGGCGGTGGCTTCCAGCGTGTCGCAGATCGCCTGCTGGCGGTGGGCGGTGGCATCGCCGGCGGCGGTCCACTGCGCGCCGAGTTCGGTACTGATGGCGTCGAGCTTCTGCGCCCAGGCGGCGAGGCGTTCCTCATCGCGCGCGGCCAGTGCCGACTGCAGATCGGCATGCGAGCGGTTTACCGACTGCACCAGCGTGCTGGCGTGCGATGCGAAGGCGTCGCCGGCGGCGGCGAGAGCCTGCTGGTTGCGATCGGCGAGTTCGGCGTGGGTGGCGTCCTGTTTCGCCAGCGCGGTGTGCCACGCCTCGGCGGCGCGCTCGGCACTGGCGTCGAGGCGGCTGGCCACGCCGTCCAGCAAGGCGGACGAGCGTTGCTCGAAGGTGTCGGCGAAGCGGGTGAGTGCATCGCCCAGCGCCTGCGCGTGCGCTTCGTTGGTCTGGCGATGCTGGGCGAGCGCCTCGTTCCAGATGCCGGTGACGGTGCGCGCGGTGTCGTCGAAGCCGGCGGCGACGCCGTCGAGCTGGCGCTGCACGGCGGCGCTGACGCTGGCCTGGATCGCCGCCGACTCGCGGGCGAGGCTGGCCAGGGTGGATTCCACCACCGGCTGCAGCACGTCGCTGGCGGTGCGTGCGCTGTCGGCGGCGCTGTCCTTCAGCGACTGCTCGACCGACTGCGCCAGACGCATGTAGGCCGCTTCGGTGTGGCGGTGGAAGGCCTGCTGCTCGGCGTGCAGGCGCTCGTGGGCGGCGGCGCTGTGCTGTTCCAGCGCGGCGGCCATCGCCTGCAGGCGATCGACCAGCGCCGGCATCGCCGCGGCCTGCTGCTGCAGCAGGCGGAAGCTTTCTTCGCGACGGTGCGCCTGCGAGTGGATGCGCAGGGTGGTGGCGATGCGCGCGTCCAGCCCCTGCACGGCCTGCAGCCGCTCGCGACGGACCAGCGCGGAGAGCAGGCCGAGCATCGCCGAACTGGCGACGCCGGCGATGGAGGTGCCGAAGGCGAAACCCAGGCCATTCACCGGTGCGGCCAGCGAGCCGCGGATCGCCGCGAGATCGGTGGCGCTCTCCAGCGCCATGCCGGTGCCGCGCAGCGTGGCCATCATCCCGAGCAGGGTGCCGAGCATGCCGAGCAGCACCAGCAGGCCGACCAGGTAGGGCGTCATCGCCGGCGCCGGCAGCGCGGCGCGCTCGCCTTCCACGCGCAGACGCACCGCGTGACGCAGGCCGGGATGCAGGCGCTGCAGCCAGCTGCCCAGATCAGCCGGCGGCTCGGCCAGTTCGCCGACCGCCGCCCGCAGCGTGACGGTGGCCTGGCGATAGCGGAACAGCTCGACCGCACCGGCGAGATAGCAGGCGCCGATCAGCAGCGCGACCGCCATGCCGAGCGGATTGCTGCCGACGTAGCCGACGACGATCCAGCCGATGGCGGCGAGGCCCAGCGCGAACACGGAAGCGAGGAGAAGATTCTTGATCATGCGGACTCTTGGGTGGTGCACAGCGCGGCGAGCAGCGCGTCGACCGGTTGAAAGCGGAGATCCAGCTCGGCCAGCAGCACGCTTTGCATCTCGCGGCGGAAGGCGTCGTGCCAGTGGGGTTGACCTGTGCGCCGCAGGGATTCGAAGCGCCGCTCCAAAAGCGCCGGCACCTTGGCCAGCAGGCCGTGTTCGTGCGGGGTGAGCGCCACCTCCATCACCGCGTCGACTTCGGCGAGCCGGGCCTGTTCGGGCGAGGCCGCCATGAGTGCGTCGCGCAGCCGGCCGCGCAAGCGGCCGACGGTCGCCTGCGCGGCGCGCTGGCGGGCGAGGTAGAGCTGGCGATACGGCGCGAAATCGGGCTCGTCCGCGGGCGGCGTGTCCGAAGCGAGCAAGGGATCGTGCCTGAGCGCGGCAAGCAGGGTCTCTCGCGCCCGCGCGCACTCGGCGGGCAGATCATCCGGCACCGTGACCGGGTCCTCCGATGCGGCCGGGCGACTGTCCAGCGCCGCAGCGAGCGACAGCGCGTGTTTCCAGTCCAGCCACTGCCCCAGCTGCCCGGGCAACGACGATCCGGGCGCAGCCACATCCAGCTCTGCCAGGCGCGCCAGCAGACGAATGAAGGTGGGTCCGCGGACCGTCGGGCGGAGGGTTGCTTGCGCCATGCTTCGCCGGGCAAAACCGGCAGTTTACCGCGGGGACAGGCTCGCTTGCCGCCCCCTCGGACAAAGGTTCAGGGGGCGATGTACGCTGTCATTCGCCTATGGAGCTCTCACGCATGAAGCGTTTGATCGCCGTTTTGCTGGCTGTGCTGGCGATGTCCGCGAGCCTGGCAAGAACCACCCACCCGGCGGACCTGGTGGTCGCACAGGTGCGGGGTCAGGGCGCCGAAGCCGCAGTGAAAGATATCTGGAGCCACCCGGCAAGGGTTCGGCAGCTGCTTCGAGGCATTGGCCGCGGCGACGGTCGCTGGCTGAGGGCAGGAGAGGCGCTGATACCCGGGGCTGATGCCGGTGCCGCCGAGGACCTGGAGGACGCTTTTGCCAAGGCGCTGCTGATCCGGCCATATGCTGTGCTGCCCTGGCTGCAGCAGCACTGGTGGGCAAGCAGCCCCCCGCAGACCTGCGTTTTTGACAAGGACAGCGAAGTTCCCGGCGGGGTGCGGCGTTACGTTGAAGGGCTGCGGCAGGCGCTGTCGCAACCAGCTCCGCCACCACTCGAAAGTCTACGTGGCGCATGCCTTCGCGGTATTTCGGCGACGCTGCGGTCGCTCTCCGCAAGCAGCGGCGAGCCCGATGATGCCGCTGGGGTTCCTTGAGCCGCTCCCGGCACTCGCTCAAACGAGCCCGGCGGGCCGCGTGAGATGGGCGGCCACCAGCCGGCGGAACAGCGGCATGCGGCCGGCGACGCCGAGCAGGGCGCCGCGCAGCAGGCGCGCGGGTGGCCGATCGTCGGTGTACAGCGACGCGATCAGCCCGGTGGCGAGGTACAGCGGCGCGGTGGCGCGGCGGTGGGTCTGCTCGTAGGCCGCCAGCACGTGCGGGCTGCCGATGTCGCGACCGCTCTGCAGCGCGCCACGCAGATGCGTGGCCAGCGTCTCGGCACTCTGCAGGCCGAAGTTGAAGCCGTGGGCGGTGACCGGGTGCATGCCGACGGCGGCGTCGCCGACCAGCGCGCAGCGCGGCGCCACGAAGCGTCGTGCGTAGGTGCCCACCAGCGGGTACACGTGGCGTTCGCCGAGCAGGCGCATGGTGCCGAGGCGATGGTCGAAGCGTTCCTGCATGGCGCGGGCGAAATCCTCGGGCGGGAGATCCTGCATCGCCTGGGCCAGGTGGTGCGGCAAGGTCAGCACCACCGAGGACTGCCCCTCCCATAGCGGCAGCAGGGCCAGTGTCTGGCCGTAGCCGAACCATTCCCAGGCTTCCTGCCGGTGCGGCTGCTCGTGCGCCATGCGGCACACCAGCATGCTGCGGCCGAAGTCGCGCATGCGCGCCCCGATGCCGAGCAGCCGGCGCATGGCCGAGAAGCGGCTGTCCGCCGCCACCGCCAGCCGCGCCAGCACGGACAAGTCGCCGGCACAGTTCAGGCGCACGCCGCTGCCTTCGATGGCGATGTCCTGCACGTCGGCGTGGTTGACCACCTGCACGGAGGGGCGGCTGTCCGCCGCTTCGAACGCGGCGCGGCGGATCTGCGCGTTGCTGACCAGGTGGCCGAGCACGCCGTGGCCCGGTGCGGCGATCTCCACCGGGCGGGCGCCGCGGCCGTCCATCACCCGTGCCGAACGCAGCGGATGGATATACGCCGGGTCGATCCGCGACCACACGCCGAGCCGTTCCAGTCGTTCGCGCGAGGCTTTCGTCAGCGCGATCTCGCGGCCGTCGTCGGCCGGGTCGGCCAGCGCCAGCAGCGGTTGCCGCTCCAGCACGACCACCTCGAGCCCCGCATCGGCCAGCGCCCCGGCCAGGCACAGGCCCGCCGGCCCGCCCCCCACCACCGCCACGTCCACCCGCATCACGCTTCTCCGTCCGGAATGGCGGGAGGCTAGGACGGGCGGGGGATGGCCGCGCTGACGCGGATCAAGCGGGTGCGGCGATCCGGCCGACGATCAGTCGGCGGGCTCGACATGAAGGCAGCCTCGCGGCGCCTGATCGAGCACGGGCGAATGTGAAAAATGGCGGCGAAATTCTGCCTGTGCCCAGGCATCGGCTCTTCGCCTCGCCGCTGGCCTCAACCATCGTGCGGCTGCTTCGACTTCGAAATTCTCCATGTCCGCGTACTGGCCCCTCGCGCCAAGCCAGAGCAGGCGGTTGAAACGATAGTCCGTCATCCACGAGCCCAATTGCGGCAGATTGATCGCCATGCCGGCTCCCGCCAGTCCCTCGGGTTCGATCGGGTTGGCGAGTACTGCCACGATCCGCCAGTCACCGCGCGCCAACCCCTTGGCAATGAGCTGCTCGGAGGTTCGCACGTACATGGGGATGTCCGCGGAAGTCGCGTTGGACCACCCTTCGACGTAGCAATCCTCGACGTCTGGATCACCCGTAGCCACCGCGGCGATGAGCGTCGCGCGAAAGTCGGCTTCCTGTACCTTGGGGTCGGCGCTGCAGCCGGACTGTGCGCGCTGGAATTGCTCGATCCGGTGCGCGCGCCATGCCTGCCGGCTGGCGCTGCAGCGATCAGAGACGCCATCGCGATTGCAGATCTGGCGCACATTGGACAACGACTCGATATTCAGACCGAGCTCCAGGCAGTGCCTGGCCTGATGGAACGCATCCAGTGCCGCCTGCGAGGAGACCTTCGTGGCTGGCGGTTTGGCCCGCCGGGTTGGCGACGCGTGGAGTGCGGGGGCGACCAGCATCGCCACGACAAGCAAACGGCAAAGCACGGCTCGGCACATCCCTGGCCTCCTGGGTAAAGGTGTCTCTGGACACGGCGGCGTCTGTACGGCTCATGGCCGCCTGCAGCCAGAGCCTACGCGCTGTGGTCGGCGATGTAGACCAGCAGGCCGTCGAACACGCGGTACTCGGAGCGGCCGGGCATGGCGATGCGCTGGCCGGCGCGGATGCCGTTGGGCAGATCGATGGCGAAGATGCCGTCGAACTGGATCTCGGCCCAGGCGGTGTCGCCCTGTTCGCGGTAGGCGGTGATCACCTGCCGGCGTGCGCTGAACAGCGGCTGCGTGCTGCGGGCGAGGCGGTCGAAATCGAGCAGGCCCTCGGTGCGCAGCGTGCG
The DNA here is from genome assembly GCF_001641285.1 of Dyella thiooxydans. Taxonomy (NCBI): domain Bacteria; kingdom Pseudomonadati; phylum Pseudomonadota; class Gammaproteobacteria; order Lysobacterales; family Rhodanobacteraceae; genus Dyella; species Dyella thiooxydans. The sequence goes on from NZ_CP014841.1 coordinate 3,038,240, forward strand.
CTGGCCACCGGCATGGTTCTCGAACACGATCGCCGGATGCAGGGTGAGCAGCATCGCGTCGACGTCGATGCGGTTGTAGGCGTCGATGTAGCGGTCGATCAGGGGGCGCATGGGGGGTGTCGCTGACGGAGGAGTGATCGTAGCGGCTGACTGGGACGGGGAGAAGTGAGTGAAGAGGAGTGAGAAGTGAGAGAAGAGCTGCGGGCTTTCGGGCTCTTCTCCTCGACTCACTGCACCTCACTTACCTTTCCTTCGTGATCTTTCCGCCGTCATTCCCGCTTGACCGGCCCTTCGGCCGGTCAAGCGGGAATCCATCCAGCGGTGATGCCTCAAATCGCAGGTGCGAAGAAGCGGAGGTTATGCGAGGTCGTCTCTCACTTCTCACTCCTCTTCACTCACTCCTCTGCTCTTGTCACTTCACGTTGTCGGTCTGCTCGATGAACTTCGCCACGTTGTCGTGCAGCGCCTTCAGCGAGGCGGTGTGCGCGTAGACCATGTGGCCGGACGGGTACCAGGCGTAGCTGATGTTCTTCTGCAGCGCGTTGGGGATCGGCAGGTGGTCCATCTCGTACTTGGCGGCGTAGAACGGCGTGGCCAGGTCGTAGTAGCCGCCGTTGAGGAAGACCTTCAGATCCGGGTTGGTCTTCATCGCCATCGCCAGGTCGCCCATCACGTTCATGGCGCCGTCGTGGCCGTCGTGCTTCATGCCCCAGTCGTCGATGTCGGCGAACAGGCGATAGGTCTGGTTCTTGCCGAACTTCAGCTGCTGGCGCACGTAGTCGTTGAACACGGCGACGTAGGCCGAGCTGATCGCCGAGGACTGCGGATCGTACTCGGAGCTCTTGCTCAGCGGGTCGATCGAGGGGCCGGAGAAGCGGCTGTCGAGGCGACCGGTGGTGATGTCGCCGTCGGCCTGCAATTCGTGCTCGAACATGCCGCCGGTGACGCGCAGATCGGCCTTCAGCAGGTAGGCCACCGGCAGGCCGGTGTACTGGTGCAGCTTCTCGGCGATCGCCTGCTTGCGCGTGGCATCGAGCGAGGCACCGGCGAACAGCGCGCTGGCGTAGTCGCCCGCGGCGAACTGCTCCACCTCGGCCAGGAACGGCTCCAGCGCGGCCGGCTGCTGCGGCAGCTTGTGGTGGTAGTAGGCCGTGGCGGCGAACGTCGGCAGCGCCAGCGCGTAGGGCAGGTCCATGCCCGGGTTGCGCTCGGGGCCGTCGATGGAGTTGTCGAAGTTGAGGATCTGCGAGAGCAGGATCACGCCGTTGAGGTCGACGCTGTCCTCGTTCTCCAGGTCGTTGGCCAGCACCGCCGAGCGGGTGGTGCCGTAGCTCTCGCCGAACAGGTACTTTGGCGAGTTCCAGCGGCCGTACTTGGAGAGGAACTGGGTGATGAACTGGGCGAAGGCGTGGCCGTCGCCGTCGACGCTGTAGATGTCCTTCTTGCGGTCCTTCATCTGGTCGGCGCGCTTGGCCGGATCCTTGTCGTCGGCGATCAGGCGGCTGAAGCCGGCACCGGGCGCGTCGATGAACACCAGGTCGGAGGCGTCGAGCAGGCTGTAGTCGTTGTTGACCAGGCCATAGGGTGCGGCGGGCGTGTGGGTGTCGTCGCTGGTGACCACGCGCTTGGGACCGAACGCGCCCATGTGCAGCCACACCGTGGCCGAGCCGGGACCGCCGTTGTAGATGAAGGTGACCGGGCGCGAACCCGGCGCCACGCCCTTCTTGAAGTAGGCGGTGTAGAACATGCTCACCGTCGGCTCGTTCTCCTTGTCGCCCTTGCCGTGCAGCACCAGGGTGCCGGCGACCGCCTTGTAGTCGATGCGCTTGCCTTCGACGGTGACGCTGCCTTCGGTTTCGGACGACTGCGGCTTGACCAGCGCGGCGTCGGGCGCGTCGGCCTTGGCCTTGGCGTCATCGTGCTTGTCGTCGTGGGCGAAGGCGGCGGTGCTGATCAAAGCGCTGGCGAGCGCGGCGGCAAGGGCGAGTCGACGCATGAGGATTCCTTGGGAGATGAGGTGGGCCAAGCTGCCGAGCCTAGGCCTCAAAGCACGAGCGGCCATCCCCCGAAAGTCACGCCCTCAGGACAGGGTGAGCAGGGCGATCGCGGTCGCCGCCAGCAGCACACCAAGCGCATTGACGCGGCCAAGCCGTTCGCGGAACGCGACGACACCCACCAGCGTGCCCAGCGCGACCACGCCGAGGTTCATTGCCGCGAACACAAACGCAGGATTTTGCGCCAGCGCAACGTGCGCACGCAGGTAGAAAAGGATGTTGGCGAAGTTGAAAGCACCCAGCAGCAGGCCGCCGGCCAGGCTGCGCGCGGTGAAGCGCGCTCCGCTGCGCTGGCGGGCGACGAGCGCGAAGGCCAGCGCCACTGGCAGCGCCAGCGCGAACATCGCCTGCAGCGATGCGGCGATCGGCACGCCCGCGGCGGCCACGCGCTTGAGCAGGATGTCGATCGCGCCGAAGCCGGCGAACACCACCAGCGGCCACAGCCAGGCCGCCGCACCGTGGTCACCGGCGGCGCGTCCGCTGCGCCAGACCATCGCCAGCAGCGCGACCAGGCCGAGCGCCAGACCGACCAGCATGCGCAACGTCGGCACCTGGCCGAACAGTACGAACGCCGCCAGCAGCGAGAGCAGCAGCGACAGCCGCTGCGCCACCTCCGAACGGACGATGCCGGCGTGGCGCACCGAGGCGCCCAGCGCCAGGAAGATCGCCGGCAGCAGCACGGCCAGCGCGAGCAGGGCGTAGCGCGGCGCGGCGGGCTGGCGCAACGTCTCCAGCGACGGGTGCAGCACCACTGCCACCAGCGCGCCGGCGGCGAGGTAGTTCCACGCCACCATCTGCGGCACGTCGAGCGCGAAGCGCCGGGCCAGCTTCAGCCAGACCGACACCAGCACGCTGCAGACGATGGCGAGGCAGAGGTAAGGCATGGTGTGGGATCCGCGAAAACCCGGAACGATAGCCGGAGCGGGCGTCCCGTGCATCGCCGACGACGGTGCTGGCGATGAATTTACCCGGGTGATATTGACGGCTGCATTTTATCCGGGTCAAATACGTCGCCATGACGCCTGCCGACTGCCCACGCTGCACTGCCTTCGATGGCCACCACCGCATTGCCTCCGGCACGCCGGAGAAGGTGGCACTGGCGGTGCACGCCCACCTCGCCGGACATCGCCGCAGTACGCCGCTGGTGCTGGACGACGCCACCGGCGAGGCGCTGGAGTTCGACCTGCGCGGCAGCGCCGACGAGGTGCGGGCGCGCCTGCGTTCCGCGCCGACGGAGGCCCCGCCCGCGCCGCGCGGCCCCGGACGGCCCAAGCTCGGCGTGGTGCCGAAGGAGATCACCCTGCTGCCACGCCACTGGGAGTGGCTGGCGCGCCAGCCCGGCGGCGCCTCGGTGACCCTGCGGCGGCTGGTCGAGGAGGCGCGCCGCGCCGGCAGCGCGAAGGACCAGGCGCGCCAGGCGGGCGAGGCGCTGGACCGCGCGATGCGCACCCTGGCCGGCGACCTGCCCGGTTACGAGGATGCCTCGCGCGCGTTCTGGCGCGGCGAGCAGGCTGCCTTCGAACGACTGACCAAAGCCTGGCCGGCCGACGTGCGCAGCTACGTGCGCCGGCTGGCCAAGCCCGCGTGGAGCGTGCCCGCGCACGACGATTGAGCGTTACCCCCTTTCGAAAGGATGCCCCCCATGTCGCGCCACCCGCTCGCTACCAACGCCAACTTCCGCCTGCTGTTCGGCGGCAGCACGGTGTCGATGTTCGGCGACCAGTTCACCCTGGTCGCGCTGCCCTGGCTGGTGCTCAAGCTCACCGGCGATCCCGGCGCGCTGGGCCTGGTGCTGGCCACCATGGCGGTGCCGCGCGCGGTGTTCATGCTGATCGGCGGCGCGGTGGTCGACCACTTCTCCGCACGCGCCGTGCTGCTGCTGGCGCGCGGCGCCAACGCGGTGATGGTGGCGGTGCTGGCGGCGATGGTGCTCACCGGCACCATCAGCATGCCGTGGGTGTACGCACTGGCGCTCGGCATCGGCCTGGCCACCGCCTTCGCCTACCCGGCCAGCACCGCGCTGCTGCCATCGGTGATCGATCCGCGGGAACTGCAGCAGGCCAACGGCTCGATGATGGGCATGCGCCAGCTCAGCCTGTTCATCGGTCCGGCACTGGCCGGCGTGGTGATCGGCACCGGCACCCACGCGCCCAGCGCAGGCAGCACGCTGGCCGACGCCCACGGACTTGGCTGGGCGTTCGCCATCGACGCGGCCAGTTTCTGCGCGTCGCTGCTGTCGCTGGCGCTGATCCGCGTGCCCGCCGCCGAACCGGGTCCCGTGCAGCACGGCGTGTTCGGCAAGCTGCTCGGCGGCCTGCGCAGCATCGCGGCCGATCCGCCGCTGCGTGCGTTCATGTTCTACGCGGCGGTGGTGTCGGTGTTCGTCGGCGGACCGACCCAGGTCGGCCTGCCGGTGCTGGCGGACATGCGGCTCGACCACGGCGCCACCTCGCTGGGCATCGTGATGGCCGCCAGCGGCGGCGGCATGCTGCTCGGCGGCCTCGCGTCCGGCGCGGTGGCGAAGCTGGTGCGCGGCCACCTGGGCGCGATGATCCTGTGCTTCGACGCCTGCATCGGCCTGGCCCTGGTGGCCCTGGCCGGGGTGCATTCGACGGTGCTCGCGGCGCTGCTGCTCGGCCTCACCGGCCTGTTCGGCGGCATCGCCCAGATCACCCTGGTCAGCTGGATCCAGCGCCGCGTGCCGCGGGAGCTGCTCGGCCGCACGATGAGCGTGCTGATGTTCACCTTCCTCGGCCTGGGACCGCTGTCCGCCGCCGGTGTCGGCGCCCTGCTCAAGGTGATCTCGTTGCCGACGCTGTTCGTGATCGCCGGCCTCACGCTCACCGCGATCGCACTGGGCTGCATGACCAGCCCGGCACTGCGCGGCATCCGCGCGCAGGACGCCGCGCCGACAGTGGCGTGATCAGCCGTTGAGCGAAGCCGCCTCGCGGGCGAGCAGCTCGATGGCGGCCCAGTCGCCGGCCTTGAGCTTGTCCGCCGGAGTCAGCCAGGAGCCGCCCACGCACAGCACGTTGGGGAGGGCGAGGAAGTCCGAGGCGGTGCTCAGGCTGATGCCGCCGGTGGGGCAGAATTTCACCTGCGGCAGCGGGCTGGCCCAGGCGCCGATCAGCTTGAGGCCACCGACCGGCACCGCCGGGAAGCACTTGAGGAAGCGGTAGCCGCGCTCGATCAGGGTCATCACCTCGCTGGCGGTGGCGGCGCCGGGCAGCAGCGGCAGGTCGCTGTCGTCGGCCGCGTCGAGCAGCCCGGGCGACACGCCCGGCGAGACGGCGAAGCGCGCACCGGCTTCGCGGGCGGCAGCAAGGTGCGCCGCGTTGAGCACGGTGCCGACGCCGACGGTGGCGCCCTCCACTTCCTGCGCGATGGCGCGGATCGCGTCCAGCGCGGCGGGCGTGCGCAGGGTCACCTCGATCGCCGGCGTGCCGCCGGCGACCAGCGCGCGCGCCATCGGCACGGCAGCCTTCACGTCGTCGATGATCACCACCGGGATCACCGGCGCCAGCCGCATGGTGGCCTCGACCTGGGCCTGCTTGGTTTCCATCGATTGCGTCACGGGTTCACTCCGGGAATGCGTGGGGATCAGAGCACGCCGGCGCCGAGATCGGCGGTGACGGCGTTGTTGCGGAACAGGCCGAACAGCTCGCGGCCCATGCCGACGTGGTGCGAGTGGTCGGGCAGGGTGACGCTGGGGCGCGCGGCGAATTCGGCTTCGTCGACCAGCACGTCGAGCGTGCCGTGGATGGCGTCGAGCCGGATCAGGTCGCCGTCGCGCACCTTGGCCAGCGCACCGCCGGCCTCGGCCTCGGGGGTGACGTGGATCGCCGCCGGCACCCGGCCGGAGGCACCGGACATGCGACCGTCGGTGAGCAGCGCGATGCGGTGGCCGCGGTCCTGCAGCACGGCCAGCGTCGGGGTGAGCTTGTGCAGCTCCGGCATGCCGTTCGCACGCGGGCCCTGGAAGCGCACCACGGCGACGAAGTCGCGGTTGAGTTCGCCGCGCTCGAACGCGCCGCGGATCTCGTCCTGGTCGTTGAACACCACCGCCGGCGCCTCGATCACCATGCGGTCCTCGGGCACCGAGGACACCTTGATCACGCCGCGGCCGAGGTTGCCGTCGAGCAGGCGCAGGCCGCCGTCGGGACGGAACGGCTCGCTGATCGCACGCAGTACGCCGCGGTTGCCGCTCTCGGCGGACACCTTCTGCCACGCCAGCTTGCCGGCCGCATCGAGCACCGGCACCTGGGCATAGCCATCCAGGCCGGTGCCGTTGACCGTCTTCACGTCGGCGTGCAGCAGGCCCTGCGAGAGCAGCTGGTCGATCAGGAAGCCCATGCCGCCGGCGTCGTGGAACTGGTTCACGTCGGCGTAGCCGTTCGGATACACGCGCGCCAGCAGCGGCACCACCGAGGACAGCGCGTCGAAATCTTCCCAGCGCAGTTCCACGCCGGCCGCACGGGCCATCGCCACCAGGTGCAGCAGGTGGTTGGTGGAGCCGCCGGTGGCATGCAGGCCGATCACGCCGTTGAGCACCGCCTTCTCGTCGATGATGTGGCCGACCGGCAGGTAGTGCTCGCCCAGCGCACTCATCGCAGCCGCGCGACGCACCGCCTCGGCGGTGAGCGCATCGCGCAGCTTCGTGTCCGGCGCGACGAAGCTGGCGCCGGGCAGGTGCAGCCCCATGATCTCCATCAGCATCTGGTTGGAGTTGGCGGTGCCGTAAAAGGTGCAGGTGCCGGGCGCGTGGTAAGCGGCGGCCTCGGCTTCGAGCAGTTCCTCACGGGTCGCCTTGCCCTCGGCATAGGCCTGGCGCACCTTGGACTTGGCCTCGTTGGTGATGCCGCTGGGCATCGGGCCGGAAGGCACGAACACGCCGGGCAGGTGGCCGAAGGCCAGCGCGCCGATCAGCAGGCCCGGCACAATCTTGTCGCAGATGCCGAGGTACAGGCCGGCGTCGAACATGTCGTGCGACAGCGCCACCGCGGTGGCCATCGCGATCAGGTCGCGCGAGAACAGCGAGAGCTCCATGCCGGCGCGGCCCTGGGTGACGCCGTCGCACATCGCCGGCACGCCGCCGGCCACCTGCGCGGTGGCGCCGGCCGCGCGCGCGATGGCGCGGATCAGTTCCGGATAGCGCTGGTACGGCTGGTGCGCCGAGAGCATGTCGTTGTAGGCGGTGACGATGCCGATGTTGGGCGTGCGACCGGCGCGCAGCGCGGCCTTGTCGTCGCTGCCGCAGGCGGCGAAGCCGTGGGCCAGGTTGCCGCACGAAAGATGCTGGCGGTGGGTGCCGTCGCCGCGGGCGGCCTCGATCTTGGCCAGGTACGCCGCGCGCGAGGCGCGGCTGCGCTCGCGCAGGCGTTCGGTGACTTCACGAAGGACGGGATGCAGGGAACTCATGGATTCACTCCTGGAACGGAAAACGGCACCCAGCCACAGCGGGTGCCGCGCGGTGCCTCAAGGGCACCAGTAGACCGTGACGGGCACGCGGGTCTGTTCGAGCACCGCGCGCACCGGATAATCGCGACCTTCGGCCAGGCCCAGCTGGGCATCGGCCAGCACGCGGCGCTTGGCGTCGCCCTCGATGTGCAGGAACAGCGCGCGGGTATCGAGCAGCGCCGGCAGCGTGAAGGTGATGCGCGGCTCGCCGGCGCCGTCGGCGCGCATCGGGATCACCCGCGCGGTGCCGGCCGGGTCCAGCGCCTCGGCGAGCCGGTCGCCGCCCGGGAAGAACGACGCGGTGTGGCCATCCGGCCCCATGCCGAGGACGACGACATCGAACGGCAGCGCCAGCGCGTCGACCTGCGCTTCCAGTGCGGCGAGGCCTTCCTCGGGCGTCGGTGTGTCCTGGTGCAGCGGCACGAAGGTGGCCGCGGCGGCGCGATCGGTGAGCAGCGTGGCCTTGACCAGCCGCGCGTTGGAACGCTCGCTGCTCTCTGGCACCCAGCGCTCGTCGACCAGGGTGACCTGCACCTTCGGCCAATCCAGCTCCGCGTGCGAGAGGTGTTCGAAGAAGTGCTTCGGCGTGCTGCCGCCGGAGACCGCAAGCACGGCACGACCGCGCGCCGCGATCGCTTCGCGCAGCAGACCGGCGACGCGTTCGGCGAGGGAGGCGGCGAGCGCCTGGCAATCGGTAAAGCTGTGGGTGGCGATGTTCAGCATGACGTTCCGTGGGACAGCAGGGATGGCACGACAGGATTTACTCGCCGCCGTCGTTCCAGGTGCGGCCGTCGCGCTCGATCAACGCGACCGAGGCGCTCGGGCCCCAGGTACCGGCGGTGTAGGGTTTGGGCGACTCGCCGCTGCAGGCCCAGGCATCGAGGATCGGGTCGGCCCACAGCCAGGCTGCCTCGACCTCGTCGCGACGCATGAACAGCGTGGGGTTGCCGCGCACCACGTCCAGCAGCAGGCGCTCGTAGGCGTCCGGCTGCGACACGCCGAAGGCCTCGGCGAAACTCATGTCCAGCGGCACGTGGCGCAGGCGCAGGCCACCCGGGCCCGGGTGCTTGATGGTCAGCCACAGCTTCACGCCCTCGTCCGGCTGCAGCCGCAGTACCAGGCGGTTGTTGGCGATCGCGCCGGCGGAAGCGTCGAAGATCGAGTGCGGCACCGACTTGAACGCCACCACGATCTCGGACACGCGCTCGGGCAGGCGCTTGCCGGTGCGCAGGTAGAACGGCACGCCGGCCCAGCGCCAGTTGGCGATCTCGGTCTTCAGCGCGACGAAGGTCTCGGTGTCGCTCTTGTCGCCCAGTTCCTCCAGGTAGCCGGGCACGCCCTGGCCCTCGGCCGCGCCGGCGCGGTACTGGCCGCGCACGGTGAGGTGGGCGGCGTTGGAGGCGTCGATCGGCCTGAGTGAGCGCAGCACCTTGAGCTTCTCGTCGCGCACCGCGTCGGGCGACAGCGAAGCCGGCGGCTCCATCGCCACCATGCAGACCAGCTGCAGGATGTGGTTCTGCACCATGTCGCGCAGCGCGCCGGCGCGGTTGTAGTAGGCGGCACGGTTGCCCACGCCCAGCGTCTCGGCCACGGTGATCTGCACGTGGTCGATGTGCTCGGCGTTCCACAGCGGCTCGAACAGCGCATTGCCGAAGCGCAGCGCCAGCAGGTTCTGCACCGTTTCCTTGCCGAGGTAGTGGTCGATCCGGTAGGTCTGCGATTCGTTGAAGACCTGGCCGACCGCGTCGTTGATCTGGTTGGCGCTCTGCAGGTCGCGGCCGATCGGCTTCTCCAGCACCACGCGCGAGGCGCCCTCGTTGAGGCGGTGGCTGCCCAGGCGGGTGCAGATGTCGATGAACAGGTCCGGCGAGGTGGACAGGTAGAACACCCGCACGTTGTCCGGACGCTCGGCCATCAGCGCGGCGAAGTCGTCCCAGCCGGCATCCTTGCGCGCGTCGAGCGAGCGGTAGAACACCTGCTTGAGGAAGGCGTCGACCTTCTCCGCCTTCGGGCCCTCGGCGTTGAGCGCCTTGCGCATCTGCTCGCGGTAGCCGGCGTCGTCGGTGGCCTCGCGGGCGATGCCGATGATGCGGCTGTTTTCCGGGATCTGGCCGTCGACGAAGCGATGGAACATCGCCGGCAGCAGCTTGCGCGCCGCCAGGTCGCCGGTGCCGCCGAAGATCACCAGGTCGAAGGATTGCACCTGCGGGTTGGGGGAGCTCACTGCGGACACCTCGCGCACATCGGTTGCTTGGCAGGGTGGCCGCGACAGTGGCGCGACGCACCGGGAAAGGCCCTGATCGTACCAGTGTCATACCAGCGCCGACCAGCGTTCGACGACGATCGCCGCCGATCGGCGGCATGTATTCGTTTGCATTTGTAACTATCCGGCGCCGGACCGACGCTCCGGCCCGGCACTGGCATGTCCGGACATGCCCTTGTTGCGGCCATTGGTTTGAAATTGGTATTGTCGCGGTATGGAGACCACTCTCGCCAAAGAATACCGCCGGCTCTGCCGCGACCCGGCCTCGCACCAGCCGCTGGCCTACCTGCGCCTGCGCAGCGCGATCCGCAACGTGATCGAGCAGCGAGACATCGAGCCGGGCCACGCGCTGCCCAGCGAGCGCGACCTGGCCCGCGCGCTGGCGCTGTCGCGGGTGACCGTGCGCAAGGCGATCGCCGGGCTGGTCGAGGAAGGCATGCTGACCCAGCGCCACGGCGCCGGCACCTTCGTCGCCGAACGCATCATCAAGCCGATGTCGCGGCTGACCAGCTTCACCGAGGATCTGCGCGCCCGCGGCCTCAACCCGCGCTCGGAATTCTTCGAGCGCGGCATCGGCGAGGTGACGCCGGAGGAATCGATGGCGATGAACCTCTCGCCCGGCGTCGCGGTGGTGCGGCTGCACCGCGTGCGCTACGCCGGCGAGGAGCCGCTGGCGATCGAGCGCAGCGTGGTGCCGGCGAACCTGCTGCCGGACCCGAGCCTGGTCGACGACTCGCTCTACGAGGCGCTGGAGAAGCGTGGCTGCCGTCCGCGCCGCGCGCTGCAGCGGCTGCGCGCCGTGCTGCTCAGCGCCCAGCACGCACGCCTGCTGCACGTGCCGACCAACAGCGCCGGCCTGGCCATCGAGCGCCGCAGCTTCCTCGACGACGGCCGCGTGGTCGAATTCACCAGCTCCTGGTACCGCGGCGACATCTACGACTTCGTCGCGGAGTTGCATACCGACTAAATTCCGATGGGCCGTCGACCACGGATGGCCTGGTCTGACAGAGCTGTCACGGTTGGAGCCAAGCGTCCGTTCCACCACTCTCCGTCCCTAGGCACTTAGGTGTCCAGGGGAATGTGTCCTGTCGCACTATCGAGACAATATCCATCGCCTGACGCGGTGACTGCTCGCCGCAGAGGCTCCAAAAGCGTCCCATAGGCATCTGTCGCGCTTGTCGAGACCTGGATTTTCTTTCGGACCTGCGCTGCGCTCGCCGTGAATACGGGACGCTCGGAAGCGTGGAATTGAAGTACAGCTGGATCGAACGGCAGGCCACAGAAGGAGAGGACAGCCCTGATCTCTGCTTCGACATCGACCACCAATCGCTCGTATTGGTACTCGTATATTTCGCCTGGAAAGCACTGATGCCAAAAGTCCACCAGATCCGCCTCATCTCGAGCATAGGCCGCGAGATCGCCTAGCGAATAGCTGAACTCCATGTCCCGCATGAACTCATGCTTGAAGCAGCTCCAGCACACTTCCACAGGATCCCTTCGGCAGTGGATCAGCTTGGCCCCGGGCAACATGGCCCGCGCGGCGCCGATCAATGTCCATTTGCTAAGCTCTTTATCAGTGAAGTAGGGGCGAGACTTCCGCCAGCGGGCCGTTCGATCGAGATATGACTGCCCCATGCGCGTCCAATCCGCGGGCGTGGCCGCCTGAACCCATTGCTCCAGGGCACATCCTCGTCGGTCCGACTCCTCGGCGAGGACGATGCTCAAGTCGCCAATCTCACCGCCCCCCTCGACCTGGGGATGCTCACTAAGCACTTGCTCCAGAAGCGTCGATCCTGAGCGGGGCATGCCGAAAATCAGAATCGCCTCCCGCCCCAAGGATGGATCAATGGCGCGGGCGAGGGGTTTGCGGCACGCCTCCTTCATCGCACGGACCCGATCGGCGAACGCTTGGGGATCCCATTGAAGCCGCTTTTTCTTGGCCGCATTCGAAGCCTCAAAAATTGCGAATGCCTCGTCGTACCGTTCCAGCCGCTCAAGCATTTGTCCCAGCGCAAAGCCGAGTGATGTCCGCTCTGACTCGCTCAACGGAGCATGTTGATAGAGCGACTGGATATGCCTGAGATCATCATGTGTCTGATGGCCCGTTCCGAGCTGCACCAGCCGCGCCCAGGCGGCTACCGACGCCGGGTCCTGCTCAATCACCTGCCGAAGGTCCGCTTCCGCTAGCTGAAGCTCGCCAACAGCCTTTAACAGATCTGCACGCCAGAGCCGGGCGTGACGGTCTTCGGGACTCAAGTGCAATACTTGGGATATTGCCCCTATCGCCGCTGCAGGGTCGTGGTTGGCTTCATGGGCTCTTGCCAGGTTGTGCCAATAGTCAGCGCGCCCCGGCGCCAGCTCGCATGCCCCGGCGAGCGCCTCGGCCGCTGCCGCTGCGTCACCGGATGCGCCTAATGCGCTACCCAGATTGTTCAGAATGCCCGCGTCGGCCGGGCAAAGAGAGCGCAGTCTTCGCAATACGTCGATTGCCTCGGGCAGTCGTCCCAGCATATGCAGGGACACTGCCAGCGGCTGGAGCAGCGCCGGCGAGTCTGGTTGTTCACGCAACGCCTCATTCAACAAATGCTGGGCTGCCGCAGGCTCATTGCCACGGATGCGGGCAATAGCCTGTTCCAGCAGTTTGTGCAGTTGGGTTGTCATGCGCCGCAGGCCCCATCCGCTCGACCGAAACCAAGCGCGACTCGCCCGGGGGAATGGAGACGAGCCGCGGAACACCGAACGAAACACGGACGGCATTTATTCATTAAAACCATGGTCCTGCTTGCGGTCGTGATGATCAAAAGAAGAAGCCGCCCAAGAGGGCGGCTTCTGTTCAAACGGCCGCCGGGGGGAAACCCTGCAGCCAAGCCTTCTCCCTATCAGAAGGAGAAATCGTAGCGCACACCGAAACGGACGTAGCGAGGAGTCTGATAAGACAGTGTCCGACCGTAATTGGCATCGTCGTAGGAGTTTTGAGTTTCCACGATCGAAATCGTGCGCTGCTGCGTGAACACATTGAAGATGTCCGCAGTGAATGCCAACTTGTTGTCCGCCCAGTTGGGAGTGTACTGGGCGCTCAGGTTAAGCTGATACGTCCACGGCAGGCGCCCAAGCGATCCACGTGAGTGGAAGGTCTTGATCGGATCGCCGTTGGTATCGACCGAGAAGTCGCAGAAGAAGAACGACGAACCGTAGCCTTGACGATCGTAACCGTCTGGCGCATTGCCGATGCAGTTCTTGGCACGGCCGGACTGGACAAGCACATTGGCACCGAACAGCCATTCCGGGCTCATCTGCCAATAGCCATAAGCCTTCAGCTCATGCCTACGATCATTCGGCAGGTATCCGCGCGAACCAATCATCAGCTCGGGGAAGTCCCAGTCCTGGGTCACCGACGGGTCGGTCTGCCCGATATCGGACTTCAGCAGGCCTTCGGAGTCACCGTAGTTCTTCGACCAGACGTACTCGAGCTTGCCGTACCAGTTGTTCGAGAACTGATGCGCCAGGTAGACGTCAAGGGCGAGATACTTGCGCTCCAGCGCCGGGAAGCCGATGTGGTTTGAGTTGCCCGCAAAGTCCTCCTTGGTCAGCTTGAAGTCCTGGAACGTGCCGTTGCCCATGTCAACCGAGAAGGTGTTTGCCTGACCCGGATTGAACAGATAGCAGCCGGAGATCTTTGCGTTCGAGATATCCGTACCAGTGCGCGCCGCATAGGCCTCGAACGGGGCCGAATCGCAGAAGTCGTCGATGATGCTCTTCAGATTGCGATAAGTTGCCTTCGCACCGAAGGTCCAATCCGGACCAAGCGCCTTGTCGAAGCCGAGAATAAACTCGTCTTGGTAGTATGCCTTGAGCCCCTTGGCAGCGACCGTACGGGGATCCGGAGCAGTCACACCATCGGCGCCGTTGAGATAGCGAACCCCAGTCAGCGGCGACTCGCCCACCGGTGCTCCAGTAACCGGATCGACGCCCGTATAGGTGAAGTACTGCTGCGAGAACAGTGACGCCGAAGCGCCGCGGATAGCCACGTTCGAGGGGATTGCCAGGTGATAGCGACCGGCGTTGGCGAAGATCTTGAGGCTGGAGTCGCCGAACACATCCCAGGTCAGGCCTAGGCGCGGGGCGAGCTGGTGCCGCTGGCGGACATAGGATTCGCCGCTACCGTTGAAGTTGTTGAACTGCTCATTTCGCAGACCCAGGTACGCCATCCAGCGATCATTGATCTGCCAGGTGTCCTGAATGTACTGCGCCTCTTGCTTAACGCTGACGTTCGCGACAAATCCGATGACGCGATCGCGAACCACGTACTGCGGTGCCGTGCCCGGCGCAACGAAGCCCGGTTCGTTCTGGATGCCACCCGCCACCGCGGTGCTGTAGTCCAGGTAGCGGTGATAGATGCCGCCACTGTAGGTGGTGCCACTGAACGAAGACAAATCCTGGGTGTCCAGACCCGCGCGCAGGTCGTGATCGCCAAGATGGTATTCAACGTCCAGTCGCCAGCCCTTGGTGTTGTCCTCGGCGCCTGGAGCGAGAACCTGAGTGGTCGTCCAGCACGTCGCATAGTTGTCGGAGGATGCGACATTGCGCGCATCAATGACGAGCGGGCAGGGTGCGCCCGAAGCGCCCAGCGCGTTGTCCGCATGGCGTGACTTGGTCTTGCCGTAGAGGGCCGTAACCGTCAGGTTGTCCGTGATGTAGCCCGTATATTTCCCGACATACAGATTACCGCCAGGAGACGACCCCGCCGTACCCAGATTCTTGGTGGTCTCGCTGCCCTTGTAGGCTCCCGTCTCACCGGTCAGATAGTTGTAGTTGTAGAACTTCGCACTGGAGGTGTTGTTGTCCCCCATGCCGGTAAATTCCAGCGTGTTGCTATCGTTGATGTTCCAGTTGATCTTAGCCAGCCAACGGTTGGCCTTGCTGGTGGCAATCGTCCGCGTGGAAGTCGCACCGTTGTTCGCACCGAGGCCAGCAGAACCACTCTGTTTCGTGGTTTCAGCCGTCAAGTACATGAAGAGCTGGTCTTTGATCAGGGGACCGCTGATGTAGGCACCATACGTGGTATTGGTCGTACGGTTGTTGCTCCGATCCTGGTACAACTCGCCCGAATCTGCTGCGTACGGATTCTTGGATAGGTAGATGTCGCGCGGCGAGTCCTCCAACTTGCGGGGTGACCAATAGCTGAATACCCCGCCCTTCCACTCGTTGGTACCGCTCTTGGTCACGATGTTGACGACGCCGCCGGTCGACCGGCCGTACTCGGCACCATAACCGCCAGTCAGCACCTGCTGCTGGTCGATTGCATCGAACGGAAGTTCGGCGAAGCCCAGACCGGTCAATGCGTTGGTTACCGGAAAACCGTTGATGTAGTACTGGTTTTCTGCCGCGGAGGCGCCACCGAACGAGGCGATGTTGCCGTAGCGCGAATCCGCACCGACCGTACCCGGAGCGAGCAACGCAGCTGCCGTGACACCGCGGACCACCGGAACTTTCTGGAGCATCTCGGCGGTAAGCACAGTGCGCGCGTCGACCTGGGAAACGTCAATGGCTGGCAGTGCGGAGGCCACCACCGAGACACCTGCAAGGTTCTGGGCGTTCTGGGCAGAAGCGAAGGACGCATCGATGCCGCCACCGACCTGCAGGGTCACGTCCCGCGTCGCCACCGTCTGGCCATCTTGCACAAGGCTCACCTTGTACTGGCCGACGGGCAGCGCGGAGGCGCGATAGCGGCCACTCTGGTCAACCGTGATGTCTCGAGCGAAGCCGGTGGCCGTGTTCTCCAAGTGGACGACAGCGCCCGGTGTACCGGCAGTACCGAAAATGGTGCCAGTCGCGTTGGACTGGGCCAGCACACCTGCACTGAAAGTCATGCCGAGCGCTGCAGCGAGAGCCGTTCGGCGCCAGCGTCGCGCTGCAAAATGCTTGTTCGTACTCATCAATAGTTACTCCCCAAGACGCCCAGAGGGCATATGAAAAATGTTGCGAAACGCCGCGCGTTCTCCCTTCAGACACCTCCCTGATGTGCCCCCGCTGGCGGTCGCAGCGATCGAGCAAAAACTTACGCGACTTGCACACACTGCGACGGCGCGCGTTCTTACGTCAAGATAAAATTGCCGTTAATTCGCAAAAATCTCCGATTCGCTCTCACATGTCTCCTGAAGAGGACAATCGGGAATTCAATGCCATCACTGTTCTGATTTCAGAACAATCTGATTGAGCACTTCCGGACCAACAGCTATAGTCGGCGGCGTTTCGGGTGTCCCCACGGCGTGTCCAGGGGATGAAACGGGAAGCCGGTGCGTCGCGCATCCACGCGCAACCAGGCCGGCGCTGCCCCCGCAACGGTAGGCGGATGATCCGTCGGACGTCGACAAGACCACTGTGCCTCGGCATGGGAAGGTGACGTCCGGTACATGCCCTCGGGGCGTGTCATCCGCGAGCCCGGAGACCGGCCCGATTCGCTGTCCTGACGGCTCGCGGTGGGCGAGGCTGCGGTTCCGTGCGCGGCCTTCGCCCGTGTACGCGTCGCTGCCCCGTTCCCGCCTGCCGCCAGCTCGTTCCTCTTCGAGCCGCGCGCGGGCGCACGGCAAAGGGCCTTGACTCCATGAATCGCACATTCCTCGCGGCGGCGCTGATCGCCGCCCTTCCGGCCACCCCGGCCATCGCGGCATCGGCCGATGCCGGCCAGTCGCTCGACCCGGTGATCGTCACCGCCACGCGTACGGCCATCACCGTGGACGACGCGCTGTCCTCGGTGACCGTGATCACCCGCGACGACATCGAACGGCTGCAGCCGGTGTCGCTGGTGGACCTGCTGACCGGACTGCCGGGCGTGACCCTCACCCAGGCCGGCGGTATGGGTGAGCAGACCTCGCTGTTCCTGCGCGGGACCAATTCCTCGCACACCCTGCTGCTGGTCGACGGCGTGCGGGTGGGCACGGTGAGCGCCGGGTTGCCGGCGTTCGAGCAGATCCCGGTGGAACAGATCGAGCGGATCGAGATCGTGCGCGGCCCGCGCTCCAGCCTGTACGGCGCCGATGCGATCGGCGGCGTGATCCAGATCTTCACCCGCCATGGTCATGCCGGCGAAGGGCTGGTGCCGTCGCTGAGCGTCACCAGCGGCAGCCGGCATACCGTCGGCGGCCAGTTCGGCCTGTCCGGTGGAAGCCGGCACGCCTGGTACAACCTCAGCCTGGGTGGTGAGTACTCCCACGGCATCAATGCCTGCCGCGTGGGTGCGGGCACCGTGTTTGCCGGCTGCTTCGCCAACGAGCCGGACAGCGACGGCTACCGCAACTACAACGCACTGGCCAACGCTGGCTACCGCTGGGACGGCGGCACCGAGCTGGCGGCCACGTACTTGCGCAGCCGCAACTTCGTCTATTTCGACGGCGCGCCGTACGGCAACCAGGCGCTGAACCAGCAACAGGTCGCCGGTGCACGGCTGTCGTTCCGGCCGCTGTCGTTCTGGCAGGTCACGCTGGGCGCCGGGCAGAACCTGGACAAGGCCACCACCTACAACGACGGCAGCTACGTCCGCTATTCGGACTCGCGTCGCAACCAGGCCTCGTGGCAGAACGACCTGACCCTGGCCGACAACCAGCTGCTGACCCTGGGCACCGACTACCAGCTGGAGCACCTGTCCAGCGACACCGGCTACCTGGCCAGCCGGCGCCAGGACACCGGCGTGTTCGTGCAATACCAGGGCACCTTCGGCCGCAACGAGTTGCAGGCCTCGGCGCGGCACGACCACAACGGCCAGTTCGGCAACCACGACACCGGCGCGCTGGCCTGGGGCTACCGGCTCGACCACGGCCTGCGCATCTCGGCCAGCGTCGGCAGCGCGTTCCATGCGCCGACCTTCAACGACCTGTACTACCCGTACGGCAGCGGCAATCCGGACCTGAAGCCGGAAACCTCGCGCAGTGTCGAACTGGGCCTGGCGCAGCAGGGCGAAGGCTGGAACTGGGCGGTGAACGCGTACCAGACCCGGATCAAGCAGCTGATCACGCTGGACGCGAACTACTATCCCCGCAACCTCAGCCGGGCCCGCATCCGCGGCCTGGAAGGCCAGCTCGGCCTGACCCTGGCCGGCTGGCGCTGGCAGGGCTACCTGACCCTGCAGCAGCCGCGTAACGACGACGGCGGCCCCAACGACGGCCATTGGCTGCCGCGCCGTCCGGAGCACACCGCACGCATCGACGTCGACCGCCGCTTCGGCGAGTTCGGGGTCGGCGCCACCTTCAATGCCGCCGGCGCGCGCTACGACGACCTGGCCAACCTGCACCGCCTCGGCGGCTACGCCACCACCGACCTGCGCGCCAGCGTGGCATTCGCGTCGCACTGGGAACTGGAAGGGCGGCTGGCCAATGCCTTCGACCGGCGCTACGAGACGATCTACTACTTCAACCAGCCCGGCCGCAGCTGGTACCTGACCCTGCGCTACCGTCCCGGCAGCTGAACCGCGGCGGCACGGGGCGCCTCGGCCCCGTGCCTTCCGGCACGGTGGGGACTTCAGGCACATACACTATGGAGAGGGGGCGGGCATAAAGCGCCCATGCCTGTCACCCTGAACCCTGCGGCCCTCACCGTGCCCGTGGCGCCATGCTGGCGCGCCGGTCGGTCGCACTCTCCGCGGGCCACGGAAGCGCCATGAACATTTTTGCACCACTGATCCGCCGTCCTGTCGGCACCTCCCTGCTGGCCGCCGGCCTGGTGCTGGCGGGCATCTGCGCCTACCTGCTGCTGGGCGTGGCCGCATTGCCGTCGCTGGAGTTCCCCGGCGTGTACGTGGTGGCACAGCAGCCCGGGGCCAGCGCACAAACGATGGCCAACACCGTGCTGGCGCCGCTCGAGCGCCACCTTGGGCGCATCCCCGGCGTGGACGAGATGTACGGCAACGCCAGCGAGGGTTCGGCCTCGGTGATGGTGCGCTTCACCTTCGACCGCAGCGCCGACAAGGCGGCCCGCGACGTGCAGGCGGCGATCAACGCGGCCGCCCCGGACCTGCCGTCCGGCATGCCCTCGCCGCCGCAGTACTTCAAGTTCGACACCTCGCAGATCCCGATCCTGTTCATCACGCTGACCTCGACCGGCCTGCCGCAGGACAAGCTGTTCGACCTGGCCGACACCCTGCTCAACCCGGCGATCGCGCAGATCCCCGGCGTGGCCCAGGTGCAGGTGTTCGGCGGTACCCCGCACGCGGTGCGGGTGGAGCTGGACAATGCGGCACTGGCCGCCAAGGGGCTCACCCCGACCGATGTCGCCAATGCGCTGCGCGCGGCCAACGTGACTTCGCCGCAGGGCACGCTGAGCAACGGCGTGACCCAGATGACGGTAGTCGCCAACGACGCCCTGCACGATCCTGAAGAGTTCGCCCGCCTGCTGATCGCCAGCAAGAACGGCACCGCCGTGCGGCTGTCCGACGTGGCCAGGGTCTACGGCGGCCAGCAGGACAAGTACCAGGGCGCCTGGTTCAACGGCCGCGACACGGTCGGTCTGCAGATCACCAAGCGGCCCGAAGCCAACGCCGTGGCCACGGTGGAGGCGATCCGCGCCAAGCTGCCGCAGCTGGAGGCCTCGCTGCCGGCGAACATCACCGTGACGCCCGTGTTCGACCTGACCCAGACCACCAAATCCGCGCTGCACGAGGTGGAGACCGCGCTGCTGATCTCGATCGCGATGGTGGCGATGGTGATGCTGGTGTTCCTGCGCCGGCTGCGGCCGACCCTGATCGCCATGCTCAGCGTGCCGCTGTCGCTGGCCGGCGCGTTCGTCGCGATGTGGGCACTGGATTACACGCTCAACACGCTGTCGCTGGTCGCGCTGGTGCTGTGCATCGGCTTCGTGGTCGACGATGCGATCGTGGTGATCGAGAACATCGTGCGCCACATGGAAAAGGGCGACCCACCGCTGGAGGCGTCGCTCAAGGGCGTGCGCGAGATCGGCTTCACGGTGATCTCGATCACCTTGTCGCTGGTTGCGGTGTTCGCACCGCTGCTGTTCGGCAACAACATGCTGGTGGTGCTGCTGCGCGAGTTCTCGGTGACGCTGACCGCGGCGGTGGTGATCTCGGCGGTGGTCTCGCTCACCCTCACGCCGGCGCTGTGCGGCCGCGTGCTCAAGCACGAGAACGAGCACGAACGCTCGCCGGGTCGGCTCGAACAGGCCGTCGCCCGCTTCGACCGCGCCCTGCTGCGGGTGTACGAGCGCGCGCTGGACTGGGCGATGCATCACCGCCACCTGATGCGCTGGCAGCCGCTGCTGCTGATCTTCCTGACCTTCGCGCTCGGCTTCGCCGTCGTGAAGACCGCCGGCGGCACCTTCATGCCGGACGAGGACACCGGCCAGCTGCAGGTGTTCATCAGTGCCGACACCAATATCTCGCCGGCTCTGCTGACCCAGCGGGCGCGCGAGGTCAGCGAGATCATGCGCAAGGATCCGGCGGTGCTGGACCAGCTCACCATGCTCGGCGGCAACGGCTTCGGCGGCGCGGTGGGCAATTCGGCGCAGATGTTCGTCGACCTCAAGCCGCTCGGTGATGGCCCGGGGATGCGCAAGGAAGGCATCAAGACGGTGATCGAGCGCCTTTCCAAGCAGTACAACGCGCTGCCGAACGTGCAGGTGTCGCTCAGTGCCGCGCAGTTCCTCGGCGGCGGCGGCAGCGGTGGCAACGGCGGCCAGTACGAGTTCCAGCTGATCAGCGACAGCGGCGCCGACCTGCAGCCGTGGGCGCTGAAGATGGTGCGCTACATGCGCACGGTGAAGGACTTCCAGGACGTCAGCAGCGAATTCGACCAGACCGGCAAGCAGCAGCTGATCAAGATCGACCGCGAGGCGGCCGGTCGCCTGCATGTGGGCGTCGGCACGATCGACTCGGCGCTGTACAACGCGTTCGGCCAGAACCAGGTGTCGGTGATCTATTCGGACATCAACCAGTACCGGGTGATCCTCACCTCCGATTCGGCCGAGGACCTGAGCCCGCAGGCGCTGCTGAACATCCACGTGCGCAGCACGCTGGGCCAGATGATTCCGCTGTCGGCACTGGCGACGATCCAGCCCACGGTCAGCCCGATGCGCATCCGCCACCACAACCAGCTGCAGGCGGCGACGATCAGCTACAACCTGGCCAAGGGCGTGACCCAGGACCGCGGCATCGCGCTGGTCAACCAGGCGGCGTTCGCCGCGCACCTGCCGGACGGCATCCGGGTCGAGTTCACCGGCAACAACCAGCGCCTGCAGCAGGCACAGAACAACGGCATGATCCTGCTGCTCGCCTCGATCGTGGCGATGTACATCGTACTGGGCATCCTCTACGAGAGCCTCGGCCACCCGCTGACCATCCTCTCCACCCTGCCCGCTGCCGGCATGGGCGCCTTCCTGGCGATGCTGGTGACACAGACCCAGCTCTCGCTGATGGCGATCATCGCGATCCTGATGCTGATCGGCATCGTGAAAAAGAACGCGATCCTGATGGTGGACTTCGCCTTGGTCGGCGAGCGCGAGCACGGACTCAGCCCGCCGGAGGCGATCCGCGAGGCCGCGCTGGTGCGCTTCCGCCCGATCACCATGACCACCCTGGTCGCACTGGGTGCGGCGCTGCCGCTGGCGATCGGCTTCGGGATCGGCTCGGAGATGCGTCAGCCGCTGGGTATCGCCATCGTCGGCGGCCTGCTGGTGTCGCAGCTGCTGACCCTGCTCAGCACGCCGGCGATCTACCTGTTCGATTACGACCGGCTGGCCCGCCACGCGAAGGGCCTGATGCCGAACCGGCTGAAGTGGTGGGCGATCGGCTGCATCGTGCTCGGCGCGGTGCAGATGCTGGGTGGCGTGGCCGTGGCGCTGGTGCCGAAGCTGGGCGAGAAGTTCGCCGGCAAGGGCCCGGTGGTCGGTATCGCGATGGTGGTGCTGGGTGCCGTGTTGCTGACCTTCGCGATCCGCCTGCTCAAGCACAAACGGCGCGCACGCTTCGTCCTGTTCGGCGTGTTCGCCGTGCTGCTCGGCCTGCCTGCGCTCGCCCAGATCGGCGCGCTGGTCGCCGCCCCGCCCGGTGCGCCGGGCGGCAACCCGGCCGGCATCGTGCTGATGCTGGTGCTGCTCGGCGTGTTTGCCTGGGCGACCTTCAGCGCGCGCACCAGGGCCTACTTCGGCGAGCCGCCGCAGGGCCGGTTCGCACGCTGGCTGGGGCGGTTCCGACGATCGCCGCTTCCCCGTCCCTCGCACTGAACCAGGCTGGGCGCCTGGCCGGGAAGTCACGGCACCGTCCCAACCGCGACTTGATATCGTGGGTGGACCATCCAGGAAAGGAGATCCGCCCATGCACCCCCGACTACGGGCCGCCGTCCGGCTAGTGCCCCTCTTGCTGCTGGCCGCCGGCGCCACGCCAGCCCTGCGCGCGGCCGCACTCGCCGTGCCACCGATCCGGTACCAAGAGCACACCCTGGCCAACGGCCTGCAGGTGATCAGCGTGGAGGATCACGCCAGCCCCACTGTCACCGTGCAGGTCTGGTATCACGTCGGCTCGAAGGACGACCCGGCCGGGCGGTCCGGCTTCGCCCACCTGTTCGAACACCTGATGTTCAAGAGCACGGCGCACATGCACGCCGAGCAGATGGACCGGCTCACCGAGGACGTCGGCGGCGCCAACAACGCCTCCACCGGTGACGACATCACCAACTACTACGAGGTGATCCCGGCGAACTACCTGCGCACGCTGCTCTGGGCCGAGGCCGAGCGGCTGTCCAACCTCAACGTGGACGAGAAGAACTTCATCTCCGAGCGCGCGGTGGTGGAAGAGGAATACCGGCAGAGCGTGCTGGCCAATCCCTACGGCAAGCTGTTCAACTCGATCGATCCCCACTCGTACACGGTACATCCCTATCGGCGGCCGACCATCGGCAGCATCGAAGATCTCGAATCGGCCTCGCTGGCCGATGTGATCGCCTTCCACAAGACCTTCTACCGGCCCGACAACGCCACCCTTATCGTCGCCGGCGACTTCGACCCGAAGCAGCTCGATGCCTGGGTCGACGCCTACTTCGGCTGGATCCCGAAGCCCGCCACGCCGATACCGCAGGTCACCACGCAGGAGCCACAACGCACTGCCGACCGGCGCTACACCGAGACCAGCCCCACCGCGCCGCTCCCGGCGATCGCAATGACCTGGCTGATCCCGCCGGCGCATTCGTCCGACACCATCCCGTTGCAGGTCGCTGCGGCGCTGCTGTCACAGGGCGATTCCTCGCGGCTGTACCAGGCCTTGGTATATCGCACCCAAATCGCCCAGCAGGCCGGCGCAGACGTCGACGACCGGGTCGGTCCCGGCCTGTTCACCACCTACGCCATCCTTGCCAGCGGGCATCAGCCGGCCGAGGCGGAGAAAGTGCTGCGCGACGAGATCGCCCGGCTCGCCGACCAGCCGATCCCGGAGGCCGAGCTGGCCAAGGTGAAGACCCAGCTGCTCACCGAACAGCTGGAGCGGCGCCAGACGCCGATGGGTCTGGCTTTCGCGCTGGGCCAGGCGACCCTGACCGAAGGCGACCCGGCCCGGGTCAACACGGATCTGGCTGCACTGCAGAAGGTATCGGCCGCCGACGTGCAGCGGGTGCTGCACCAATACGTGACCGGCGCGCACAGCGTGACCATCGATTATCTGCCGCAGCCGAAAGCTGCGCCGGCCAACCGCCAGGGAGCGTCGAAATGAGCCGAGCCATCCACCGCCTTGCCCTCGCCGTGCTGATCACCGGCAGCTTTGCCTGCCGCGTCGCGGCGGCCGACTTTCCTACCACGCCACCGGCGCCAGGGCCCGCTCCAGCGCTGCACATTCCCTCTCCGGTACGCCAGATCCTGCCGAACGGCCTCGAGGTCATCAGTGTGCGCCGCGCCGACCTGCCGCTGGTCACCGCCCGCCTGCTGATCCGCCGCGGCGGTGAGATGGACCCCCCGAAACTCGCCGGCCTGGCCAGCCTGACCGCCAATCTGCTGACCAAGGGCGCGGCCGGCCGCAGCGCACCGCAGATCGCCGCCGATGCCGAGGCACTGGGTGGTTCGCTCGACGCCTATGCCGGCTGGGACCAGAGCAGCGTGGGCATCACCGTCACCACGCCCAAGCTGGACGCCGCGCTGGCCCTGCTCGCCGATGTGGTGCGCCAGCCGACCTTCGCCCCGGACGAGCTGGCCCGGGCGCGCAAGCAGGCTGCCGACGACCTGGAGCTGATGCTCAGCCAGCCCACCGCGCTGGCTTCGCTGGCCTCGTCCCGCGCGGTGTTCGGCGAAGGGGCTTACGGGCATCCGCGTGGCGGCACGCCCGAGTCGCTCGAGCGGATCACCCGCGCCGACGTACAGGCGCTGCACGATGCGCTGTACCGACCCGACAACGCGATCCTGGTGTTGACCGGCGACATCACGCCAGAACAGGCACTGACCCTCGCACAGCGTCGCTTCGGTGACTGGACGAAACCCGCCTCCGCGCTTCCGGCCGTCCCGGCGGCCATCGGCCGTTCGGCGCTGCCGGCGTTGCTGGTGATCGACCAGCCGGGCGGCGGCCAGGCCGGCGTGGTGGCCGCGCACGCCGCACCGCGTCGTGACGACGCCCGGTTCTACGTCGGCACGGTGGCCAACGCGGTGCTCGGCGGCTCGTACTCGGCCCGGCTCAACGAGGAAATCCGCATCAAGCGCGGACTCTCCTACGGAGCCAACAGCAGCTTCGACCCGCGCCGCGACAGCGGCTTGTGGCTGGCTTCGGCGCAGACCAAGAACCCCTCGGCGGTGCAGGTCGTACAGCTGATGCAGAGCGAGTTCGACCGCCTCGGCAAGACCCCGGTACCCGCCGCGGAACTGGCCGCCCGCAAGGCGACCCTGGTCGGTGCCTACGGACGCAGCCTGGAGACCACTGCCGGGCTGGCCCGCCGGGTCGGCGAGCTGGCGGTGTACGGGGTGGATCTGGGCGAGGTCGGGCGATACGTCGACGCGGTAGAGGCGGTCACCCCGGCCCAGATCGAGGCCTACGCCCGGGCATATCTGGGGCCATCCGAGCGCCACGTGGTGGTGGTGGGGGATGCCTCGACCTTCGGCGCGGCCATGCGCAAGACCTACCCGCACGGCGTACAGATGAGCAGGAAGATGCTAGATCTGAGTCGCGCGGACCTGGAGGCTGGCGGACACGGTTCGCACTGAGCTCCACCCGAACGAGTGAGCAGGGCCCGGGCGGGCGATCGCCCGGGCTTTTTTGTTGCCGCAGGCGAACGCTCTGTCCCGCATCGGTCGCACCGGAAGTTCACTGCATCTGCACAAATGTTTATTAAACTATGCAGTGTAGTAACACCCTATCCAACGCAACATGCAAGGACTCCCCACCGTGCGCGCAACACTCCCTTTCCGCCGCCTGGTCCTCGCCGCCTCCCTGCTCGCACTCCCGGTGCTGTCGCAGGCCGCGACCCGGATCGAAGTACAGGCCGGCCGCAGCTACATGGATTCACACGGCGCCAATACCGGTTTCGTCGAAGCGGTTTTCGCTCCCCACGCGATCGGCAACACGCGCCTCACCTGGTCACCGGATGTCTCGGCCGGCTGGATCGATGGCCGCAAGCTGTCGCAGTTCCGCGGCATGCGCTACAACACGAGCCCGTCGGTCGCGCTGCTTGCCGCCGGCGCGCGCCTGCGCACCACCGACGAGAGCGCCTGGTACCACCCGGTGTTCTTCAGCTTCCAGGTCGCCGGCACCAACCACACCACCCAGGCGCTCTCCACGCACTATCAGTTCGTCAGCACGCTGGGCCTGCAGTTCGACCACGTCACCGTCGGCGTCCGCCACATCTCCAATGGCAGCACCCACAAGCCGAACCGCGGCGAGACGATGGCCGTGGTTGGCCTCGGCTTCGAGATCTGAGCCGGCCCCCGCACATCCGGCGCCACGGCGCCGGATGCCAGGTCAAAGCAGGCGGATACCGAACGGCTTCACCGCCCACGCGAACAGCGCGAAGCACACCACGGTGATCACCGCGCTGATCCCCAGCGCGGGCCAGAAGCCGAAGCGCGACAGCAGGCGCGGAAAGGCGAGGAACATCGGCAGGGTCGGCACCACGTACCAGAACGTGTACCAGGCGTGGTTGGCGACCTTCTCCACCGGCTGCTTCTCCACATGCAGCCAGATCAGCGCCAGCAGGGTGACCAGCGGCAGCGAGGCGATCAGCGCACCGGCGCGATCGCTGCGCTTGGCGGCCTCGGAGACAATCACCACCACAGCGGCGGTGATCAGGTACTTGGTAATGATCCAGGGCATGGCGAGGCTCGCGATGGGTGGCGTGTGATGGCATAACGACGGACCGGCATCGTATCGTCTCGCTCCGTTCCCGCCGCAACTGCGATCCTCCGTGGCCCACTCCCCGCACCATCCGCACGATCACGCCCACGATCATTCCCGCGATCACGATCACGATCATCGCGACCACGGACATGACCACGGCCACAGCCACGCACTGGCCAAGAATGCCGACCGCCGCTACCTCGCCGCGGCGCTGGCGCTGTTGCTGGGCTTCACCGCCGTGGAAGTGGTGGTCGGCCTGATTGCCGGATCGCTGGCGCTGATCTCCGATGCCGGCCACCTGCTCACCGACGCCGCCGCCATCGCGCTGGCGCTGTGGGCAATGCACCTGGCCGATCGACCCGCCACCGGCAGCTACACCTTCGGCCTCAAGCGCGCGGAAATCCTCAGCGCCCAGGTCAACGGGCTGAGCCTGCTACTGCTCTCGGTGTGGTTCATCGTCGAGGCGGTGATCCGGCTGGTCACGCCACCCCGGGTCGATGGCGAACTGGTGACCGTGGTCGCGACCGCCGGCATCCTCGTCAATCTCGCCGCAGTGTGGGTGATGAGCAAGGCCAACCGGCAGAGCCTCAACGTCGAGGGCAGCTTCCAGCACATCCTCACCGACCTGTACGCCTTCATCGCGACGGCCGTGGCCGGCGCGCTGGTCTGGTGGACCGGCTGGAACCGGATCGACTCCGTCGCCGCGCTGGTCGTGGCCGGACTGATGTTCAAGGCCGGCTACGCGCTGGTGCGCGATTCGGGCCGGGTGTTCCTGGAGGCCGCGCCACGCGGGATGGAGCCGGCAACGATCGCCGACGCGATGCGCGCGGTCGAGGGCGTGACGGCGGTGGAGGATCTGCACGTGTGGGAGGTCACCTCGGGCTTTCCGGCGCTCTCCGCCCACCTGTTCGTCAGCCGCACGCTGGACTGCCATGCCACCCGCCGCCAGGTGCAGGCGATGCTGATCGAACGCTTCGCGATCCAGCATGCGACGCTGCAGACCGACCACGCCGACGAGGGCGAGTCCAGCGACCGGCCGGACTCGCCCTGCGCGTTCTCCCATACGCACTGAACGTCAGAACCAGAGGCGTACGCCGGCAACGAGCTGGCGATCGGTCACCGGGCTGCCGGCGGCACGAACGAGGTCGGCCGTGCGCCCCATGCGATGCACGAACTGCACGCCGACATACGGCGCGAACTCCCGCCGGATCTCGTAGCGCAGGCGCAACCCGAACTGCAGGTCGGACAGGCCGCGACCGATGCCGCGGCGCGGATCGTCGCGGCCGTACAGGTTGGCCTCCAGCTCCGGCTGCAGGATTAGCTGCTGGGTGAACAGCACCTCGTAGTCCGCCCGCAGTCGCGCCGCGGTGCGGCCGGAAGGACCGACGTAGGCGGTGGCCTCCACCTCGAACCAGTACGGCGCCAGGCCCTGCATACCGATGGCAAGCCAGTCGCGCCGCGGACCGTCGCCCAGGTCGTGGCGCGCGCCAAGCGTGGTATCCCAGTAGGCCGCGACGGCATGGCTCCACAGCGCCTCGACATCGCCTTCCGACACGCGGGAGCGGATGCGTTCGCCTTCGCTGCGCAGCAGCAGCTTGTCGTCATCGTTGCCGTACCAGCCGTGCAACTCCCAGCGCTGACCGTGCTCGTCGCGCCCGGCGAACGCCTCGAGCTGGTCGAACTGCAGCAGCGCGAAGCGGGCGCTCTCGCCCATGTCCATGCCCGGCAGGTGGCTGGGGGCGACACCGTCGGAGTAGTCCGGACTGCGGGCATCGGCCGGCGGCGGACCGCCCTGCATGCGGCCCATGGCCATGGGGCGTGCGGACGGCTGGGCAGCGTCGTCCTGGGCGGGCATCCCTGTCATGGTTCCCGGGTGCAGGCCGGGCTGCGTGTCGTGTGGCATCACGTGGGCGGCCGACGCTGCGTCGCCGTGCATCGGCATGGGCATCGGCATCGGCGCACCGCTGGCCGCACGGGCGGGCATCGCCATGTCGCCCATCGTGGACGCCGCCGGTGCGGGCGCGCTGACAGCCGGCGCGGGCATGTCCATGCCCGGCATGCCATCCATCCCGGCATGCTGGTGCTGGGCGGACGCCGGGAGGGCCAGCACGGCGAGGACGATCGCCAGGGCGGCGGCGCGAATCATTCGCGGGTTCGGACGGATGCTCACGACACCACCACCTCGCGGAACATGCCCGCCTCCATGTGGTAGAGCATGTGGCAGTGATAGGCCCAGTGCCCCGGCGCATCGGCGGTCACCGCGTAGCTCACGCGCTGCGCCGGCTGCACGTTGATGGTGTGCTTGCGCACCTGGAACGATCCGTCGGGATTCTCCAGCTCGCTCCACATGCCGTGCAGGTGGATCGGGTGGTTCATCATGGTGTCGTTCACCAGCACGATGCGCAGGCGCTCGCCCGCGCGGAAGTGGATCGGCGTGGCCTCGGCATACGGCACGCCGTCGAACGACCAGCGATAACGCTCCATGTTGCCGGTCAGGTGCAGCTCGATCTCGCGACCGGGCGGGCGGTGATCGAGCGGACCACCGACGGTGCGCAGGTCGGCGTAGGTGAGTACGCGGCGGCCGTTGTCGCGCAGGCCGATGCCGGGGTCGTCGAGGTTGTCGCGCGGCATGTCCACGCGCATGTCCACGCCGGGACCGTATTCGGTGCGCGCATGGCGGGCCATCGCCGGGCGCGCGTCCGATGGCCGGTCGGGCATCGCCATGCCGGGCATCGCATGGCCGGCATGCCCAACGTGACCCATCGCCATGGCGCCCATCATGTCGACCATCGTCAGCCGCGGGCGCGGATCCAGCGGGGGCACGGCGGCGACCATACCGGGCCGCGGCGCCAGCGTGCCGCAGGCATAGCCGCTGCGGTCGATGGCCTGGGCGAACAAGGTGTAGGCGCGGTCGTCGATCGGCTCCACGATCACGTCGTAGGTCTCGGCCACGCCGATGCGGAACTCGTCCACGTCCACCGGCTCGACGTCCTGGCCGTCGGCGGCGACCACGGTCATCCGCAGCCCCGGAATCCGCACGTCGAAGAAGGTCATCGACGAACCATTGATGAAGCGCAGCCGCAGCCTTTCGCCGGGTCGGAACAGCCCGGTCCAGTTGCCGGCCGGCGCAGTGCCGTTCATCAGGTAGGTGTAGGTCGCACCGCCGACGTCGCTGAGGTCGCTGGGGCTCATCCGCATCGCGTTCCACATCCGGCGGCTGGCCAGCGCCTGCTGCAGGCCGTGCGCGCGCACGTCGCGGAAAAACTCCGGCGCCGTCGGCTCGGCGTAGTTGAAGTAATCGCTGTGACGCTTGAGCGTGGCGTAGATGTGCTCGGGGTCGACATCGGTCCAGTCCGACAGCAGCACCACGTGCTCGCGGTCCGCCGGATGGCGCTCGCCATCGGCGGGCTCGATCACCAACGGCCCGTACAGCCCGGTCTGTTCCTGGAAGCGGCTGTGCGAGTGGTACCAGTAGGTGCCGGACTGCCTGACCGGGAAGCGGTAGGTGAAGGTCTCGCCCGGGGCGATGCCGGGAAAGCTCAGCCCCGGCACGCCATCCATCGCGGCCGGCACCAGGATGCCGTGCCAGTGGATGGAAGTCGGCACGGCCAGCCGGTTGGTCACGCGCAAGCTAACCTCGGTGCCCTCTCGCCAGCGCAGTATCGGCCCCGGCACGCCGCCGTTGATCGCGCTGGCCAGCCGGCGGCGGCCGGTGAAGTCGACCGGCTGCTCGCCGATGGTCAGCGCGAAGTCAGTGCCGGACAGTTCCGGTGGCGTGCCGGCGGCCGTTCCCGAGGGGCGGCTCCGGCCCGAAGCCTTCGGCACGCAGCCAAGCGCCACTGCGGCAGCGCCCAGGGCGCACCCCTGCACGAAACGGCGACGGGAGGGATCCGGCCGTTGCACGGCCGGCGGGAAGATGGAAAAGCGGTTCATCGGTCACTCCTCGCGCGACGCCAAGCGACGCGCAAACCAGGTAGCCCGCCGGGCACCTGGCCGGACGGGAGCGGTTCGTGGGGAGGACTCAGGCCATGGGGGGACGCAACGGCGGACGGCCGAAGCGGTGCGGCGCAGCGCCTGCCGGACTGCCGGCCGGGCCGGCCGGCGGCGGCAGGGCTGCCAGGATCCAACCCTCCGGCAGGATCGGCATGACGGCGGTGCAGGTGGCCGGGCAGGTGCAATGCGCAGCTGCCCCGGTGGCGCCGCAGCAGTCGGACGTGTCGGGATGGACGCCCATCTCCGACGAATGCGGCACGACCGCCGCCGCCTTCGCATCCATCCCGCCATGGATGGCGGGGTGGACGGCAGGAAGCGCAACCGCCGCCTGCAACGCGAGTGCGAGCCAGGCCAGCAGGCCCAGCGCCCACAGGCGCGGCGATCGACGGAGCAGGTGCGGTGCCAGCAACATGCGGGAAAGACTACGGGGAGCCGCCCGTCCGCTCAACGCTGGAGCTGGCTCCATGCCGGCTCAGGGCTGGGTGTACCCCAGGTGCAGGGTGATCTTGTCGCCCGGCTTCAGGTCCTTCATCGACGACGGGGGAAAATGCACCACCAGCGCCATGCCGAGCGAGTCGACCTTGACCAGGCCGGTGGCCGGATCCGCCGAAGTGACGGTGGCCGGCATGCGGTGCATGCCTTTCACGTACTGCGTGCCATGGAGGCGCTGCATGCGCATCGAACCCATCGGGGCGGAGCCGGCAGCGGCGGGCATGGGCGTGGTCTGCGCGCAGGCGGTCGCTGCGGCCAGGGCCAGGGCGACCAGTGAAGCGGCGAGCGTCATGGTGCGGATCATGGTGTTCTCCTCGAGCTTGGGGATCGGGACGAAACCGCGCCACGATAGCGCGCGCCGTGTTCAGTTCGCCTGAAGACGGCGCGCGCCCACGTTCAGTGTCCGCCCGAGGAGGGACCGGCCTTGGCCGCGAACGGCGGCTTGGCCAGCCAGATCACCGCCACCAGCGCGAGGAAGATCCACCCCAGCATGTGGAATACCTCGTTGAAGGCGATCTGGTAGCCCTGCTGGGTGATCATGCCGTTGATCATGCCGGCGGCCAGCTGGTCGTTGCCGCCGCCGAGCTGCTCGATCGCCCCGGTGGCCACCGGGTTGTACGGGTTGATCCGCTCGGCCAGCTGCGCGTGGTGCACCACGGCACGGTGCTCCCACATGAAGGTGGTGATCGAGGCGGCGAAGCTGCCGCCCAGCGTGCGCAGGAAGGTCGCCAGGCCGGAGCCGGCCGCGATCTCGTTCTGCTGCAGGTCCGACAGCAGGATCGACAGCACCGGCATGAAGAACAGCGCCACGCCCAGGCCCTGGATCAGCTGCACCAGCGCCACGTGGGTGAAGTCGATGCCGAGGTAGAAATCCGAACGCATGAAGCAGGTCACGCCCATCACCACGAACGCGGCCGAGGCCAGCAGGCGCAGGTCCATGCGATGCGCGTACTTGCCGACGATGAAGGTCAGCAGCACCGGGATCACGCCCAGCGGCGCGGTGGCGAAGCCTGCCCAGGTGGAGGTGTAGCCGAGGTTGCGCTGCAGCCACAGCGGCACCAGCAGGCCGATCGAGAAGAACGCGGCGTAGGCCAGCACCAGCGCCAGCGTGCCGGCGCTGAAGTTGCGGTGGCGGAACAGCTTGAGGTCGACGATCGGGTCCTTGTCGGTCAGCTCCCAGATCAGGAACACCGCCAGGGAAATGGCCGAGATGATGCTGGTGACGACGATGAAGGTGGAGTTGAACCAGTCCTCGTCATTGCCCTTGTCCAGCACCACCTGCAGCGCGCCGACGCCGATGATCAGAGTGATCAGGCCGACGTAGTCGATCTTCGGCCGCTCGGTCTTCTCCACCCGCTCGCGCATCTGCGCGGCGACCACCGTACTGGCGAAGATGCCGATCGGCACGTTGATGAAGAAGATCCACGGCCAGGAGTAATTGTCGGTGATCACGCCGCCCAGGATCGGGCCGGCGATCGGCGCCACCACCGTGACCATCGCCAGCAGCGCCAGCGCCATGCCGCGCTTGGCCGGCGGGTAGATCGAGATCAGCAGGCTCTGCGTGATCGGGTACATCGGACCGGCCACGGCACCCTGGATCGCGCGGAACAGGATCAGCATGCCCATGCTCTGCGACACGCCGCACAGGAACGAGGTGAGCGCGAACAGCAGGGTCGACCAGACGAACAGCTTCACCTCGCCGAAGCGACGGGTGAGGAAGCCGGTGAGCGGCAGCGAGATCGCCATGCTCACCGCGAACGAGGTGATCACCCAGGTGCTCTGGTTCGAACTCACGCCGAGGTTGCCGGCGATGGTCGGCAGCGACACGTTGGCGATGGTCGTGTCCAGCACCTGCATGAAGGTCGCCAGCGACAGGCCGATCGTGGTCAGCGCCAGGTTGGGTGGACGGAAGGCAGTGCTCATCGGACTCAATCAGTCAATGTTGTAGGAGCGCACCCTGTGCGCGAACGCTTTTGGTCACGTGACGGAAAACATCGCGCACGGGGTGCGCTCCTACGGATTATTTGGAGCGCGCCAGGTTGGCGTGGATGATGCGGGCGATCAGGTCGTCCGCCTGGGCCAGCTGCTTCTCGTACACGTCGGTGTTGAGGATCGGCGCGGCCGGCGCCTGCTGGGCCAGCATCGGACCCTTCTGGTCGTGCAGGCCCACTTCCACGTCGCTGGACAGGCCGATGCGCAACGGATGCGCGTCGAGCTGCTTTGGATCGGTGAACACCACGCGCACCGGCACGCGCTGCACGATCTTGATCCAGTTGCCGGTGGCGTTCTGCGCCGGCAGCAGGGAGAACGCGCTGCCGGTGCCCACGCCCAGGCTCTGCACTTTGCCCTTGTAGACCACGTCGTCGCCGTACAGGTCGGTGGTGATCTCCACCGGCTGGCCGATGCGCATGTGGGTGAGCTGGGTTTCCTTGAAGTTGGCGTCGATCCACACCTGGTGCAGCGGCACCACCGCCATCATCGGCGCACCCGGGGCGACGCGCTGGCCGAGCTGCACCGAGCGCTTGGCGACGTAGCCGTCGACCGGCGCCACGATGGTGGTGCGCAGGTCATCGAGATAGGCGGCACGCAGCTTGGCGGCAGCGGCCTGCACGTCGGGATGCGAGGCAACCACCGTGTCGTCGACCAGCACCTTGTTGGTCTGGTACAGCTGCTCGGCGTTGGTCAGCGCGCTCTCGGCGGCGGCCAGCGCATCGCGGGCGTGGGCCAGTTCCTCGGCCGAGATCGCGCCGGACTTGACGAGGTCCTTGCGGCGCGCGAAGTCGGCACGGGCCTTGTCGACCGCCACCTTGCGCGCGGCGACGTCGGCCTGGGCACCGGCCACGTTGTTGTACAGGCCGCGCACCTTGCGCACGGTGTTGGCGAGATTGGCCTTCGCTTCGGCCAGTGCGACCTCGGCGTTGCTCTTGTCGAGCTTCACCAGTACGTCGCCGGCGTGCACCAGGTCGCCGTCGTCGGCGCCGATGGTGACCACCGTGCCGGGAATCTGCGGCGTGATCTGCACGATGTTGCCGTTGACGTAGGCGTCATCGGTCGCTTCGTACCAGCGGCCATCGACGAAGTACCACACGGTCCAGCCGATGCCGGCCAGGACGATGACGACGAGCAGCAGGCGCAGGAACAGGCCGCGGCGGTTGTTGGCCGGCTTGGCCGGCGTGGCGGCCTGGGTGTCGGCCGTCGGAGTGTTGGGGCTGGACATGGTCGGCCTCAGGAATGATCGGAGGGGGAAACGGGGGAGGGAGAAGCGGTGGGCGGCACGGCACTCGCGTCGCGGGGCTGATAGCCACCGCCGAGCGCGGCGAGCAGCTGCACCGAGGTATCGACCTGCTGCGCCTTCAGCGCGGCCATGCCCTGCTCGGCCTGGAGCAGCTGCTGGCGTACCGACAGCGCCTCCAGATAGCTGCCGACACCGGCCTTGTAGCGCTGCTCGGCCAGCTGCCAGGCGTCGCGGGCGGCATCGAGGGCGCGCTGCTGGGCATCGATCTGGGTGCGCAGCGAGTCGAGCGCGGACAGGTCGTCCGCCACCTCGTTCACCGCGCCCACCAGGGTCTGGTTGTACTGCGCCACCGCCATGTCATAGGCGGCATCCTGGCGATCGAGATTGGCGCGCAGGCGGCCGCCGTCGAAGATCGGCAGGCTCAGCGACGGTCCGAACTGGTAAAACCGCGCCGGCAGCTCGAACAGGTTGTGACCGCCGGTGGCCAACAAGCCGGCCATCGCGCCGATGCTGACGTTCGGCAGGAACTCGGTCTTGGCCGCCTTGATCTGCTTCTGCGCCGCCTCGACCCGCCAGCGCGCCGCGACCAGGTCGGGGCGGTGGCCGATCAGGTTGGCCGGCAGGTTTGCCGGCACCGCCACGGCGGCGGGCTGCAGCACGGCCGGGCGGTCGATCGACAGGCCGCGGTCCGGCCCCTTGCCGAGCAGCACGGACAACGCCGAGCGGGCCGCATCCACCGCACGGTCGGCCACCGCCTGCTGGCGCTGGGCCTGGGCCACCTCGGCATCACCCTGCTTGAGCTGGAGCTGGCTGTCGATGCCGGCGGCGACCCGCTGCGCGGTCAGCTTGCGGGCTTCGCTGGCGCGCTGGTACTCGGCGTCGGCGACGTCCTTCTGGGCGAAGGCGTAGCCGAGCCGCGCGTAGGCGCGGGCGACGTTAGCGGACAATTCGATGCGCGCGGCGCGCGACTCGACGTCGGCGGCCCTGGCTGCGCCGACGGCCGCCTCCCAGGCGGCTTTCTTGCCGCCCCACAGGTCCAGCCCCCAGTTGAAACTGGCGTAGCCATACTCGGCCTTGAGGAAATGGCCGCCGATGGGGACCGACGCCGGCAGGCGCGCGCCGGATATCGCCGCGCCCGCATTCACGCTCGGACCGCGCGCGGCGTTGGCATCCACCACCGCCGTCTGCGCCTCACGGGCACGGGCATCGGCGACGGCCAGGCCAGGGTTGTCGCGCAGCGCCTCGGCGATCAGCGCGTCGAGCTGCGGATCGCCCAGCGAGGTCCACCAGTCCTGGCTCGGCCAGGTGGCCTCGGCGGCGTGCGTGCGCGCCAGGCTCTGGCCGGTGGCCAGCGAGGACGGGTCGGTCAGCGTGCCGTTCGGATGCAGGCCGCCGCTGGTGGCACAGGCGGCCAGCAACAGCGAAAACCCGATACCGGCCGCGAGGTGGTGCAGGCGCATGATCGTGATCTCTGGGGAGAGGGTGTGGGGGGTCAGGATTTGTCGCGGAGCGCGTGCAGCACGCGCTCCAGGTAGTCGTGGAGCTGTTCGCGCTCGATGGCGCTCAGCGAACGTTGCGCCGCCTCCAGCACGCGGTCGTTGCACGGAGTCATCTGTTGCCACAGCGCATCGCCGGCCGCCGTGAGCTCGATGCGCAGCGCGCGGCGGTCCTGCTCGTGCGGTGTACGGCGCAGCAGGCCCTTGGCCTCGAGCTGGTCGAGCTGGCGGGTCATCGCACCACCGTCCAGCTCGACCGCACGGGCCAGCTCACTGGCGCTCATCGGACCGAGCCTGGCCAACTTCTTGAGAATCAGGAACTGGGTGAAGCGCAGGCCGATCTGCTGCGCAGCCAGCTCCGATTCCATCGCACGGACGATCTCGGTGCGGACCAGGCCCAGCAACACGCCCAGGCTCTCAGCGGGGCCCTTGGCGATCGAACAGGAGTGCGCGGCGGTATTCATAGCCGCGCATTCTATTGCCTCGAGTTTATTTGTCAAGGCAAATATCTATATCGCAGTCTTTGAGAAGGCAAAATTTCGAGGATCCAGTTTCACCAGAGTGGTGACGCCCCGGTGCGGCCCCGGCGCAGCCTGCGTTACCGGACCGCCATCGCCAGCGGCTTTCCCGACGCTTCTGTCGCGCTGCCGGGTGTGGCGACCGGCGGGCCATCGCCGCCATCCTTGAATATTCGAATCTGCTAATATAAGGTTTCAGCGGAGGCGCCGGCCGCTTCGGACGGATTGCCCACCCCGCTTGACCCGATGCCGGTCCAGGAGCAGGAAATGGCCTCGCAGCGACCCGATGTGAAAGCGTTCTTCGACGAACCGTCCAACACCTTCAGTTACGTGGTGTCCGATCCGGCCACGCGGCGTGCCGCGGTGATCGACAGCGTGCTCGACTACGACGCCGCGTCGGGGCGCACCCGGCACGATTCGGCCGACGCCATCGTCGCCTGGGTCCGCGAGCACGACCTGACCGTGGACTGGGTGATCGATACCCACGTGCATGCCGACCACCTCTCTGCCGCGCCGTACATCCAGCAGCAGCTGGGCGGCAAGCTCGGCATTGGCGCGCACATCCGCACGGTGCAGGAGACTTTCGGCAAGCTGTTCAACGCAGGCACCGGGTTCGCCCGCGACGGCAGCCAGTTCGACCACCTGTTCGTCGACGGCGAGGCCTACAAGGTCGGCGGGATCGAGGCGCTGGCGATCCACACCCCGGGGCATACACCCGCCTGCATGACCCACGTGATCGGCGACGCGGCCTTCGTCGGCGATACCCTGTTCATGCCCGACTACGGCACGGCGCGCTGTGACTTCCCGGGCGGCGATGCCGCGACGCTGTACCGCTCGATCCGCAGGATCTTCGCGCTGCCGGATGCCACGCGCATCTTCCTCTGCCACGACTACAAGGCGCCGGGCCGCGACACCTACGCCTGTGAGACCACCGTGGGCGCGGAAAAGCGACACAACCTGCACGTGCACGAAGGCATCGGCGAAGCCGAGTTCGTCGCCATGCGCACCGCGCGCGACGCCACGCTGGCGATGCCGAAGCTGATCCTGCCCGCGGTGCAGATCAACATGCGCGCCGGGCACAAGCCGCCGCCGGAAGCCAACGGCGTCAGCTACCTGAAGATTCCCCTCGATGCGCTCTGACGCGCCGGAGTAGACGCACCATGGATATCCGCCCGCTGACCGACACGCTCAGCGTGTCCCCGCAGATCACCCCGTCCGACCTGGCCAAACTGGCCGCCCAGGGTTTCCGCACGGTGATCAACAACCGCCCCGACGGCGAGGAACCCGGCCAACCCGCGTCGGCTGCGATGGCCCAGGCCGCCGCGGCCGCCGGCCTGGAGTACCGCTACATCCCGGTGGTGCCGGGCCAACTGCCCGACGCGCTGGTCGATGGCTTCGCCGACGCACTGGCCGGCCTGCCCGGCCCGACCCTGGCGTACTGCCGCACCGGCACCCGCTCGACCACCCTGTGGGCGCTGCAGGCCGCACGCCAGCAGCCGGCCGACGCCGTGCTGGCGCGCGCGCGCGGCGCCGGCTACGACCTGTCGGCGCTGGCGCCGCGGCTGGCCGTCATGCGTGGCGCATGAGCAGGCTTGGATCGACAGGCAAGCACGGGAACCGACAGCGAGGCCGTACCGATGCTCCAGCCTGATCTGATCCAGACCCTGGTGGCGATCGCCTGCGGTTCGGCCGTGGGCTTTTCGCTGGCGCTGATCGGCGGCGGCGGCTCAATCCTCGCCGTGCCGCTGCTGCTCTACGTGGTCGGCGTACACGATCCGCATCTGGCGATCGGCACCAGTGCGCTGGCGGTGGCGGTGAACGCGTTCGCCAACCTGATCCCGCACGCACGCGCCGGCCACGTGCGCTGGAAGGCCGCCTTCATCTTCGCCGCCACCGGCGTGGTCGGCGCCTTCATCGGCTCGACCATCGGCAAGGCGGTGAACGGCCAGCGCCTGCTGGTGCTGTTCGCGCTGCTGATGATCGTGGTCGCCGTGCTGATGCTGCGCGGCCGGCGCAGCGGCGGCCCGGACCGCTACCCGCTGTCGCACGCCAACCCGCGTCTGGCCGGGGTCGGCCTGGGCGCGGGCGCGCTGTCGGGCTTCTTCGGCATCGGCGGCGGCTTCCTGATCGTGCCGGGGCTGATGCTGGCCAGCGGCATGGAGATCATCCACGCCATCGGCACCTCGCTGTTCGCGGTCGGTTCGTTCGGTCTCACCGCGGCGGTGAACTACGCCCGCTCCGGCCTGATCGACTGGCCGGTCGCCGGCGCCTTCATCGGCGGCGGCGTGGTCGGCGGCTGGCTCGGCGCGCTGGGTGCGAAGCGCCTGGCCAAGACCCGCGGCGCGCTCAACATCGTGTTCGCCGGGGTGATCATCGCCGTCGCCATCTACATGCTGGTGCGCTCGCTGCGCGGCTAGGCCCTCCCTGGCCCAGCCGCGCCGGGCCGTCACGGCGTCGCCGGGCGGTGCTTCACCCAGGTGGTGAACAGCTCGTCGATGCGGCGGTACTCGTCGTACCAAGAGTCCGGATGCACGAAGCCGTGCCGTTCCAGCGGATAGAGCGAGATCCAGAAGTTCTTCTTGTGCAGCTCGATCAGGCGCTGGTACAGGCGGATCGAGTCGGCGGTCATCACGTTGTCGTCGATCAGGCCGTGCTCGATCAGCAGCGGGTCCTTCAGGTCCGCCGCGTACTCGATCGGCGAGCTGACCTTGTACGCCTCGGGGTCGATCTGCGGATCGTTGAGGATGTTCGAGGTGTACTCGGCGTTGTAGGTGACCCAGTCCGACGGCGGACGCAGCGCCGCGCCCGCGGCGAACTCGCCCGGCGCGCGCAGCAGCGCCATCTCGGTCATGAAGCCGCCGTAGCTGCCGCCATAGATGCCCACGCGCTTCGGATCGACGCCGTGCTGCTTCACCAGCCAGGCCTTGCCGTCGAGCAGGTCCTCCAGCTCCGGATGGCCCATGTGCTGGTAGATCGCGGTACGCCAGGCGCGGCCGTAGCCCTCCGAGGCGCGGTAGTCCATGTCCAGCACCACGTAGCCCTGCTGCACCAGCAGGTTGTGGAACATCTGCTCGCGGAAGTAGTAGGTCGAGCCCAGCGTCACGTCCTGGGTGTAGCCGGCGCCGTGCACGAAGATCACCGCCGGGCGCGAGGCCGGCGCGTCGGTCTCGTGGGCCGGACCGTAGTACTTGGCGTAGATCACCCCGGCACCGTGCGAGGAGGGCACCTGGACGATCTTTGGCGCGATCCAGTCGTGCGCCGTGTAGGCCGGCTTCATGGTGTCGGTCAGCTCGCGCGGCGTGCCGCCGGCGGCCGGCAGCACCGCCAGCTGGTCGAACACGTAGGGCGCGGAATGCAGCACGGCGAGCTGCTTGTCGTCCGGCGACAGCGCGAATCCATCCATACCCTGGTACTGCGTGATACGGGTGAGTTCACCGCCCTTCGCGGGCACGCGATAGACGTCGTAGCTGTAGGGCGCCACGCGGTTGGAGCGCACGTAGAACCAGCGGCCGTCCTCGCTCAGCTGCGGATGGCTGATCTCGAACCTGCCCGCGGTGAGCTGCTTCGCCTTGCCGTCCAGCAGCTTGACGTAGAGCTGCGACCAGCCGGTCTGCTCGCTCAGGTACCACAGCGTGCGGTTGTCCTTCAGCCAGCCGAAATCGTTGAAGTTCCAGTTAATCCAGGCGTCGTCGTGCAGGCGCTGCTGGTTCACCAGGGCGTGTCTGGTGAAATCGACGCTGGCGATCCAGCGGTCCTTGTTGTCGATCGCGCGCAGCTGGATCGCGAGCTGCGAACCGTCGTCGCTCCATACGATGCCGCCGCCGGAACCGTCGTCATCGCCGGAGATGATGTGCACCGGGCGCACCTTCGGCGCCTTCAGCGCTTCTGCGCCGGCCGTGTCGCCGGCCTTTTCGCGGGCGGCGATCGCCTTGGCGCGCAGCGCCTTGAGCGGATCGTCCTTGATGCCGGGCAGGACCGCGGTATCGAGGTTGTAGGTGGCGTGCTTCGACAGGTCGAGCAGAAGCAGCGACTGCGCGATCGGATCGTTGCGGCCGACGTAGGTGCGCGCATCCTGGGTCTCGGTGTAGCCGGAGTCGGTGACGTAGTGGATCACCTTCGGCGCCTCGCCCTTGGGCGCGTCCTTCGGCTCGGTCACCACCAGCATCCAGCGGCCATCCGGCGACAATTCGGTGTCCACCGCGGTGATCTTGTCGCCCAGCCAGAACGGTTCCGGCGCGCGGCCGGGATCAACCGCCTCCAGCGTCTTCTGGCGCGCGCGCACGGCGTCCTTGTCGGCCTTGATCTGGCGCAGCGTGCTGAACAAGTCGAGCTGGTGCTCACGCAGCGTATTGGGCTTCTCCGCGTGGGGGTCGTCGGCGAACTTCAGCACCGCGGCCGGGCCGCTGACGCCGCTGGCCAGGTCGTAGCTGTACCAGTCGTTGCCCTGGCGGTACTGCAGCGCGCGACCATCGGCGGAGAACTGCGGCGCGGACTCGTCTTCCGGCGTGCGGGTGACCTGGGTGCGGCGGCCGCTGGCCAGGTCGACCACGAACACGTCGCCGTGGCGGATGAACGCCGCGTGCGTATGGCTGCGGTCGTACACCGCCGGGCCATCGGCCTGCGCGACGGCGGCCGGATCCAGCTTCTCGCTGCGACCGGTGGCCGGATCGACGCGGTACAGGTCGCGCACCGGGCTGCCGTCGCGCTGCACCTGGTAGTACAGCGAGCGGCCGTCGACGCTCCAGTACGGCGACTCGACCGGATGACCGATCCAGTCCGGGTTGGCCATGATGGTTTCCATGTCCAGCCGCGCAGGCGGGGCAGCAGGGGTGGCGGCATGGGCGGGCAGCACGAGCAGGGCGACGAGGCCCGCGAGCACGGTTCGGTGCATGGGTGGCTCCACGGTGGCAATTCTCTGAGCGTACCCAGCCGCGACACGCCGTGCCTACCGCCCAAGGTCATGGTCGGCACACGCAAGGAATTTCGTATGCGGCCCGTCAGCGGCCGCGGAATTCGCGTCGGTAGGCCGAGGGCGTGGTGTCGAATGCCGTGGCGAAGTGCTGTCGCATCGACAGCGGCGTGCCGAAGCCCGCGCGCTCGGCGATGCGCTCCACCGGCTGGTCGGAGGTCTCCAGCAGGCGCTGGGCCAGCGCCAGTCGCTGACCCAGCAACCACTGGCTCACGGTGGTACCGGTGTGGCGACGGAAATGACGGGTAAAGCTGCGCCGGCTCATCGCCGCGCGGGCGGCAAGCGTATCCAGGCTGTGTGGCTGGTCCAGGTGGCCGGTTGCCCAGTCCAGTGCGCGCTGCAACGGTCCGGGCTCCACGCGCGCGGGCACGGGCTGTTCGATGTACTGCGCCTGGCCTCCCTGGCGGTGCGGCGGCACCACCATCCGGCGCGCAATGCGGGCCGCGACCTCGACGCCGTACAGGCGCCGCACCACATGCAGGCAGCAGTCGATGCCGGCAGCGGTACCGGCCGAGGTCACCACCGGGCCCGCGTCCACGTAAAGCACATCCGGTTCCAGCGTGACCTGCGGAAAGCGCTGCGCGAACAGCCCGGCACCGACCCAGTGCGTGGCGGCACGGCGCCCGTCCAGCAATCCGGCGTCGGCGAGCACGAACGCGCCCAGAC
Source organism: Dyella thiooxydans (assembly GCF_001641285.1). Lineage (NCBI taxonomy): Bacteria > Pseudomonadati > Pseudomonadota > Gammaproteobacteria > Lysobacterales > Rhodanobacteraceae > Dyella > Dyella thiooxydans. The sequence continues at coordinate 3,079,686 of NZ_CP014841.1, forward strand.
ACAGGCCGACCACCAGCGCCCCGCGCCGGTGCGCGGAACGCAACGCGCGCAGCAGCAGCAGCGGCGCTGCCTGCGCCGGATCTCGCCAGGACGGCACCACCACGATGTCGGCCCGCGCCAGCGCACCCAGCCCGTGGCGCACCGCGATGCCGAAGCCGGCCTCGCTGCGCAGCTCGCCGGGTTCGATCGCGCAGACCTGCACCTCGAACAGCGGCCCGCCGCCGGCCGGCGTACCGAACACCGCGCACGGCACCGCGAGATGGAACGCGCCGATGCCATCGAACGCCACGACGGCGACGCGCCTCTTCCTATCGGCCATGGCTGCCCTCCCCGGCTTGGCCCGATTTTAACTAAATATGGCATTCGGGCCACTCTCCGGTGCCGGCACCCGGACCGAACATGGGCCACCCTCAAACTTTGGAGAGACGCCATGAACACTGGACCGACCACGCCGCACCGGGCCCTCGTCGTCGTCGACGTGCAGAACGAATACGTCACCGGCCACCTGCGCATCGAGTACCCGCCAGTGGAGACTTCGCTGGCCCGGATCGGCGAGGCCATGGATGCCGCGGCGGCCGCCGGCATCCCGGTCGTGGTGGTGCAGCAGATGGCGCCCGCCGATGCCCCGCTGTTTGCCGAAGGCTCGCACGGCTGGCAGTTGCACCCGGCCGTGGCCGGTCGGCCGCATGACCACCTCGTCCGCAAGCAACTGCCCAGCGCCTTCGCCGGCACCGACCTCGGCGAATGGCTGCGCCAACGGCGCATCGACACGCTGGTGGTGGCCGGCTACATGACCCACAACTGCAACGACACGACCATCAAGCACGCGTTCGATACAGGACTGCAGGTGGAATTCCTGATGGATGCCTCCGGCAGCGTGCCTTACGCCAATCGTGCCGGCGCAGCCAGCGCGGAGGAGATCCATCGGGTGTTCGCGGTGGTGGAACAGTCGCGCTACGCAGCGGTACTCACCACCGCCGAATGGATCGCCTGCCTGCGTGACGGGCGCCTGCCCGAGCGCGACACCATCCACGACTCGCACCAGCGAGCGCTGGCCGCCCGCCAGGCCGCTTGAGGCAAGCGCCGGCACGACGTCGGCTGGCACGCCACGGCGGCATCGGAGAGACTGGGCAGCCTGCCCCGTCTCCCCGAGAACCACGCATGAACCTGCTGCCCACCGTCGAACGCGAAACCGGGGTCGACCCGACCCACAGCGTGATCTGGCTGCATGGCCTGGGCGCGGACGGCAACGACTTCGCGCCGATCGTGCCGGAGCTGGTGTCGCCGCGGTGGCCGGCGCTGCGCTTCGTGTTCCCGCACGCGCCGGTGCGGCCGGTGACGATCAACGGCGGCATGCCGATGCGCGCCTGGTACGACATCCTCGGCTTCGACCTGATGAGCCGGCAGGATGCGACCGGCATGCGTGCTTCGATCGACGCGGTGGAAGCGCTGGTCGCCCGCGAGCACGAGCGCGGCGTGCCCAGCGAGCGCATCGTGCTGGCCGGCTTCTCGCAGGGCGGCGCGATCGCGCTGGCGGCGGGTCTGCGCCATGCGCAGCGACTGGCCGGCATCGTCGCGCTTTCCACCTATCTGCCGCTGGCCGACACGCTGGCCGCCGAGCGTAGTCCGGCGAACGCGCAGGTGCCGATCTTCTGGGGCCACGGCACGATGGATCCGGTCGTCGCCCTGCAGCGTGGCCTCGATTCGCGCGCCGCGCTGGAGGCGCTGGGCTACGCGGTCGACTGGCACACCTATCCGATGCCGCACTCGGTCTGCGCCGAGGAAATCGCCGACCTGCGCCGCTGGTTCGACGCGCGACTGGCCGGCTGATCGCCACCCCGGCCGTACGGCATACTGCGACCGATGCCGCCCGCGACCGCACCCCGCCCCGCCAGCCCGCTGCCGGATTTCTGCGGCCTGCCGGCGCTGTTCGCGATCCTGCTGGTCGGCGCGCTGGCGGTTACCGTGATGTGGCTGGCACCGGATACGCGCTTCAGCTGGCGGGGCTACAGCGTCGCCATGGCGTTCGTCGCCTGGCTGGCGATGCTCGAGACGCTGGCGCTGTGCAAGGCCAGACCCCGGCTGGAACGCCTTTCGGGCTGGATGCCGTATGCCGGCGTCTGGCTGGTGATCGTACTGGTGGTAATCGCCGCCAGCCTGGCGGGCCGCTGGCTGGACCGGGTGCTGGGTCTGGCTCTGGTCGACGGTGGCTATCTGCGCTTCGCCCGCGCCAACGTGCTGGTAGCCGCCCTGCTCGCCGCAGCGATGCTCCGCTATTTCTACGTGCTGGGGCAGTGGCAGCTGCGACTGGCTGCGGCCGCCCAGGCACAGGTCGCCGCGTTGCAGGCGCGCATCCGCCCGCACTTCCTGTTCAACAGCATGAACACCGTGGCCGCCCTGGTGCGGGTGGATCCGGACGCGGCCGAGCGCACCATTGAGGACCTGTCCGAACTGTTCCGCGCGGCGTTGGGAGAGCAGGGGGGCGGCGACGACACGCTGGCCGAGGAATGGGCGCTGGTGGATCGCTACCTGGCGATCGAGCAGCTGCGGCTCGGCGAGCGCCTGCACGTGCATCGCGAACTGGACACGCTCCCGGCGGACTTCCCGCTGCCACGCCTGCTGCTGCAGCCCCTGGTGGAGAACGCCGTGCGGCACGGCATCCAGCCGCTGCGCGAGGGGGGCGAGATCCGGCTGGAAGGGCACGTCGACCAGGGCATGCTGGTGATCGAGATCAGTAACCCGCTGCCTCCCGCCCCCACGCCACGGGGCAACGGACAGGGCCTCGACAACGTGCGCCAGCGGGTTGCCTATCGCTACGGCGCGCGCGCGCGGGTGGAGGCCGGACCGGTCGACGACCGCTTCCTGGTGCGACTGCGCCTGCCGACGTCCGGTGGACGCGATGGCTGAGCACGACCCGATGCGCGTGCTGATCGTCGACGACGAGCCGCTGGCGCGGATGCGCCTGGCGGCGCTGGTCGGCCAGTGCGAGGGGGCCGAGGTGGTGGGCCAGGCCGGCGACGGCGAGGCGGCGCTGGCGGCGATCGGCGAGCTTTCGCCGGACGTGCTGCTGCTGGACATCAATATGCCCGGGCTCGACGGCACCGCGCTGGCGCGCCGGCTGGGCCACCGGGCGGGGCCCCAGGTGGTGTTCTGCACCGCTTACGAGAATCACGCGGTGACCGCCTTCGAGCTGGGCGCGGTCGACTACCTGCTCAAGCCGGTGCGGCTGGATCGGCTGCGCGAGGCGCTGGCGCGCGCTGCGCAGCGGAGAGAGGCGGCGCCGAAGCGGGCTCCGGGTTACCTGCATGCCCGCCAGCGCGGCGAGGAAGTACGCATCGCGCTGGACGAGGTGATCGCGCTGCAGGCCGAGGACAAGTACGTCGCGGTCCTGCACCGCGGTGGCGAACTGCTGATCGAGGAATCGCTGCGGCAGCTCGAGGAGGCCTACCCGGACCAGCTGATCCGCCTGCACCGCAGCTGCCTGGTGCCGCAGGCGCGACTGGTCGGGCTGAAGACGCTGGGCGACGGACGCACGCTGGCCCGGCTGGCGGGCAGCGAGCTGCAGCCGGAGGTCAGCCGGCGCAACCTGCCCGCCGTTCGCCGACTGTTGCGCATGGGCTGAGCCGCTGCCGCCCGGAGAGACCTTGCGCCGCACTGCCCCGCCGGCGCGAATGCGGGACAATGCACGCTTGCACCGCGCCGTTCCCATCATCCGCCGAGGCCCGAATGACCCCGACCACGCTGCGTATCGCCACCCGCAAGAGCGCACTCGCCCTGTGGCAGGCCGAGCACGTCGCCGCGCAGCTGCGCGCAGCACACCCCGGGCTGGAGGTGGAGCTGGTGCCGATGAGCACGCGCGGCGACGAGATCCTCGACCGGCCGCTGGCGACGATCGGTGGCAAGGGATTGTTCCTCAAGGAGCTGGAGGTGGCGATGCTCGAGGATCGCGCCGACCTCGCCGTGCATTCGCTCAAGGACGTCCCGGCCGAACTGGAGCCCGGCTTTGCGCTGCCTGCGATCCTGGCACGCGCGGATTGCGCCGATGCCTTCGTCAGCAACCACTACCAGGATCTGGCGGCGCTGCCGCAAGGCGCGCGGGTCGGCACCTCCTCATTGCGCCGGCAGGCGCAGCTGCGCGCGGCACGACCGGACCTCGAACTGCTCGATCTGCGCGGCAACGTCGGCACGCGCCTGGCCAAGCTCGATGCCGGCGATTACGACGCGATCCTGCTGGCCTGTGCCGGCCTGGACCGGCTCGGCCTGTCCAGCCGCATCCGCAGCCTGCTGGTCGCCCCGGACTGGCTGCCCGCACCCGGCCAGGCCGCCATCGCGATCGAGGCGCGCGACGACCGGCCCGACGTACTCGAGTTGCTGCGCGCGCTGGACGACGCCGATACCCGGCTGACGGTGACCGCCGAGCGCGCGATGAACCATGCGCTGGGAGGCAGCTGCTCGGTCCCGGTCGGCGCGTGGTGCATGCGCAGCGAAAAGGGCTTGCACCTGCGCGGTCTGGTTGGCGATCCGCACGGCGGCAGCCTGCTGCACGCCCATGCCGACGGATCGGAACAGGCACCGGAGGCGCTGGGCCGCGCCGTCGCCGAATCGCTGCTGGCACAGGGTGCGGCGGCCTTCCTCGACCGACACTGAGCGCAAGATTCGCCCAAAAAAAACCGGCGGCCTGAGCCGCCGGCTTTTTCGCGCCACCGGGACCGCCTGCGTCAGAAGTTGTAGACGAGGTTGGTGGTGGTCAGCGTGTCGGTGCTCTTGGTGCCCGGCTGGGTGTCGCTGTTGTAGCGCACCTGGAAACCGAGCTTGAGCGCCATCTTCTTGGTCATGCTGACCGAGAGGCCGGCATCGTTCTGGTAGTACTTGTTCTTCGAACCCGCTTCGGTCAGCAGGGTGTCCTCGAACGCGGTGTTGTCGGTCAGGCGGTACTTGAAGTTCGCCAGGCCACGCGCCACCGCCTCTCCCTGGCTGGGCTGGCGCACCTTGAGAGTCGTGCCGTTGACGTCCTGCTGCTCGTCGGCCGGCCGGTAGCGCTTGTAGCCGGGACCGATTTCGAACGACAGCTCGGTGCGCTGGCTCTTCAGGGCGATATATCCGTAGCCGAGCGACACCGTGCCCTGCCACAGGTTGGCGCCGAAATCGTCGTGCTCGTAGCGCAGGGCGCCAACGATGTAGCTGCGCGGGTCCAGCTTGTAGCCGACCGAAGCACCGCTGTCGTAGCGGTTGGCCGTGGTGCTGAAGCGGTTCACGGTGTTGCCGGCGGCATCCTTGACACTCACCTCACCCTTCGAGCGCAGGCCGTTGAGGAAGAAATTGTTGCGCCACAACTCGTTTTCCTGGCTGAGGCCGAGCTTAGCGTTGAGGTTCTCCGAGCGCGAGTTGCCGCGGGCAGAGGCGAAGCCGAATTCGCCCGAGCCGCTCCAGCCACCGTTGTCGGTGGCAGTGGCATCGGACCCGGCGGCAACGCCGCCGGCAGTGGTTTGGGCGTGCACATGGCCGGCCATCAGCGTGGCGGCCAGCAGGAGGGCAAGCGGGGTCTTGTTCATCGAGGGGACTATCCGATTGTTAAACAAACGTAATCGATTACCTTAACGGATCGCGTTGAATCCGTTGTGAACCAACGGCGGACCCATCATCCCGGGCAGGGTTCGGCGCTGCGTGCGCACTCGCGCCGGTAGAGCCACTGTTCCCAGCCGCGCCCGACGAGATTGCTGACCGCCGCGATGGCCGCCAGCAGGCCGCTGGCCTGCCAGCGATCGGCAAGCAGCAGGGCCACGCACGGCAAGGCGTGGCTGAGCACGGCCGCGATGAACCGCCCCTTCGGCAGGCGCGCCGGTGCCCGCGCATCGTCAGCGCCCCCCGGACGCAGCGTATGCCAGCGCATGCCCTCGATCAGCCCAAGCAGCAAGGCCATGATCATCAGTACCAGCAGCCATGACTGATGCTCGGGCAGCGCCGGACCGACCGGCACGTTGCTGTCGGCGGCCACGCACAACCACAGCCACAAGCCGCCACCGAACAGGGCAGCCATCACCCGGCCCACCGGCAGGGCAGCGACCGGCGCCGGACCCGGTACGCGGCCGGGCAGTCGATGGGTGCTGTACAGTAGGTGCCCCAGGCAGGCCATCATCAGCAAGGCGCCCGCCAGCCGGGTGGCCCAGAAATCGTTGTCGCCGCGGGTCAGCCCCGCCACGGCCAGCATCGGCAGGTAGGTTGCCAATGCCGTCAGTGCTTCACGCGTGGGACGGGCGTTCCGGCCCGGCCGCCAGCCGTACCAGTCCGGTGGTCCCGCCCGGCGCAGGCTGGCCACCACCAGCCCCGCGCTGACCAGCACCAGGCCGATCAGCAACGGCACCAGCGACTCGCCACGCCCGCTGCGGTAGATGCCGAGGGCGAGCCCGATGCCCTGCAGGGCCCAGATGCCGTAGCCCGTGTCCGCGGCCACCTGCAATGCGACGGCGAGCGCCCCCGGGGCGGGAGACGGGCGGGCGGGCGACCCGGTTTCGGGAACGTCGGGAGGTACGGGCATCGTGGGTTTCTCGGGCGGGGAAGCGGAGTGGGAGCGCCGAAGGCACACCGGGGAACTCGGGCTTGCGGCCGTCACGGGGCGTGCCCATGCTACACAACGCCTCCTCTCGACGATATGCCATGGACCGCTACGAGCGCATTCTCACCCTGCATCGACTGCTCAAATCCGCACATTACCCGGTGCCGCTGCCGCGCCTGATGGACGAGCTGGAGTGCTCGCGCGCCACGCTTTACCGGGACATCGCCTTCCTGCGCGACGCACTGGGCGCGCCGATCGAGAGCGGTGGCGGCGAGCAGGCGGCTTTCCGTTACGAGGCGGGCGAGGGCGAGCGGTTCGAATTGCCGGGCCTGTGGCTGACCTCCGACGAGCTGGCCGCGCTGCTGGCGCTCAACGAGCTGATCGGGCGCAGCGGACCGGGGGTGCTGGCCGGCGCGCTGGCACCGTTCAAGGCGCGCATCGAGGGCCTGCTGTCCGACCAGGGCAGCGGCAAGGCGCTGCCGATCGAGCGCATCCGGGTGATCGCCTGGGGCGAGCGCAGGCTCGACCAGCAGGCGTTCCGCATCACCGCCGGTGCCGTACTCGAACGCCGCCAGCTGCGCTTCCGCTATCGCGCGCGCACCACCAACTCGGACAGCCGCCGCACGGTCTCGCCGCAGCGGCTCACGCACTATCGCGACAACTGGTATCTCGACGCCTGGGACCACGACCGCGAGGCGCTGCGCAGCTTCGCGGTCGACCGCATCCTGGAGCCGCATGCGCTCGACGAGACGGCGATCGACGTTGCCGACAGCGACCTCAACGAGATGCTCTCTTCCAGCTACGGCATCTTTGCCGGCAAACCCAAGGCCTGGGCGACGATCCGCTTTTCCGCCCACGCGGCGCGCTGGGTCGCGGACGAGCACTGGCACTCGCAGCAGAAGGGCGAATGGTTGCCCGACGGCCGCTACGAGCTGCAGGTGCCCTACTCGAACTCGCGCGAGCTGCTGATGGACGTACTCAAGTACGGGCCGGATGCGGAGATCGTGGCGCCGCTGCCGCTGCGCGAGGAGATGAAGATCATGCTGCAGCTGGCGCTGACCGGCTATACGCGTTGACCCCGGCCGGTGCCGGCCGTGCCGCTCAACGGGTGAGCGGCTGGAACGGCCAGAAGTGCGGGATCAGCCACATCGACAGCGCGCAGAACAGCAGGATCAGCGGAATGCCCACCCGCATGAAGTCGGTGAAGCGGTAGCCGCCGGCGTAATACACCATGGTGTTGGTCGGATAGCCGACCGGCGTGGCGAACGAGGTCGCCGCAGCGAACGCCACCGCCACCACGAACGGTCGCGGATCCACGTGCATCGCGTGCGCCACCGAGGCGGCGATGCCGACCATCAGCACCACCGACGGGTTGTGCCCCATCAACTCGGTGAGCAGGGCGGTGAGCAGGTAGACCATGAACAGCGCCGCCAGCGGTCCGTGGCTGCCGACCACGGCCATCCCGGCGTGCACCACCGCGGTGGACAGGCCGCTCTTCTCGATCGCCACGCCCAGCGGCAGGATCGCGCCGAGCAGGATCACGATCTTCCAGTCCATGCCCTCGTAGACGTCCTTGCGGCCGAAGCAGCCGGCCAGCGCCATCGCGGTGGCGCCGCAGATCGCGGCGATCGGTATCGGCAGCCAGCGCAGCCCCGAGGCGACGATCACCCCGGCCATGATCGCCACGGCGTAGAGCGCCTTGCGTGGCGTCCTGTGCGCATTCTCGCGCTCGCTCAGCACGATCAGCGACTCGTCGTTGCGCAGGTTGGTCATCGCCTCTTCCGGCACCAGCACCAGCAGCACGTCGCCGACCGCCAGCGCCACGTCGCTGAGCTTCTCGCGCAGCACCTGGCCGCGGCGGTGGATCGCCAGCGCCACCGCGTCGTAGCGCCAGCCGATGCCGGTCTCGCCGAACCTGCGACCTTCCAGCGGACTGGCCGGCGCGACCATGATCTCGGCGAGCACGCGCTGGCGATCGTCGGTGTGCGCGTAATGGCCTTCCGGCGCGTTGCGCAGGCCGGCCTGGCGCCGGAAATCCTCGATCTTTTCCCAATCGCCGCGGACCAGCAGCACGTCGCCGCGGGTGATCTTCTGCGAACGCGGCGACCAGGTGCGGCGGTCGCCGCGCAGCAGTTCCAGCGGATAGACGCCGTAGCGCTCGCCCAGCCCGGCATCGGCAATGCTCTTGCCGAGCAGGGAGGAGTTCTCGGTGACCTCCAGCTCGGTGACGTACTTGCCGATCTCCGCCTGCACCGGCATGTCGGTATGGATGTGGCGAGGCAGCAGCCAGCGGCCGACCAGCATCAGGTAGACGATGCCGACCACCGCCAGGATGGCGCCGAGCTCGGTGAACTCGAACACCCCGAACGGCGGCATGCCGTGCTTCTGCGCCAGCGTGTCGGCCAGCAGGTTGGACGAGGTGCCGATCAGCGTGCATACCCCGCCCATCTGCGCCGCGAACGCCATCGGCATCAGCACCCGGCCGGGCGAGGTACCGGTGCGCTGACACACTTTCAGCGCCAGCGGCAGGAAGGTGGCGACCAGGGCGATGTTCTTGATGAAGGCGCCCAGCGGAGCGATCGCCAGCATCAGCGCCAGGGTGAGCAGCCAGGGCCGGCGGATCTTCATCAGCAGCCGGCTCAGCGGCTCCAGCGCACCGGAGCGCTCGATGCCCATGCTGAGCGCGAACATCGCCGCCACGGTCACCGTGGCCTCGTTGCTGAAACCGCTCAGCGCCTCCGCCGGGCTGACCACGCCCAGGATCACCAGGGCCGCCAGCGCCATCAGCGCCACCAGGTCGATGCGCACCTTCTCGCTGGCGAACAGCCCCATCGCGGCGACGATCACCGCCACCGTGGCCCAGGCCTGCCAGCTCATGCGTCGCCCCCGGAGACAGCGGATCGCCGGGCAGCCGCGCGGAGCGGTCGTCGCAAGAGGTATCGCATCAAGACAGAACTTCCCAGGGAGACAGGCCGGCGCCTGGTGCGAACCGACCGCGGCGGGCCCTCTATCGGCCTTCCGCGCGGTCGCCGCTGCGGCGTCTTTCTGGCATCGTACGGAAACCGGGCGTTTGCACAACGTTATGGAACGCCCTCCCGCTGCGACGCCATGGCCGACAACGATCCTCCCGGGCACGACATCCAGACCACCGCGCGCGCCGGCGGCGCGTCGAGCCGGCCCACGGTGGCGCTCGCGCTCGGCGCCGGCGGGGCCAAGGGACTCGCGCACATCGGCGTGATCGAGGAGATCGAGGCGGCCGGCTACGAGATCTCGGCGATCGCCGGCAGCTCGATGGGCGCGCTGATCGGGGGCATCTACGCGATGGGCAAGCTGGACGTCTACCGCGACTGGGTGTCCACCCTGGCCAAGCTCGACGTGCTGCGCCTGCTGGACTGGACCTTCACCGGCGGCGGCCTGATCAAGGGCGAGAAGATCATAGGCACACTGCGTGAGCTGATCGGTGACGTGCACATCGAGGACCTGCCGCTGGCCTACACGGCGGTAGCTACCGACCTGGAGCGCGAGCGCGAAGTGTGGCTTACCCGCGGCTCGCTGTTCGAGGCGATCCGGGCGTCGATCGCCATTCCCACCATCTTCCGGCCGCATCGCGTGGCCGGCCGGCTGCTGCTCGACGGCGCGCTGCTGAACCCGGTGCCGGTGACCCCGCTGATCCGCGAGCGCGCGGACTATCTGTTCGCGGTCAGCGTGGACGGTCCGGCCGAAGGCGCCCGGCCGGACCCCGCGGTGGCCGTCGACGACGAGAACCACCGCGGCCGGCTCGGTGAGTGGCTCGGCAAGCTGCTGCCGGCCGGCAACGGCACGCCCCGCGAGGCGATGCCCGGGGCACTGGAGCTGCTCAACCAGTCGATGGACCTGATGCAGGCCAATCTGTCGCGGCTGCGGCTGGCGGCCTATGCGCCGGACCTGCTGATCCAGATGCCGCGCGACGTATCCACCGCCTTCGAGTTCTACCGCGCGAAGGAGCTGATCGAGCTCGGACGCGACCGAGCGCGGGAGGCGCTGAACGGTTGGCACGAGCGCGAGGGAGCGGTCCCCGCGGGTATGCCGCGCTAGGTCATCTCAGCGCGGCCCATGGCCGTGCAGCCAGCATTCCAGGTAGTCCTTGAGCACCAGCGCATGGTTGTGCTCCTCGTCACGCGCGGCGTAGAGCAGGGTCAGGGGCCGGTGCGCGGCCTGGTCGGCCAGCGGTCGCCAGTACTCGGCCAGATCATCCAGCTCCGCGGCATAGCGATGGCGGAAGGCCTCCCAGCGCGAGGGCTCATGACCGAACCAGCGTCGCAACGCCGCCGACGGCGCCACCTCGCGGATCCAGCCATCGAGCCCGACGGCATCCTTGCGCACGCCACGGGGCCACAGCCGGTCGACCAGCACCCGCCGACCGTCAGCCGGGTCGGGCGGAAGATAGATGCGTTTGACCCGGATGCGCATGCGCCGCCCCGCGTCCCAGGGAAAGCCCGAGCTTACGCCTGAAGCGGACGATGGCGGGCTAAGCCGGCGTGAAGCCGGTTACAGCTCCTCGACCGCGGTGACCTTGCCCCGGCGCATCAGCCAGGCCACGCCGCGCAGGTCGGCCAGGCCCACCCACAGGCGATCGAGCATGCCGTACTTCGACGTGCCCGCGGTGCGCGGTCGGTGGCCGACCGGCACGCTGGTGCTCTGGAAACCGGCGCGCTTGACCAGCGCCGGCAGGTAGCGGTGCATGTGGTCGAAATAGGGCAGCCGCAGGAACACCTCCCGCTCGAACAGCTTCAGGCCGCAGCCGGTGTCCGGCGTGGCGTCCTTGAGCATGCGCGAGCGCACCGCGTTGGCGATCTTCGAGGAGATCCGCTTGTTGAAGCTGTCGCGGCGGGTGGTGCGCCAGCCAGCGAACAGGCGGACCGCCGGCTCGGCGCTGGCGCGCGCGGCGAGCAGCTTGGGAATGTCGGCCGGGTCGTTCTGGCCGTCGCCGTCCAGCGTGGCGATCCACGGCGACTGCGCCGCGCGCACGCCGTTCCACACCGCCGTGCTCTGGCCGGAGCGGGTGACGTGGTGCAGCACACGCAACTCCGGGTGCTGCGCCTTCTGCGCGGCGAGCACCTGGCGGCTGTCGTCGGTGGAATCGTCGTCGACGTAGATCACTTCGTAGTCGACCTGGCCACGCAGGGCGGCAGCGATCTCGGCGAGCAGGGGCGGGATGTTGTCGCGCTCGTTGAAAACGGGGACGACGACGGAAAGCTGGGGCATGAGGGCCAGTCCGGAAATGCGTAAGTTCGTGATTATCGCCGATGCCGCCACCTGGTAGGAGCGCACCCTGTGCGCGAGTGCTTTCGCTCCCGATCGACATCAAAGCCAAAAGCATTCGCGCACAGGGTGCGCTCCTGCAGGAAGCCTCAGCGGATCTTGCCGAGGATGCCCTCGAGCTCGTCGTTGCTGTGGTAGTGGATCACCAGTTTGCCGCGGCCGCCGCGGCTCTGCGCCAGCTCCACGCGGGTGGCGAAGCGCTCGCCCAGCTCGCGCTCCAGCGCGTCGATGTTCGGGTCGCGTGCACCACCGGTCTTGGCCTTGCCCTTCGGCGCACTCTGCGCCTTGCGCGCGGCGTCTTCCAGCTCGCGCACGCTCCAGCCCAGGGTCGAGGCCTGGCGAGCCAGCGGCAGCGCCACCGCCTCGTCGAGGGTCAGCAGGCAACGGGCGTGCCCCATCTCCAGCTTGCCCTCGTCGAGCAGCTTCTTGATGGCTGCCGGCAGGTCGGTCAGGCGCAACAGGTTGGACACCGCGGCGCGCGAGCGGCCGACCGCGTCGGCCGCCTGCTGGTGGGTGAGCTCGAAATCCTCGATCAGGCGCTTGAGCGCGTCGGCCTCCTCCAGCGGAGTGAGATCCTGGCGCTGGATGTTCTCGATCAGCGCCATCGCCGGCACGGCGACCTCGGGCACATCCTTCACCAGCGCCGGGATCTCGCTCATCTGCGCGCGCTGTGCGGCGCGCCAGCGGCGCTCGCCGGCGATCAGCTCGTAGCTGCCCTTGCCCAACGCACGCACCACCACCGGCTGGATCAGGCCCTGCGCCTTGATCGAGGCGGCCAGCTCGTCCAGCGCCTCGTCGTTCCAGTGGCGCCGCGGCTGGTACTTGCCGGGCTGGATCTGCTGGATCGGCAGGGTGCGCAGCTCGCCCTCCTGCTCGATCACCGACGGGGTACCGGCACCATCGCCGCCCAGCAGGGCGTCGAGCCCGCGTCCCAGTCCACGCTTCTTCGCGGCCATGCTTACTCCTGGTGAAGATCGATCGTCGCGTCGTGCGCGGCGTCCGGGTCGTCATGCATTTCGCCCAGCGCGGCCAGTGCCGCCTGCGCGCCACGCTCGCGGCGGATGATCTCGCCGGCGAGGCCGATGTAGGCGATCGCGCCCCGCGAGCTGCGGTCGTACAGGTGGATCGGCTGGCCGTGGCTGGGCGCCTCGGCCAGGCGCACGTTGCGCGGGATGATCGAGCGCAGCACCTTGTCGCCGAAGTGCTGGGTCAGCTGTGCGGAGACCTCGTTGCCCAGGTTGTTGCGCACGTCGTACATGGTGCGCAGCAGACCCTCGATCTCCAGCCCGGGATTGAGTCTTGCCCGTACCGCCTTGACCGTGTCGAGCAGGCTGGACAGCCCTTCCAGCGCGAAATACTCGCACTGCACCGGGATCAGCAGCCCGTCGGCCGCGGTCAGCGCATTGAGCGTGAGCAGGTGCAGCGACGGCGGGCAGTCGATCAGGATGGTGTCGTACCTGGACGCGATCTTGGCCAGCTGTTCCTTGAGCCGGCTCTCGCGCGCCAGCGCGTCCATCAGCTTCAGCTCGGCGGCGGTGAGGTCGCCGTTGCCCGGCAGCAGGTCGTAGTGCGCCTCGGTGGTGACGATGGCGCGCTCGATCGGCGCCTCGTCCAGCAGCACCTCGCAGCCATTCGGCTTGGCCTGGTTCTTGTCCACGCCCGAGGCCATCGTCGCGTTGCCCTGCGGATCGAGGTCGACCAGCAGCACCTTGCGCTTGGCGGCAGCCAGCGACGCGGCGAGATTGACGGCGGTGGTGGTCTTGCCGACGCCGCCCTTCTGGTTGGCGACAGCGATGATGCGTGCCATGGGTCGTCGTTACCGTGCGCGGACGAAAAGGGCAGGTAGATTAACAGGCTGCCGGGGCCGCAGCGGCTCCGGCATGGCGGATCACCGCGAGGTGGCGTTCGCCCTCCAGCCCGGGCACGGCCAGCGAGTGCATCGAGGCCAGCGCGAAACCCGGCGGCAGCGCCTCGAGCTCGTCGTCGGGCCGGCGCCCCTTCATCGCCAGCCAGCATCCACCGGGGGCGAGCAGGTGGCCGCCCCAGCCCAGCATGTCGGCCAGCGTGGCGAAGGCGCGGGCGGTGATGCAGTCGAACTGGCCCTGCACATCCTCCACCCGCGACTGCACGGCCTGCACGCCTTCCAGCTTCAGGCTGCGGATCGCCTCGCGCAGGAAGCGGACCTTCTTGCCGTTGGAATCGACCAGGGTGATCGCCCGGCCCGGCGCGGCAATCGCCAGCACGATGCCCGGCAGCCCGGGCCCGGTTCCCAGGTCAGCCAGCGTCGACCCGGTCACATAGGGCAGGATCGCCAGCGAGTCGAGCAGGTGACGGGTCACCATCTCGGCCGGATCGCGCACCGCGGTGAGGTTGTAGGCCGCGTTCCAGCGCACCAGCAGGTCGAGGTAATCGAGCAGCCGCGGCACGGCGCCGGCCGGGAGCTGCAGACCGAGCGTGGCGATGCCCTGTTCCAGGCGGTGTTGCAAGGCGGCGCGATCGGTCATGGTGGATCCAGGCGGGCGGGTTGGCCGACGAGTATCGGGCGCGCTCCGGGCAAAAGAAAACCCGCCGGAGCGGGTTCGCGATCACGCAAGTCCCCTTCGCGCCGCCGCTCTGGGGCGGCTCGGCGCGCTTTGGGTTCAGGCGATTTCCAGCTCCACCCGCGTGATCATCAGACCGCGCTCGCGCAGGGCACCGTTGAGCGCCTGCTTCATGCGGCTGCCGAGATCGCGGCGATCGCCAGCGGCAAGCGGCGACTCGCCGAGCGCGGCCAGCGCGCCGCAACGGATCAGCTGGGGTGCTTCGTCGATGGTGGCTTCGGCACGCTCGGGCTCGAGCACCTGCCAGTACACGGTGCCGCGCAACTCGTGGCTGTCGGCCTGCGGTTGCTCGAAGCGCAGCACCTGGCCGCCCAGATCGATGCGGTGGCCGATGCGATCCAGACCGGGCACCACCCAGTGCGTACCCGGCTCCAGCAGGCGCAATGGCTGACCCCGGCGATAGAGGCTGTGGACCTGGCCGATCGGCACCCGACGCATCGCTGCGGCGATCACGCCGGCGGCGACTGCGATGATGGCGATGGCCAAGGTCAAGTTCATAAGAGTCAGTGAGTTACAGAGTTTTATTACTCAAACTTTCATGACAAGCATACAGGTGTATGTATGCGCTTTGATTAATTTAAATTTAACGGCACTACAAGTCCAGCGCCCGGACTGTGACCGGCAGCACGCCGCGGATGGCAGAGGAGCACCTTCACCGGGATATCGGCGGACCGGGCGGGTGCTTGAGGCATCCCGCCCGGTCGTCGTCCGTGGGTCGGGAAGACTTCTTGCTGCGCCGCGGGATATCACTCCGCGCATGTGATCCAGTTCAAAAACGAATCCCGGCGGGCATTTCCGGCGACGCGCCAACCGTTTCGGGAATTTTTCCTTATCGCAGCGCAGCAAATCTTTGTTTTGCAAAAGCTTTACAAGCTTCGATGAAAACGTTTACGTTCCACCCCGGCGCAGGGGACCGGCGCGGCAAAAAGGCGGAATCGTGACGACAGTGACCATCAAAGACGTGGCGCGGGAGGCCGGCGTGTCCGTGGCCTCGGTGTCGCGTGCGCTCAATGGCACCGGCGGCGTCACGGCCGAGACCGAGAAGCGGATCCGCGATGTCGCTGCGCGACTGCGCTACATCCCCCACGGCGCGGCGCGCAGCCTGATCACCCGCCGCACGCACACCATCGGGGCGCTGTTGCCGGACATGTACGGCGAGTTCTTCTCCGAGCTGATCCGCGGCATCGACCTGGCTGCGCGCGCCCGCGGCCTGCACCTGCTGGTGTCCAGCGCTCACGATGGCGTTGAAGATGCCGCCGCCGCCTTGCGCACGATGCGCGGACGGGTCGACGGCATGATCATCCTGTCGCCGCGCGCCGATGCTTCGTTCCTGCACACCAATCTGCCCGAATCGCTGCCCACGGTGCTGCTCAACAGCCCGCTGCGGGGTCCGCGCTACCCGGTGCTGAATATCGACAATCACGGCGGTGCGCACGCCATGGTGCGGCACCTGGCGGTCGAGTGCGGCTATCGCGACATCGCCCTCGTCGCCGGCCCGCACGACAACTACGACGCGCAGCAGCGCGAAGAGGGCTATCGCGCGGCGATGGCGGAATTCGTACCCGGTGCCGCATTGCGCATCCTCCGTGGCGAGTTCACGGAGGAGTCGGGGTACCGCGCGGGCTGCGAAATGATGGCCTCGGGAAAGCTCCCGCGGGCGGTGTTCGCCGCCAACGACATGATGGCGATCGGCTGCCTGCTCGCGCTGCGCGAAGCCGGCGTCGAGGTGCCAGGCAGCGTCGCGGTGACCGGCTTCGACGACATCCCCATCGCCCGCTACATCACGCCTGCATTGACCACGGTGCAGGTACGCATCGTGGACCTGGGACGGAGTGCCCTCGAGCGACTGGCCGCGCTGCTGGATGCACCCGACCAGGCCACCCCGCCGGAAGCCGACACGCTCGGTTGTCACGTCGTGGTGCGTGACAGCTGCGGCGCCCGTTCGCCCGGCAAGACATCGACCAAGAAAGCCCGCTGAGGGCACAACAGAATTATCCCTTTGGGAGGGAAGTCATGAAGGCGCCACTGCATCTGAAGAGAAAACTGCTTGCGAGCGCCATCGCCACCACGGTGGTGGCGATCGGCGCGGCACCCACCACCGCCTGGAGCCAGTCGGCCTACGCGACGCTGCGCGGCAAGGCCTCGCCGGGTGCGACGGTCACCGCATTCAACCCGGCCACCGGCACCACCCGTCGCACCACCGCCAGCGGGGACGGCAGCTACACGCTGACCGGCCTGCCACCGGGCACCTACCAGGTCGACGCCGGCCCCGGCACGCAGCAGAACATCAAGCTCACCGTGGCCTCCACCGCCACGCTGAACTTTGGCGCGGCCAGCGGTCCGGCTCCCTCGACGGCCAACGCCACCAACCTCGGCGGCGTCACGGTATCGGCCACCACGCTGCAGGAAGTGAAGACCTCCGAGATCGCCACCACGATCTCGCAGCACCAGATCGACACCATCCCGCAGATCTCGCGCAACTTCCTCGAGTTTGCAGACACCGTGCCGGGCATGGTGTTCAGCGTGGACTCCAGCGGACATACCTCGCTGCGCGGTGGCGCGCAGAACAACAGCTCGGTCAACGTCTACATCGACGGCGTGGGCCAAAAGAGCTACGTGAAGGAGGGCGGCGTCAGCGGCCAGTTCTCCAGCCAGGGCAACCCGTTCCCGCAGCTGGCGATCGGCGAGTACAAGGTCATCACCTCGAACTACAAGGCCGAGTACGACCAGATCTCGTCCGCCGCGGTGACCGCGGAGACCAAGTCCGGCACCAACGAATTCCACGGTGAGGCCTACTACACCTACACCAACGACGGCCTGCGCGCGCGCACGCCCGCGGAGGAAGCGGCCGGCAGCAAGACCAAGTCGCACGAGAAGCAGTACGGCTTCGCGATCGGCGGTCCGATCATCAAGGACAAGATGCACTTCTTCTTCACCTACGAGCCGAAGCGGTTCGACACGCCGACCACGGTGGTGCCGGGTGTGACCGGGGTGACCAATCTGCTGCCCGCCAGTGTGGCGGCCCAGGAAGGACCGTCGAACCTGCCGTTCAAGGAAGACCTGTACTTCGGCAAGATCGACTGGGAGCCGACCGACCGCGACCGCTTCGAGTTCAGCGGCCAGGTCCGCAAGGAAGACCAGTACGACAACATCGGCGGCGCGACCGCGGCCAGCGCGGGCATCGACACCAAGAACGACGATACGCGTCTGGCACTGCGCTGGCAGCACAGTGGCGAAAGCTACTTCAACGAGGTGCTGCTGACCCACGAGAAGGCATACAACAACCCGACTTCGCTCGGGAACGGCAACGGCTCGGTCTACACCTTCGAACCGCTGCAGGACGCCACCATCCTGATCACCGGATCGGCCAACGCGCTGGCGACCCAGAAGAAGGGCCAGAAGGGCCCGGCGATCCAGGACGACCTGACCTTCAACGACCTGGAGTGGCACGGCGACCACGTCGTGAAGATGGGCGTGAAGTACAAGGAGGTCACCCTCAACGCGCAGGATGCGGGCCTCTCCAACCCGCAGTTCTTCTACAACGTTACCACCAGCGGGACCAGCAGCACGCCGTACAAGGCGTTCTTCCCGAATCCGGTGGCCGGCCTCAACCCGGTGGCGAAGTCGAAGGACAAGCAGCTGGGCATGTACATCCAGGACGACTGGGCGGTGAACGAGAAGCTGACCCTGAACCTGGGCGTCCGCTGGGATTACGAGCGCAACCCGTCGTACCTGAACTACGTGACCCCGGCGAACGTGATCGCCGCGCTGAACAGTCCGAACCCGGATCCGGCCGCGCCGGCCGGCCAGACCTACGCGCAGGCGCTGGCGCTGGGTGGCATCAACATCAACGACTACATCAGCAACGGACACAACCGGAAGGCGCAGAAGAACGAGTTCCAGCCCCGCCTGGGCTTCTCCTACGACATCAACGGCGACGAGGAGCACGTGATCTTCGGCGGTGCCGGCCGCGCCTACGATCGCGACCTGTACGACTACCTGCAGCTGGAACTGACCAAATCGGCGCTACCGGAGTCCACCGTCTACTTCACCGATCCGGCCACCGGCCTGTGCAAGAACGGCGGCACGCCCTGCTTCGCCTGGGATCCGGCCTACCTCGGTGGCGTCGGTACGCTGCAGTCGCTGGTGTCGACCACCAACGCCGGCAACGAAGTGGACATGATCAACAACAAGCTGAAGGCACCGTATTCGGACCAGTTCAGCATCGGCATGCGCAACAAGCTCGGCGACTGGAACACCAGCGCCACCATCGCGCGCATCCTCAGCCATGACGGCTTCGCGTTCACCCTGGGCAACCGCTATCCGGACGGCGCGTTCTTCCAGAACAACAGCCAGCCCTGGGGCAACGGCGTGCCGGGCTTCGGTGCGCTCATCGTGGGCAATAACGGCATCGAGACCCGCACCACCCAGCTGCTGCTCTCGGTGGACAAGCCGTACGACAAGGAGTCGGGCTGGGGTGCCACCTTCGCCTACACCTACACCAAGGCCACCCAGAACCGCGACATCAACGAGCACTACTCGTTCGACGAGGCAACGATCGGGAACTACCCGTTCATCACCTCCAACGCCGCTTCGAAGCACCGCTTCGTTGCCACCGGCGTGATCGACGTGCCGTGGGGCATCACGTTGTCGGCCAAGTTGACCCTGGCCACGCCGATCCCGGGCAACACAATCGGCTGCTACAACTTCACCTTCCCGACCGGCAGCAGCTGCACGCCGCAGGCGGGCATCCCGGGCGGCAACGGACGGTTCCTGATCGGCGGCAAGGTGTTCGGCTATCGTGACGTGGATTTCCAAGCCACCAAGGATTTCGACCTCGGCCACGGCATCTCGATCTACGGCCGTTTCGATCTGCTGAACGCGTTCAACTTCCGGAACTTCTCGGACCAGATCTACTACTTCGGGGCGACACCGGGCGACCTGGTCGTGAAGTACAACACCACCGGCAACATCACGTTCGTCCCACGGACGTTCAAGCTGTCGGTCGGCATGCGGTTCTGATCCACCCGCGACGCCGGGCCGGACGGCCCGGCGTCACACGGTTTCCCCGGACGCGGCGCAAGCCGCGTCGTTTTTTCGAGACTTGGCATGAACGAGCAGGCCATCCGCAACATCGTGATCGTCGGCGGCGGCACCGCCGGCTGGATGGCCGCCGCGGCCTTTGCCCGGGTGCTTGGCTCCGCCTGCACGATCCGACTGGTGGAGTCCGAGGAGATCGGCACCGTCGGCGTGGGCGAAGCCACCGTCCCCCACCTGAAGCTGTTCAACAACCTGCTGGAGATCGACGAGATCGAGTTCGTCCGGCAGACCCAGGGCACCTTCAAGCTGGGCATCCAGTTCAACGACTGGGGCCGCATCGGCGACTCCTATATCCACGGCTTCGGCGAGCTGGGCCATGACCTGGGCCTGGTGCCGTTCCACCAGTGCTGGGGGCGCGCGCGGCAACTCGGCTTCGCCGGCGACCTCGGCGACTACTCGATCAACACGCTGGCCGCGCCTCGCGGGCGGTTCATGGCATCTGCCAGCGACGCACCGCGCAACTCGCCATTGGCGAACATCGCCTACGCCTATCATTTCGATTCCGGTCTCTACGCGCGCTTCCTACGCCGCTATGCCGAGGCGCGTGGCGTGCAGCGGACGGAAGGCAAGGTCGCGCAGACCCGCCTGCGACCGGACAACGGCTTCGTCGAGGCGGTGGTGATGGAGAACGGCGGGGCGATCGCCGGTGACCTGTTCATCGACTGCTCCGGCTTTCGCGGTCTGCTGATCGAGCAGGCCCTGCACGCCGGTTATGAAGACTGGACGCACTGGCTTCCCTGCGATCGCGCGCTGGCCGTGGGTTGCGAGAAGGTCGGGCCACCCACCCCCTACACCCGCTCGACCGCGCGGCCGGCCGGTTGGCAGTGGCGGATCCCGCTGCAGCACCGCACCGGCAACGGTTATGTGTACTCCAGCGCCCACGTCAGCGACGATGAGGCTGCCGCCACCCTGCTGGCGAACCTGGACGGCAAGGCATTGGGCGATCCCCGATCGTTGCGCTTCACCACCGGCATGCGGCGCAAGTTCTGGGATCGCAACGTGGTGGCGCTTGGCCTGTCGAGCGGTTTCATGGAGCCGCTGGAGTCCACCAGCATCTACCTGATCCAGTCGGGCATCGCCAAGCTGCTGAACCTGTTCCCGCGCCAGGGCATCAGCCCGGTGCTGGTCGACCGCTACAACGAGCAGTCGCGCTTCGAGTTCGAACGCATCCGCGACTTCCTGATCCTGCACTACCACACGACCCAGCGCGACGACACGCCGTTCTGGAACCAGTGCCGGACGATGGACATCCCGACCTCGCTGAAGGACAACATCGCCCTGTTCCGCGACAGCGGACGGTTCTTCCGCAACGCGGAGGAGATGTTCGCCCTGGTGAGCTGGGTGCAGGTGATGATCGGGCAGGGCATCGTTCCGCAGGCATGCCACCCCTTGGCCGATCAGATATCGCCACAGGAGCTGCGCGCTTTCATGCAACACGTGCGGCGCGTGATCGCCGACTGTGTCCAGGCCATGCCGGCGCATGAAGCCTTCATCGCGAGATACTGTGCCGCCCCGGTGCCCGGTGCACCGATGCCCGCCTAGGGCGTTCCGATCGCCGAGCACCCGGCGTCGACCGCCGGTGCCGTGCGTTGCCCCCTCCCTTTTCTGACGAGATCGCTTTCCGATGCAGGCTGCAACGAAGAGAATTTCCAGGGCAAACGTTTTCGTCGCCCTGCTCGCCACGGCGCTGGTCCTGGCCACCGCGCCGGTCGGCGCAACCGGTCGCGCCACGCCGCCGATAAAGGCCATCCACACCTTCCAGGAGGCGCCGCCCGCACAGCAGGCGATGATCGACGACCTGGAGCAGCGCACCTTCCGCTGGTTCTGGGACAGCGCCGATCCGGCCACCGGGCTGGTGCCGGACCACTACCCCGGCGAGTCGTTCTCCAGCATCGCCGCGGTGGGCTTCGGCCTGACCGCCTACGGCATCGGCGCGGAGCGCGGCTACATCACCCGCGACCAAGCGGTGCAGCGCACGCTGGCCACGCTGAAGTTCTTCCACGACGCGCCGCAGAACGCCAGCGAGGACGATGCGGCCGGCTACCACGGATTCTTCTACCACTTCCTCGACATGCGCACGGGCAAGCGCGAAGGGCGCTGGACCGAGCTGTCCAGCGTCGACACCACCCTGCTGCTCGGCGGCGTGCTGTTCGCGCAGTCGTACTACGACCGCGACACGCCGCAGGAGCAGCAGATCCGCCAGCTCGCCGACGCCATCTACCGGGCGGTGGACTGGCCGTGGATGCAGGTGCGCTATCCGCTGATCTCGATGGGCTGGACCCCGGGTGGCAAATTCATCCCCAGCGACTGGAAGGGCTACAACGAAGGCAAGCTGGTCTACCTGCTGGCGCTGGGCTCACCGACCCACCCGGTCAAGCCGGACGCATGGAAGGCCTGGTGCTCCACCTACGACACCACCTGGGGCCGTTTCTACGGCGAGACCTTCCTCAACTTCGCACCGATGTTCGGCCACCAGTACACCGAGTCGTGGGTGGACTTCCGCGGCATCCGCGACGACTGGAACCGCCGCCACGACCTCGACTACTTCGAGAACGGCCGCCGCGCCACCTACGCCCAGCGCAACTACGCCATCGCCAATCCCGGAAACTGGACGGGTTACGGCAAGGACGTGTGGGGCCTGACTGCCAGCAACGGGCCGGGCGGGTTCATCGTCAAGAACGCCCACGGCGAGCGCAAGTTCCAGGGCTACACCGCGCGCGGCGCCGGGCTGGATTACATCTCCGACGACGGCACCATCGCACCGACCGCGGCCGGTGGCTCGATCGCGTTCGCACCGGAGATCGTGCTGCCGGCGCTGATGGCCATGAAGCAGCGCTACGGCCAGTACATCTACGACCAGTACGGCTTCGTCGACGCCTTCAACCCCAGCTTCCATACCCAGACCACGCTGCGTACGGGCAAACTGGTACCCAACGTGGGTTGGGTCGACACCGAGCAGCTCGGTATCGACCAGGGCCCGATCCTGCTGATGATCGAGAACTGGCGCAGCGGCTTCGTGTGGAACGTGATGAAGAAAAACCCGTATATCCGCAGGGGCCTGGAGCGCGCCGGCTTCACCGGTGGCTGGCTGGCGGCGGAGCCGGTCAAGCCGTGAATCGAGGCGCACGGCCCGCCCTGCGCCATGCGCAGCGGGCCGTGCTGCGCGCCCTGGCCGTGCTCTGCCTGGCCTGCGGCCCGCTGACCGCCTGCCACGAAGCATCCGGCGGACGGCAGACCCTGACGTTCTGGACGTTCGGCCGCGAGGGCGAGGCGATGCAGGCGCTGCTCGCTCCGTTCGAACGGGCCCATCCCGGGATCAACCTGCGCGTGCAGCAGCTGCCGCTTAGCGCCGCGCACCAGAAGCTGCTCACCGCCTATGCCGGTGGCTCGATGCCGGACCTGATGCAGCTGGGCAACACCTGGCTGCCGGAGATGGTGGCGCTGGACGCGGTGGAGCCGCTGGACGCGCGCATCGCCCGTTCGACCGTCATCCAGCCGGCGGACTACTTCGACAGCATCTGGGCCACCAACCGCATCGACGGGCACCTCTACGGCGTGCCCTGGTACGTCGACACCCGCCTGCTGTTCTACCGGGTCGACCTGCTGCGCCAGGCCGGCTTCGACCATCCGCCGCGCACCTGGGCGGAATGGCGCCAGATGCTCGCCGCGCTGAGCGATCCGGCGGCCCACCGCTACGGCATCCTGCTGCCGACCAACGAATACGAGCAGTTGATGTCGCTCGCGCTGGAGCAGCCCGACCCGCTGCTGCGCGACGGCAACCGCTACGGCAATTTCGAGAGCGCGGGTTTCAAGCGCGCGCTGACCTTCTACGTCGACACGTTCCGCCTGCACCAGGCACCGGCGATCAGCAACGTGGTGGCCGGCAATCCGTGGGAGGAATTCGGTCGCGGTGTGTACGCGTTCTATTTTTCCGGGCCGTGGAACATCGGCGAGTTCCGCAGCCGCCTGCCGGCCAGCGCGCAGTCCACCTGGGACACCGCACCCCTGCCCGGCCCCGACGGCCCGGGCACCGGGGCGGCCGGCGGCGCCAGTCTGGTGATCTTCCGCGGCTCGTCGCACAAGGAGGCGGCCTGGGCGCTGATCCAGTACCTGTCGGAGCCTGCCGTGCAGCGACGCTTCTACGAGCTGGTCGGCGACATGCCACCACGGCGCAGCGCCTGGGCCGGTGGCGCGCTGAGCCGCGACCCCAAGGCGCAGGCCTTCCGCATCCAGCTCGAGCACGTCAGACCGACGCCGCCGGTGCCGGAATGGGAGCGCATCGCCAACGAGATGCAGCTGGCCGCCGCACGGGTGATCGCCGGCGAGCTGAGCGTCGACCAGGCCTGCGCCGAGCTGGACCAACGCGTGGACGCGATCCTGGAAAAGCGTCGCTGGGTGCTCGACCACCGCAAGGAGGGGCGATGAACCGGCAACGCGTCGCCTGGCTGTTCCTGACCCCCGCGCTGATCGTACTCGGCGTGTTCTTCCTGCTGCCGGTGCTCGGCGCGCTGGCGCTGAGTTTCACCGACTACGACCTGTACGCGCTGGCCGACCCGCACAACGTGCGCTTCGTCGGGCTGCACAACTACTGGGCGCTGCTGCACCGGCCGGTGTTCTGGGCAGCACTGGGACATACCGCCTACTTCGTCGCGGTGGGGGTGCCGCTGTCGATGGTGGTGTCGCTGGGCGCGGCACTGCTGCTCAATTCGCCGCTGGCGAAGGCACGGGCGTTCTTCCGCACCGCGCTGTTCGCGCCGGTGGTGACCACGGTGGTGGCGGTGGCGATCGTCTGGCGCTACCTGTTCAACACCAAGTACGGCCTGGTCAATGCGCTGCTGGAGTGGCTCGGCCTGCATCCGGTGGACTGGCTGGGCGACCCGCACTGGGCGATGCCGACGATCATCCTGTTCGCGGTGTGGAAGAACTTCGGCTACAACATGATCATCTTCATGGCCGGGTTGCAGGCGATCCCCGCCGAGCTGTACGAGGCCGCCCGCATGGACGGCGCCACGCCGTGGCGGCAGCTGCGCCATATCACCCTGCCGCTGCTGCAGCCGACCCTGCTGATGGTGGCAATCCTCACCGTCTCGGGCTATTTCC
Source organism: Dyella thiooxydans (assembly GCF_001641285.1). Classification (NCBI taxonomy): domain Bacteria; kingdom Pseudomonadati; phylum Pseudomonadota; class Gammaproteobacteria; order Lysobacterales; family Rhodanobacteraceae; genus Dyella; species Dyella thiooxydans. The sequence goes on from NZ_CP014841.1 coordinate 3,104,340, forward strand.
AGCTGTTCGCCGAGCCCTACGTGATCACCGAGGGCGGCCCGCTACAGAGCACGGTGAGCGTGCTCTACCTGATGTACGACGAGGGCTTCACCTGGTGGAACCTGGGCTCGGCCTCGGCGGTGGCCTTCGTGCTGTTCATCGTGATGTTCGCGGTCACCGCGCTGATGCTGCGGCTGTCGCGACGCAGCCTGCGTGAGGCGGAGCTGGCATGAGCACGCGACTGGCCCGGTGGACGATCAACGGCCTGCTGCTGGCGGGGAGCGCCGTGGCACTGTTCCCGCTGGCGTGGATGCTCTCGGTGTCGTTCATGCACCCGGGCGACAGTGGCACCCTGCCGCCGCCGCTGCTGCCGACGGACGCCACGCTGGGCAACTACCGCACGCTGTTCCTGCGGGTGGGCATCGGCGGCTACCTGGCCAACAGCCTGGCCGTGTCCACCGCGATCACCGTGCTGTCGCTGGCGTTCAACCTGATGGCCGGCTACGCCTTCGCCAAGCTGCGCTTCCGTGGGCGCACGGCGGTGTTCCGTGCATTGATCGGCGGCCTGGTGATCCCGGCCCAGGTCGCCATGCTGCCGCTGTTCCTGCTGCTGAAGTACCTGGGCCTGGTGAACAGCTACGCCGGGGTGGTACTGCCGGCGCTGGCCAGCGTGTTCGGCATTTTCCTGGTGCGCCAGTACGCCCGCGGCATTCCGCGCGAGCTGCTGGAGGCCGCGCGCATGGACGGCGCCGGTGAGGTGTGGATCTTCGTGCGGATCGTGCTGCCGCTGCTCAGGCCGATCGTGGTGACGCTGGCGATCATCACCTTCCTCACCGCCTGGAACGACTTCATGTGGCCGCTGATCGTGCTGACCGGGCAGGACCACTATACGCTGCCGATCGGGCTGGCCTCGCTGGCCCGCGAGCACGCACGCGACACCGAACTGATGATGGCCGGCGCGGTCATTACCGTCCTCCCGGTGCTGGCGCTGTTCCTGGCGCTGCAACGCTATTACCTGCAAGGGCTGCTGCTGGGCAGCATGAAACGATGACCGAAAATCCTTCTCCGCTGCTGCCGCGACGCTACCGGCTGGCCTGGTTGCTGCTCTGGTTCGCCCTGCTGGGCGCGCTGGCCTGGTCGGCTGCACAACCGCATCACGCCGCAACAGCGCCGGCGATCGGCGCACAGACGCACCGCCCCGGGGACACGCACGGTGGCGCCGACGAGACGATCGACCGCCACCTGCGGATCGGCGGCGCACCCGGCGAGACCGCGTTCCGTCAGCGATGAGGGACGCAGCCCCGCCCGCGCTGGTGGTGATGGGCGTGTCCGGCAGCGGCAAGAGCCATGTCGGCGCGGCGCTGGCCGCGGCGCTGGGTGCGCATTTCCTCGACGCCGACGATCTGCACCCGGAACCCAACCTGCGCAAGATGGCGGCCGGCGTGCCGCTTGACGATCGTGACCGCATGCCATGGCTGGATGCCGTGGCCGCCTGGATCGCGGCTTGGCAGGCCGGCGGCGAGGCCGGCGTGGTTGCCTGCTCGGCGCTGCGCCGAAGCTACCGCGATCGACTGCGCGCCGGTGCGCCCGACCTGGGCTTCGTCCATCTGGCGGTGCCGCGGGACGAGCTGGCCAGGCGGATGCGCCAGCGCCGGCACTTCATGCCGCCTTCCCTGCTGGACAGCCAGCTCGCCGCGCTGGAGCCGCCGGCAGCCGACGAGGACGCCTGCACCCTCGACGGCACCCGACCGATGGACGAGAACATCGCGCGCGTCCGGGCCTGGTTGTCGACGCGCGCGGTGGTGAACGGCTAGAACTTCCCGGCGCGGAAATCCGCGATCGCCTCGTGGATCTGCTCGGTGGTGTTCATCACGAACGGACCGTAGCGCGCCACCGGCTCCTTCAGCGGCTGGCCGGCGACCAACAGCACGCGCGCTGCGCTGTCGCCACCGGCGATGGTCACCGAGTCGCCCTTGCTCAGCACCGCCAGCTCGCTGCGCGCCAGCGACTCGCCGGCGACCTGCGCCGACGCGCCCTCGAACACATAGGCGAAGGCGCTGTGGCCTTCCGGCAGCGGCACGGTGATCGTCGCGCCCGCCTGCACGGCGATATCGAGATAGATCGGCGCGGTGGCCACGCCGCTGACCGGGCCGGTGGCGCCACCGAGTTCACCGGCGACCACGCGCACCTCGACACCGGGCGCCGGCTGCACCACCGGGATGCGCTCGGGCGCGATGTCCTGGTAGCGCGGCGCGGTCATCTTGTCCTTCGCCGGCAGGTTCACCCACAGCTGGAAGCCCCACATCAGGCCGTTCTCCTGCTGCGGCATCTCCGAATGCAGGATGCCGCGACCGGCGGTCATCCACTGCACGCTGCCGGGCCCCAGGTCGCCCCGGTTGCCCTGGTTGTCGCCATGCTGCATGTGCCCGGCCAGCATGTAGGTGACCGTCTCGAAGCCGCGGTGCGGGTGCTCGGGGAATCCGGCGATGTAGTCGCCGGCCTGGTCGGAGCGGAATTCGTCCAGCAGCAGGAACGGGTCGAGCATGTCCAGCGCGGGCTGGCCGATGACGCGTTTGAGCTTCACGCCCGCGCCGTCGGCGGTGTCCATGCCGCGGATGCGGCGGAAGATGCGGCGCTCGGTCATGACGGACTCCATGCGGAAAAGGTTGGCCCCAAGATGCGCGCCGGCGCGCGGCGCGCCAAGGGGGGACCGGCGAACGGATTGTTCCGCCAGCGGCTCAAGCCAGCCAGCGGAACGCGCGGCGCAGTTCGGCCTCGCCGTCCTGCAGGTAGCAGCGCCCGTGCGCCAGGATCACCCGGCGTGGTCGCCACGCCAGCATCCGCTCGAGGCAGGCACGCCCGACGCGCTTGCGGCCGAGGTAGGTCAGGCGCATGTCCAGCGGCGCCTTGCCGTCGGGGTCGAGCGACCCGGCCAGGCGCACCAGCAGCCGCATGCCGCGGGAAAGCCGGGACGGCTCGAAGTTCTCGATCAGGTCGGTGAGGATCAGCGTGCCGCTGTCGCGGTGCAGGAACACGATCTCCTCCAGCACGCGGCTGCCGCGGAAATGCAGCTGGTCCAGCGTGTCGGCCCAGTCCCGCGGCGGCGTGTCCCCCAGCTGGGCGTCGAACGTCACCGCGACGTGCTGGCTGGCGGCGCGTTCGCGCACGCCGGGCGAGGCCCATGCCACGGCATCGGGATAACGCTGCTTCCACGCCGCGATGTGCGCGTAGTGCAGCATGTTCGGCGATACCAGGTGACGCACCGGTCCCAGTGCGTCGATCGCCGCGAACAGGCCGCCATCCGGCGCGATCGGCGAATGGCACCAAAGCCCGCCGTCAGCGAGCCGGGCCACGGTCATGCGGGTGGGGAAGGGAAGATGGCCGCCGGGCACCGCCATGCGGATCTCCGGGCCATCCACCAGCCAGAGCCCGGGCGCGACGGGCTTGATCACGTTGAGCGGTTCGTACAGTCCGATCGACGACACGAACCTGCTCCCTCTGGAAACTCAGTGCACCCAGTGCCCGCTGCGCTGGCGTGGTGGCGCCGGGTGCTCGTCCTCGGGTGCCAGGGCGGTGCGGGCCAGCGCCTCCAGCTCGGCCTCGGTGGCCGGGTTTTCCTGCCAGTAGCGGCTGACCGCGCCGAGCACGGCCGGCAGCTGCGCCAGGCACTCGTCGTACTCGTCGTCGCTGAGCTTCTCAAATTCGGCATCGGCGTTGAGCACGCCTTCGTCCACGGCCAGCGCCATCACCGGGCCCAGCAGCTCCATCAGCGAGGGGTCGTCGGCCAGGCGCTTCTCCCACAGCGTGGCGCGCAGGTCGATGCCGCGGCTGAAGCCCTCGCACCAGCCGGCGGCGCTCAGCGCCGGGCCCATCTCGGTGTCGATCTCGCCGAGGATCGGTTCGTAGGCGTCCACGTCCAGCTCGGCCTCGATCGAGTCGTTGAGCTTGGCCAGCAGGGCCAGCACGCGGTTGCCCTCGTCCTCATCGGCGAAGGGCTGGTGCAGCACCTCGGGCAGCCATTCTTCCGGGGTCACCAGGATCGGGCCCACCGCCAGCGCGGAGAGCAGGCCGTGCACGCCGTCCAGCAGCAGGTGGTCGCCCTCGGCGTGGGCGCGCAGGTAGCGGTCCAGTTCGTCCAGTTCGCTGTCGTCCAGCGAGCTGGGCCAGTCGTTCGATGCGTTGTTCATGCGTGTCAGATGTCCAGGTCCAGCGTGACCGGCGTGTGGTCGGAGGGGCGCTCCCAGCGGCGCGGTTCGCGGTCGATCGCGGCGGCGCGCACGCGCGGCTTGAGCGCTTCGCCGATCAGGATGAGGTCGATGCGCAGGCCCATGTTGCGCCGGAAGGCGGCCTGCCGGTAGTCCCACCAGCTGAAGTGGCCCGCGTCCTGTTCGAACAGGCGGAAGCTGTCGTGCAGGCCCAGGTCGGTGATCGCTTTCAATGCCGCACGCTCCGGCGGCGAGCACAGGATGTCCTCGCCCCACGCCACCGGATCGTAGACGTCGCGGTCGTCCGGGCAGATGTTGAAGTCGCCCAGCACGACGAGGTTGGGATGGCGCTCGAGCTCGCCGGCAAGGAACTCGCGTACCCGCGCCATCCAGTCCAGCTTGTAGGCATATTTCTCGTCGCCCACCGCCTTGCCGTTGACCACGTACAGGTCGACCACGCGCAGTTCGCCGACCGTGGCGGCCAGGATGCGCCGCTGCGGGTCATCCAGCCCGGGGATGTCGGTGACCACGTCGGCGAATTCGGGCTGGCTGTCCGCGCGGGCGAGCAGGGCGACGCCGTTGTAGGTCTTCTGGCCGGAGTACACCGTGCGGTAACCGGCGGCAGCCAGCGCATCGACCGGGAATTTGGCGTCCTCCAGCTTGGTTTCCTGCAGTGCCACCACGTCCGGCTGCGCGTCCGCGAGCCACTGGGTGAGGTGCGGCAGGCGCACGTTGAGCGAGTTGACGTTCCAGCTGGCGATCTTCATCCGCGCATTGTAAGGGAGCGGCCCACGGGCCGCCCCCTCAGCGGGAGGACGCGGCCAGTTGCACCGGCGCACCCCAGTCCGGCAGGGCCGCACCACAACGCACGGCGGAGGGCGCCGGCGCGGGCTGCCCCGCCTTCGCCGCATAACCGACCGCGACTTCGGCACCGCTGGCGCATGCGGCACGCACCCGGCGCGCCAGCGCCGGCAGGTCCGCACGGTCCAGCGACTCGCTGAGGATCGAGGCCACCGTGGCGCCGGGCCGCAGCGCGTGACAGCGGGGCAGCGGTCGGTCGAGCAGGATACCATCCGGGTTGTTCCAGAAGCTGATCGAGCCGCCGCAGTCCTGCGCCATCAGGTGCGCCATCAGCCTGCCGGCCCAGGCACGGCGGGTCGCGGCGTCGAGCGACGCCTCCTCGTGCACCTGCAGGCCGAGGGCGGTCCACGCCGCGCGGATGGCGGCCGGATACGCACCCGGCTCGGAGACGGCTCGGGCCAGGTCCACACGCACGGCGGGGGAGGTCGCGGCGGGGATCAGGTCCTGCCAGCGATAACCGTCGGCCGGATGCGCGCGATGCGCGTCGCGCAGGGTCCGCCAGAGTCGGAAGTACGCCCGGCCGGGATCTTCTCGATCGGCAGCGACGGCCAGCGCGTACATCAACGGCACGCCGCAGTCATAGGGCAGATGGCCCAGCTCGCGTCCGGCCAGCGCCGCCGCCACGCCGGTGGTCGCCGGCAGTTCGAGCAGGCAGGCGTTGTAGGCCTGGGCGACGGCATCCAGCACCGCCTGCGGCGACTCTTTCAGCATGGTGGCGGTGGCGAAGATCTTGGCCAGGTCGGCGCCGCCCTCCTTGGCCAGCAGGGCCTCGCCTTCGGGCGAACCGGTAACCGCATCGCCGTCCCAGCTGTGGAACAGCTCGTGCGCCAGGAAGCGCGTGAGCTGGTCCGCCGTCGCCTCGTCCAACGCCGCCCAGGTGGCACCGAACAGGCCGAGCGTGATCGATGCGTCCAGATGGTCGCCGCGGAAATCGTGGGCCTGGGCCGGCGTGGGACGGGTATAGAGCATCAGCATCGGCACGGTCGCCGGGCCCATGGCGCGTGTGTACAGATCGACCAGCGCCGGCGCCTGTGCGGCGATGCGCTCACGGATCCACGCCGGCGCCCGGCGATCGCTCACCAGCACCAGGCCACCATGCCGCAGCACCTCCGGGTGACCGAACACCACGTAGCCTTCCGCGTGCGCCATGTCGGTGGCGAGCGGCGCGGTCTGGACCCGACCGTAACCGATCACCTGTCCGCCGGGCGGCGGAGTCCAGCGCGGGCAGAGCACGACGCCGGAGTTTTCCGCGGCAAGGAACAGCGGCGAGTAGACGGCCACCGTGCCATCGGCGAAGCGCAGATAAGGCGCATACGCCCGGTCTTTCATGGGCGCATCGGCCCGCACATCCATGCGCAGGTGCAGGACGCGCTGCCCGCGGCGGGCCGGCGCAAGCGAGGTCTCGCCGATCCGCGCCGAGCCGTCCGGCGAGATCCACAGCTTCGTGCGGTGGTAGGGCGCCAAGTCGCGCAGCGCGAGGCTGTCGACACCTTCCGGCAGGGCGAGAGTTGCATCGACGGCCTGCGTCTTCGCGTCGTAGCGCACGTCCACCGGCACGCAGCTGGCGTGGACGCGCAGCGCGAGGAGCGCCAGCACCGGAATCATGCCCACAAGCCAATGCTTCATCGTCATCCCTGCCTGTCGAACGGGTCTCCATTGGACGGGCGCACGTTGTGCCGCGCACGCCCCAGAGGTCACGGCGAGGCCGTGACCTCTGGGCCGGTCCGGGAGGACTCAGTCGATCAGTCCATGGCTGCGCAGCAGCGCGTCCGGCTCGGGCTTGCGGCCGCGGAAGGCGACGAAGCTCTCCAGCGCCGGGCGGCTGGCGCCGACGGCGAGGATCTCCTGGCGGAAGCGCGCGCCGGTGGCCGGATCGATCACGCTGTTGCCCGCCTTCGCCGCCTCCTCGAACGCGCCGAAGGCATCGGCGCTGAGCAGCTCCGCCCACAGGTAGCTGTAGTAACCCGCCGCGTAGCCGCCGGCGAAGATGTGGCTGAAGGCGTGCGGAAAGCGCTGCCAGGCCGGCGGGTGCAGCACCGCCACCTCCTTGCGCGCCTGCTCCAGCACCGCCATCGGCCGCGCGCCCTGCGTCGGGTCGTAGTCGCGGTGCAGCAGGAAGTCGAACAGCGCGAACTCGAGCTGGCGCACCAGGAACAGTCCGGCGTGGAAATGCCGCGCCGCGAGCATGCGCTGGAACAGTTCCTCCGGCAGCGTCTCGCCGGTCTGCCAGTGGCGCGCGAACAGGTCCAGTGCCTCGCGGTTCCAGCCGAAGTTCTCCATGAACTGGCTGGGCAGCTCTACCGCGTCCCATTCCACGCCGTCGATGCCGCCGATCGAGGGCAGGTCGACCTCGGTCAGCAGGTGGTGCAGGCCGTGGCCGAACTCATGGAACAGGGTGAGCACGTCGTCGTGGGTGAGCAGGGCCGGCCGGCCCTCGGTGGGCGGCGCGAAGTTGCAGGTGAGGAAGGCCACCGGCAGCTGCTTCGCCGCGCCGTCGTCGAAGCGCGCGCGGCACACGTCCATCCACGCGCCGCCGCGCTTGCCGCTGCGCGCATACAGGTCGACATAGGCGCCGGCGAACACCCGGCCGTCGGCGTCGACCACGTCGTAGTACCGCACGTCCGGATGCCAGGTGTCGACGTCGTCGCGCGCGGCGAGGGTGATGCCGTACAGCTTGCGGGTGATCGCCCACAGGCCGTCGATCACCGCGGGCAGCGGGAAGTACGGCTTGAGCTGTTCCTCGTCGAGGTCGAAGTTCTTCTGGCGCAGCTTTTCCGAGGCGTAGGCGACGTCCCACGGCTCAAGGTTGTCGAGCTTGAGTTCGCGGCTGGCGAAGTCGCGCAGTGTGTCCAGCTCCTTGCGCGCGACCGGTTTGGCGCGCGCGCCTAGGTCGCGCAGGAAGGCCAGCACCTCGTCGGTGGAGCCGGCCATCTTGGTCGCCAGCGACTCTTCCGCCGCGTTGGCGAAGCCGAGCAGCTGGGCGGCCTCGTGGCGCAGCGCCATGATCCGGTCGATGCGCGCGGAGTTGTCGTACTTGCCGGCATCCGGCCCCTGGTCCGAGGCGCGGGTCTGGTAGGCCCAGTACACGCGCTCGCGCAGCTCGCGGTTGTCGGCGTAGGTGAGCACCGCCTGCACGCTGGGCTGCTTGAGCGTGACCAGGAAACCCTCCAGCTCCTGCTCCTTCGCGTACTGGCGCAGCACCGCGCGGCCGGACTCGGGCACGCCGGCCAGATCGCGCTCGTCGGTGATGTGCTGGTGCCAGGCGTCGGTGGCGTCGAGCACCGCGTTGGAGAACTCGGTGCCGAGCTTGGACAGCGCCACGCCGATCTCGCGGAAGCGGCTGCGCGCCGGCTCCTCCAGCGCCACGCCGGAGAGGCGGAAATCGCGCAGCGCATGCTCGACCAGCGCCCGCTTCGCGCGCGGCAGGGCGGCGAACCCGGGCGCGTCGGCGAGCGCCTGCACGGCGGCGTAGAGGTCGCGGTTCTGGCCCAGCTCCAGCGCGTGGTCGGTGAGCTTTTCCTCGGCCGGACCGTAGGCCTCGCGCAGCGCCGGGGTGTCGGCCACCGAATGCAGATGGCCGACCGGCGCCCAGGCGCGCGCCACCCGCTGCTCCAGGCGCTCCTGGCCGAGCATCACCGTGTCGAAATCGCGCGGCGCGTCCGGCGCGGTCATCGCGGCGATGGCGGCGCGGTAGTCGGACAGCAGCGCGTCGACCGCCGGACCCACGTGTTCGGGGCGGATCGCGGAGAAGGCCGGCAGCGGCGCGTCGGACAGCAAGGGGTTGCCGGAGGGTGCGGTATCGGAAGCCATGGGATCTCCTACGTGGTGGTCCAGCGTGGCGACCGCCGGGGTCGAAATCAAGCGGCGGCGCGGGCTGCGGCACGGTCCTGTCACATTCGCCGCCTAGCATCGGCCGGATGGCCCGCGCCCCTGCCGACCTGCTGCTGGAGCATCCGCTGTTCGGCCGTCTGGACGCGGCGACGCGGCAGGCGCTGGGCGCCGGAATGGTTCGACTCGGGCTGGCGGGCGGACGCCCTCTGTTCAAGGCCGGCGAGCCGGCGGACGCGCTCTATCTGGTGGCCAGCGGCAGCCTCGGCGTGTTCGATGGACCGACCCACCTGGTGCGGCAACTCGGCGCCGGCATGAGCGTCGGCGAAGCCAGCCTGCTCGGCGACGGCACCCGCCATCGCACCGTACGCGCCCTGCGCGACAGCGAACTGCTGCGGCTGGATCGCCCGACCTTCGAGGCCCTGCTGCATCGCCACCCGGACCTGCTGCTGCAGCTGGCGCGCGACACGGTGGCGCGGATGCAGCCACGGGTGCGCGAGGAACAGGCCACCGGCTCGCCGCGCACCTTCGCCCTGGTGGCGGCCGATGCCGGGGTACCGGCACGCACCCTGGCGATGCAGCTGGCGCGTGAACTGGAGGCACTGGGCAGCGCCGTGGTGCTCGATGCCCAGCAGGGCCGCGAGCGCAGCGCCGACTGGTTCGCCGAACGCGAAGCCCAGGCCCGGTTCGTCATCTATCTGGACGAGGCAAAGGACCCGGCCTGGCGTCGACGCTGCCTGCGCCAGGCCGACGTGCTGCTGCCGGCCGCCCGCGCCAACGACGCGGCCCGCCCCTGGCTGGACCTCGCCCATCCGGCCGCCGCGAGGCACCGGCCGCGGCATTTGCTGCTGGTCCACCCCGGACACCGGGTCGCGCTGGGCAGCGCCGCCCGCTGGCGCGCCGTGTTCAGCGGCGAGCTGATGCACCACCACGTCTGCCGCGCCGCCGACATGGCGCGGGTGGCGCGACTGGTCAGCGGGCACGGTCGCGGGCTGGTGCTGGCCGGCGGCGGTGCCCGCGGTTTGGCCCACCTGGGCGCACTGCGTGCCCTGGCCGAGGCCGGACACCGCTTCGATGCGATCGGCGGCAGCAGCATCGGCGCCATCGTCGGCGCCGGCGTGGCGGCGGGCTGGACCATCGACGAATGGCAGGCCCGTTGCGTGGACGCGTTCCTGCGCGGGCGACTGCTGTCGGACTGGACCGTGCCGCTGGTGGCCCTGACCCGCGGAGCGCGCGCCACCCGCACCCTGCGCGGCACCTTCGGCGCGTTGGCGATCGAGGACCTGCCGCTACCGTTCTTCGCCACCGCGACCAGCCTGTCCGGCGACGGCCCGCGGGTGCTGCGGCAGGGACCGCTGTGGCTGGCGCTGCGCGCGTCCAGCGCGATCCCCGGCGTGCTGCCGCCGGTGCTGCAGGGCGGCGAGGTGCTGGTGGACGGCGCCTTGGCGAACAACCTGCCGACCGACGTGATGGCGGCCGACGGGCTGGCACACATCACCGCGCTGGACATCCGCGCCGAGATCACCCTGCGCGCCGGCGTGGACGAGGCGGTCACCCCGCCCTGGTGGCGCGTGCTGCTTGAGCGCGACCGCCGTCCGGGGCTGGTGTCCAGCCTGGTGCGCGCGGGCATGGTCAGCGGCGAGGCGGCGGCACTGGAACGCCGGGCGCTGGCCCACCGGCTGGTCACGCCCGCGCTCGACCACGTTGGCGTGCTCGACTGGAAGCACTGGCGGCGGGCGGTGGAGGCCGGCTATCGGGCGACGGTGGAGGTGCTGGAGAGCGAGAAGTGAGGGAAGAGGAGTGAGGAGTGAGAGAAAAGCGGCTCCCTCACGCTTTGGCTCTCTCTCACTCCTCACTCCTCTCCACTCACTCCTAGAATGCCCCCATGAGCATCCGCACCTACCAGCACCACACCCCCACCCTCGGCCATCGCGTCTACGTCGATCCGGCGGCCACCGTGATCGGCCGCGTCGAGCTGGCCGACGATGTCTCGATCTGGCCCGGCGCGGTGCTGCGCGGGGACGTGCACTTCATCCGCGTGGGCGCGCGCAGCAACGTGCAGGACGGCGCGATCGTGCACGTTACCCACGACGGCCCGTATTCGCCGGGCGGCCTTCCCACGGTGATCGGCGAGGGCGTCACCGTCGGCCACGGCGCGGTGATCCACGCCTGCAGCATCGGCGACTACTGCCTGATCGGCATGCACGCCACCGTGCTCGACGGCGCGGTGGTGAAGAAATACGGCTTCGTCGGGGCCGGCAGCCTGATCCCGCCGGGCAAGGTGGTCGGCGAGCGCGAGCTGTGGCTGGGCAACCCGGCCCGCTGCGTGCGCCTGCTCAGCGACAGGCAGGTCGAGCAGATGCACTACTCGGCCGACCACTACGTGCGGATCAAGGACGGTTACCTGGCCGAGGCCGGATGACGCCCCGGCGCGTGCTGTTCCTGTGCAGCCGGCACCGGCTGCGCAGCCCCACCGCGGCGGCGGTGTTCAACGGGCGGCCCGGGCTGGAGGTCGACTCCGCCGGCCTTGCCGACGACGCCGACACGCCGCTGGATGCCGAACAGCTGGACTGGGCCGACCTCGTCGTGGTGATGGAGCGGCAGCATGCGCGGCGGTTGCGCCAGCGCTTCGCGCATCGGCTCAAGGGCAAGCGGGTGGTCACCCTCGACATTCCCGACGACTACGATTTCATGCAGCCCGAGCTGGTCGCGCTGCTGGAACGCCGCGTCGCGCCACTACTGCGCTGAGCCGCCGCTGGAGCTGGCCGTCGCGGCCTCCGCCTTCGCCCGGATCGCCGCGGCGCGGGCCTCGTCCTCTCGCACCACGATCGCGCGCTTCGCGTCGAGCTTGCCGGCCAACAGCTGCACGGTGAAGTTGTTGTTGTCCACCTCGCGCAGCAGACGCAGCTCACGCGCCGCCTCGTCCAGTTGGCGGCCGTTGATCGCCTGCTCGACCGCCTCGGTCGCCTGCGGCAGGTGGTCGGCCAGGTTCTGGTGCGCGGTGACGTTGGCCGGGTCGAGCTCGAGCACGCTCAGGTAGAACTCGTAGGCATTGGCACCGGCCGGCGCGATCAGGCGGTGGTCCTTGAGCGCCTCGTCGGCCAGGTTGAGCAGGATGCCGACGCCGTCGTTGTCCGAACCACCGGCGCTGTCGGCGCTGGACGAGCCGCTGCCGCCATGCGATGTACCGCACGCCGCGAGCAGGGCCGCCAGGGCAAGCAAAGCGGCGCGGCGCGAAATCTCCCGGCACGCGGCCGGTATCAGGGGCTGCATGGATATCACTCTCGGTCGGGGCGAGCCAGGCATGGTGCGGGGCACGTATGTCATCGCCGTGACGATGGTGCGGGTTTGCGTTACAGGCGGAAGTCCAGTCGCTGGTGCAGGTCCATCGCGATCGGCCGGCCGTCGCGCGTCGCCGGCTTGAAGGTCCAGCGGCGCACCGCGGTGGTCGCGGCCAGGTCGAACATGCTGCCCGGTTCGGCCTGCAGCACGCGTACCGCATCCACCCGCCCGTCGGGCAGCACGGTGAAGGCCAGCTCCACCCAGCCCTGGCGGCGGGCGCGACGCGCGGCCTGGGGATAGTACGGCTCCACCCGGCGCAGCAGCACCGGCGGGGTCACGCGGGGCGCGGGTGCCGCCGCGACCAGCGCTACGGGCTTCGGCGATGGCATGGTCCGTGCGGCCGGCGGCGGCACCGGCGACGCGGGCGGACGAGTTTCCGGCAGTGGCGCCACCGCCATGGGCGATGCCGACGGCTCGCGTTGCGGCAGCGACACGGCGGCGGCCGGGCGGGGCGTGGTTGCCGGCGCAGCGGCCGTCGCGGCGAGCTGTGCTTCCTGCGCGGCGAGCTGATTGCGCAGCAGGGTCAGCGTGTAGTTGGCCGGGTCGGCGCGAGCGAGCAGATCGAGCTCGCGCTTCGCCTCGTCGACGTGGCCGTCGCGGATCGTCGCCGCCACCTGGTCCGCGGCGTAGGGAAACAGTTCGCGCAGGGCATCGTCGGCGATCCCTCGGGAGGACGGCTGGGCGCGCAGGACCAGGTAACGCTCGAATGCGTTGTCGCCGACCGGCGCCAGCAGGTGCTGCGCGGCGACGTCGACCCGCGCCGCGCGCAGCAGCGCATCCGGCGCTAGCGCGTCGGCCGGGCGTACCCCGGAGCCGGCGGCGCCGCTGGCCACCGGCGATGGCGGCAGCGAGGCGTCGCGGTGGATGCGCTGCCACCATGCGTGCACGAACACGCCGGCCAGCGCCAGCAGCAGCACGACCACGGCGAGGGCCGGACGGGCGACACCGCGCTGGCTGCGACGCCGCGCGGGGATGGAAGATCGGAACATGGGCTGACCGGGGATCGTCGGCACCGGCAGGCATACCGGCGGCGCGCAGGGTAGTCAGGCGATGTTGCGATCGCGTGGCGACCCGCCATCGAGCGGGAGAGCCGCTGCCGTGCGCGCACGGCAGCGACGATGTACCTACCAGCCCAGCAAGGCGCTTCCGCTGCCCGGCGAACCATCCGGACGGGTGAACCAGTAGACGTGGTTTTCGCCGCCGGTGCACCCGACCCCGGTGGCGTCGTCGGTGACCACGCCGTCGGCGCTGGCCACGTCGGTGCGGTAGCAGCCGCCGAGCGAATCGCGGAAGGCGAAGCTCTGCGCGTTCTGCTGCCCGCTGTGGCCGGTCACGTTGAAGCTGCCGTCGAAGTCCAGCGTGTCGCCGGCGTCCACCGTGTTGCTGACGTGCGCGGCATACAGCGTGCGCCCGGCGAATTCGCGGCGGATGTCGTTGGTGTAACCCTGGTGCACCTGGGTCTCCATGACGTAACCGCCGTCGCTCGTGGGGTCGAAGCTATAGTCGACATGCAGCGGGTAGCGAAGCCGCTGGTGGTACTCGCCGACGAGGTGGCGACCGATGCGGTGGCGACTGACGCCGTCCACCGAGGTGAGCTGGTCGGTGACCTGGCGGTAGGTGCTGGCGTCGATGGTGAAGCTCTGCGTGTCGGTGAACGCCACGGTCTGATCCACCGTACTGTCCACCCGCCCGTGCGAGGTGATGGCATATCCCGCGATCACGTAATGGCGGCTTAGACGGGTGGTGATGGCACCGCTCACGTTGCCGCCGGTGTCGGTCACCAGCGTATCGCCGACGGTCGGCGTCGGCGCCTGCCCGACCAGGGTATTGCGGAGCAGGCCGCCGCGGACCCGGCGCAGGTGCGGATCCCGGTAGAGCAACAGCGTGGCGCTGGCCAGGAAATAGTGGTTGGCGCCGGCGACATTCACCGCCACGGTGTGCGGGTTGCCGTCGCTGAGCAGCCCGGCGAATGGCGTGAGGTCGACCCGGTAGGGCATGAAGTTGAGCGTCTGCACGCCCGGCGTCGGCCGCCACAGATAGGGATCGATGCCGCCGGTGTAGATCCATGGATAGACCGGAGCCACGCCGGCCGGCTGCCCGTCGATGCTGACCTCCGCCTCGCGGAAATTGCCGCCGCCGCACTCCTGCACTTCGGCCGCATAGCTGTCGGGCACGCAGGTGTACCAGAACTCGTCGCTGCTCTGGCTCTGCGCGATGACGTCCAGATAGGCGCGATCGATGTTGGTCGGCAAGGTCAGCGTCTTCGACAGCGGGCTGTCGGAGGTGTCCAGCAGGGTGGCGTTGCCGACGGCGTCGCTGCCGAGCGGCAGCACGCTGTCGGGCGTGAGGGCCCCCGGAGCCCGCAACGAGGCCGGATAGAACAACAGACGCGCGCTGCCGTGGATCACGCCCGTGTAGGTGCCGTTGACCACGTTGCCCAGCACCGCGCGGCCAGTGCCGGCCTGACGGAGCAGGGCGCTGTAGTCGGTCAGGTCGCGCTCCACGTGCCAGCTCGGCGAGACCGTGGACGAAGGCTCCTGGGTGGTGCCGTAGTAGAGGTTCACCCCACCGAGCCAGAGCTGCGCGGTGCGGTCGAACTGGCGTCCGGCGGTGACGGAAAAATCAGCCTCCAGCACCACCTTGGCCCAGTGCGTGCCGCAGCCGCTGGGCGGCGCATAGCTGTAAGGGTGGTCGCTGAAATCGACGAAGCTGTCGCCGCTGAACAGGGTCACCACGCATGGCGTGCCGGGCGGTCGCGGTACGGCCGGATCGGCCACGGTGACGTTGGTCGAACCTACCGCGCTGGCGTCGACCGGACACGGGCCGGCGATCGACAACGCACCCAGCAGCCCGCACAACCACGGGCCGCACTTCGAATTTCCCCTCGGCAGCATGCGCGTACTCCCTTCGTCATGATGCCCCCTGTGAGGCGCACGCTAGCACGGTCTTCCGGCGCAAGAATTCACGCTCCGCGGGTGAAGCGCGGGGCTCAGCGCGTCGCCGCTTCCAGCCGGGTGAGCCAGCGCATGGCGTGGTCGCGGTCATCGCCGCACATCGCCGGCTCCGGGCGCAGGCCCGCGCAGACGGCCGGGCGTTCGGGCCGGCCGAACAGCCGGCAGCGGTTGGCTTCGTCCAGCTGCACGCAGCGCACGCCGGCCGGCTTGCCTTGCGGCATGCCGGGGATCGGCGAGCTGATCGACGGAGCGATGCAGCACGCGCCGCAGCCGGCGCGGCAGTCCATCGGGCGGCTCAGCCGCGCAGCATGGCGTAGACCGGATCGGTGTCCGGACGATGCCCATGCCACAGCTCGAACGCGTCGGCCGCGGTCTCCACCAGCATGCCCAGCCCGTCGAAGGCGAACAGCGCGCCGGCGCTCTTCGCCCAGGCGAGGAAGGCGATCGCCGCGGTGCCGTAGCTGAGGTCGTAGCAGAGGGCACGCGCGCCAACCAGCGCGGTCGGCAGCTCCAGCGACTTGCCCAGCACCCCGGCGGAGGTGGCGTTGAGGATCAGGTTGTAGCTGCCGATGTCGGCGAGGTCTTCCCAGTAGCGGGTATGGACGCGGGCCGGCTCGCCGATCGCGTCGGCCAGCGCGTCGGCCGGCGCCGAGCTGCGGTTGACGATGGTCAGGCTCTGCACGCCGGCGTCCAGCAGGGACCAGGCCACGCCGCGCGCCGCACCGCCGGCGCCGAGCAGCAGCGCATCGTGGCCGCGCAGGTCGACGCGGTGGCGGTCGACGAGGTCGCGCACCAGGCCGGCGCCATCGGTGTTGTGGGCGGCCAGCCGGCCGTCCTCCAGCCGGGTCAGCACGTTGGCGGTACCGGCGCGGTGCGCCGCCTCGCTGGCGGTGTCGGCCAGCGCCAGTGCGGCGGCCTTGTGCGGCAGGGTGACGTTGGCGCCGTGGCCGCGGTCGGCGAAGAACGCGTGCACGGCCTCCGGGAAATCCGCCGGGGCCGCGTCGATGGTGCGGTAGTCGACGGCGAGGCCGAACTGCCGCCCGAAGGCCTCGTGGATGCGCGGCGACAGCGAATGGCCGATCGGATGGCCGAACACGGCGTAACGGCGGTCGGTCATGGCGGGTCCTTCGGTGGAAACGGGCGACGATTCTAACCGCCCGCGGCGGCGTTCCGACCCGGCTCAGGGCGTATCGAAGCCCGGCTGGCCGAGGTCCTCCGGCTTCTGCGGCACCTTGCGCACCTCGTCGACC
The DNA here is from genome assembly GCF_001641285.1 of Dyella thiooxydans. Taxonomy (NCBI): domain Bacteria; kingdom Pseudomonadati; phylum Pseudomonadota; class Gammaproteobacteria; order Lysobacterales; family Rhodanobacteraceae; genus Dyella; species Dyella thiooxydans. Next base: position 3,120,759 of record NZ_CP014841.1, read on the forward strand.
GGAAAGCCCTGCGCCTTCGCCACGTCGAGCAGGCGACGATACTCGGCATCCGGCAGCTGCCGCTCGCGCGCCATGATCCACATGAGCTTGCGCGAGGGCAGGCCGACAAGCACCGAGCCGTAGTCCGGCGACAGGTCGACGATGACGTAGTCGGAGCGCAGCGGCCACACCAGCTGCACCTTCCAGTGCGCCGTGTTGGACGGATCCGGCAGCCAGGCCTTGCCGCCCCAGGTCTTCTCCGGCGCTTCGAAGCCCTTGCGGTAGTGGTAGGTGACGGCGATGGTGCCATCCGGCTTCAGGTGGTACTCGTCGGCGGTGGCGACGTCGCCACGCTCGGCGAAGTAGGGCACGTGGGCGATGACGTACCAGGTGCCCATGTAGCGCTGCAGGTCGACCGAATGCGCCTCGCGCAGCGGCAGCTGGCTGGCGCAGCCGCCGAGCAGGGCGATGCCGAGCAGCAGGGCGAGCGAGTGGGAACGGCGTTGCATGGGGAGCCTCGCTTGGAGATCGGGAATCTTTCAGGGTTACGGCCCGCCATGCCGAACCGATGCACGGTCCCGGCGGATACCGTCAGCCATCGCAGCCGCTGAGACGGCCCCACCGGAAGCTCGGCGGCAACCGTTCGGCCACCGGAGTCCGCCATGTCCCGCCTGTCCACCGCACGCCTCGTCGCTCCCTCCTTCACGCAGTACGCCGCCGCGATCGCCCTGTGCTGGCTGCTGGTCGGTGCCTTCGCCCTGACGCTGACGCCGCTGCCGGCGAGAACCATCGGAGCGGGGTGGTCGCCCCTGTTCTGGCTGGTGCTGGCCCCGGCCTGCACGCTGGCCGGGTTGCGCCTGCGCCGGGGCTGAACCCGCTGCGGTCCCCGCGCCGGCGGCGTGCTTCTGTGCTACAAGACGCGCTCGCTTGAACGTCGACAGTGCCCGGGGATGCGGCCCCGAGCGTGAACACGGGGCCGCATGGCACACCCTCACAACCTCTGGTTGCCCGCGCTGCTGGGCGCGCTCGCCACCCTGCACGCCTACCTCGCGCTGGACACGATCCCGCGGGTGGCTTCCGCGCGCGGTGCGGTGGCCATGTTGTGGCTGGGGTTCGGTGCGGCGGTGCTGGCGGTCGGCGTGTGGACCACCCAGTACCTCGGCCACGCCGCGACCTCCAGCCTGGGCGGCGTGCATGCAGCCGTGGCCGGCGGCATCGCCTGGGCGAGCGCCGTGCCGGCGCTGTGCCAGGCCGCTCGCGGACGCGCCTGGCTCGCCGGCATCCTGCTCGGCGCGGGCCTGGCGCTCGCCACCACCTTCGACCAGCGACTGGACCGTCCGGGCATGGCCAGCTGCCTCGCTTGGATGCTGCTGCTCGGCGCTGCCGGCGCGATGGCCGCGCTGGCCTGGCGCGAGCGGCGCCCCACACCCTCGGCGCCGCGGGTGTGGGGCGCCGCGGCGCTGCTCGGCCTGACCATCGCGGCGCTGCCGGTCGCCGGCAACGCCCTCGCACCCGACGCGGCGATGCGCCCCCCCGCACAGGCGCCCGGCGCCGCGGCGTTCGTGATCTCCGCGCTGGTGCTGCTGCTGGCCGCGGTAGTGCAGCGCGCGCAGCGCGAGCTGGCGCGGCAGGCGGCGCAGATCCGCGGCGAACTGGAGTCGGCGCGCCAGGCGCTGGTGCACCAGGCCTTCCACGATGCGCTCACCGCCCTGCCCAACCGCGCCAAGGTACTGGCGCAGCTGCAGGAGCTGCTGCCGACGGCCGGACGTGAAGGGCTGGACGTGGCGGTGATGTTCATCGACCTGGACGGCTTCAAGTCGATCAACGACACGCTCGGCCACGAGGCCGGCGACGAGTTCCTGCGCCGGGTCGCCGAGGCACTCAACGCCAGCGTGCGCCAGCGCGACACCGTGGCCCGGTTCGGCGGCGACGAGTTCGTGGTGGTGCTGGAGCGTTTCCGCAGCCGCGAGAACCTCGGCGCGATCTGCGAGAAGATCCTCGCCCGCGTCGGCGCGCCGGTGCTGGTGGCCGGGCAGAAGGTGACCGCCACGCCGAGCATCGGCGTGGCGGTGTTCCCCGACGATGGCGCCGAGCCGACCGAACTGCTGCGCCACGCCGACATCGCCATGTATGCCGCCAAGGAGCGGGGCAAGGCCGGCTTCTGCTTCTACGAGCCGCAGATGATCGCCCGCGCCAGCGAGCGGCTGGCGCTGTCCACCGACCTGCGCGAGGGCCTGGGCCGCGACGAGCTGCGCGTGTGCTACCAGCCGAAGGTGGACCTGCGCTCGCGCCGGCTGGTCGGGCTGGAGGCGCTGGCGCGCTGGGCGCACCCAACCCGCGGACACCTGCCGCCGTCGATGTTCATCCCGCTGGCCGAGGACTGCGGCCTGATCGCCCGCCTCGGCGAACGCGTGGTGCGCGAGGTGGCCGGGCAGATCGCGCGCTGGCGGGCCGAGGGCCTGCCGCTGGTGCCGGTGGCGATCAACCTGTCGATGCAGGAGATCCAGGGCGCCAACTTCGTGCCGTCGCTGCTGCGCACGCTGGCCGAGACCGGACTAGACCGCCACGCGATCGAGTTCGAGATCACCGAGACCGCGGCGATGACCGACGTGCACACCACGCTGCGCCACCTGCGCGAGCTGGAGGCGCTCGGCTTCCGCATCGCCATCGACGACTTCGGCACCGGCTTCTCCAGTCTCAGCCACCTGCGCCAGCTGCCGGCGCGCACGATCAAGATCGACCAGTCGTTCGTGCACGGCGCGGACGTCTCGCACCACGACCGCGAGATCACCGAGGCGATCATCGCGCTGGCCCGCAAGCTGCGCCTGCACACGGTGGCCGAGGGCGTGGAGAGCGAGCAGCAGGCGAGCTGGCTGGTGCAGGCCGGCTGCGATATCGGCCAGGGCTACCTGTTCGGGCGGCCGCTGCCGCCGGGCGAGACGGCCACCCTGCTGGCCGCGGGGTTCGCCGGCGCGCCGGTCGGCGCCTGAGCCTGCCGGCTCAGCGGCCGATGCCCAGCCGCTTGTGCTCCAGCCGGCGCAGGAACTCCTGCATGATCCGGCGGTACAGGTCCTCGCCGAGGTAGACGTCCTCGACGCCGGCGTCGATCGACGGGTTGTCGTTCACCTCGATCACCACCGGCTTGCCGTGGACCTGCTTCAGGTCCACGCCGTACAGGCCGTCGCCGACCGCGTGGGTGGCCTTGAGCGCCAGTTTCAGGACGTCCGACGGCACGTCGCGCACCGGGATCGTCTCGAACCCGCCGGACTTGGCCGTACCCTTGGCGCCGTGGTTGTAGATCTGCCAGTGGCCGCGCGACATGTAGTACTTGCAGGCGTACAGCGGCTCACGGTTGAGCACGCCGATACGCCAGTCGAACTCGGTGTAGAGGAACTCCTGCGCCAGCAGCAGCGCGCTGTGCTGGAACAGTTCACCGGCCGCCTTCTCCAGCGCCGCGGCATCCTCCACCTTGACCACGCCGCGCGAGAACGAGCCGTCCGGGATCTTCAGCACGATCGGGAAGCCGAGCTTCTCGCCGACCTCCTTCAGGCCCTTGAGGTTGTCGCGGTAGAGGATCTCGGTGCGCGGCACGGCGAGCTTGCGCGAGACCATCAGGTCGTTGAGGAAGATCTTGTTCGTGCAGCGCAGGATCGAGGCCGGATCGTCGATCACCACCATCCCCTCGCGCTCGGCGCGATGGGCGAAGCGGTAGGTGTGGTTGTCGCTGGCCGTGGTCTCGCGGATGAACAGGCCGTCGTACTCGGCCAGCCGCGGGTAGTCGTTCTTGCCGATCGGATCGACCTCGATGCCCAGCTCCTTGCCGGCCTCGATGAAGGACTTCAGCGCCTTTCTGTTCGACGGCGGCATCGCCTCGTTGGGGTCGACCAGCATGGCGATGTCGTAGCGATAGCGCTTGCGTGCCCGCGGCTTGCGCCAGAGCTTCTTCGAGAAACGGTCCAGCTCGGCGGCGAAGGCGTCTTCCTGCGCGTCGTCCAGCGTGTGCAGGCCGACCGGCTTGATCGAGGCGACCTGCCACACGCGCTCGCGCTCGAACTCGATGCGAAGCAGCGGGCAGGGAAAGGTTTCGAACACCTGGCGCGCCAGGTCCTGCAGCGCCGGGTAGGCGGTCTCGCCGAAGTAGACCAGGATGCCGAAGTCGGTGGTGTCGCGACCGCCGGCCGGCAGGAAGCGGGTCAGCTTGCCGTTGAGGTCGTCGATGTCCAGGCCGTACAGCGAGCGGCGGCGCAGGTCGTTGATGGTGCGCACCGAAGGCATCACCCGGTGCCCGCGGGCCTCGGCCAGCAGCGAGACGTAGTAGCCGGTGCCCAGGTATTTGTAGCTGCGGCACAGGTTGATGACGTGGGTGCGCTCCTCGTCGGCGCCGATCGGCTCGCGCAGGTAGTCCATCGCGCTGACCACGTCCACCGACGGGTAGTACGAGCCCCAGTCCGAGGCTTTTTCCACAACGATGACCAGGCGGGTCATGACACCTCGAGAACGCGCGTGAGAGGGAGGCCCCGTCGCGGGCCGTGTGCGGGCGGCGCGGCACAAGGCGCGCAGTTTGGCATAGCGCTGCGGGCGCACAAGCCGGTCCACTGAAGGACGACTAAACCGCCGTTGATCCGGCCGCGGACAACGGTGCAGCCCGGCGCCGGCTGCACTAAAGTGCCGCGCTCGTCACCGCCGCCCCACGCCGGCGACATCATCCTGCGCACCCTCCCGATCCGGACCGACCGCCCTGAAAAGAGCTGCCCGCCCCGCCCATTCCGTTCCGCCCGCCACCGCCGATGTGCGGGTCCGGCGTGCCGAACTGTCCGACCTCGACGACCTGGTGGCGCTGGAAGAGGCCACCTTCGACAGCGACCGCATGAGCCGGGCGCAGTACCGCCGGCACCTGGACAGCGGAAGCGCCCGCGTGCTCGTGGCCAGCGCCAACCATCGGCTCTTCCTTGGCACCGCGGTAGTGTTCTTCCGCAAGGGCAGCCGGGTGGCACGACTGTATTCGCTGGCCAGCCGGCCGGAAGCCCGGGGCAAAGGTGTCGGCTCGGCACTGCTGGCCGCGGTCGAACAGGCGGCGCGACGGCACGGGTGCAATGAAATGCGCCTGGAGGTGCGGACCGACAACGCCAGCGCGATCCGTCTTTACGAGCGGCTGGGTTACCAGCGCTTCGCGCGCATCGACGGCTATTACGAGGACGGCGCGGCCGCCTGGCGCTACGCGCGGCCGCTGGATGCGGCGACCCGCTGACTAGCGCAGCAGCTCCTGCATCCGCTGCGCGGTCGCGTCGTCCGGACGGGCCACCAGCGCGCCGGTGCGCATCATGGACACCTCGTAGTGGCCCCTGTCGACCAGCGGCAGGAACGCGCCACTGCCGAACACGGCATCCACTTCGGGCAGCCAGCCGGGCAGCTCCTTGCGCAGGGTCAGCAGTTCGAAGCCACCGGAGGGAGCGAAGTCGATCACCGTGCGCGGCGCCTCCTGCTCCTGGCGGGCATCGTCATAGCGACCGTCGATGCGGTCGAGCCGGTACACCGGTGGCGCTCCGGCCAGCAGCGCCGGCAATTTCCACTTCAACACGATCGCCTCGACCCGGAAGGCATCGCCGGCCACGTCCACCACCCGCGAGCTGCCGTCCGGCCAGGTCAGGGTCAGCGACCAGCGCTGGGGCGACAGGATGCGTGCGTCGATCGCCACCACCGGCACTTCGGCCACCAGCTTGCGGTAGCCCCGCAGGCTCCATCCCAGCGTGAACGAGCCCAGTGCCAGCACCAGCCAGGCCAGCGTCAGCACGAGCGCCAGCGAGGCACGCAGGCGCCGCCGGCCTCGCCAGTGGCGACGGCCACCCGCGGCAGCGGTCAACGCCAGCAGCAGCAGTGCGGCGGCGACCACGAACAGCAGGGTGGCGGGCAGAGCGAGCAGATGCTCCCAGTTCACGGGTCACTCCAGGGGCGGGGGGTTCAGGCCATGGCCACCGGCGTGTCGCTGGCGGCCACGACCGGGCCTAGGGTAGCCGATGCCTACCGGGCGACCAGGGAGGCTCGCCACACGCCGGCCGTGTCTTGACCTTTTCATGCCGGCCGGAAGGGCTGGTTTCGCCCGGGCCACCAGCCAGCCACCGAAGCCACCGGAAGATCCCCAGGTACGTGCCCTGCTCGACGGCATGGCCGAAACCTGCACCTAGGGACATCCCGACCAGTTCGGCCAGTACCAGGGCATGGTCGCCTACTCCCACGGCCGCTACGCGGCGGCGATGCGGCGGTTCACCATCGGCGCCTATTACGCCGACAAGGTGTCCCAGCTCAGCATCGGCCTGATGTACCTCAACAGCCAGGGCGTCGCGCGCGATCCGGTGAAAGCCCTGGCGTGGACGGCACTGGCCGCCAAGCGCGGTTATCCCCGCTTCGAGGCGGCCCGCGACGGCATCTGGAAGAACCTGTACGACGACCGGCGCAAGCAGGCGTCGGTGCTTAGCGACGAGTTGGCCGAGACCTATGCCGACGCGACGTGCACGCGAAGCCGCGGATGATCGGCGAATTGCGCTATTACCGCACGCAGCTCACCGGCTCGCGCCTGGGCGACGATCCCGGCGTGCATACGGTTGCGGTCGGGCCGTCGCAGACCGAGGGCGTGAATTGCATGCGCGCAGCCCGGGTCGGGTCGCGTGGGGCCGAGTGCGGCAGCGCGGACATGGCCTCGCACAAAACATGGGATCCGAGGCTTTGCTTCAAGATGCGCGACGCGCAGTACGAGTGCACGGTGACCGTCGGCGAGGCCCAGCGGAACACCAGCGACAAGCCCTGACCGGCAACGGCCCAGGGCTATACTCGCGGTCTCTTCTTTGAGGACTCCCGCATGCGCCGTCTGCTCCTGCCCACCCTGGCCGCCCTGTCCGCAGCCGCCTTGGCCGGTTGCGGCAACAAGGGTCCGCTGGTGCTGCCCGCGAAGCCGGTCGCGCCCGCCTCCGCTGCGAGCGCGCCGGTGACTCCCGCTGGCGCGAGCAGCTCGTCGCCGGTGCCGGCGACGAGCACCCCGGCATCGACCGGCTCGCGCTGAAGCGGCTTGCGGCGCATGACGCTGCGCTTTTCCAAGATGCACGGCATCGGCAACGACTTCGTCGTGCTCGATCGCCGGCACGATCCTTCCGTCCTGGATGTCGCGCTGGTCCGCGCCATGGCGGATCGTCGCAAAGGCGTTGGTTTCGACCAGCTGCTGACCGTCGAGCCGGCGCGCGATCCCTCCTGTGCCTTCTATTACGGCATCTGGAATGCCGACGGCTCGCCGTCCGGCCAGTGCGGCAATGGCGCGCGCTGCGTCGCTGCCTGGCTGCACCGCGCCGGGGCGCTGCCGCTGGGCCGGACGGTGCGGCTGGAGAGTCCGTCCGGCCCGGTCGCGGTGCAGCTGCAGGCGCCGCTGGACGTGGCGGTGGACATGGGTGAGCCGGTTTTCGAGCCGTCGCGCGTGCCGTTCCAGCGCACGCGCGACGTCGACGGTCACCCGCTCGTCGTGGGCAGCGACACGCTGACCATCGGCGTGGCATCGATGGGCAATCCGCACGCGGTGCTGCTGGTGGAAGACATCGACGCCCCGGGGGTGGACGCGCTGGGGCCGCGCATCACCACGCACCCGGATTTTCCGCAACAGGTCAACGCAGGCTTCGCCCAGCCGCTGGCGCGCGACCACATCCGGCTGCGCGTGCACGAACGCGGCGCCGGCTGGACGCTGGCCTGCGGCACCGGGGCCTGTGCAGCGATGGCGGTGCTGCGGCGGCGTGGCCTGGTGGACACTGAAGTGCGCGTGGATCTGCCTGGCGGCTCGCTCACGATCACCTGGCCCGGCCCCGGCCATACGCTGTGGATGCGCGGTCCGGCCGCCTTCGTGTTCGAGGGCGAGTGGCCGGCGTGATGCGGCGTTGATGTTCGCCCGCGCAGGTCGCAGACTCGGTAAGTCCGCGCGGCGAAAGATGCTGCGCCCTGTCCCCGACGTGCCCGAGGATCGACCCGCATGACCGACAGCGTGACCGAGCCGACGCTGCAGCCCGAGCAGGTAGCCGCCTACCTGCGCCGCCACCCCGACTTCCTGACCGACTATCCCGACCTTGCCGCGAAACTCACGCTGCCTCGCGAGCAGGGGGCCGCCGCCTCCCTCGCCGTGTACCAGCTGCAGAGCCTGCGCGAGAAGAACGCCGAACTCGAGGGCCGGCTGGCCGAGCTGGTCGCCATCGCCAGCGAGAACGAGGCGCTGATGAAGCGGGTGCACGACCTGACCATCACCCTGCTACGCGCCAACACGCCCGAGGTTACCGCGCGCAGCGTGATCGCCAAGCTCAGCGCCGACTTCCAGACCGAGCAGGTCCGGCTGGTGCTGTTCGGACCGGCCACGCTGCCGCCGGCGGACTGGCTGGTGCACGTACCGGAGGGGCGTGGGGGGATGCCGGAGTTCGCGGACTTCCTCGCCCACCACGAGCCGATCGCCGGACGCCTGTCGGCCGAGCGCCTGTATCGGCTGTTCGGTCAGCGCGCGGAAAACGTGCGCTCTGCGGCAGTGATGCCGTTGGGCGAACTGGGCCTGCTGGCGATCGGTTCGAGCAATCCCGATCATTTCCAGCCGGGCATGGGCACGCTGTTCCTTAAGATGATCGCCACCACGATCACTGCCGCGCTCACGCGGGCGCGCGACATCGGCTGAGCCCTTCGCCATGACCCGGACATCGGCCGCCCCCGCCCGATCGCAGGTGGAGGCGTGGCTGGCACGGCTGGCCGACGAAAGGCAGGCATCGCCACATACCCTGGCCGGCTACCGGCGCGATCTGGAAAAGCTGCTGCGCTACATGGAGGCACAGGATCTGGCCGGCTTCGATCGGCTCGACGTCCATGCCATGCGCCGTTTCGTCGCCGCCGAACACCGCGCCGGACTCTCGCCGAAAAGCCTGCAGCGCCTGCTTTCGGCCTGTCGCAGCCTGTTTCGCCACCTCACACGGGAAGGCCGGCTCGACCACGACCCCGCACTCGGGGTGCGGGGACCCAAGGTGCACCGCAAGCTGCCGCAGGTGCTCGATGTGGACGAAGCGGCCAGCCTGATCGAACACGGCGGGCAGGAAGGCCCGCTTGGCCTGCGCGACCGGGCGATGCTGGAGCTGTTCTATTCCTCCGGCCTGCGTCTGTCCGAACTGTGCGGGCTGCACTGGCAGGATCTGGACCTGGAAGGGGGTGAGGTGCGCGTGCTCGGTAAAGGTCGCAAGACCCGCATCGTGCCGGTGGGCCGTCCGGCAGTGGAGGCGCTGCGCGCGCTGGGTGGGGCCGAAGGCACGAGCCCCGCCTCGCCGGTCTTCCGGGGACGAGGCGGAGCGCCGATCAGCCCCCGGACGGTACAGGCCCGCCTGAAGACGCTGGCGCTGCAGCAGGGAAGCGCCAAGCGTGTTCACCCTCACTTGCTGCGACATACGTTCGCCAGCCATATGCTGGAGTCTTCCGGCGACCTGCGCGCGGTACAGGAGTTGCTCGGCCATGCCGACATCGCCACCACGCAGATCTACACCCACCTGGATTTCCAGCATCTGGCCCGCGTCTACGATGCGGCCCATCCGCGCGCCAAACGCAAGTAATTCCGGCGGCGAAAGGTTGGCGACGGAATGACGCAAGCGGCCTGAAAGCAGGGAACGTCGACACTCCCGGGCATCCTCTGTTCAGCATGGCTGCCGATGGTTCCCGTCGTCTCCCCGGACAACCCGCAGGCACAGACCCCCGCATCCCGGGAGCTCGCACCGTCGTCACCGCCCATGACAGGGGGACGCGTACCGGTCGGCGGGCTGGCTTGCCGCGGCATTCACCGGATCCTGGTGCTGCGCCCCAACCACCGGCTGGGCAACACGCTGCTGATCACGCCGCTGCTGAGCGAACTCGAGCGCTATTTCCCGGGCGCCGAGGTCGACGTGGTCACCGGTTGCGAGGCCGCCCCAGACATCTTTGCCGGCTTCCGCCAGGTCCGCCGCATCTATCAGCTCACCCGCCGCCCGGGACATCATCCCTGGCGCCTGTGGCAAGCCATCCGTTCGATGCGACGCGCACGCTACGACCTCGCCATCGATTGCGTGAAGGGGTCGCGCTCCGCCCGCCTGCTCATGCGCTGGAGCGGCGCACGGCATTGGATCGCCCCGCCATTCGATGCCCAGGATCAGCGCCAGGCCGGCCCTGCGTGGCAGGCGGTGTGGTCGAGCGCCCCGGGCCATTTCGCCCTCGATGCGGTGCATGCGCTGCGGCACGCGCTCGTCGCCGGGGCGGGCGCCCTGGAACGTCCGCAGCCCCGGTTGTGCATGAAACTGCGCGCCGATGAAATACAGGATGGACGCGCCACGCTCGACAATCTGCTCGACGAGGCGCCCCCCCGCGGGCCGGTGGTGGCGATCTTTCCCAATGCCACGGGCAACAAGCGATTGTCCGGCAAGTGGTGGCAGCAGTTCATCGAGGTGCTGCAGCAGTACGATCCTTCACTGCGCTTCATCGAAATGGTGGCTGCGCACGGCTGCTCGCAGCTCGAGGGAAAGCTGCCGGCCTACTTTTCCAGCGATGTGCGCCGGATGGCGGCACTCATCCGCCAATGCGACGGCTACATCAGTGGCGACTGCGGCGTGATGCATCTGGCCTGCGCCAGCGGCACGCCCACGCTGGGCCTGTTCACCCGGCCCAACCTGGAGCGCTACCGACCGTACGGCCCGCTCGACGGCGCCATCGCCGTCGATCCGTCCGACGTGGCGCCAGCCGTCGCGGCCGCGAAATCCTTCCTGGATGCCCTGCCCGGAAGTCGAGCCGTGGACTGAGCGCGGGCGGGGCTCGCCCCCGCTTGCAATCGCCAGCTCCGAACCCCACTGAGACCGTTCGTCTGTCTCGCGGAGCTGCCATGGAATCGTTCCACGCCACCACCATCGTCTCGGTGCGCCGCCACGGCAAGGTCGTGATCGGCGGTGACGGCCAGGTGACCCTGGGGCACACGGTGATGAAGGCCAATGCCCGCAAGATCCGCCGGCTCGGCAAAGGTGACGTGCTGGCCGGTTTCGCCGGTGCCACCGCCGATGCGTTCACGCTGTTCGAACTGTTCGAGCAGAAGCTCGAAAAGCACGGCAACAACCTCACCCGCGCCGCGGTGGAGATGGCCAAGGATTGGCGTACCGACCGCCGCTACGGAAAGCTCGAGGCGATGCTCGCGGTGGCCGACAAGGACACCTCGCTGCTGATTTCCGGCAACGGCGACGTGCTGGAGCCCGAGCAGGGCCTGATCGCGATCGGCTCGGGCGGACCCTACGCCCAGTCCGCGGCGCTCGCGCTGCTGGAAAACTCCGACCTCGATGCCCGCAGCATCGTCGAGAAATCGCTGAAGATCGCCGGCGACATCTGCATCTACACCAACCACAACGCGGTGATCGAAGAGCTCTGAGCGCTCGTCGCTGCCGCCGTTCCGGCCCCGGGCCGGGCCGGCGGTCCCGCCAGTCCCCACTGACCGGTGACCCATGTCCGAACTCACCCCTCGCGAAATCGTCAACGAACTCGACCGCTACATCATCGGCCAGCACGACGCCAAGCGCGCCGTGGCGGTGGCCCTGCGCAGCCGCTGGCGCCGCATGCAGCTGGATCCGGCGATGCGCAACGAGGTGACGCCGAAGAACATCCTGATGATCGGCCCCACCGGCGTAGGCAAGACCGAGATCGCGCGACGCCTGGCCACGCTGGCCAACGCGCCGTTCGTCAAGGTCGAGGCGACCAAGTTCACCGAGGTCGGCTACGTCGGCAAGGACGTCGAGTCGATCATCCGCGACCTCGCCGACGTGGCCTACAAGCTGACCCGCGAGCAGGCGATCAAGCGCGTGCGCACCCAGGCCGAGGACCGTGCCGAGGACCGCATCCTCGACGCCCTGCTGCCGCGCCGCCAGGCGCCGGCCGACTGGAGCCACGACACTGCAGCCGCGCCGTCGATCGACAGCGACACCCGGCAGAAGCTGCGCAAGCAGCTGCGCGAGGGCGCGCTGGACGATCGCGAGATCGAGCTGGAGACAGCGATGAATGTGGGCGTGGAGATCATGTCGCCGCCGGGCATGGAAGAAATGGGCGCCCAGCTGCGCCAGATGTTCCAGAACCTCGGCGGCGCCAAGACGCAGAAGCGCAAGCTGGCGATCCGGGCGGCGCGGCCGCTGCTGGTCGACGAGGAGGCGAGCAAGCTGCTCAACGACGAGGAGATCCGCGCGCAGGCGGTGGAAGCGGCCGAGCAGCACGGCATCGTCTTCATCGACGAAATCGACAAGGTCGCCCAGCGCAGCGACTACGGCCACTCCGGCGTCAGCCGCGAAGGTGTGCAGCGCGACCTGCTGCCGCTGGTCGAGGGCTCCACCGTGTCGACCAAGTACGGCCCGATCAAGACCGACCACATGCTGTTCATAGCCTCCGGCGCCTTCTCGCTGGCCAAGCCGTCGGACCTGATTCCCGAGCTGCAGGGCCGCCTGCCGATCCGGGTCGAGCTGTCGGCGCTGTCGGTGGACGACTTCAAGCGGATCCTGCGCGAACCGAACAACGCGCTGACCAAGCAGTACGTCGCCCTGCTGGCAACCGAGGGCGTGACGGTGGAATTCGCCGGGTCGGGCATCGACCGGCTGGCCGAGGTGGCCTTCCAGGTGAACGAGCGCACCGAGAACATCGGCGCCCGCCGCCTGCACACCGTGATGGAACGCCTGCTGGAAAGCATCTCGTACGAGGCAGCAGACAAAAGCGGCGAAAAATACCTGATCGACGACGAATTTGTGGATAAAACGCTGGGAAGCCTGGTTCAGGACCAGGATCTCAGCCGCTACATCCTCTAAACAAGCCGGGTTTCCCCAGTCTGCTAAAATCATCGCCATGGGCAAGGTCATCGAACTCAAAATCACCGGTCAGCGGGCGCAGCTGCGTGAAGCGCAGCAGCGGCAGCAACTGGTGCGGCTGTGGCGCGGCGATCTGGAACACGGCAGTTTCTGCGGCTACGTGGCCGGCGTGGGGCGGGAATTCTTCCTGCTCTGGGTGGTCGGCGATGCGATCACCTATGACGGTCTGTACGTGATGCGCCACCGCGACGTCACCGAGCTGGAGGCGCCGGACGCACACCACTCGTTCATCGAGCGGGCACTGGCCGTCAAGCACATCGTGCCGCGGGTACCACGCCAGTTTCCGCTGGATGGCATCCGCGAAGTGGTGCAGGCCGCCGGCCTGCTCTCGCCGGTGGTCGGCGTGCACGTGGACAGCGAGGAGGAGTCGGAGGTCTGCTACGTCGGGCGAGTGCTCGGCGTCGAGGAAGACGGCTTCAACATGCAGGAAATCACTCCGGACGCGGAATGGCTGCGTGAGCCCTCGTTCTTCGCCTGGGACGAGGTGTCGACCATCAGCATCCAGGACGGCTACGCGCAGTCTCTGCTGGCCGTTGCGGGCGATCCGCCGCCACTGGAGCAGGGCGACTCCGGCGTCGGCCGCGCGCAGTAAGGCCGCCACACCAGCCGCACACGAAGCCCACCGGAAACGGTGGGCTTTTTCGTGCGCGCCTTTGGATGATGGCGGCAACGTTCACTCCCGCTTGCCGGGACCGGCGTTGCAATGGGGCGATCGCCCATCGACGCGGAGTGCCCCATGTCCAGGAAGAAGGTCGCCGACATCATCATCGAGACGCTGGTCGAAGCCGGCGTGCAGCGCTGCTACGGCATCGTGGGCGACACGCTGAACCACGTCACCGATGCGATCCGCCGCAGCCCGATCGCCTGGGTGCACATGCGACACGAGGAAGCCGGCGCCATGGCCGCGGGCGGGGAGGCGCTGATCACTGGACGGCTGACTGCCTGCGCCGGTACCTGTGGGCCGGGTAGCCTGCACTTCGTCAACGGATTGTTCGAGGCTCATCGCAATCGCGCACCGGTGGTGCTGATCGCCACCCAGGTGGCGACCGCCGAGATGGGCATGGACTTCCCGCAGGAAGTGGACCTGAAGGCGATCTACGACACCTGCAGTCACTTTTGCAGCTACATCCATCATCCGGCGCAGGCGCGCCGGGTCACCGCGCTGGCCGCGCAGGCGGCGCTGAACCGCCGCGGCGCGGCGGTGATCATCGTGCCCGGCGACATCAGCAGCGCCGAGGTGGACGAGGGCCTGCCGTTCCGGCCGCACCAGCCGCAGCCGCTGCTGCGTCCCAGCGACACCGAGCTGGATGCGATCGCCGATCGGCTCAACGCCGGCAAGCGCGTGACGATCTACTGCGGCTCCGGCTGCGAGGGAGCGCACGACGAAGTGGTCGCACTGGCCGAGAAGATCCAGGCGCCGGTGGCGCATACCTCGCGCGCCAAGGATTTCATCGAGCCGGACAACCCGTACAACGTCGGCATGACCGGCATCATCGGCGAGCCCTCGGGCTTCCGCGCGATCGACGCCTGCGACACCCTGCTGCTGCTCGGTGCCGACTTCGCCTGGAGCCAGTTCTACCCGCACGAAGCCACGCTGATCCAGGTCGACAGCGATCCCACCCACCTGGGCCGCCGCCATCCGGTCGACCTCGGTGTGGTCGGGCACGTGCGCGAGACGCTGCAGGCGCTGTTGCCACGGCTGCATCCGCGGGAAGATCACGCCTTCTTGCGCAACAGCCTGCGCCTTCGCGCGGACACGCGCGGGCGCGAGCAGGGCGAGGAGCATGCCGGTCACGATGGGCTGGTCCATCCGCAGTACCTGACGGCACTGATCGATCGCCACGCCGACGACGATGCGGTGTTCACGGCCGATGGCGGCAGCCCGATGGTGTGGCTGTTGCGGCATGTGCGCAGCAACGGCCGGCGACGGACGCTCACCAGCCTGGTGCACGGCACCATGGCGAACGCGATGCCGTCGGCACTCGGCATCAAGAAGGCGCTGCCGGAGCGGCAGGTGATCGCGTTGTGCGGTGATGGCGGCCTGGCCATGCTGCTGGGCGACCTGCTCACCGCCGTGCAGGAAGACATCCCGATCAAGGTGGTCGTCTACAACAACGGTTCGCTCGGCTTCGTCGAGATGGAGCAGAAGGTGGAAGGCCTGCTCGACGCCTATACCGACCTGAAGAACCCGGACTTCGCCCGGCTCGCCGATGCGATGGGCATCTACGGTCGCCGGGTGGAAAGCGCCGGCGCGCTGGAAGAGGCGGTCCGGGACGTGCTGTCGCGACCCGGCCCGGCCCTGCTCGACGTCAGGGTCAACCGCTATGAACTGGTGATGCCGCCGAAGATCGAACCGGGCCAGGTGCTGCATACCGCGCTGTACTCGGCCAAGGCGGTGCTGAGCGGTCGCGGCGACGAGGTGGGCGAGCTGCTGCGCAGCAACTTCCTTGACTGAAGATCGGGCGGAAGCAACGGCTTGCTCGCACCCGCCTTGGGCAAGGCCGGAACGCGGCCGCAGCCTAGCGGCGCGTCTGGCCGCGCCAACGGTTCCCGACCGGCAACCGTCTCGCGGACAAGCGGCCGGGATGACCCGCGCCGCACCTCGAGGGACGCGCCCCTTCGTGCGGCGGGTCAACCCGCCTGACGGAAGGGCGTTCGGAAGGAACCTTCCCACGCAGGAGCCGGCCATGCCCCGTCCGCTGATCTTCATCGCACTGCTCGGCTTCGGCCTGGTGTCCGTCCAGGCCTTGGCGCAGGATGCTCCCGCCACACCGCCCGCCGGTGCCCGTGCCGAAAAGGATCCACAGCGCCAGGTTCGGCACCTCAGCCGCCTGCTCGACCTGAGCCCGCAGCAGGCCGCCGCGTTGGCGCCGGTGATCGAGCAACGCCAGCAGCAGCTGTCCCGGCTGCGCCAGAACACCTCGCTGGACCGGCGGGTGCGGCGCGACCGGCTCCGTTCGATCCAGCGCGACACCGATGCGCAGATCCAGTCCGTGCTGACCGACAGCCAGAAGCAGAAGTACGCGCAGTGGAAGCAGCAACTGCAGGAGCGCCGTCAACAGAAGCAACGAGGCAGCGGCACCGCCGACGGCGAGTAGGCACGGCACGCGAACGGCATCGCGTATGCTGCACGGCCTGATCGCTTTCCGGAGTGCGTATGACCCGCATCGTCGTCGTGGGCAGCATCAACATGGATCTGGTGACGCTGGCGCCGCGCTTCCCCGCGGCGGGCGAGACGCTGCTGGGCGAGCGCTTCCTCACCGTGCCGGGCGGCAAGGGCGCCAACCAGGCGGTGGCAGCGGCGCGACTCGGCGCGGAGGTGATGCTGGTCGGTGCACTGGGGCGCGACGCGTTCGGCGAACAACTCGCCCGCGGGCTGTCCGACGAAGGTGTGGACACGACCCACGTGGCTTTGCTTGATGACGTCGGCAGCGGTACGGCATCGATCACCGTGGCCGAAGGCGACAACCAGATCGTCGTGGTTCCGGCCGCCAACGCCCATGTCACACCGGCCCAGGTCGAGGCCGCGCGGGCGCATATCGAGCGCGCCGACGCAGTGCTGGTGCAGATGGAAATTCCTCTGGAGACCGTCGAGGCGACCGTCCGGCTCGGCCGGTCGCTCGACGTGCCGGTGATCCTCAACCCGGCGCCGGCCCAGCCGCTGCCGACCGAATGGCTGGCACGGGTGCGCTACCTCACGCCCAACCAGCATGAACTGGCGACCGTGCTCGGTGACGAGGGGCGCACCGACTTCCGCGAACTGATACGGCGCGCGCCCTGCCCCGTGGTACTGACCCGGGGCGGCGAGGGCGCGTGGTACCGCGAGCAGGGCGAACCGCGGCACCAGGCCGGGTTCGCCGTGGACGTGGTCGACACCACCGGCGCCGGCGATACCTTCAATGGTGCGCTGGCGGTGTTCCTGCGCGAGGGACTCGAGACCGCCGTGCGCAAGGCTTGCGCCGCTGCCGCACTGTCGGTGACCCGGCTCGGCGCCCAGGGCGGCATGCCCCGCCGGGTCGAGCTTGATGCGTTTCTTGCCGGCCAGGCCAGCACGTGAGTCCGCTGGAGATTGCTGCCAACGTGCTGGCCGGGGCGTCGATCCTGCTGGCCGGACGCAACAGCGTGCACACCTGGTGGACCGGCATCGTGGGTTGCAGCCTGTTCGCCATCGTGTTCCTGCACAGCCGGCTGTATGCCGATGTGGTGCTGCAGGCGTTCTTCGTCGGCACCAGCGTCGTGGGCTGGTGGCAGTGGCTGCACGGACGCGACGGCGAGGCGCTTCCGGTGACCGACCTGCCGCCGCGCCATCTGCTCGGACAGGTCCTCGCCGGGGCCGTCGGCGCCGTTCTCTACGGCCTGCTGCTGCGCCGCTTCACCAATGCCTATGCGCCGTTCCTGGATTCGACCGTGCTCGCTTTCAGCATCGTCGCGCAGTTGCTGATGATGCGTCGGCGCGTGCAGAACTGGCCGTTCTGGCTGCTGGTCAACTCGATCGCCGTGCCACTGTATTTCAGCCGCGGTCTCTACCTCACCTCGGCGCTGTACGCGGTTTACTGGATCAACGCGCTGGTGTCCTGGCGGCACTGGCGACGGTTGCGTGAGGCAACGGCCGGGCTCGCCACCGCCTGATCAGCGGCGCTTGGCGCGAGCGGGCGCTACTTGCCGATGCAGAACGAGCCGAAGATCGCGCCGAGCAGATCGTCGCTGGTGTACGTGCCGGTGATCTCGCCCAGCACGTGCTGGGCCTGGCGCAGCTCTTCCGCGGCCAGCTCGCCCGCGCGCAACGCAGCCAGCGCGTGCGCCGCCTGTGCCAGCAGGTTCCCGACCCGGCGCAACGCGTCGACGTGGCGGCGGCGTGCGCTGAAGGCACCTTCGCCACCGGTCTGACCCGCGAGCCGTTTGAGCACCTCGCGCAGTGCATCCACGCCGAGACCGGTACGCGCCGACAGCCATAGCGTCTGGATCGCGTCCATCGTCCCGGTGGCGGGAAGCCCACCATCGCGGTCGATCTTGTTCACCACCACCACGCGCGTGACGTCTGGCGGGAGCGAGGTCAGCAGGGCCAGATCCTCCGCGTGGTGCGCCTGTTCGGTCACCAGCAACGCGACGTCGGCCATGGCCAGCTCGCCATGCGCACGGCGCACGCCTTCGCGCTCGACCTCGTCCTCGGTGTCGCGCAGGCCCGCGGTATCGGCCAGCTCCAGCGCGATGCCGTCGAGCCATACGGTTTCACGCAGCACGTCGCGGGTGGTGCCGGCGATCGATGTGACGATGGCGCGATCCCGGCCGGCCAGGGCGTTGAGCAGGCTGGACTTGCCTGCGTTCGGCCGGCCGACGATGACCACCCGAAGGCCGTCGCTCAGCCGCACGCCGCGTTCGGCCTCTTGCAGCAATGCCGCGTGCCCGTCGCGCAAGG
The DNA here is from genome assembly GCF_001641285.1 of Dyella thiooxydans. NCBI lineage: Bacteria > Pseudomonadati > Pseudomonadota > Gammaproteobacteria > Lysobacterales > Rhodanobacteraceae > Dyella > Dyella thiooxydans. Next base: position 3,139,056 of record NZ_CP014841.1, read on the forward strand.
CCTGCAGTTTCCTGGCAATGGCCGGATCGGCGAGAAAATCGATTTCTTCCTCGGGAAAGTCGATCGCCGCTTCCACGTGCACGCGCAGGTCGATCAGTCGCTGCAGCAGATCGAGTACCCGGCGCGAAAAGACGCCTTCCATCGAGTGCAGGGCAGCGCGGGCCGCTGCTTGCGAGCGGGCCGCGACCAGATCGGCGACCGCCTCGGCCTGGGCGAGGTCGAGCTTGCCGTTGAGGAATGCCCGCTCGGTGAACTCGCCGGGTCGGGCCAGTCGCGCGCCGAGTGCACATACCCGGCGCAGCAAGGCGTCCAGCAGCACCACGCTGCCGTGTCCCTGCAATTCGAGCACGTGTTCGCCGGTGTAGGAGTGCGGGGCCGGGAAGTACAGCAGCAGGCCCCGATCGATCAGCTCGCCGTCGGCGCCGCGGAAAGCGGCGAAGTGCGCATGCCGTGGCGTCGGCGGACGGCCGAGAAGGGCCTGCGCGATTGCCGGGACGCCCGGCCCGGAGACCCGTACCACGCCGACACCGGCCGCGCCCGCTGCGGTAGCGATGGCGGCGATGGTGTCGTGGTTCGCGGTGGCATTCACGCGGAGGACTCCCGACATGGAACGGCCCGCCAGTGGCGGGCCGTCCGGATCAGCGGCTGGCCAGCGCCTTGGCGGCCTCGGCGCGATCGATACGCCGTGTCACCCACCACTGCTGCGCCAGGCGGCACAGGCCGTTGACGATGTAGTACAACACCAGGCCGGCGGGGAAGAAGGCGAACATCACGCCGAACATCAGCGGCATGAACTTCATCATCTTCGCCTGCGTCGGATCCATGCCGGGCTGGGTCGGCATCATCCACTGGGTCATCAGCATCACGCCCATGTACAGCACCGGCAGCACGAAGTACGGATCGGCCGCGGACAGGTCGTGGATCCAGCCGACGAACGGCGCTTGGCGCAACTCCACGCTCTCGCGCAGCACGGTGTACAGGGCGAAGAAGATCGGGATCGTGATCAGGATCGGCAGGCAGCCGGCGACCGGGTTGATCTTCTCCTTCTTGTACAGCTCCATCATCGCCTGCTGCATCTTCTGCTTGTCGTCGCCGTAACGCTCCTTGAGGGCGTCCATGCGCGGCTTGAGCTTGCGCATGCGCGCGGCGGAAACGTACTGCGCCTCGCTGAGCTTGTAGATCGCAAGGTTGATCAGCAGCACCAGCAGGATGATCGCGAAGCCCCAGTTGCCGACCAGGTGGTGCAGGTGGGAGAGGATCCAGTGCAGCGGGCTGGCGACGATCGAGAAGATGCCATAGTCCAGCGCCAGCTCGAAGCCCGGCGCCAACGCGCCGAGCTGCTCGCGCAGCTTCGGCCCGACGTATAGGCGGGCAGCGGTGGTGCCGCTCTGGCCCGGTGCCACGGTGATCGACGGGCCCATGTCGCGCACCAGGTAGCGCGGGCCGTCCTGGTCGTTGATCACCGTGCTGGAGAAGGTGTCGGCCTCGCTCGACGGCGGCAGCCAGGCGGTGACGAAGTAGTGCTGCTCCATCGCCAGCCAGCCGCCGGTGACCGGCTGGTTCAGCGGCTCCTTGGCGAATTTGTCGAAGGCCAGCTTGTCGAACTTGTGCTCCGGGCTGTACCAGGCCGCGCCGAAGAAGCTGTAGCGCGACTGGTCGGAGAACTTCGCCAGGAAATTGCTGTGCACCGGCGCCGGTGGCACCACGCGCTGCAGCTGGCGGTAGGCATTGCCGGTCCACGGCTTGGCGCTGCCGTTGTCGATCTTCTGGCTGAGGTCGACCACGTAGCTGCCGCGGTGCAGGGTGTAGCGCTTGATCACCTTCAGGCCGGAGGGGTCGGTCCAGGTGAGGTCCACATCGAGCGTGTCCTGGCCCTTGGCCAGCGTGTAGCTGGCCTGCGTCGACTGGAACAGCGCGCGGTGGTCCGGCGCCGGACCGGTGCCGCTGATCAGGCCGTCCTGGGCGGCGAAGAAATGCGAGCCGGTATCGTCGAGCAGGCGGATCGGCGCAGGATCCGGATCCTTCTTGGTGCGCGGCGTGACCGGATAGTCCAGCAGTTCCGAGCGGACCAGGCTGCCGCCGCGGGTGTCGATGGTCAGCCGCAGCACGTCGGTGGTGACGGTGATCAGCTGTGCCTTGTCGCCGGCGGCCGGTTTGGCCAGCTCGTTCGACGGCACCGCTGGCGTGGTCGGCACGGACGCTCCCGGAACGCTGCCATCAGCGGTGGTCGCAGCTGCCGGGCTGGCGGCGGTGCCTGCGGCCGCTACGGCGGGTACGGCCGGTTGCGGACCGTAGTCCTTTTCCCAGGCGTTCCACAGCAGGTAGGCCACGGCCACCAGGGCGAACAGGAGGAAGGTACGCGTTTGGTTCATCGCGGGGCAGATCCGGTGGGCGCGGCGCCAGGGCGCGGCGACGAAAGAAAAAAGGTCAACGCGCGATTGTGCCGGCCACGGGATCGGGCTTCAACGGCAGGAGCTTGCGCCACAACGCGTCGAGCTCGGCCAACAGCTCCGGTCCGGGCAGGTGTGCGGCTTGCTCGCGCGCCATCACTACGAGGTCGATCGCGGGCAACTGGTGGCGAATGCGGCGGAATGACTCACGCGCAAGGCGCTTGATGCGGTTGCGCTCGACCGCGCGCTTGGAGACCCGCTTCGAGATCGCCAGGCCGAGCCGGGCATGGCCGTGGTCGTTCGGCCGGTAGCGCACAGAAAAACAGCGGCCGCCTAGGCGGCCGCTGGCTTGACGCAAGGCGGCGAAATCACCGGCGCGGCGAAGCCGCGCCTCGCGCGGCAGGCCGGCGGCACGCATGGCTTGCGCGCCGCTTACGGGATCAGGCGCTTGCGGCCTTTGGCGCGACGCGCATTGAGAATCTTGCGACCGTCGGCCGTGGCCATGCGGGCACGAAAGCCGTGGGTGCGGGCGCGCTTGAGCTTGCTGGGCTGGAAGGTCCGCTTCATGGCTTCCTCCTGATTAATGGTGAGAAAAAGGTTGGAAATTATGCGGAGTTGCTTGACCTGCTGTCAAATGGCCCCTCGCGCGGGCTGTGGACGGGGTGTGGATAAATCTGCCATTCGCGGTGGATGGTGCTGTTAGACTTTCGCGTCCACCCTGCGCGCAAGCGCCCCTGCCGTGGTTGAAAGAACGATTCATGAGTGATCTCTGGCGGCGCTGCCTCGAGCGTCTGGAAGGCGAGCTCGGCGCCGACGAACTGCATACCTGGCTGATGCCCCTGCAAGCCCGGGACGCACATACCGGGCTGCAGTTGTTCGCGCCGAACCCCTACACCCTCGACACCGTTCGCGATCGTTACCTGGCGCGGATCGAAACGGTGATCGAGCAGCTCACCGGGCACGTGCTCGAGGTACGCCTCGAAGTCGGGTCGAACACCTCACGCGCCCCGTCGACGCGGTCTGGATCGGGCAACACCGCCGCGCGCCCTGCGGCAGTGGCCCCGGCCCCGCAGAGCGTGCCGTTCGTCCACAACCTGGACCCGCACTACACCTTCGAAACCTTCGTCGAGGGCAAGTCCAACCAGCTCGGCAAAGCGGCGGCCATTCAGGTGGCGACCAACCCGGGACGCGCGTACAACCCCCTGCTGCTGTATGGAGGCACCGGACTGGGCAAGACCCATCTGATGCACGCGGCAGGCAACCTGATGCGCGAGCACAATCCAGACTTCAAGGTGCTGTACCTCCGGTCCGAGCAGTTCGTGGGCTCGATGATCGAGGCGCTGCGGACCAAGAGCATGGACCAGTTCAAACAGCGCTTCCGCTCGGTCGACGCGCTGCTGATCGACGACATCCAGTTCTTTGCCGGCAAGGACACCACGCAAGAGGAGTTCTTCCACACCTTCAACGCGCTGTTCGAGTCCAAGCAGCAGATCATCCTGACCTGCGACCGTTACCCCAAGGAAGTGGACAAGCTCGAGCCGCGGCTGAAGTCACGTCTGGGCTGGGGCCTGTCGGTGGCGATCGAGCCGCCGGATTTCGAAACGCGCGCCGCGATCCTGCTTTCCAAGGCGCAGGACAAGGGCGTGCAGGTGAGCGAGAGCGTGGCGATGTTGTTGGCCAAGCGCATCCGCTCCAACGTCCGCGACCTGGAAGGGGCACTCAACACGCTGGCGGCCAAGGCCAACTTCTTCGGCCGGCCGATCACCACCGATTTCGCCGAAGAAACCCTGCGCGACCTGCTGGCCACGCACGCTCAGGCGGTGACGGTACCGAACATCCAGAAGATCGTCGCCGAATACTTCAATGTGCGCCTACAGGACCTGTTGTCCAAGCGGCGCGTGCGGTCGCTGGCACGGCCGCGGCAGATGGCGATGGCGCTGGCCAAGGAACTGACCGAGCACAGCCTGCCGGAAATCGGCGAGGCGTTCGGCGGGCGCGACCATACCACCGTGCTGCACGCCTGCCGCACCATCAGGAAGCTGTGCGAGACCGATGCCCGCATGCGCCAGGACTGGGAGCAGTTGATCCGGACCCTTACCGGTTGAGTCGATCCACCCGCAGCGGCACAACTTCTTGATAAGAGGTGTCGCAACTTGTGGATAAGTGGGGGATGTTTTGCCGGCGAAATTTATCCACAATTGGCACACAGTCTCGCCAAGGCTTCAGACACAGGGTGGAATCGGCGTAAACCCTTGATTACTAAAGGTTGTTCCCGTCAATTCGGGTTGTGCACCGATACAGCAACAACCACCACCCTTCTTTTAAAAACAGAAAAGCAGTGTTAGGGGACGCCCATCCATGCAATTCAGCATCCAAAGAGAAGCCCTGCTCAAGCCGCTCCAGCAGGTCGTCGGCGTCGTTGAACGGCGTCAGACGCTCCCCGTCCTGGCCAACCTCCTTGTTCGGGTGGCCGACGGGCGCGTGTCCCTGACCGGAACTGACCTGGAAGTGGAAATGGTCGCCACCACGGCGGCAGACAAGCTGGCAGACGGGGAAACCACGATCCCGGCACGCAAGCTGTTCGACATCGTGCGCGCGTTGCCCGACGGTGCCCAGATCGAGCTCAAGCTCAACGGCGATCGTGTCGCGATGAACGCGGGACGCAGCCGCTTCACGCTGGCCACGTTACCGGCCGGCGAGTTTCCGACCATCGACGAGATCGAGCTGGTCGAAAAGGTCAGCCTTCCAGAGGAAGTGCTCAAGGACCTGATGGAGCGTACGGCCTTCGCCATGGCGAACCAGGACGTGCGTTATTACCTCAACGGCATGTTGCTTGACCTTCAGGAGCACACGCTGCGCTGTGTTGCGACCGACGGCCATCGGTTGGCGTTGAAGGAGACCCAGCTGGAAAGTTCCGTGTCCTCCCGGCGCCAGATCATCATTCCCCGCAAGGGCGTGAATGAGCTGATCGGGTTGTTCGAGAACGGCGACGGCACGGTGGAGCTGGAGTTCGGGCGGAACCATCTGCGTGTGCGTCGGGGTGACGTGGTGTTCACCTCCAAGCTGATCGATGGCCGGTTCCCGGACTACGAGGCAGTAATCCCGCTCGGTGCCGACAAGCGGGCGACGCTCGACCGGGAGGTTTTGCGCGGGGCGCTGCAGCGTGCTGCCATCCTCTCGAACGAGAAGTACCGAGGAGTGAAGCTGGAACTCTCGCCAGGCAAGCTGCGCATCGTGGCGCACAATCCTGAGCAGGAAGAAGCCGTGGAAGAGGTCGAGGCCGATACGTCGGTGTCCGATCTGGCGGTCGGTTTCAATGTCGGCTATCTGCTTGATGCGCTCGCCGCGCTGCGCGGCGACAAGGCCAGGCTCAACCTGCGCGATGCCCAATCAAGCTGCCTGGTGCAGGAAGACGACAGCGAGCAGTCCCGCCATGTGATCATGCCGTTGCGTCTCTGATGCTGATTGCGTGAGCCGGAGGCGCTTGAGCCGTATCGCCACTGGACGCCGGAGCCGTCACCTGACGCTCCGGCGTTCTTCGTTGTGGGTGTCGCCATGCGCCTGGTGAAGCTGAAGATCAGCTCGTTGAGGTGCTTTCGAGACGTTGAGCTCGAGTTGTCGCCCGGTATCAATGCTTTCGTCGGGCCCAATGGGGCAGGGAAGACCAGTCTGCTCGAGGCTGCATTTGTGCTTTCCCACGGACGCTCGTTTCGTAGCGGCGCCCGCGATGCGCTGATCCGGCGCGGAGAGCGTTCCTTGGGCATCTTTGCCGAGGTGTTGCATGCCGATGGCCGGCTGGATCGCCTGGGCATGGGCAAGGATGGGGTGCATTGGCAGGCTCGCCTCAATTTCGAGGGCTGTTCGGTCGCCGAACTGCTTGGAAGGTGCGCGGTGGTCAGTTTCGATCCTGGCTCGCATGCACTGATTTCCGGCGGCGCCGAGGAGCGCCGGCGATTTCTCGACTGGGGCGTGTTTCACGTGGAACACACTTTCCTTGAGCTTTGGCGGCGCTACCAGCGCGCCCTGAAGCAGAGGAACAGCTTGCTTCGAAACAAGCAGTCGGACAACGCCCTGTTCGCGCCGTGGGAGCACGAACTGGACGAGAGCGCAGCGAACATCGACCGCCTCAGGAGGAGCTACCTCGATCGCCTTGCTCCGGTTCTGGCGCAATCGGTGGCTACCTTGCTTCCGGAGCTGGGCGAGTTGAGCCTGCGCTATCGCCCAGGTTGGTCAGAACATGGAACGTTGCGGGAGCAACTGGCCAGTTCCCGGGGGAGGGATCTTTCCAAGGGGCACACGACCATCGGGCCGCATCGGGCCGACTGGCAGATTGCCTTCGCTCACGCACCCGCTCGTGAGCATTTGTCGCGCGGCCAGGAGAAGCTCACCGCGCTGGCTTGCCTGCTGGCCCAGGCAGGACTTTTTTCGGAGGAGCGGGGGGAGTGGCCGATCGTTTGTATCGATGATCTCGCCTCGGAGCTTGATCGGGCGCATCAGGCGGCGCTCGTCGAACAATTGCGTGTGGCCGACGCACAGGTTCTCGTCACCGGTACCGAGCTACCGGCCAGCCTGGATCCCCAGGCACGTGTGTTCCACGTGGAACAGGGTGTGGCAACGCCCCTGCTATAATTGGAAGGTTGACCATCCTCCGGCCCTTCGCGGCGCCATGCCGGGGGATTCCGGCGCCGGAGACCAGCCACCGAATGAACACGACTTACGATTCGAGCAACATCAAGGTACTCAAGGGCCTCGAAGCGGTGCGCAAGCGCCCCGGCATGTACATCGGCGACACCGATGACGGCACCGGCCTCCACCACATGGTGTTCGAAGTCGTCGACAACTCGATCGACGAAGCGCTCGCCGGCTATTGCGACCATGTCATCGTCACCATCCACGACGATGGGTCGGTCAGCGTCAGCGACAACGGTCGCGGCATCCCGGTCGGGATGCATCCAGAGGAGGGTCGTTCCACCGCCGAGGTGGTGATGACCGTGCTGCATGCGGGCGGCAAGTTCGACGACAACTCGTACAAGGTGTCCGGTGGCTTGCATGGCGTGGGCGTCTCGGTGGTCAATGCGCTGAGTGCGCACCTGTGGCTCACGATCTACCGCGAAGGCAAGGAGCACGTCCAGGAATACAAGCTGGGTGAGCCGCAGTACCCGGTAAAGGTGGTGGGCGATACCACGCGCCGTGGCACCACGGTGCGCTTCCTGCCCAGCTCGGAAACCTTCAGCCAGGTCGAATTCCACTACGACATACTGGCCAAGCGCCTGCGCGAACTGGCCTTCCTCAACTCCGGCGTCACCATCGATCTGAAAGATGAGCGGGGCGAGGGGCGTCAGGATCGCTTTGCCTACGAGGGTGGCATTGCCTCATTCGTGCAGCACCTTTCCCAACTCAAGACGCCGCTTCACCCGAACGTAATCAGCCTGAGTTCGATCTCAGAGCAGGACGGGATCTCGGTGGAGCTTGCGATGCAGTGGACGGATTCCTACCAGGAGACCGTGTTCTGCTTTACCAACAACATCCCGCAGCGAGATGGCGGTACCCATTTGACCGGCTTCCGTGCCGCGCTTACCCGATCGCTGCAGGGCTACATCGAAAAGGAAGGCCTGGCCAAGAACGCCAAGGTCGCCTTGTCCGGCGATGACATGCGCGAAGGCCTGATCGCCGTGCTCTCGGTGAAAGTGCCCGATCCGAAGTTCTCGTCGCAGACCAAGGACAAGCTGGTTTCCTCCGAGGTCAAGACGGCCGTCGAGCAGGCGGTGAACGAAAAGCTCGGCGAGTTCCTGCTCGAGCATCCCAACGAAGCCAAGGCGATCGCTTCCAAGGCGGTCGATGCCGCGCGGGCCCGCGAGGCGGCACGCAAGGCGCGCGAGATGACTCGACGCAAGGGCGCGCTCGACATCGCCGGCCTTCCGGGCAAGCTGGCCGATTGCCAGGAAAAGGACCCCGCGTTGTGCGAGCTGTTCCTGGTCGAGGGTGATTCGGCAGGTGGTTCGGCCAAGCAGGGACGCAATCGCAAGTATCAGGCCGTGCTGCCGCTGAAGGGCAAGATCCTCAACGTGGAAAAAGCGCGCTTCGACAAGATGCTGTCCTCGGCGGAGGTCGGCACGTTGATCACCGCGCTGGGCACCGGGATCGGCAAGGAGGATTACAACCCCGACAAGCTGCGCTACCACCGCATCGTCATCATGACCGACGCGGACGTGGACGGTTCGCATATCCGCACATTGCTGCTCACGTTCTTCTACCGTCAGATGCCCGAGCTGATCGAACGCGGCCACGTCTACATCGGCCTGCCGCCGCTCTACAAGCTCAAGCAGGGCAAACAGGAGTTGTACCTCAAGGACGATACCGCGTTGAACGAGTACCTGATCTCGAACGCGGTCGACAATGCCGAACTGGTCTATGCACCGGGAGCGCCGGCGATCACCGGCGAGGCCCTCGAGAAGCTGCTGCGCGACTACCAGCAGGCACTGGACCAGATCGTCCGTCTCAGCCATCGCGTCGATGCGGCGGTGTTGTCCGCGCTGCTCGAGCACCCACCCATCGATGCGTCGCTCTGGGCCGAGGCGGATGCGATGCAGGGGTGGCTGGACGCCGTTTCGGCCAAGCTCGCAGCCTCCGGCCTTGGCAAGCCGCGTTATCGACTGGCCCTTCGTGAGGCGACCGCCGACCAGCCTGCCGCGATCGAGGTGATCCGCGAACAGCATGGGTTGAGCCACACCTGGTTGCTGCCGCAATCGTTCTTTGCCAGCAGCGAATTCCGGCCGATCCTGTCAACCAGTCAGCAGCTCTCGGGCCTGGTGCAACCCGGTGCGGTCATTCGGCGAGGCAATGCCTCGCGTGGCGTGGCTAGCTTCGCCGAGGTCCGCGCCTGGCTGCTCGACGAAGCCAAGAAGGGCCGTAGCATCCAGCGCTTCAAGGGCCTGGGTGAGATGAACCCGGAGCAGTTGTGGGAGACCACGGTGAACCCGGAAACCCGGCGCATGCTGCAGGTCGGCATCGAGGACGCCTTCGCTGCCGACCAGATGTTCTCCATGCTGATGGGCGAGGCCGTCGAACCACGCCGCGACTTCATCGAAGCCAATGCCCTGAAGGTGGCGAACCTCGACATCTGACAGGGTTCAGGCCAGCCCGTCCGGCGGCGCTCATCGTTCTGGTGGCGCCGCCGTGTTCGCTGGAGATACGTTACAGATAACTGCATACGCAGCCGCATGCTAAATGTTTGATTTTTATAAAATCGTCATGTGGCAGCGCGACTTGTTATCGATTGCATGTGCCGGTAGTCTTGGGGATCCCCTTACGCCTTTCTGCGCGTAATCCCGACATGAGGACAGCCATGAAGCATGCCCCCCTGTTCAAGTTGCTGGCAGGCGCGACTCTTGCCTTGACGATCATCGCTGCGCCGGTGGCCCACGCCAGCCATGCGGACAAGGACAAGAAGGAAGCGTTGTACCCCAACGCGACCCGCAAGGAGCCCAAGCTCGACCTGACCAACAGCAAGGATCAGAAGCAGCTCAGCGAAGGGCTCGATGCAGTCAACTCGGGCGACGCGGCCAAGGCCGAGTCGGTCCTGCAGCCCATCCTGGACAAGAGCAAGAGCAAGTACGCCCAGGCACTGGCCCTGCAGGGTCTGGCCAGCCTGAAGTACAACGCGGGCGACCTGAAGGGAGCGATCTCGCTGCTGTCCCAGGCACTGGCCAATGGGGTCATGCCGAATGACACCTACTTCCAGCTCGAATATGAGATGGCCCAGTTCCAGCTCGCGGACGAGCAGTACCAGGCGTCGATCGACACGATCGCCAAGTGGCGCGCTGAGGGCAAGCGCGATACCGCGGACTCCCACGCGCTCGAAGGCAATGCCTACTACCGGCTGCAGAAGTATCCGGAGGCGATCGCCGCGATGAAGCAGGCGATGTCGATGACCGACAAGCCGCAGAGCAGCTGGAACCAGATCCTGATGGCCAGCTATGCCGAGTCGGGCCAGAGCGACCAAGCCGCGCAGCTGGCCGAACAGCAGTTCGAGGCCAATCCGAATGACCCGACCACGCTGAACAATGCAGTGGCGGTGCTGATGCAGGCGCAGAAGTACCCGGAAGCCATCAAGCTGATGGAGAAGGCCAAGGCACAGGGTGTTCTGAAGTCCGACAAGGACTACGTGAATTTGGCCAAGCTCTACCTGATCACTGGCCAGACGACCGACAACCCCAAGCCCAACGCGCTGAAGGCCGTGCAAACTCTTGAGGACGGCATGGCCAGCGGGACCATCCCGAGCACCTACGAGAACAACAAGCTGCTCGGCGATGCGGCCTATGTGGCCGGCAACGAGTCCAAGGCAGTCGCCGCGTACAAGAAGGCCATCCCGATGGCGACCGATGGCGAGGCTGCGGTTCGCGCCGGCCAGATCCTGGTGGTGCAGAACAAGAATCGCGAGGCGGTTCCGCTGATTCAGCAGGGTATTGCCAAGGGCGTGAAGCACCAAGGTTCGGCTTACATGTTGCTGGCCGAGGCCGAGCGTGGCCTGAAGAACAAGCCCGCCGCCATCGCGGCGATGAGGAAGGCTGCGCAGGATCCGGAAACCGCGGCAAAAGCCAAGGACTGGTTGCGGAAGGCAGGAGCCGGCAAGTAACGCCAAGGCCTTGTTCCCCGGGCACAAATAGACGTCCAAAACCCGTGCCCGGGAGCTATACAAACGCCTTGCGCTGATGTACCGTTGAAATCTTTCCGCGCGCGAAAAGTTCCCGCGTTTCATGGCCTTGTTAAGGCCTGAGACACCGCTTCAGCGCTGCGGCAAACGCCCACCGATCGACTAGCTCCAAGATAGTGACAGATGGCCTCAAGCAACCACGAAATCGACAATAAGTCGTTCAATTGGAGGCGCACCTGGGCGTTGGCAGCCGCCATCGCGCTGCATTCCTTCGCGTTCCTGATGCTGGTGGCGCCCATGGCCCCGCCCAAGCAGGCGCAAAAAGAGAAGGATAAGGTCGTCCAGGTAAACTTCATCGAGCCGCCGCCGCCGCCGCCGCCGCCGCCGCCGCCGCCGCCGGAGCCGCCGAAGCAGCCGCCGCCGAAAATCATCAAGCAGGTGCAGCCGCCGCCGACCCCGCCGCCGCCGGCTCCGCCGCCGCCGGTGGACGAGGCGACGAATAACCCGGCGCCGCCGGTCCCGCCCGCGCCGCCGGCTCCGCCGGCTCCGCCGTCGGACATCACGGCCAGCCAGGACCTGAGCTACAACAGCCGTTTGCAGCCGCGCTACCCGCCGCAGGCGATCCGTCAGCGTCACGAAGGTACGGTGACGCTGCTGATCCTGGTTGGTGTCGATGGCTCGGTGAAGGACGTCAAGGTGGACGTCTCGAGTGGTTATCGCGAGCTGGACCGCGCCGCCATCGAAGCTGCACGCCACTGGCGCTTCAACCCGACGATCCGCAATGGTCAGAAGGTCGAGGGCTACGCCCGTGTCCCGGTCAATTTCAACCTCAATCAGCTGTAATCCCCATTACAGTTACAGTTCACGCTTGACTTCCCAAGGGTAGCGTTATGTTCCAAGAGACCTCTGCACCTCTGTCCAATGCCGAAGCGATGAAGCAGATCGGCTTCGACGCACTCCTCCACAACCTTGATCCGCTGGGTTGGATCGTGCTGGTCACCCTGGTGATCATGTCCGTGTCCTCCTGGTACTTCATCGTCGCCAATGCGATCCGCAACGCGATGGTGCGTTCGCGTGCCGACAAGGTGATCGACGGCTTCTGGAACACCGGTTCCACCCAGGAAGCCATCCGCGAGCTCGAGGCCCAGCCGAAGAGCGAGCCGTTCTCCAAGATCGCGCTGGACGCGGCTTCGGCCGTCGCCCACCACCAGCAGGCCGCTGCTGGTGGCAACGGTCTGGCCCAGACCCTGAGCCGCTCGGAGTTCATCGACCGTGCCCTGCGTCAGGCCGTGGCTCGCGAGAGCCTGCGCCTGGAAGGCGGTCTGACCCTGCTGGCAACGGTTGGTTCGTCCGCTCCGTTCGTCGGCCTGCTCGGTACCGTGTGGGGCATCTACAACGCGCTGATCGGCATCGCTGCCGCCGGCAATGCGTCGATGGTCGCGGTGGCCGGTCCGGTGGGTGAGTCGCTGATCATGACCGCGATCGGTCTGTTCACCGCAATCCCGGCGGTGCTGGCCTACAACTTCTTCAACCGCTCCAACCGTCTGACCTACGCCCAGTTCGACGAGTTCGCGCACGACCTGCACGACTTCTTCGCCACTGGCGCGCGCGTCGAAGGCAAGTGAGGGTCTGACCCATGGCGATGAGCACCGGAAATTCCGGCGGTCCGATGTCGGAAATCAACGTCACGCCCCTCGTGGACGTGATGCTGGTGCTGCTGATTATCTTCATGATCACGGCACCGCTGGCCAGCCACAGGATCACCGTCAAGCTACCCACGGCGACTCCGATCAAGGCTGACCCCAAGCCCATCAAGCCGCTGGACCTGGCCGTGCAGGCAGACGGATCGATGTTCCTCAACGATGCATCGGTGGACGAGAACCAGCTGAAGGCGGCCCTGGCCGTGGCTGCGTCCGAGTCGCCCCAGCCGGAACTCCAGATCCGCGCCGACAAGACGACCGAGTACAAGATCGTGAAGAAGATCCTCTCCGATGCGAAGGACCAGGGCATGGTCCACGTCGGTTTCATCACGACGGCGAAGGAGTAACGACCATGGCTTTCAGTACGGGAAGCGGCAAGGGGCCGATGGCGGACATCAACGTCACGCCCCTCGTCGACGTGATGCTGGTGCTGCTGATCATCTTCATGCTTACCGCGCCGATCGTGACGCATGACGTGAAGATCGATTTGCCGCAGCCGACCAACAACCCGCCGCCGGATACCGATCATCTCGATCCGATCCGTCTGAAGATCGATGCATCGGGTGCCTACTACTGGAACGATGTGCCCGTCGACGAGGCAGGCATGAAGGCCCAGATGGCGGTGATCGCGCAGCAGACCAACCAGCCGGAAATCCAGATCAGCGCGGATGACGCGGTGGCGTACGAATACCTGGCGCGTGCCCTGGCGGACGCGAAGAGCTACGGCCTGGTCAAGATCGGCTTCACCGAGCAGTAAACCCGCTCGGAACACAAGCGTGAACTGAAACCCCCGCCCCCGGCGGGGGTTTTCTTTTGGGTGGACCGGTCGCCGAACTAGTCGAGGATCTGCAGGTAACGACGTACCGTTGCCGCCAGCCCTTCGTAGAGCGCCTCGCCGATCAACGCATGGCCGATCGACACCTCGGCCAGGCCGGGAATGGCCGCCTTGAACGTGCCGAGGTTTGTTTGGCTCAGATCGTGCCCGGCGTTGACCGCCAGCCCCGCCTGCTGCGCGCGCCGAGCCGTTTCCACGCAAGCGGCCAGGGCGTCGCCGACGCGGCCTTCCGCGAACGCAGCGGCGTACGGACCGGTATAGATCTCCACGCGTTGTGCGCCAATGCGAACCGCCGGCTCGAAGTTCGTCGTCCCGGCATCCACGAACAGGCTGACCCGGCAACCGATCTCGCGGAAGCCGGCCACCAGGGGCGCCAGCCGGTCCGCGTCGCGCACCAGGTCGAAACCGTGGTCCGAGGTGATCTGTCCATCGCCATCCGGCACCAGGGTGATCTGGGTCGGCCGGACCTCACGCGCCAGCGCGAGCAGACCGGGATAGCTTCCGCGTGCCCCGGCGAACGGATTGCCCTCGATGTTGTATTCGACGCGTCCCCGCAACAGCTGCGCCAGCATGCGGACATCGTCGGGTCGGATGTGCCGCTGGTCCGGGCGCGGGTGGACGGTAATGCCCCCGCAACCGGCTTCGATGCAGGTCTGTGCAGCCCGGGCGAGAGAAGGCTCGTCGCCGCCGCGCGAGTTGCGCAGCACGGCGATCTTGTTGAGATTGACGCTCAGCAGGGTCATCTAAGTCGGCACCAGCGCAGCGAGGAAAGGACACGCGCGGAGCGAAGCACCGCGGCGGACCTCAAGAGTACGCCAACTGCATGACGCCGGATCACTCGAAGTCGCCGCGCCAGCGAACCTCCATCGGCTGGCCCCGCCAAGCCAGCGCGGCCACCCAGGCCTCGTCGCAGATGAGCTCTTTCAGATGCCAGTCTTCGAGTGCTTCACCCTCGAATGCGAGCAGCTCGGGCGCGCCGGGACCGACCGACACGGCCACCCGATCCATGCCGAACGCGAGGCCGCGGCCCTGCGCTTTCAGCAGCGCTTCCTTGGCAGTCCACAGGCGCAGGAAATGCAGTGGCCGGCCCGCATCGTCGCAGCGTGCGAGAGCGGTCGCCTCGGCCTCGGCAAAGAAGCGTCTGGCGAGCGCCTGCACGTCACGCGTCCGCCGGGCTCGATGCTCGAGATCGATACCCGGTTGCACCGACCGCGCCACCGCGACGAGCGCGCGCTCACCGCTGTGCGACCAGTTGAAACGGAGTGCGCCGTGCCTGCCCACCGGAAGCATCGGCCGGCCATGCTCCTCTTCGCGCAAGCGGAGCGTGTCCGCATCGCAGCCCAGATACCGGGCGAGCAGGCGCCGCAGCGGTCCCCGCCCCACCGCGGGGCGATACGCGCAGGACCACACGTGAATCTCGTCTTCGCCCAGGGGCTCTGCTAGTTTGGCCTGCGTCGGCCGGACATGCTCGGACATGCCCGGCATGGTGCCGGGCCGCAGGCGGCCAGCACAAGAACCGGACAGGAGCGCCACGGACGCGCGCGCATCGGGCGAGGGCGATCGGTGATTTCAGGCTGGCTGCTGCTGATCGTGGCCGCACTCTACGTGGGGCTGCTCTTCGTGGTCGCCTGGAAAGGCGATCGCAACCCGCTGTATCCGCGCAAGGCGTCCCTGCGGCCGCTGGTCTACAGCCTCGCGCTCGCCGTCTACTGTTCGTCCTGGACGTTCTATGGCGCGGTCGGTACGGCGGCGCGCGATGGCCTGGCCTACCTGCCGATCTACCTCGGCCCGGCCCTGCTGTTCCTGTTCGGTTTCGGCCTGATGAGCCGGCTGGTGACCGTGGCCGGCCAGCGCAACATCACCACCATCGCCGACTTCATCGGCGCGCGCTTCGGCAAGTCCCACGGCCTGGCCGCCCTGGTGGCGCTGATCGCGGTCACCGCCGTGGTGCCCTACCTCGCGCTGCAGTTCAAGGCGATGGCGATGTCGGTGGACGTGCTGTCGGACACCGGGCCGACATCGATCATTCCCTCCGCGGACAGCGCGCTCTGGTGCGCGTTGCTGCTGGCTGCATTCGCGATCCTGTTCGGCACGCGCAGCATCGACGCCAGCGAGCACCATCACGGCATGATGCTGGCGATCGCGCTCGAGTCGGTCATCAAGCTGGTCGCCTTCCTCACGCTCGCCATCTACGCGCTGTGGCGCGGTCCCGGCTGGGACGCCCTGGCGGCGCTGCCGCCGGCGCGTCTCACCCAGGGCCAGTCGCCGGGCTTTCTGGCCCAGACCGTGCTCGCCTTTCTCGCGATGTTCTGTCTGCCGCGGCAGTTCCAGATCGGCGTGGTGGAGTGCGAGGACCCGCACGACCTGCACCGCGCGCGCTGGATGTTTCCGCTGTACATGCTGCTGATCAGCGCGGCGGTGCTGCCGATCGTGGCTGCCGGCATGCACCTGCCGGCGGTGCGCGGTGGGCTTGCCGACGCCTGGGTGCTCAACCTGCCGCTGGCCCACGGCGATCGCGGCATGGCCCTGGTGGCGTTCCTCGGCGGATTCTCCGCCGCGACCGGGATGGTGATCGTCGCCACCGTGGCGCTCTCGACCATGATCAGCAACGACCTGGTGATGCCTGCCCTGCTGCGCATCCGGAGACTTCGGCTGGAGCAGCGGCAGGATCTCTCGCTGCTGCTGCTGCGCATCCGGCGCGTGGCCATCATCTCGCTCTCGCTGCTGGCCTACGGCTACTACCGGCTGGTGGCGGACAACGCCAATTTGGCGGCAACCGGCCTGCTGGCATTCGCTGCGGTGGCGCAGTTCGCGCCGGCGATCATCGCGGCGCTGTACTGGCGCGGCGCCAGCCAGTCGGGCGTGGCGATCGGCCTGCTCGCCGGCTTCGGCTCCTGGTTCTACACCCTGCTGCTGCCGGCCATCGATCGCCATGCCCGCTGGCTGCAGGAAGGGCCGTTCGGCATCTCCTGGCTGCGCCCGCAGGCGCTGTTCCACCTCAGCGGCTGGGACCCGGTCATGCACAGCACCTTCTGGTCGCTGCTGCTCAACGTCGGCTGCCTGGTGTTCTTCTCGCTGCGTTTCCGGCCCAGCCTGGCCGAGCGCATCCACGCAGCGATGTTCGTCGATCCGTACATCGCCAGCAGCAGCGGCAGCGGCGACTGGCGCGGCCGCGTCGCGGTGGGCGACCTGATGACGATCGCCGGCCGCATCGTTGGCGAGCGCAGCTCGCAGCGCGCCTTCGCCGAGTACGGCCTGCGCCAAGGCAAGGCGCTGGAGCCGAACGAGTCGGCCGACCGCGCGCTGATCCAGTACACCGAACGCCTGCTCGCCGGCGCGGTGGGCGCGGCCAGCGCGCGCCGCATCCTGATGGGCGCGCTGTCCGGCTCGGGCCTGGACATCGCCGAGGCGATGGCGCTGATGGACGAAGCCTCGCAGGAGCTTCGCTTCAACCGCGAGCTGCTCTCCACCACGCTGGAGAACGTTTCCCAGGGCATCAGCGTGGTCGATGCGCGCATGCGCCTGGTCACCTGGAACCGCCGCTACCTCGAGCTGTTCGACTATCCCGACGGCATGGTCTACATCGGCGTGCCGGTCGCCGACCTGATCCGCTGGAACGCCGAGCACGGCGAATGCGGCCCGGGCGAGGTGGAGGAACACGTCGCCAAGCGCATCGGCCATCTGCGCGCCGGTACGCCGCACCTGTTCCAGCGGGTGCGCCCCGACGGCACGGTGATCGAGATGCGCGGGCGGCCGCTGCCCGGTGGCGGCTACGTCACCACCTACACCGACGTCACCGCCTACAAGCACGCCGAGCTCGCGCTGCTCGAGGCGAACGAGAACCTCGAGCAGCGCGTAGACCAGCGCACCGCCGAGTTGAGCGAGGCGCTGGACGCCACCGCGCGCGCGCAGCGCGAGGCGGAGGCGGCCATGGTCTCCAAGACCCGTTTCCTCGCCGCCGCCAGCCACGATCTGCTGCAGCCGCTCAACGCCGCCCGCCTGTTCACCTCGGCCCTGCGCCAGCAGCCGGCGCTGGACGAGGAGTCGAGTCGCCTGGCCGAGCGCATCGACGCCTCGTTCCGCGCTGCCGAGGATCTCCTGGACGCGTTGCTCGACGTCTCGCGACTGGATGCCGGGCGCTACCAGCCCGAGTTCGGCGACTTCGCCCTGGCCGACCTGTTCGACTCCCTGCGCGCGCAGTTCGCGGTGGTCGCCGAGCAGCGTGGCCTGCGCCTGCGCGTGGTGCCGACCAACCTGTCCATCCGCAGCGACCCGCAGCTGCTGCGGCGGATCCTGCAGAACTTCCTCTCCAATGCCCTGCGCTACACCCGCGAAGGTGGCGTGCTGCTGGGCGCGCGGCGCGACGGCGATGAGGTGCACATCCAGGTCTGGGACACCGGGCCCGGCATTGCGCCGGAGCAGCGGGCACACATCTTCGACGAGTTCCAGCGCCTGCAGCGCCCTTCGCCCTGGGGCGAAAAGGGCCTGGGCCTGGGTCTGTCGATCTGCGACCGCATCGCGGCGATCATGGGTCACCGTCTCGAACTGCATTCGCGCGAGGGACACGGCAGCTGCTTCGGCTGCGTCGTACCGCGCGTGGCCGCGGTGCCCCGTCGCCCCGCGGTCGCCCCGCGCCTGCCGACCGGCGAACAGTTGCCGCTGACCGTGCTTTGCCTGGACAACGACCCCGCCATCCTCGACGGCATGAAGGCGTTGCTCGGGCGCTGGGGCGTCGATTGCCGGCTCGCCGAGGATGTGGCGCAGGCCGAGGCCGAGCTGCGCCGCGGCGGGGTCGATCTGGTGCTGGCGGACTACCACCTGGCCGACAGCACCGATGGCTTGCAGGCGCTGAACCAGTTGCGGCTCCGGCTGGGCAGCCTGCCGCCGGTGGCGATGATCACCGCCGACGGCAGCAGCGAGCTGAAGCAGCGCGCGCGCGAACTGGGCTATCCGTTACTGCACAAACCGGTGCGTCCGGCCGCGTTGCGTGCATTGCTCGGCGCGCTGGTGCGTCGCCAGGCCAGCAACGGCTGATCGCCGCGCCTACTCCGAGTCGTCGTCGGGGAACGGCTGCATGGCGCCCGGGTCCACCGCCAGCTGGCTCGCGGCAAGCGCTACCTGGGTGCGGTTGTTGACCCCCAGCTTGCGCATGATCGCGGTCATGTGGGCTTTCACCGTCGCCTCCGATACGCCCAGGTCCCACGCGATCTGCTTGTTGAGCTGGCCCTCGGCGATCATCGTCAGCACGCGGAACTGCTGCGGCGTGAGCGAAGCGACCCGCGCGGCGACGTCGGCTTCGTCTCGCTTGAGCGCGATCTCGCCGCCGACCAGCTGGTGCGGCAGCCAGGTGTTGCCGTCCAGCACGGCATGGATCGCCTGCACGATCTCGTCGCCCGGCGTCGACTTCGGAATGTAGGCCGAAGCGCCGTGAGCCAGTGCGCGGCGAGCCACCTGGGCTTCCTCATGGCCGGAGACGACGATGGTCGGCAGGCCCGGGTACTGGCCGCGGATGTGCGCGAGGGCCGAGTAGCCGCGGGCACCGGGCATGTGCAGGTCCAGCAGCAGCAGGTCCGCCTCCGGGTACTGCTCGATCATCGCCATCAGCTTGTCGACGCTGTCGGCGCAATGCACCGCGGCCGCGGGCAGGGCGGAAACCACCGCGCGCTCCAGCGCGTCGCGGAACAGCGGATGGTCGTCGGCGATCAGGACGTCGGGCATGGAATGGCTCGGGGGAACGCATCCAATGCGCTCCCGCTCCTGGTCACTTGATGAGCCGCTCGTCGACGAGGTTCTTCACCACGCTGGGATCGGCCAGGGTGGAGATGTCGCCGAGCTGGTCCGGCGCGTTCTCGCCGATCTTGCGCAGGATGCGGCGCATGATCTTGCCCGAACGCGTCTTCGGCAGTCCGGGCGCCCACTGCAGGAAGTCCGGCGTGGCGATCGGGCCGATCTCCTTGCGCACCCAGGCGATCAGCTCCTTGCGCAGGGTGTCGTCCCCGACCTCGCCAGCGACCAGGGTCACGTAGGCGTAGATGCCCTGGCCCTTGATCTCGTGCGGGCAGCCGACCACCGCGGCCTCGGCGACCTTCGGATGCGACACCAGTGCGCTCTCCACCTCGGCGGTGCCGATGCGGTGGCCGGAGACGTTGATCACGTCGTCGACGCGGCCGGTGATCCAGTAGTAGCCGTCCTCGTCGCGGCGCACGCCGTCGCCGGTGAAGTAGTTGCCGGGGTAGGCGCTGAAGTAGGTCTCGACGAAGCGCTGGTGGTCGCCATAGACCGTGCGCATCTGGCCCGGCCAGGAGTCGGTGATCAGCAGGTTGCCCTCGCAGGCGCCCTGCTGCACCTCGCCGTTGGCGTCGACCACCGCCGGTACCACGCCGAAGAAGGGCAGGGTGGCCGAGCCGGGCTTGGTGGCGATGGCGCCGGGCAGCGGGGTGATCAGGATGCCGCCGGTCTCGGTCTGCCACCAGGTGTCGACGATCGGGCAGCGTTCGTCACCGACCACGCGGTGATACCACTCCCACGCCTCGGGGTTGATCGGTTCACCGACCGAGCCGAGCACGCGCAACGAGGCGCGCGAACAGGCCTTCACCGGCGCCTCGCCCTCGCGCATCAGCGCGCGGATCGCGGTAGGTGCGGTGTAGAACAGGCTGACCTTGTGCTTGTCCACCACCTGCCAGAAGCGGCGGTAGTCGGGATAGTTCGGCACGCCGTCGAACATCAGCGTGGTGGCGCCGTTGGCGAGCGGCCCGTACACCACGTAACTGTGGCCGGTGACCCAGCCGACGTCCGCGGTGCACCAGTAGACATCGTCCTCGCGCAGGTCGAACACGCATTCGTGGGTGAAGCTGGCGTACACCAGGTAGCCACCGGAGGTGTGCAGCACGCCCTTCGGCTTGCCGGTGGAGCCGGAGGTGTAGAGGATGAACAGCGGGTGCTCGGCTTCCATCGGCTCGGGCGGGCAGTCGGCACTCTGGCCGTCCATGAGGTGGTGCCAGTAGCGGTCGCGCGGCGACTGCATCGGCACGGCCGAACCGGTGCGACGCACCACCACCACGGTCTCCACGCTGTGGGTGCCGGGGCGCTCCAGCGCGGCATCCACGTTGGTCTTCAGCGGGATCTTCTTGCCGCCACGCACGCCTTCGTCGGCGGTCACCACCACCTTGCACTGCGAGTCGGCGATGCGCCCGGCCAGCGAGTCGGGCGAGAAGCCGCCGAACACCACCGAGTGCACCGCGCCGATGCGCGCGCACGCCAGCATCGCCATTGCGGCCTCGGGAATCATCGGCAGGTAGATCGCCACGCGATCGCCCTTCTGCACCCCCAGGTGCTTGAGCGTGTTGGCGAACTTGCAGACCTCGGTGTGCAGCTCGCGGTAGCTGATGTGGCGCGACTCGTTCGGATCGTCGCCCTCGAAGATGATCGCGGTCTTGTCGCCGCGCTTCTCGAGATGTCGATCCAGGCAGTTGGCGGCGACGTTGAGCGCGCCGTCCTCGTACCAGCGGATGAACAGGTTGTGCGGGTCGTACGAGGTGTTCTTGATCTTCGTCGGCGCCTTCATCCAGTCCAGCCGCTGGCCGACGCGGCCCCAGAAGCCCTCCGGATCCTTCACCGATTCGGCGTAGAGGCGCTCGTAGTCCTCACGGTTCACCCGGGCGTGGGCGGCGAATTCGGGATTGACCGGATAGACCTTGGACATGACGGGCTCCTTCGAATGGCTTCGTGGCGCGGGACGCAGATGCCCGCGCGGTTGACCGAGTGTAGCGTTCGACGCGGTGCAGCACCCCGGTGGAACCGCTTCGACTTTCGTCGATTCTCGACCAAAGCCGAATAGCTGCGCGCATTGCAGCATCCCCATGCTCGGCCCTGCCACCGCTGCGACGTCTTGTCTCCGGCGTGTCTCTCGCTCGGCGGCACCACGTGTTCGACGGGACACACGGACCGGGGGGTCCGTCCCGACACATGGCCGCGATGATGCGGCGCCATCTCCGCCAGGGTGCGGAGCCGTTCTTACCAGAGGGGAATACAGCATGGCCACCACCGGCATCACCGCGGACACCTCGCTCGATGTCAGCCATCGGCGGGTGATCTTCGCGTCCAGCCTCGGCACCGTCTTCGAGTGGTACGACTTCTACCTTTACGGTTCGCTGGCGGCGATCATCGCCAAGCAGTTCTTCTCCGGCCTCAATGAGGCGTCCGCATTCGTGTTCGCGCTGCTGGCATTCGCCGCCGGCTTCGCGGTGCGTCCGTTCGGCGCGATCGTATTCGGTCGCATCGGCGACATGGTCGGACGCAAATACACCTTCCTGGTCACGATCCTGATCATGGGTCTGTCGACCTTCCTGGTCGGCGTATTGCCGGGCTACAACAGCATCGGCGTGGCCGCCCCGGTGATCCTGATCGCACTGCGCCTGCTGCAGGGCCTGGCGCTGGGCGGCGAGTACGGCGGCGCGGCCACCTACGTGGCCGAGCATGCGCCGGACGGCAAGCGCGGCCTCTACACCAGCTTCATCCAGATCACCGCCACCTTCGGCCTGTTCATCTCGCTGCTGGTGATCCTGGGCTGCAAGATGGCGCTGGGTCCGAAGTTCGACGAGTGGGGCTGGCGCATCCCGTTCCTGCTGTCCTCGGTGCTGCTGGCGGTGTCGGTGTACATCCGCCTGCAGCTGTCCGAGTCGCCGGCGTTCAAGCAGATGAAGGAAGAGGGTCGTCATTCCACCGCGCCGCTGACCGAGTCGTTCGCCCGCTGGGGCAATCTCAAGGTGGTGATCCTGGCGCTGCTCGGTGCCACCGCCGGCCAGGCCGTGGTGTGGTACGCCGGCCAGTTCTACGCGATGTACTTCCTCGGCAACACGCTGAAGATCGATGCCACCACCACCCAGCTGATGATCGCCGGTGCGTTGCTGATCGGCACCCCGTTCTTCGTGGTGTTCGGCTGGCTGTCCGACCGCGTCGGCCGCAAGCCGGTAGTGCTCGCCGGCTGCCTGCTGGCCGCGCTCACCTACTTTCCGATCTTCAAGGCGCTTACCCACTACGGCAACCCGGCGATCGAGGCGGCCAGCACGTCGGCACCGATCCGCGTCACCGCCGATCCGAAGGACTGCCACGTGCAGATCGACCTGATCGGCAAGAAGGTGTTCACCAGCTCGTGCGACGTGGCCAAGAGCTTCCTGACCAAGCGCGGCGTGCCGTATGAGAACGTCGCCGCGGCGCCGGGCACGGTCGCGGTGGTGTCGGTGGGTGGCAAGGACTTCCCGTCGTTCGACGGTTCGCAGATGGCCAAGGCGGACTTCGCCGCCAAGGTCAAGGCGTTCGGCGAGGAGGTCGGCGCGGCGGTGAATACCGCCGGCTACCCGGCCAAGGCCGACCCGGCGATGATCAACAAGCCGATGGTGATGCTGCTGCTGTGGATCCTGGTGATCTACGTGACCATGGTCTACGGCCCGATCGCGGCATGGCTGGTGGAGATGTTCCCGACCCGTATCCGCTACACCTCGATGAGCCTGCCGTACCACATCGGCAACGGCTGGTTCGGCGGCTTCCTGCCTTCGGTGTCGTTCGGCATCGTGGCGGCCACGGGCGATTTCTATGCCGGCCTGTGGTACCCGATCATCATTGCGGCGATGAGCGTGGTGATCGGCGGCCTGTTCCTGCACGAGACCAAGCACGTTTCCATCCACGACTGAGCGATGCCGGCACCGACCTCTCCGGGAGGGAGGTCGGCGCCGGCCTGGCCACGGTCGATGCCGCAGCTTTCTGCGCGGCGGTGCAGCGCGACGAAAGTCGTAATGCACCGGGGCAAAGTCCGCGATTAACGTGCTCCTAATGTTTCGCCACTTGCGATCGATAACGGTCGGAGCGCTACCCGCCGGTTGCGAGCCCACTGATACCGGTCCTTCCATCCGGGGATACAAGCCATGAAAAGAAATCCGATGTTCTTCGCCGTTGCCGTCGCGCTCGGGCTGGCGGTGGCCGGTCCGTCGTTTGCCGCCACCAAGCAGAAGACCGACGTAAAGGCGCTGCAGGCGCTGATCGAGAAGCAGCAGGCCCAGCTCGACGAGCAGCAGAAGGAACTGGCGCAGATGCGCGAGGCGCTGCAGCAGATCCAGGGCAATCAGCAGGCGCAACAGCAGCAGATCGAGAAGGTCGCCAGCACGCCGCCGCCCCCGCCGCCGGCCCCGTCGGCGTTCAGCAGCGCGCCCGGTGTATCGGTGGCCCTGCATGGCTTCGTCTCGGCCACCGCGTTCAGCCAGGACAAGAGCTTCACCTTCGGCAATGGCCAGAACGCTGAATTCCCGGTGCCCGGCTCGCACGGCAACACCAGTGGCTTCGACGTGCGCAACACGCGCTTCTGGCTCGACTTCAAGGGCGCCAAGTTCAACGAGAACTGGTCGGGTGGCGGCCGAATCGAGATGGATTTCTTCGGCGGCTTCAACGGCACCGGCGCCTACTCGCTGTCGCAGCCGACGCCGCGCTTGCGCCAGGCCTACATGGACCTGGCCAACGCCTCCAGCGGCACCACGATCCGCGTTGGCCAGCAGTGGGACCTGCTGTTCCCGCTCGACAACGTGCCGGCCTCGATCACCCACATCGCCTTCCCGCTCGGCTACGGCACCGGGATGATCGGCTGGCGCTTCCCGGGCGTGGTGATGATGCAGGACCTGAACCACGGTTCGGATGGCCCGAAGTGGCGACTGGACCTGGGCGCCTTCGAGGGCTCCTGGAACGGCCCCGGCGACAACGTGAACTACCTCACCGGCGGCAACGCCGGGTTCCGTCCGCAGCTGCAGGCGCGCCTGCACGTGCAGGACAAGGATTGGCTGGCCTACTTCGTGGCGCACTACTCGCAGATCGACCTGCGCGGCGTCGATGGCACGGCCGCCACGCCGATTGCCACCAAGATCGACAGCCAGGGCTTCGAGGTGGGCGGCAACTGGCATCCGGGCAACTGGATGTTCAAGGGCAACGTGTACACCGGCAAGGGCATGGGCCAGGTGTTCGGCGGCCTGGTGCAGTTCGGCGACATCAAGGAGAACGGCGGCTTCCTGCAGGCCGGCTACAAGTTCACGCCGAACTGGAGCGCCAACGCGTTCTACGGCTACAGCAAGCCCAAGCGCAGTGACGTGGTGGCCTGGCTGGGCCACGGCTCGGTCGGCCGACTGGAAAACCGGCAGTCCGCGCTCAACCTGATCTACACCTCGGGTGCGTACGAACTGGGCCTGGAGTACATGTACTCGGAGCTGGACAGCACGTCGGCGGCCGATCCCACGGCCACCACCACCACCAAGGCCAACCAGGTTTCGCTCAGCGCAAAGTACAACTTCTGAGCCGGGGCCACGGCGGGCGTCGACCGTCCGCCGTCGTGCCTGCGAGAAGCCACGCCTCGAGGCGTGGCTTTTCCTTTACGGGGGGATCGCTCAGTCATGGCCGAGCGGCGGCTTGCCTTCGCGCAGCCGCTGCAGGTCGTAGCTGGAGAGCGATTCGGCGCGGGCGCTGGAGCTGATCCGGGCCTGGGCGAAGGCCAGCCCGGTGCCCAGCAGTCCGACCAGGCCCAGCAATAGCCAGATCGCCATGGCCCCGCCCCCGTGGCGGGTGAAGCACAGCACGAAAGCCAACATCGTTCCGGTCAGCCAAAGCCAGCGCATGAGAGGAAAACCTCGTCGACCCGGTGCCGCGCCCCGGTGGTGGCGCCGATCATAAACCCGCTTCCTGGCCGGGCGGTGCCCCCCGATCCGGTTGTGCCAAACCGGTCGCGCGCGGTGAGATGCTTGTCCTCCAGGCTGCCCCCATGTCCGACGTCAACGACCCCTTTTCGCCCCGGGCCCACAAGGGCCGCGGTGCGGCCTCCAACCCGGAAGGCCGCTTCGAGACCGTGCGCCGTCAGGCCGAGGACGACGGCTGGCAGAGCGCGCTGCTCGATGACGCTGCTTCGCGGCCGCGCACCGAGGTGACCGAGGAGCGCGCGCGCAGCGTGATCACCCGCAACGACTCGCCGGACATCCACTTCAGCCAGGCGATGAACCCGTACCGCGGCTGCGAGCACGGCTGCATCTACTGCTTCGCCCGACCCTCGCACAGCTATCTCAACCTGTCGCCGGGCCTCGACTTCGAGACCCGGCTGCGTGCCAAGGGCAACCTGGCCGAAGTGCTGCGCAGCGAGCTGGCCAAGCCCGGCTATCGGGTCGAGCCGATCAACATCGGCAGCAACACCGATCCCTACCAGCCGATCGAGAAGCGCTGGCGCCTCACCCGCGCCGCGCTGGAACTTCTGGCCGCATGCGGGCACCCGTGCACGATCGTCACCAAGAACGCGCTGGTCGAGCGCGACCTCGACCT
Source organism: Dyella thiooxydans (assembly GCF_001641285.1). NCBI lineage: Bacteria > Pseudomonadati > Pseudomonadota > Gammaproteobacteria > Lysobacterales > Rhodanobacteraceae > Dyella > Dyella thiooxydans. The sequence goes on from NZ_CP014841.1 coordinate 3,164,973, forward strand.
GCTCGCGCCGATGGCGGAGGCCAACCTGGTGCAGGTGTTCGTGTCGGTCAACTCGCTGGACAACCACCTCGCCGCCAAGCTCGAGCCGCGCGCCAGCGCCCCGCACCGCCGGATCCGGGCGATCCGCGCGCTGGCCGGGGCCGGCGTGCCGGTGGGCGTGCTGGTGGCGCCGATCATCCCCGCGCTCAACGATCGCGACATGGAGGCGGTGCTCGAACAGGCCGCCGACGCGGGCGCCTCCTGCGCCGGCTACACCGTGGTGCGACTGCCGTATGAGCTGAAGACCCTGTTCCGCGAGTGGCTGGCCCTGCATGCGCCGGATCGCGCGGCCCACGTGATGAGCCTGGTGCAGCAGATGAATGGCGGCCGCGACTACGACAGCGACTTCCGCACCCGCATGCGCGGGCAGGGTGTGTTCGCCGACCTGCTCAGGCGGCGCTTCGAGGTCGCCTGTCGCAAGCATGGTTTCGGCCGCGCGCGCGATCTCCGGCTCGACACCACCCGCTTCGTGCCGCCGCGCCCGTCGTCACCGCAGGGGCAGTTGTTCTGAACGATCCCCGGTTGCGGCGAGCGCCTCGGCACGCGCCCGCATGGCGTCGCGGGCAAGCAGGCGCGGCACGAGCATGACGATCATCGACACCAGCAGGCCGGGCGATTCGATCCCCATCCGCATCCACCCTTGCACGCTGGGGAACAGCCAGTGGGCACCGAACAGCAGCCAGCCCAGTCCGGTGAGATGGATCAGTGACAGCACCAGCCCCGTGCGCCCCCTGCCGGAACGCAGACACTCCTCGCGCACGATCCGCTCTGCCTCGGTCCAGCGGATACCGTAAGTGCGGACCAGGCGCCGGGTGGTGAACCATCGCATCGCTTCATTCTCCCTTCCGGGCCACTGGATCCTGCGTCAGCCGTGCCGCCTCGGCGAGGATCGCGCCGCGCGCCGCGCGCTGCACCAGCCAGACATGGAACCCCAACGCGAGCAGCGCGCATGGCAGCAGCAGGCCGCGCAGCATTCCCGGCATCGCCAGCAGGCGGAAAGCCGCGGTGATGTCGACCAGCCAGAGTGTCCCGGCAACGAACGCCAGCAGCCAGAAGCGGCGGCATTGCCGCGCCAGGTGATCGCGGATCAAGGCGCGCGCCACCGGCAGGCGCAGACGATAGGTCGCGGCCAACCAGGCCGGATCAGTTGGCCCTCGCATCACGGGTCCTCCGATGACGCGCTGCGACGGGCCGCCTCGGCCCGCATGGCCGGGGCCGCCAGGGTGCGGCCCAGCGCCCGCCAGGCCACGCCGGTTGCCATGGGGCCGAGCACCCCGCCCAGCCCCCGCGCCACACCGCCGGCGATCACCAGCCCGACGGTACCGGCCAGGCCCAGCACCAGCACGCTCCAGCACATCCACGATCGCCGCGCTGCGCGCCAGATCGCGGTCATCTCGATCTCCTGCGCCACGCGCAGCGGCAGGCCGAACCGCTTGGCCAGCACACGCGCGGTAAGCCGCGCGCCCGCGGCGCGAGCCGGCGGCCGACCACCCGTCGATCCGCCGCTCATGCCGGATTCGCCACGAACGGCTGCGGCCGCGCCGCCAGCGCGCGCCATCCGGCCCGCGCCAGGTGCCCGGACCAGCCGGCCAGCAGTCCCGCGCCAACCAGCAGCCCCGCCAGCAGGGCGGATGCGTGGCCCGGCGCATGGTGGCTGCCGAGCAGGGTGCCGATCACCAGGCTCGCCATCTGAAGTACGAACATCGCCGCGAGCAGCGGGCCTGCGGTCCACAGCCCGTGCGGTCGCCCACCGAGCACGTCGAGCACCAGCGCGATGCTGGTCAGCGTGCCGACCGCAACGGCCACCGCCTGCAACCCGATCACCGGCAACGCGTCCGGCATCCAGTGACTGCCCGCCAGCACCAGCACGAAGCACGCCGCATGCGCGGCCAGCGGACGCTGCAGCGCGGCCCGCAGCAGGGCCTGCCGCCGCGCCTGCGCCGAGCCGAGACCCGGCAGCAGCGCCAGCATCGGCAGCTCCGTGTTCACCCGTTGCCACCGGCGACTGAGCCACGCCCAGCTGAGCAGGCACACCATCGGACTGGCCACCCCCGCAAATCCGAAAAACGCCCCGAGCAGGGCTGCAACGCTGCCGTGATCCTCTCCGCTGCCGGCGCGGAGATGGCCCAGCCAGAGGGCCAGGGTGGGCACGCCCAGGAGCGCGCTCATGAACGCCAGCTGCTGCACATGCCAGCGCCAGCTGCGCGGCGTATACCAGCCACCCAGCCCCACGCGCAGGCTGCGGACCGGCCGGGACGGACCGCAGCCGGCCACGTTGCCGCCGCCTTGACCCAGGTTCAGGGTATTGCGACCCGAGGCCTGCATCTGGCTCCACGCGCCCCAGCTGCCGTAGCGCAGCTGCACCACCGTCGGCGACGACCACCCCTGCTCGCTGATCCGTGCGTGCACGAAGCCACGCCAACGCCAGCCGGCCACCGCGAGCAGCACGAGCAGCGCCATCACCAGGAGGGGCCCACCGCCGGCATGCGGGAACAGCCGCGGCCAGCCGGGTGCCAGGGCATTGCCCAGCGTCGGGAGGAAGCCAATGAACACCGCGATGTAGCGCGGCAGCAATGCAAAGGCAAAGCTGCCGACCATCACCAGTGACCAGCCGATCATCGGCTTCGCCCAGGGCCAGCCGAGCAGCGCGAAAACGGCGGTGGGCAGCAGCAGCATGGCGAGCGCGTAGGCGAACAATGCCACCACGGCGGCCTGTTCCAGTGCCGGTACCCGCAGTTGCCGCGCGTCCTTGGCCAGCAGGACCATCCCGGAAAAAAGAAACGCCCAGGGTGCGAACAGGCCGACGCTGTAGACGAGAGCCACCGCAAGCCAGGGCGTCCTCGCGTGGCCAAACAGCGCGATGAGGGTCCCGGCGATGCAGGCCAGCAGATAGAAGGCGGCCATCAACCGGCGCGTCCCGACCGGGGCAGCGCGCCAGGGAGTGAGCAGCACCGTCGCGGCGTTCACTCCGCGATCTCCACGAAAAGATCCTCCAGCCCGAGCACGTCCAGGCGCACGCCGGGTTGCGCGGCCTCATCCGGCCAGCGACCGTGGGCATCGCGTTCGATCACCACGCTGACGCTGCCATCGGCATGGCTGCGTCGGCCGAGCGTCGACGCCGGCGCGTGCGGGCCGAGCCGTGCCGGTAGCCACAGGCGCGCGTAGCGTTCCTTGGTGTCGTCCACGGGGCAGTGCAGCAGCAGCCTGCCCAGGTGCAGGAAGGCGATGTCCGACGCCACCCGCTCCAGGTCCGACACGATGTGGGTGGAGAACACCACCGTGATGCCCGCTTCGCACGCGCGCAGTGCGATTTCGCGCAGCAGCTCGCGGCGCGCCACCGGATCCAGCGCGGCCGCCGGTTCGTCCAGCACCAGCAGCTGCGGCTCGCTGGCCAGCGCGCGCACCAGCTCCACCCGCTGCCGTTCGCCCGGCGAAAGCTTGCCGAGCAGCTTGTTGGCCGGCAGCTGCCAGCGCGCCAGCGTGTCGCGGGCAAACGCGTGGTTCCAGCGCGGGTAGAAGCGGCCGAGGTAGTCGAACATCTGCGCGACGGTGAGCCAGGCCAGTGCCTCGGGCTGCTGCGGCACGTAGGCGATCCGCTGGCGGATGCCGTCGTCCATCGCCAGGGCCGCCTTGCCGAACACCCGCGCCTCGCCGGTGGTCGGTTCCAGCAGGCCGAGCAGCGCCCGCAGCAGCGTCGACTTGCCGGCGCCGTTGCGACCGATCAGGCCCAGCACGCTGCCCGCAGCGACATCGAGATCAATGCCGCGCAGCACCGTGGCTCCTTCGTAGCCGTGGCCCAGGCCGCGGGCCGCCAGCGGTGGATCGAGCCGGTTGGCAGCGTCCTTGAGCATCGCGTTCATGAAACCTCCCTGGTGGATGAACCGGTCGCCGCCGTGGCGGGATCGTCCGGTGGCAAGCGGATGAGCAGGGCGCGCAGATCCAGCAGCACGTGCAGCACCATCGGCACCAGCAAGCTGTTGCTGGCCAGATAGATCGCGGCGAGCACGCCGCCGACCAACGCGGTGACGATCACCCCGACGCGGCCCTGGTAGAGGTGGGCCCAGCCGAAGGCCACGGCGAGCAGCAGCACGTACGTGACCGGTCCGACGTGGGGCAGCCAGCCACGCAGCACCGCCAGGCCGAAGCCGCGCCAGACGATCTCCTCGCCGACGCCGGCGGTTACGGCCAGGGCAGCAAAGGCCAGCCGCTCGCGCCCGGTGCGCGGCAAGATCCGGAGCACTGGCGTGGGTGCCGCCGTCGGCGTCGGACGGGCGCTGCCGCGTCGTCGCGCGACCACGCGCAGCCCGATGGCGGCGACCAGGGCGCCGACCACCATCGATGCCGTCATGCCGAGCAGGAAGCCGGCATCGAGTCCGGCGGCAGCCTGCGGCCACGCCAGCCCCAGCTGTGCCGGGGTCCATCCGGCCACACCCAAGGCGATCGCCAGCGTCACCGCGACCAGGGTCCAGCCCTGCCACGTCCACCTCAGCAGGAACCGGGTGCGCGCATCCGGTTCACCGCGATCGAGCGCGCGACCCAGTCGCAACGAGGCGCGTCGTCCCAGCAGGGGTTCGACGACCAACAGCCAGCCCACCAGTCCGGTCAGGGCGACATCGACGAGCATCTCAGTCCTCCAGCAGGCGGCCAAGCCGACGCAGCACGACGTCAGCCGGCAGTTCCAGTTCCCGGGCATGTCGCGCCAGCGCCTGCAGCTGCGGTTCCAGCAGCGCCAGCCGCTGTGCCTGCGTCTGTGTCGACCGTGTGGTCGCCGCCACGGCCATGCCCTTGCCGCGCAGCCGCTCGAGCAGGCCTTCGGACTCGGCCATGCCGTAGGCACGCGAGACGGTCATCGGGTTGATCGCGTGGAACGCCGCGACCTCGCGCACCGACGGAAGCAGGTCGCCAGCGGCGAGCTGGCCGCCGGCGATCAGGCGGCGCAGCTGCTCGACGATCTGGCGATAGATCGGTTCGGCGGAGCCGGGCTGGATGGTGAGCAGCGATGCGTCCATGTGTATCAGTACATCAATACACATGGGTCATCGTCAAGCGTGACTCCCGGAAGGGTCGCGCCGGGACGCCTCTGCGCACGCAAAAAAAGGGCGGGTCGTGTGACCCGCCCTTTCGATTTCCCAATGGGCCGGAGCCGGCTCAGGCGCCTGGCGGCAGGTACTTCTCGAACCACATCAGCGCGCGCTGCAGCACGTCGCGCTGGTGCGCCGGGTCGACGAAATGGTGGCCCTCGTTCGGGTAGACCACCAGCGAGGTCGGCACGCCGAGCGTGCGCAGCGCGTGCCACATCTCGAACGACTGCGGCGCGGGGCATTCGGCGTCGCGGTCGCCGACCACGATCAGCATCGGCGTCTTCACCTGCTTGATGAAATGGATCGCCGAGCTCTTCGCGTACACCGCCGGATCGTCGTACACCGAGGCGCCGAAGTACGGGATCATCCACTGGTCGATCAGGTTCTCGCCGTAGTAGCTCTGCCAGTCGGAGATGCCGGCGCCGGCCACCACCGCGCGGAAACGCTGGGTCTGGGTCGGCACGAACATGCTCATGAAGCCGCCGTAGCTCCAGCCGGTGAGGCCCAGGCGCTTGTCGTCCACCGGCAGCTTTTTCTCGATGGTGTCGACGCCGGCGAGGATGTCGCGCAGGTCGCCGTAGCCGAAGTCCTTGCGGTTGGCCTGCACGTAGGCCTCGCCCTGGCCGTAGCTGCCGCGCGGGTTGGGCATGAACACGAAGTAATCCAGCGCCGAGAACGGCACTCCGCCGAAGCCGACCGACGGCCAGCGCGGCAGCACCGCGCTGGCCGGACCGCCATGCACGTTCACGATCATCGGGTAGGACTGTTTCGCGTCGTAGTGCGCCGGGTACAGCAGCCAGCCCTGCACGTGGCGGCCCTCGTTGTCCCACTCGACCGACACGGCCTTGCCCCAGGACGGCTTCAGCGCCGCGTTGCTCGCGGTGACCGCCGGCGGCGGCGTGCGGCCGAGCTTGCCGGCATGCACTTCTGGCGCGGCGGCATAGGAGCTCTGTGCGAAGGCGATCTTCGAATGATCGGCCGACAGCGACAGCCCCATGGCGGCAGTGCCGTCGCCGATGCTGGCGTCCAGCGCGAACAGCGGCGCCTGCGCCGTGGCGTGGGTGGCGTCGATGGCATACGGCGCCACCTCGCTGCGGCCGTTGCGAATCTGCGCCACCAGCAGGCGGTTGGCGCCGGTCCAGCCGAACCACACCGGGGTGACCTTGATGCCCGGGGTCAGCGCGGTGACCGCACCGCCCGCGGACGGCACGGCGTAGAGATCGCCGCCGGTTGCGCCCTGGTCGCTCATCAGGCCGCCGATGAAGACGATCCGCGACCCGTCCGGCGACCAGCGCGGCAGCGCCATCTGCAAGCCGTGCAGCGGGCCTTCCACGGTGCGCGTGTCGACCAGCGCGCGGGGCTCGGCGCCAGCCTTCGCCTGCTGGGCATAAAGCTTGGCGATCCACCAGTTGTTGTCGCCGGGGGCCGGCGCGGCGACGTAGGCGAGTTGGTGGCTGTCCGGCGACCAGCTGAATTCGTAGACATAGCTCGGCGCCGGGGTGAGCATCTGCACGGCGCCACCGCTGGCGGGTACCGCGGCGACGCGCTGCACTTCCAGCCCGTCCACGCCGATCTCGCCGGCGGCCGGCTTGGCCGCGGCCACCGCGCTGGCGGCGCGGGTGGCGCCTTCGACGTAGAGGAAGCCGAGCTCGTGGCCGTCCGGCGACCAGTTCAGCGCGTGGGCGTAGCCGTCCAGCGCGGCCAGCTTCTGCGGTGCCGTCGTGCCACGGCTGTCGGCCACCACCAAGGCCGGGTGGCCCTTGCTCGCGCCGACGCTTGCACAGGTGGAGAAGAAAGCCAGGTGTCGCGAGTCCGGCGCCCAGGCGATGCTGGATTCCCGGCAACTGCCGGCCGCATCACGGGTGTTGAGCCGGTGGGTGTCGCGGCCGTTGGTCTTGGCCAGCATCACCGCCGGCTGGCCGTCGGTGTCCACCACCCACGCCAGCTGGCGACCGTCGGGCGACAGCTGCGCGCCGTGGATGCCGCGCACCTTGCCCAGCTCGGTCAGCAGCTGGTCGATGCGCGGATCGACCGGTGCGGTGCCGGCGAAGGCCGGCAGGGTCAGGCCGGCCAGCAGGGCCAGCGGCAGCAGGGAGACTCGGGACATCGGTGGCGCTCTCAGCGGGCGGAGAAGCCTTCGAACCTAGCAGCGCCCGGGGCGCGGCTCCAAGTGCTGCAAGCCATGCCGCGGACGCTTCGCAAACCCCTGCGAGGCGTCCGCGCGATGCGCTCAGCCGCGCAGGCCGTCGACCTCGCGATGGTAGTGGGTCGCGCGCTCCACCTCCTCGCGGGAACCGAGGAACACCGGCACGCGCTGGTGCAGGCCGGTCGGCGGCACGTCGAGGATGCGCTCGCGGCCGGTGGTCGCCGCGCCGCCGGCCTGCTCGACGATGAGGGCCATCGGGTTGGCCTCGTACATCAGCCGCAGCTTGCCGCCCTGGGCCCTGATCTTGGCGTCCAGCGGATAGAAGAACACGCCGCCGCGGGTGATGATGCGGTGCACGTCGGCGACCATCGAGGCGACCCAGCGCATGTTGAAGTCGCGCCCGCGCGGGCCGTCCCTGCCGGCCAGCAGCTCGCCGACGTAGCGCTGCATCGGCGCTTCCCAGTGGCGCTGGTTGGACATGTTGATGGCGAACTCGCCGGTGGCTTCGGGGATGCGGATCTCGCGCCGGCTGAGCACGAAGCTGCCCACCTCGCGGTCCAGCGTGAACTCATGGGTGCCGTGGCCGAAGGTCAGCACCATCACCGTGGCCGGTCCGTATACCACGTAGCCGGCGGCCAGCTGTTCGGTGCCGGCCTGCAGGAAATGCTCGGCCTTCGGCTCGGTCACGCCGTCCGGGCAGCGCAGTACCGAGAAGATCGTGCCGACCGAGATGTTCACGTCGATGTTCGAGCTGCCGTCCAGCGGATCGAACAGCAGCAGGTGGTTGCCCTTCGGGTACATGTCGGGGATCGGCTGCGGATCCTCCATCTCCTCCGAGGCGCAGGCGGCGAGATGGCCGCCCCAGGCGTTCGCCTCGAGCAGGATCTCGTTGGAGATCACGTCCAGTTTCTTCTGCGCCTCGCCCTGCACGTTGATGCTGGCCGCATCGCCTTCGCCGGCGGCCATGCCGAGCACCCCGCCGAGCGCGCCCTTGTTGGTCGCCACGCTGATGCGCTTGCAGGCACGCGCCACCACCTCGATCAGCAGCGACAGCTCGGCGTTGATGTGGCCGGCGCGGCGTTCCTCGATGAGGAACTGGATCAGCGAAACGGGCTTCATGGCGTCTCCGGGGCAAAAGAGGACCGCTATTGTCCCGTGCGAGTCGGAAGCGCGCCAGCTGCTCGGATGCCAAGTCGTTCCCTACACCGAAAAGCTGCCATGGATATTTATCATGTCCGTGGATCACGCGCAGACTGATGACCACCCACCTCTACGGTCGTCGCCATGTCCCCTGGTTGCTTCCGCACCTTTCTTTGTGGTGTCGCGTTCATCGTGACCGCGGGCGTTCATGGGCAGACCTATGATCAGGCGGCAGTGCGCATGTTCCACGAGCTCGGCAAGCAACCCAATCCCTTGGATCGATACCTATATCTTCAAGAAATTGGTCCGCGTCTCTCCAGAGCCAACAGCATCCTAGCCGGGCAAATGAGCGCATTCGCGCTCTCCGAACTTGGCCTCTATACCCAGGCTGTTCTTGCTTTTCCGCTAAAGATGAGTCCGATCGAAGGGCTCGTGCTCCCTGATGCTTCCAATTGGAAGGGTGTTAATGCGCTGGATGCAATCGCCAACCGGGCCTCGGATCGAAAAATCGTAATGATCAACGAGGTGCACCATAACGCGCAGACCAGGGCCTTGACGCTGCAATTGCTGCCGCGCTTGCGGGCACTTGGTTTCACCTACCTGGCCATCGAAGCGCTGGGGAAAGATCCTGGCTTGGCCAAACGAGGGTATCCGCTGCGCAGCAGCGGTACCGAGTATCTCCAGGAGCCGCTGTACGGAGAGATCGTGCGTGAGGCCGTCCGCCTAGGCTTCGAGCTGGTGCACTACGACTACGACAAGGCCGGGGCCGATGTGGAAACGCGCGAGGTGGGGCAGGCAAAGAATCTATACGATCGTGTATTCGCCAAGGATCCTCAAGCGCGTCTCGTCGTTGCCGGAGGCTACGCGCACGTTGACAAAGCGATCGGGCGACTCGGCCAAGTTCAACCGATGGCTATGATCCTGACCAAATTGGTTGGCTCGGATCCATTATCAATCGATCAGGCTCAGTTCCTAGACGTTGACTGGAGCGATGACGATTATCACCAATTGGTGAAGCGGTTTCCCTCGGATGTACCGGAAGTCCTCGTCGACAGGAAAACTGGTCACCTTTGGTCAGCGAAGCCCGAGCTGTATGACATAAGCGTGATCTCCCCACCTATGCTGAGTATTAAGGCCTTCGGCAATGTTTCGAATGTGCCACCCCAACCGGTACGGCTTGAGCCTGATGGCCATTACGTCTATCCGAAGGCTTCGAACGTTATGTTTCGTCCAGCGTGGCTCGAACTTGGCGGCCTTCGTCACGCCTATCCGATCGATACCCGGCTGTGTCGAGACCAGCTTCCCTGCGCAGTGGATGCGCACTACATCGGTGAGCCGAACAACGCCTCACCGGCCGACATATATGCCTTCTTCAGCGCGGGCAGTGTCACCCGGCTCTACTTGCGCCCCGGTCGCTATCGCCTGCGTGCATGGACCAGAGAAGGTAGAACCTTGTCCCAATCGAACATCAACGTTCACTGAGTCCCGTTGAGGCGACAAATTTTCCTTCAGAGAGGCTGCTGACAGCACGTTGGCAGCAGCCCGGGACCATGCTTGCGCTCCACCCACGGAGGGCAAGTCCATGCGCGATACGGTTCATGTTCTGGTGTTCGACGGCTTCGCCGACTGGCAGGCCGCGCTCGCCCTGTGCGAGGTGCGTCGCCCGGGCGACTGGCAGGTACGGACGGTCGGCTTCGGTCCGGAGCCCGTGACCTCGATGGGCGGGCTGACCGTGCAGCCCGACACCACCCTGGCCGAAGTCGACCGGCGGCGCGCCGCGCTGGTGATCGTCCCCGGCGGCCATCTGTGGCAGCGCGGGGAAGGGCAGTCCGCCGTCGACCTGCTGGCGGAGGTGCACGCCGGCGGGGCGCCCGTCGCCGGCATCGACAGCGGCGTACTGGCGCTGGCCCGTGCCGGGCTGCTCGACGACTGCCGCCACACCGGAAACTGGGCCGGGCAGCTCACCCAGATACCCGGATATGCCGGCGCCAGCCAGTACGACAGCGAGGTGCTGGCGGTCAGCGACGGCGGCGTGATCACCGCCAGCCACCTGGGCAGCGTCGAATTCGCCCGCGAGGTGATCCGCACGCTCGACCTCTACAACCCTAGCGACCGCGAACACTGGTACCGCCTGTTCAAGCACGCGCAGTTGCCGCCCTGGTGCGTGGGCGAACCGGTGGAGGAGGCGGTGGCATGAGCACCCGGTTCGATCGCGTGATTCGTGCCTACGGCCCGCTGCGGCTGCGCGGTACCTTGACGGAAGGCCACTGGATGCAGGCACCGCGCGAGGTGGTCACGAAAGACCCGGCGCACCCGAAGCGTGCGCACCTTTTCGCACTGGTGGCCCTGCTGCTTCGCCAGGGAAGGAGCCGCCCATGAGCGCGCCGGCGATCGGCGTGCTGGAGCTTCGCCAGTACACCCTGCGCGCGGGCCAGCGCGAGCGCCTGGTGGAGTTGTTCGAACGAGAGTTCGTGGAATCGCAGGAGGCGCTGGGCATGGTGCTGCCGGGCCAGTTCCGCGACCTGGACGATCCGGACCGCTTCGTCTGGCTGCGCGGCTTTGCCGACATGGCGACGCGGGCACGGGCGCTGACCGCGTTCTACGACGGCCCGGTCTGGCGCGGCCACCGGGATGCGGCCAACGCCACCATGATCGATTCGGACGATGTCCTGCTGCTGCGCCCCTGGCAGCCGTTCGACCTGCCGGGACCGCAGCGGCCGGCCCCGGGCCGTGCCGGGCCTCCCGGCTGGCTGGCGGCCATGGTCTGCCCGGTCGACGCCCTGGTCGGTGCGGCGCTGGCCCGTGCGTTCGACGACGAGGTCCGGCCATGGCTGGCCACGCGCGGGCTGCGGGTGCTCGGCAGCGGCCTCAGCGAGACGGCGCCGAACAACTTTCCGCGCCTGCCGGTGCGGGAGAACGAGCCGGTGTTCGTCTGGTTCGGCCTGTTCGATCCGCCGGCCGCCATCGCGCCGTGGCCGGCGATGCTGCTGGCCGAGGCGGAGGAAAACCCACTGCAGGCGTGGACGCACCGACTGGCCGGACCGCCGCAGCTGCTGCGCCTGGCGCCGACACCCCGATCCCTGCTGCGCGGCCATACGGTGGCGCGTCGCGGCGAACCTTCCATGGAGGCATCCGCATGAAGACCACCTATCACGGCAGCTGCCACTGCGGCGCCGTCGCGTTCGAGACCGACATCGACCTGGCCCAGGGCACCGGTCGCTGCAACTGCTCGATCTGCACCAAGACCCGGGCTTGGGGCGTCATCGTGCGGCCCGATGCGTTCCGCCTGATCCGCGGCGAAGGGGCGCTGTCGGACTACCAGTTCGGTACGCGCTCGATGCATCACCTGTTCTGCCGCCATTGCGGCGTGCACCCGTTCGGGCGGGGTCACCTCGACGTGCTCGGCGGCGACTTCCTGAGCATCAACCTGGCGTGCCTGGACGACGTCGAACCGCAGGCGCTGATCACCGCACCGTTGCGCTACAGCAACGGTCGCGACAACGACTGGCAACACCCGCCGGCAGAGACCCGGCACCTGTGAAACCATCGTCGAGCCAACACCACGAGGGATCGCCCGCCATGACCACGCCCCGCGTCAGCTTCTTCTACGCCCCGCACACCCGCGCCGGCGGCACGCTCGCCCTGTTCGAGGAGCTGGGCGTGGACTACGACCTGCACCTGCTGAGCCTGAAGGCCGGCACCCAGCGCGCGCCGGCGTACCTGGCGATCAACCCGATGGGCAAGGTGCCGGCGATCGTCCACGACGGTGCGCTGGTCGCCGAGCAGCCCGCGGTGTTCATCTACCTGGCCGATCTCTATCCGGAGAAAGGGCTGGCGCCGGCGATCGGCGACCCGCTGCGTGGCCCCTATCTGCGCTGGCTGGTGTTCTACGGCTCGTGCTTCGAGCCGGCGATCGTCGATCGCGCGATGAAGCGCGAACCGGCGCCACCGTCGACCTCGCCGTACGGCAGCTGGGAGCAGGTCTACGACACCCTGGTCGCCCAGCTGGCGACCGGTCCCTGGCTGTTCGGCGAGCGTTTCACTGCGGCCGACGTGCTGTGGGGCACCGCGCTGAACTGGACCACGACGTTCCAGCTGGTGCCGGAGCATCCGGTGATCCGCGGCTACATCGACCGCGTGCTGGCCCGCCCGGCGATGCAGCGGGCGCTGGCGAAGGACGCCGGCTACGCCGCGCAGCAGGGTTGAGCCATGAGTCGCCGGTCGGTCCGGGCTGGAATCCGCGCCGACCGGCATGACCGACGTCGCAGGCGCTGCGACCGGGGGCAGGGCATGATGTGTGGATGCGCCGTGCCGACCGCCTGTTCCTCATCATCCACGCCCTGCGCGGGCGTCGCACCGCGCTGCCGGCCCGTTCGCTGGCCGACACCCTGGGCGTCTCGCTGCGCACCGTCTATCGCGACGTGGCCGACCTGCAGCTGTCCGGCGTGCCGATCGAGGGCGAGGCCGGGGTCGGCTACGTGCTGCGCAAGGGCGCGGACATCCCGCCGCTGATGTTCACCGCCGACGAGCTCGAATCGCTGGTGGTCGGCACGCGCTTCGTGCGCGCCTTCGCCGGCGATCGCCTGGCGGCTGGTGCCCAGGCCGCGTTGATGAAGATCGAGGCGGTGCTGCCGCCCGAGCTGCGCGAGCGTTCCTCGCGCACGCGGATCTACGCCCCGGTCTGGCGCGATGAGGCGCAGGCCACGTTTGCCGCCCGCATCGACCGGCTGCACGCGGCGATCGAGGGCCGGCACGTGCTGCGGCTGGATTATCGCGACGAGGCCGGGCGCTCCAGCGATCGCGAGGTCGAGCCGCTGTGCCTGGCGTTCTGGGGCGGTGCCTGGACCCTGGGCACCTGGTGCCGGCTGCGCCGGGACTTCCGCAACTTCCGGCCGGACCGCATCGCCGGCCTGGGCGAGACCGGCGAATGCTTCGCCGACCGCCCGGAACACAACCTCGACGCCTACCTCACGGCGATGCGCAGTTACTACGCCGGCATGGATTGACGCTGGCATTGCGCGCAATCTCTGCGAAGATCGTCGACTGATCCGCGGAGGGAACGTCTCGATGAAGTACCTGCTGGGCGGCCTGCTGGCCGCGGTCCTGGGCCTGGTCCCCGTCATGGCCGGCGCACAGGCAAACGATGCTGATGCCCGCTTCCATGCGATCTATTCGCAGGAATGGGCATGGCGGACCGGGCAGAGCGGCATCAGCAGCTCGGGCGAGGCCATCCCCGGCGACGGCCGCCTGGACAGCGTCGATGCGGCGACCCAGCAGGCCAGGCTGGAGCGCTGGCAGCAGGTGCTGAAGGACCTGGATGCGATCGACCTGCAGGCGCTGTCGCCCGGCGAGCGGGTGAACTACGAGGTCTATCACGCGCAGATCGCCAACCTGCTGGCCGACCAGCGCTTCAAGATCTGGCAGATGCCGTTCAACAGCGACTCCTCGTTCTGGGGCGACATCGGCTACGAACTGCACGACGACCACCTGCGCAGCGTCGACGACTACGAGCACTACCTGGATCGTCTCGGCCAGATCCCCGCCTACTTCGACCAGCAGATCGCCAACATGCGCGCTGGCCTGAAGCGCGGCTTCAGCGTGCCGCGGGCGGTGCTGGACGGGCGTGACGTATCGATCGCCGCGGTGGCCGATCTCGCCGATCCGACCGACAGCAGCTTCTACGCACCCTTCAAGCACCTGCCGGACAGCTTCTCCACCGACCAGGCGCAGGCGCTGCAGGGCGAGGCGCTGCGGCGTGTGCGCGACGACGTGATCCCGGCCTACCAGAAGCTGTTGGCGTTCTTCCGCAACGAATACATGCCGCAGGCGCGCACCACTCTGGCGGCCGAGGCGCTGCCCGATGGCAAGGCGTTCTACCGCCAGCAGATCCGCGAGTACACCACGCTGGACCTGGATCCCGAGGCGATCCACCAGCTGGGCCTGGAGCAGGTGGCGAAGATCCACGCGCAGATGCTTCAGACGATGAAGCAGACCGGCTTCAAGGGCAGCTTTCCCGAGTTCCTGCATTTCCTGCGCACCGACCCGCAGTTCTACGCCAAGACCCCGGACGAGTTGCTGATGCGCACGGCCTGGGTGGCCAAGCAGGTCGATGGCCAGCTCGGCAAGTTCTTCGGCCGGCTGCCGCGCCAGCGCTTTGCGATCGAGCCGGTGCCGGCCGACATCGCGCCGTACTACACCTCCGGCCGCGGCGGCGCCGACACCTACCTGGTCAACACCTACGACCTGAAGTCGCGCCCGCTCTACAACATGCCGGCACTGACCCTGCACGAGTCGATGCCCGGCCACGCACTGCAGCTGGCCCTGGCCGCCGAGCAGCACGGCCAGCCGGCGTTCCGCCGCGACGGCTACATCTCCGCCTATGGCGAGGGCTGGGCGCTGTACGCCGAGCACCTCGGCAACGAGATGGGCATCTACCACACGCCCTACGAGCGATTCGGCTACCTCACCTACCAGATGTGGCGCGCCTGCCGGCTGGTGGTCGACACCGGCATCCACCACGACGGCTGGACCCGGCAGCAGGCGATCGACTACCTGACCCAGAACACCGCCTTGTCTGACCGCGAGATCGCCAACGAGGTGGACCGCTACATCAGCTGGCCGGCGCAGGCGCTGTCCTACGAGATCGGCTACCTGAAGATCCTGGAGCTGCGCCACAAGGCAGAGCAGGCGCTGGGCGACAAGTTCAAGCTGCGCGCTTTCCACGACACCGTGCTGCAGATCGGCTCGGTGCCGCTGCCGGTGCTGGAGAAGCGCATCGACCGGTTCATCGCCGACGGCGGCCCGGAGCCGGACTACGGCTGCGACTGCAAGTCCAGGCCGGCCGGTTGAATGGTCCGCGGTGAGCGACGTCAGCGGGGTGCGACCGGGGCGTACTGGCCGCGCTCGCCGTAGCGCTTGCCGCGGGTCTCGACGTTGGCGCACAGGCGCCCGTCGCACAGCGTGACGTCGGCGCGGTTGTAGGCCTGCAGCAGTTCGGCCGAGAGCCGGTTCTGTTCGATCACACCCGTATAGTGCAGCGACAGCCACGCACCGCCGGCCAGCAGCAGAGCCAGGCAGACTGCCACGGCGGCGACCGTCTTCCACAGCAGCAGGCGATGCAGTCGCTGCAGCCGTTCGATCTGTCCACCGAGCTTGAGCGCTGCGGTCTCCAGTTCGCCGCCGGCACGATGCAGGCGTTGCTGGTAGTCCTGCACCGGCCGTTCCAGGCCACCGCCCAGACGGTCCATCACCAATCCCGGCAGCGCGTGCAGCGAGCCGTCCGCCGACTGCCGCACGATCGCCGGCACCTGCTGGCTCAGGAGAGCGAACTTGGCGAGAAGGTGCCCGACCTGCAGGCCGGTCTGGAAGGGAGCGATGCGCGAATCCATCCCGATCCCTGGCTTGCGGTACCCCCGATCCCGGACACGCGGATGTGCGACGCACGATCCGGAACATCCGGCATTTCAATGGACCTCGCTTGCGTGGCCGCCGTCGACGCCCAGCCTGTGGAACGGAAAGACTTCACGTGCCCTCCTCCTCCGAACGATGCACCACATTCATCCGCGGGTCGTCCGGCTCGGGCTGCTCGCTGAGCAGTGGCGTGGTGCTGAGCCGATTGATGTATTCGATCAGCAGGTTGGCCGCGCGTATGGAGAGGCCATTCAGGCGGTAGCCGCCGCAGACGTCCGAAAGCGAGCCGGGAACAGGCAGGCTGAGGAAGCGTCCGTCGCTCGAGCGGCCTTTACCGAGGATCGGCAGCGACTGGAAATCAGGGCGTTTCTCGTCCGTCGCGCTGAGCTGGAAGCCGGAAATCACCGAGGGCGGCAGGTGCAGCTCTGGCGGCAGGTAGCCGGTGGGGGCCAGCAGGGCAAGCGCCTGGGCTGTCCGGTGCGGCGGCACAAGAACTTCACCCGCGGGGGAATGCAACCCCAGCACGTCGACCATCATCGTGAACTCGGCGCCTTGCAGGGCGCCCCAGCTGCCGCCGACGATCAGCAGGCTGATCCGGGCATCGGGGTCCTCCCTGAGCCACGCTTCCGACCGCACCGAGAGCTGCTTGTACATGGCGGCGAGGCGGGTGCCGGCAAACGCTTCGCCATGCTTGTCCAGGGTCAGCCAATTGTCGTGGGCGCAGTCCGTGCTTACGTAACCGGTGCCAATCGACCTGGGCGACGTACCCCGGATCAGCTGCTGGTGGATCCACGCTACGGTGGTGGGCTCGGTGGGTCCCTTGCGCGCCTGTTTCCAGCTGCAATCGAACAGCGCAACGAAAAGACGATCGTGGGTGCCCCGCGTCGATGACGTCGACACCGGGCGGGTGGCACGGGTCGATGTCGCCGGTGCGGTTGCGGCCTGCGACCGGATCGGCAGCCATCCGGTCATGGCCAGAAGTAGGGCAAGCGCTGTGTGCTTCCTTGGCATGGAGTCTCCCTGGTTCCTTGCAGGGGATGATCCGGCCCGCGGGCCAGATCCGTGGGGAAGCATGGTAGGCGATGGAAAATCCCTGGCGCTGTGAGCGCATGCCTGTTTTCGGGTCATCGTCCGGCGATGACACGCCTGAACGGCGTGCGGCATGCCCCGTGCGGGTCCGGTGTTCATGACTTCATATGTGGAGTAAATTGCATATAAGCTCTATACAGGAACATCGTATGGTTTCCAGTCCGCAAACGGCGATCCTGCCCCTGACCGATCTCGGCGGCCCCGCCCTGCGCAGCTTTTTCCGGCTGGCCGAGGTGTGGAAGCTGCGGGTGGCCGAGCAGCGCAAGCTGCTGGGCGATCCGCCGGAGTCCACGTTCTACAAGTGGAAGCGCGAGCAGGACGGCAGTCCCGGACGCGACGTGATCGAGCGGATCAGCTACCTGCTGGGCATCTTCAAGGCGCTGCAGATCCTGTTTCCCGATCCGGCCCAGGCCGACGCTTGGCTGCGGCGGCCGAACCAGGCGGCGCTGTTCGGCGGCCAGTCGGCGTTGGAGCGGATGCTGTCGGGCAACGTGGCGGACCTGTTCGTGGTGCGCCAGTACCTGGATGCGCAGCGCGGGTGAACCGTGCCGTGGCGCCGGTCGCGACCGGGGAGACGCCGCGCTGCCAGCCTTTCCGACGTCCCTTCACCGAGTCCCTGCCGAGCACCGACGTGACCGCCGAGATGCCCCCGATCAAGCGCATCCGCTGGAGCCATGCCTATCGCATCGTGCCCAGCCGTTTCCCGCCGGTCGGGCTGTTCGACCGCATCGCCGATCCAGCCGATCTCGACGCGGTGTTCGCGATCGAGGCGCTGACCAATCCGCGTCTGCGCGAGGAGGCCGACGCCCTGAAGCTGGTGCCGAAGACGCGCCGCATCAGCGGGCCGGGCAGCACGCCGGTGATGGCCGCGTTCACCCACCTCAACCCGGAAGGCAGCCGCTTCTCCGACGGCAGCTGGGGCGTGTTCTACGCCGGGCACAGCGTGACCACGGCGGTGGAGGAAACGGTCTACCACCGCGAGCGCTTCCTCGCGGCGACGGCCGAGCCGCCGTGCGAGATCCCGATGCGCTGCTACCGCACCAGCATCACCGGCCGCCTGCACGACCTGCGCGGCGGCTGGCCGCAGATGCACGATGCCGACGACTACGGCCCCAGCGTGGCGCTGGCGCGCACGCTGCGCGCGGACGGCTCCAATGGCATCGTCTACGACAGCGTGCGGCATCCGGGCGGCGAGTGCGCGGCGGTGTTCTATCCCGACCTGTTGGCCCCCTGCGTGCAGTCCGAGCACCTGGTGTACCGCTGGGACGGCGCGCGCATCGCCACCGTGCTGAGGGTGTCGGAGTTGCCTCGCGCGCGCTAGGGTTCGGATTCCCCGACCGGCCAGGAAGACCCTCATGCCCCGCTGGATACTGCTGTCACTGCTCGCCCTGCTGCCCGCACTGGGGATCGCCCACGAGCGCGATGCCGCCAACGACCACACGATCTGGAGCAAGGACATCGCCGCCTTCGAAGCGGCCGACCGGGCACAGCCGCCGGCACCGGGCGCGGTGCTGTTCATCGGTAGCTCCTCGATCCGTTTCTGGACCACGCTGGCCAGCGACTTCCCCGAGGTGCGCACGATCAACCGCGGTTTCGGCGGCTCGGAGATCAATGATTCCACGTACTTCGCCGACCGCATCTTGGCCCCGTACAAGCCGTCGGCCATCGTGATGTACGCAGGCGACAACGACATCGCCGCCGGTGACAGCCCGGCCTTCGTGCTGAAGGAGTTCCAGGATTTCGTGCACAAGGCGCGCGCGGTCGATCCAGGCGTGCCGATCGCCTTCATCGCGATCAAGCCGAGCATGGCGCGCAAGGCGCTGCTGCCGCAGATTCGCGAAGCCAACGAGAAGATCCGCGACTGGGCCGCCACGCAATCGGGCGTGAGCTATCTGGACATCTTCACGCCGATGCTCGGTCCGGACGGCCAGCCCCAAGACAAGTGGTTCCGCCCGGACGGCCTGCACATGAACCGCAGCGGCTACGCGCTGTGGATCGGCATCGTGAAGCCGTGGGTGGACGCGCATGGACAGGCCGCCATGCGCCATTGAGCGCGGCCTGTTTCAGGTATCGGCGTTGGTCGCCCAGCCCTCGCGGGTGCCGACGTTGAACACGCGGTCGCTGTCCAGCACGTCGCCGGCCGCGTGTGGTGCCTTTGCCGCCAGCCGCTGGTAGATCGGCGTGAAGTCCGGGCGGGTGGCGTCGAACAGTTGCTCGAAGCCCTCGATCACGAAATAGGTCTGCTGGTAGGTGTCGATGCGGTAGCGCGTGTTCATCACCCGCTCCAGACCGAAGCCGATGCGGTTGGGCGCGGCCGAGTCCAGGCAGTAGATCGACTCGCCCTTGGAGCTGACGATGCCGGCGCCGTAGATGCGCAGGCCCTCCGGCGTGTTGATCAGCCCGAATTCCACCGTGTACCAGTACAGGCGCGTCAGGTTCATCAGCGCTTCGGGGCCGATGCCGAACGCCTTCATGCCACCGCGGCCGTACGCCTGCATGTAGTCGGCGAACACCGGGTTGAGCAGCAGCGGTACGTGGCCGAACAGGTCGTGGAACAGGTCCGGTTCGCTGAGGTAGTCGAGCTGGTCCGGCTTGCGGATCCACCAGCTCACCGGAAAGCGGCGGTTGGCCAGGTGGTCGAAGAACACCTCGTCGGGCAGCAGGCCCTCCACCGCCACGATCTGCCAGCCGGTGGTCTTCGCCAGCAGCTCGTTCAGGTCGGCAAACTTCGGGATGCCGTTCTCGCCCATGCCGAAGCGCTCGACACCCTCCAGGAACTCGGCGCAGGCACGCCCTGGCAGCAGCTCGCGCTGGCGCCGGTAGAGCGTGTTCCAGACTTCGTGGTCGGTGGCGCTGTAGCTGTCCCAGGGCTGTTCGACGACGCCGGTGGCATACACCGGCACGTAGCCGCGATCGGTCTGCTGGTGCTCGACCCGGCGTGGCGTGGCGTTTTCCATGGCGTGGCTCCGGAAAGGGATGGCTGGCGCACCATCATACGGACAGACCTGCGCACGAGGCTTGTTTTATTGCTGAACAAGTCGTTATATCAGCAACAAAACCCGAGATATCGCGTCAAAAACGAAAGAAAATTGCATGTCGAACCTCGACCGCACCGACCTGCGCCTGCTGGCCGAACTGCAACGCGACGGCCGCGTGACCAATGCCGAACTGGCCGAACGGGTCAGCCTGTCGCCGTCCGCCTGCCTGCGCCGGGTGCAGCGACTGGAGGCGGAGGGCGTGATCGCCGGCTATGCCGCCCAGGTCGATCCGCAGGCGGTGGGTCTCGGCCTCCAGGCCTTCGTCCGCGTGCAACTGGCCAAGCACGAGGCGGCGGCGATCGAACGCTTCGTCGGCCAGGTCAACGCCTGGGAGGAGGTTGTGGCCTGCCACGCGTTGACCGGCGACATGGATTACCTGATGCATGTCTACGTGGCCGATCTGGAGCATTTCTCGCGCTTCCTGCTCGATCGCCTGCTGACTGCGGCTGGCGTGGCCGACGTGAATTCCAGCTTCGTGCTGCGTACGGTGAAGCGTTCGCCCTCGTTGCCGCTGGGCCAGGTCGGCGCCTGAACCGGCCCCCCACCCTGCCTTGCGACGCATGTCGTTGCGGCGAACTAACGCTAAACTAACTGGCTGATGAGTACGGATACCTCACACCCGCACGAACGCGCTCCCTGGCAGCCGATCCGTTACCTGTGGCGCGTGCCGCTGCTGCTGGGGCATATCGTGCTGGGCATCCTGCTGTGCTCGCTGATCCTCAGCTGGAACAAGCACCGGGTGATGAAGAACGGCCGCGTGCCGTTCGCCCACCGCATGATCAACTGGTGGTCGCGCCTGCTGATGCGCATTTTCGGCCTGCGCTCGGTGCTGATCGGCCAGCCACTGCCCGACCCGGTGCTGTTCGTCGCCAACCACACCTCGTGGATCGACATCGAGCTGCTGCACAGCCAGCGCGCGGCCTGCTTCGTGGCCAAGGCCGAGATCGCCGGCTGGCCACTGGTCGGCTGGATGGCCGCCAACGGCGGCACCATCTTCCATCGCCGCGGCTCCAACCACTCGCTGACCTCGGTGATGGCGGTGATGGTCGACCGCCTGCGCGAGGGGCGCTCGGTGGCGGTGTTTCCCGAGGGTGGCACCGGCTACAACGGCGTGCTGAAGGTGTTCCACGCACGCATCTTCCAGGCTGCGCTCGATGCCGAGGTACGCGTGCAGCCGGTGGCGCTGCGCTTCTCGAAGAACGGCCGACGGGTGATCGACGCCGGCTTCCGCGAGCACGAGAGCTTCATGGCCAACTTCCTGCGCCTGCTCGGCAGCGCACCGCTGGACGCGGAAGTGCACTTCCTCGAACCGGTGCCGGCCACGCCCGATGCGCGCCGCCGCATGGCGGAGCTGTCGCGCGAGCGCATTGCCGCCGCGCTGGAAGATGCCACCGCGGGCCAGGCCCACGCATGACGCTACCGAAGGGCAGCGACTTCCAGCCGCCGTGGCCGCTGCGCAGCGGCCACCTGCAGACCATGCTGTCCTCCAGCGGCGTGCGTCGCGTGCTGTTGCCACGACGTGCCCGCACCGTGGCCGAGGGGGCCGAGCACGTGATGGTCAGTGGCGGCGGCGACGTGCGGCTGAGCGGCGCCTTCACCGCGCAACAGGCGCGACCGGAAGCGCGCGGCCTGGCCGTGCTCTTCCACGGCTGGGAAGGCAGCGTCGATTCCACCTACGTGCTGCAGACCGGCAGCCGCCTGCTGGCCGACGGCTGGGACGTGTTCCGGCTGAACTTCCGCGACCACGGCGACAGCCATCACCTCAACGAGGCGCTGTTCCACTCCTGCCGCATCGACGAAGTGGCGCATGCGCTGGGTGAGATCGCCGAGCGCTGGCCGGCCCGACCGATGGCGCTGGCCGGCTTTTCGCTGGGCGGCAACTTCGCGCTGCGTGCCGCGCTGCAGGCGCCGAAGCTGGGGATCCCGCTCACGTATGCGCTGGCGGTGTGCCCGATCATCGATCCGGCCGAGGGCCTGTTCTCGCTGGAGAAGCAGGCGCCGTGGTTCTACCAGGCCTACTTCATGCAGAAGTGGCGCCATTCGCTGAAGGTCAAGCAGTCGCTGTTCCCGCAGCACACCTATTTCGAGCTGGCCGAGCTGAAGCAGAACCTGCGCGGCCTGACCGAGGCGCTGGTGCTGCGGCACACCGACTTCGATTCGCTGGAAGCCTATCTGGACGGCTATTCGGTGGCCGGCGAGACGCTGCGCGAGCTGACCATCCCGGCCACCATCATGACCGCGCGCGACGATCCCGTGATCCCGGTCAACGCCTTCGAGCAGCTCCGGCTGCCGTCGAACGTGGAGCTGGACATCGCGCGCTACGGCGGCCACTGCGGCTTCATCCGCGGCTGGGACATGACCAGCTTCACCGACGACTACATCGCCGCCCGCTTCAACGCAGTGGCCGACGCCGGCTGATTCGGCCAGCGTTCAAGGCAGTGCGCCGGGCTCCCGTCGGCGCATCCAGCAGGCGATGCTCATGCGTTCGTGCGTGGCCGGCAGGACTTCGTGCTCGAAGCGGTCGGACAGGAACAGTGCCAGCGTGCCGGCCCGCGGCAGCACGTCGTGGGTGCGGTCATCGTCCAGGTAGAGCCTCAGCGCGCCCCCGTCCTCGGGCTCCCAGTCGGCGTTGAGGTAGTACACCGCCGAAACCACCCGGGCGTCGCGCCCGCGCAGCTGGTCCAGGTGCCGCGCGTAGCGCGCGCCAGGCGGATACACCGCGTAGTGCGCCTCGCTCTCCACCAGCCCGAGCATCAGGCTGCGGTTGAGCGTGTGGCGCAGGGTCTCGATCGCCTCCACGAAGGGTTGTTGCGCTGCGCTCAGCGCATTCATCTCGAACCAGCGGGTGTGGTCGCCGCGCAGCGCGGGGGCGGACTGACCGGTACCGACGCGGGCCGGGGTCATCCGGTGCGCGGTGTGCATCGCCGCGCATTCGGCGGCGAGGGCTGCGGTCGCCTCGGCCGGCAGCAGCTGGCCGAGCACGCACCAGCCATCCACGGCCAGCGCGTCGGCAGCGGCTTGGAAACGGTCGGCGAGGGTGGTCATGGTCCGGCGGCGGTCAGGGCGGGGGCGCGCAGCATACGCCCATCGGCGCCGCGCGATCAGCGCAGCGGATCGAGCAGGCCGCGCAGGCCGTTGTGATCCAGCTCCAGCGAGAGCGCCAGCAGGCGCCCCAGCTGGCCCGGCGGAAAGCCCTTGCGCGCGAACCACGCCAGGTAGGCGCCGGGCAGGTCGCCGATCAGCCGGCCCTGGTACTTGCCATAGGGCATGCGCACGGTGACCAGGCGCTTGAGGTCTTCGGCCTCCATCGCCGACTACTTCGCGAACAGCCGCGACGGGTCGGCGAACGCCTTGAACTCCAGTGCGTTGCCGCAGGGATCGAGCAGGAACATGGTGGCCTGTTCGCCGGGCTGGCCGACGAAGCGCACGTGCGGCTCGATCACGAAGCGCACCCCCGCGGCGCGCAGCCGGTCGGCCAGCGCCTGCCATTCGTCCATCGGCAGCACCAGACCGAAGTGGCGCACCGGCACGGCGTCGCCGTCCACGTCGTGCGCGGCGGCCGCGCGTACTTCCTCCGGCGCGAGATGGGCGACGATCTGGTGGCCGCGGAAGTCGAAGTCGACCCAGTCCTCACTGCTGCGCCCCTCCGGGCAGCCGAGCAGCTCGCCGTAGAACGCCCTCGCGCTGGCCAGCGAGGTCACCGGAAAGGCGAGATGGAACGGGGCAAGGTCGTTCATGGCGGGGACGGATCGGGATGGGCCGTCGAGCATGCGGGCCGGTGCGACTCCGGTCAACGCGGACGGGGTCGCTATGCTGTCGGACCACTCGGCATCGATCGGATCGATATGGACCCGGACCGGCACATCGTCTTCGCCACGGTCGGCTCGCTCGGCGACCTGTTTCCCTTCCTCGCGGTGGGTCAGGTGCTGGCCGGGCGCGGGCATCGTGTCACGGTGGCGACCCACCCGGTGCATCGCGAGGCGATCGAGCGGGCCGGGCTGGCGTTTGCCGATGCCAGCGGCATGCCCGAGCCGGACGACCGCGAGGCGTTCACCGCCAAGGCCTTCCATCCCTGGCGCGGCCCGGCCTTCGTGGTGCGCGACTTCGCCGCCGCCGACGTGCGTGACAGCTACGCCAGGCTGGTGCCGCTGTGCGAGGAGGCCGACCTGCTGGTCACCAGCACGCTGGCGTTCGCCGGGCAGATCCTCGGCGAGACGCTGGAGGCCGCGGGGCGCCTGCGCTGGCTTTCCGCCGTACTCGCGCCGGCCAGCATCCTCTCGGCCTACGACATGCCGGCCACCGGGATGGCAGCGGTCGACCGCTTCTTCCAGGCCACGCCCGCGCGCGGGCGCCTGCTGCAGCGGATGTCGCGCAAGGTGACGCGCGGCTGGACCGCACAGGTGCGGGCGTTCCGGCGCGAGCTGGGGCTGCCGCCGGAATCGCCGCGCGGCGATCCGTTCCACCGGGGGCAGTTCGCGCCCGGCGGCAACCTGGCGCTGTTCCCCGAGCTGCTCGGCCGGCCCCAGCCGGACTGGCCGCCGCATACGCGGCAGTGCGGCTTTGCCCGCTACGTCCAGCCCGATGCGCTCGATCCGGCGCTGGCCGATTTTCTGGACGCCGGTGCTCCCCCGCTGGTGTTCTCGCTGGGTTCCACCGCGGTGCACGCCAACGCGTCCTTCCTGCGCGAGAGCCTGGCCGCCGCCGTCGCGCTGGACCGCCGCGCGGTGCTGTTCACCGGTTCGGCGGCGATGCGCGAACGGTTGCCGCGGGACCTGCCGCCCGGCGTCTTCTGCGTGGAGTACGCGCCTCATGCGGCAGTGTTCGCCCATGCCGCGGCGGTGGTGCATCACGGCGGCGTCGGCACCTGCGCCGAGACGCTGCATGCCGGCGTCCCTTCGCTGGTGGTGCCACACGGCTTCGACCAGCACGACAACGCCGCGCGCCTGCAGCGCCTCGGCGTGGCCGAGGTGCTTCCGGCCACGCGCTATCGCAGCGGTCCGGCCAGCGCATGCCTGAACACCCTGCTCGATGCCGGCCATCGCGCCCATGCCGAGGCCGCCGCCGGCATGCTGCGCGGCATGGATGGTGCGTCGTCTGCCGCCGACGCGATCGAGTCGGCACTCGGCGGCGCCTGAGCAGGCTTGCGGTTTCGTAAGGTTTCCGAGCGGTGATCGGCAGCTCTCGGTAAAGCCGCCGCCATCGCCGGCCCAGAGCATGGCCGGGACGTTTTCCCTTCGTCCCGGAGATTCTGCTCATGCCGTTGCGACTGCTTCCTTCCTCCACCGCCCTGGCGATGGCCATCGCCGGTGCGCTGGCGCCCATGGTGACGATCGCCGCCGACCAGCCGGCCTATGCGACGGCGACCGACGCGGCGTCATCCACCGCGACCGCGACTGTCCCGACCGCCGCCACGGCGGCGGACGCCGCCGCCGCCCACCCGGTCAAGGACATGTCGGCGGTGAAGGTCACCGCCGACACGCTGTCGCTGCAGCAGGTGCCCGCCACCACGCCGCTCAGCGCCACGCAGCCGAAGTCGGTGATGGATCGCGACTTCATCGCCAACAGCACCGCCCCCACCGGTACCTACGCCGACGCCATCGCGTTGATGCCCAGCGTGAGCGACCACGAGCCGAACGGCTCCGGCCTCACCGAGAGCCGTGACCTCAGCATCCGTGGCTTCAAGGACGGCGAGTTCAACCTGACCATGGACGGCATCCCGGTAGGTGATCCGAACGACTTCACCCACCACTCGCCGGACTACTTCATGTCGCAGGACCTCGGCGCGATCAGCGTCGACCGTGGCCCGGGCAATGCCTCCACCGTCGGCTATGCCACCTTCGGCGGCACCGTCGGCATGAACACCCGCGCGCCGGAATCCGACACCGTGGCGCACGTCTACGGCAGCTACGGCAGCTTTGCCACGCGCCTGCTCGGTGGCTCGTTCGACACCGGCACGATGGCCAACTACGGCGGCCTGCGTGCCTTCATCGACTACCGCAAGGTGAAGTCGGACGGCTACCTCACCGGCGCCAACATGGACCGCAGCAACCTGTTCGCCAAGGCGGTCAAGCCGATCGGCGACCACACCGAGCTGACCCTGGTGGCGATGACCAACCAGAACTCGGGCAGCAACGCGGCCATCCTCGGCGCCACCTCGTATCCGTACGTGGCGGTGAACAACGGCGCGCCGCCGTTCACCAGCACCATGCCCGGCCAGATGCAGCAGCTGGGCGGCAACTACGGCCTGTCCAGCAATCCGGACAGCCAGGATTTCACGGGCTACAACGGCGACACGATCAACTCGGACTTCGAGTACATCGGCGTGCACAGCGACCTCGACGGCGCGACCGTCGACAACAAGCTCTACACCTACGCCTATTACCACCGCGGCTGGAACGGCAACGACCCGAACGGCGGCAACTACGATTACGGCAGCCTCAATGGCCCGGCCGGCTCGGCCGGTGACGGCACCTTCCCGGCCGGCGCGGGCAGCACCAACGGCACGATCTACGGGGCCGACAACGTGCCCGGCCAGAAGATGTACAACCTGTACCGCAACTGGGGCGACATGCTGCGCCTGACCCAGGACCTCGGTCCGGGCGAGCTGCGCTACGGCCTGTGGGTGAACAAGCAGCTCTACCACCGCTACAAGGCCGAGATCGACTTCAGCAACGGCTGGGCCTACAACGCCGCCAGCCCGCTGGCCGCCACCGACCGCCGCATCGACGGCACCTTCCTCACCGCGCAGCCGTACCTGGAGTACGCGTGGAAGGTCACCGACGCGCTGACCGTCACGCCGGGCCTGAAGTACGTCTACTTCCACCGTCACGACGTCGCCCCGGTGCAGCAGAAGGTCGGCGCGGCGCAGGACTACGCGCAGACCTGGAAGGACCTGCTGCCGGCGATCGACGTGCACTACCGCATCAACGACGGCTGGACCGCCTACCTGCAGGCGGCCAAGGGTTACCTGGCGCCGAACGAGAACCTGTTCTACGTGCCCGACCCGCGCGTGGCCGACCAGAACGTGAGCACGCAGTCGACCACCAACTACCAGCTCGGCACGGTGTGGCAGGGCGACCGCCTGAACCTGGCCGCCGACGTCTACGCGATCAACTTCACCAACCAGGTGACCAAGCACAAGGTCGCCGGCGAGACGATCTTCTCCAACCTCGGCGGCACCAAGTACCGCGGCGGCGAGATCGAGGCCAGCTACCTGGTGGGCGAGGGCTTCAGCGTCTACGGCAACGCCAGCTACAACAAGGCCACGCAGAACAGCACCGGCGTGCAGCTGGCGATGGTGCCGAAGTACACCGCGGCGACCGGGGTGATCTGGCGGCAGGGCGCCTGGTACGCCTCGCTGATGGCCAAGTACACCGGCGCCCAGTACGGCGACCTGGCCCAGGACGCGGCCGGCAGCACCATCGGCGTGTACCGCTTCGCCCCGGTCACGCTGACCACGCTGTCGGTCAACTACACGCTTCCGGAAGCACTGCTGCTTCCCAAGGGCAGCAAGCTCGCCCTGCAGGTGTTCAACCTGGCCGACAACCGCCCCCTCAACGACCTGGGCGGCTACACCGGCGGTGGCGTGCCGCTGTTCTTCACCCCGGCCGGGCGCAGCGTGACGTTCTCGTTCGACGTTCCCCTGCGCTGAGTCTCCGCGGCGGCTCGTCGGCGTTCGCGCCGGCGGGCCGTTTTTTTCTCCCGGGCGCGCGTCGGTCATGACGCGCGCCGTGCCATGAGTCCCTTCCATGCGTCCAGCTTCCCTGTTCCGTACCGGTCTGGCCCTGTTGCTGTCCGGTGCCGCTTCCCTGCATGCCGCGCCGATGCGCGGGCCGATCCGTCACGTGCTGCTGATCAGCGTCGACGGCCTGCACGCGCTGGATCTGCGCAACTACATCGAGATCCACCCGGACTCCCACCTTGCCGCGCTGGCGGCACGGGGCGTGGAGTACACCCATGCCAACACGGTGGTGCCGGCCGACTCGTTCCCCGGCCTGCTGGCGCTGGTGACCGGCGGCACGCCCGCGGCCACCGGCGTCTACTACGACAACACCTGGGACCGCTCGCTGGCGCCGCCGACCGGCCCGTGCACCGCCACCGGTGCGCACGCCAGGTTCAACGAGGCGGTGGACGCGCCCGGTGGCCAGGGCATCGATGCCAGCAAGCTGCCGCGCGATCCGGCGCACGGCTGCCGCCCGGTCTATCCGTGGCAGTACCTGCGGGTGAACACCATCTTCAACGTGGTGCGCGCCGGCGGCGGTTATACCGCCTGGGCCGACAAGCATCCGTCCTACGCCATCGTGCAGGGTCCGTCCGGCGACGGCGTGGCCGACCTGTACACGCCGGAGATCGGCACCGACGGCGAGGACCACCCGGACACCGACGCGGTCACCGCCTCGATCGCCCGCACCGAGACCTACGACACCGGCAAGATGCAGGCGGTGATCCATGAGGTGGACGGCTACCGTCACGACGGTCATACCCGCGCGCCGGTGCCGGCCCTGTTCGGCCTCAACCTGCAGAGCGTGAACGTGGCGGAGAAACTGGCCGGCTACCAGAACGCCGACGGCACACCGACCCCCTCGCTCGACGCCGCGCTGACCCACGTCGACACCCTGGTCGGCCAGCTGATGGACGCGCTGGCGCGGCGTCACCTCGACGCCAGCACCCTGGTGATCCTCACCGCCAAGCACGGCAACGGCCCGGTCGACCCGGACCAGCTGCGGCACGTGTCGAACAAGGCGCTGCGCGCGGTGATCGCCGCCGCCGCGGACGGCGAACCGGCCCAGCTCACCACGGACCGCAGCGCGCTGGTCTGGCTGCATGACGAGCGCACCACCGGCACCGTCGCGCGTACCCTGCTGGCCGACCGCGAGCGGCTGGGCATCGAGCGGGTGCTGTGGGGGCGGGCGCTGGGCCTGCTGTTCCCGTCGCCGGCGCATGACGTGCGCACGCCGGACCTGATCGTGATCCCGCAGGCCGGTGTCATCTACGACAAGCCCGGTGCCAGCAAGCGCGCCGAGCACGGCGGCTTCGACACCGACGACACCCACGTGGCCCTGCTGGTGGCCGGCCCGATGCTGCCGGAGCCGGGTCGCCGGCTGGACGCGCCGGTGTCCACCACCCAGGTGGCGCCGACCGTGCTGGCCGCGCTCGGGCTGGATCCGCAGGCCCTGCAGGCGGTGCACGAGCAGGGTACGCCGACCCTGCCGGGCGTACGCTGGACCGACCTGCCGGCATCCGGGACGCACTGAGTGGCGGACTTCATCGGCGCGTCATATTCGCCGCCTAACGTGACGGATTCACGTGCCGGAAGCGACCGCAAGGTGCCTGCCGGCGGCAGCGAGTCGGAGGGTGCCTTGCGCATTCTGATCGTCGAGGACGACCGGGACACCCGCGAGTGGATCGATGGCGGGCTGTACGGAGAGGGCTATGTCACCCACGCGGTCGCCGATGGCCGCGAGGGGCTCGCGCTCGCGGTGCAGGGGGCGTTCGACGGCATCGTGGTCGACCGCAAGCTGCCCGGGCTGGACGGCATCAGCTTCATCCGCGCGGTGCGCAATGCGGAGGTGCAGTCGCGCATCATCATGCTCACCGCGCTGAGCGAGACCCACCAGCGCATCGAGGGGCTGGATGCCGGCGCCGACGACTACCTCGGCAAGCCGTTCTCGATGGCCGAACTGGTGGCGCGGCTGCGTGCGCTGTCGCGCCGGCCGGCGCTGAACCGCGAATCGCCGCTGCTGGAATGGGGCCCGCTGGTGCTCGATCCGACGCGACATTCGGCGAGTTGCCGCGGCGAACGGCTGGAGCTCACGCCGACCGAGTTCCGCCTGCTCGACATCCTGATGCGCCATGCCGGCAACGTGGTGACCCGTTCGATGCTGCTCGAGCAGGTCTGGCACTTCCACTTCAGCCCCCGCACCAGCGTGGTCGAGACCCACATGTCGCGGCTGCGCAGCAAGGTGCGCGACGCCGGCGGCGCGAGCTTCATCGAGACGGTGCGTGGCTACGGTTATCGCCTCCAGCTCCCGACCGGTCCGGCATAGGCAGACCAGCGCATTCCGGCTGGCGCTGATCCTGGCCGGGATGTTCTCGCTGTCCTCGCTGCTCACCGCGGCGGTGTTGTGGCTGGGCACCGAGCGCGAGGCGCGTTCGGAGCAGCGACAGGAGCTGGTCGCCGACGCGCGCGACCTGGCGCTGCTGTCCTACCAGCGCGGGCTGGATGCGCTGAGCACCGAGATCGAGGAGCGCATCATCCTCGGCGCCGGCCTGGAGCGCTGGTACGCGCTGTACGCCGGCAACGGCATCAAGCTGGCCGGCAACCTGGACGATCGCCCGATGCGCGAAGGCTGGTCCGAGCGCCGCCTCACCCCGCGCGCCACCTCGCTGGCGCCGAGCCCGGCCGAACACCTGCTCACCCTCTACACCCTGCGTACCGACCGTGGCGGCTGGCTGGTGGTGGGACGCGACGCGTACTACATCCGCCACATGCGCGAGGTGGCCGAGCGGATCTTCCTGCTCGCGCTGGCGCTGATCGTGGCGGTGTCGCTGGTGGTCGGCTGGCTGATCGGACGCCAGCTGCTGCGCCGGGTCGGCGCGATGTCGGTGGCGGCGGAACGGATCAGTGATGGCGACCTGGACCACCGCATGCCGCTGCGCGGCGCGGGCGACGAGCTGGACATGATCGCGCTCACCGTGAACCAGATGCTCGACCGCATCGCTTCGCTGCTCGCCGACGTGCGCCGGCTCGGTGCCGACATCGCGCACGACCTGCGCACGCCGCTGACCCGCCTGCGCCGCCGGCTCGAGCAGTTGCGCACCCCACCGCCGCACCCGGCGGCCCACGAGGCGGCCGTCGATGCCGCACTGGCCGAGATCGATGGCCTGCTCGACGTGTTCCAGGCGCTGCTGCGCATCGCCGGCATCGAGTCGGGCGAGATGCGCAGCGGCTTCGCGTCGGTGGATCTCGCCGCGGTGCTGGCGGAACTGGTCGACGCCTATGCCGCCGTGGCCGAAGCCGAAGGGCATCACCTCGACGCGCGAATCGCACCGCAGCCGCCGGTATCGGGCGACCGAGGCCTGCTGGTGCAGGCCTTCGTCAACCTGATCGAAAACGCGATCCGCCACACCCCGCCAGGCACGCGGATCACCCTGGAGCTCAAGCGTGTCGGCGACGAGCTGCATGCCGGCGTGCGCGACGACGGCCCCGGCATCCCTGCGCACGAGCACGCGCAGGTGCTGCAGCCGTTCATGCGGCTGGACCGCAGCCGTCACACCGAAGGCAATGGCCTGGGTCTGGCGCTGGTGCGCTCGGTCGCCGAGCTGCACCGCGCCGCGCTGGTGCTGGACGACGCGGCCCCCGGTCTGGTGGTCACGCTGGTGTTTCCGCTGCCGCCGGCCTGACGGCGGCGACACTCAGTCGGCCGGCACGCAGCGACCGCTGGCCCACTGGCGCAGCGCGTCGACCTGCTCGTGCATCAGCACCGACAATGGGCGGGTCTGGCCGAGTGCGGCGAGCAGGTGGGCCTGGTCCGGGGTGGCGTCGGCGCCGATGGCGTCGTACAGCGCGCTGACGATGGCCTGTTCGATCTCGGCACCGGAGAAACCCTCGCTCGCTTTGGCCAGCGCGGGCAGGTCGAAGTTCTCCACCGGCAGCTTCCGGCGCTCCAGGTGCAGCCGGAAGATTTCCGCGCGCACCGGCTCGGTCGGCAGGTCGACGAAGAAGATCTCGTCGAAGCGGCCCTTGCGCAGCAGCTCGGCCGGCAGTTCGTGCACGGCGTTGGCGGTGGCCACCACGAACACCTTGGCCTTGCGCTCGGCCATCCATGTCAGCAGGTAGCCGAGCACGCGGCGCGACACGCCGCCGTCCTCGCCGCCGCCGGCCAGCCCTTTCTCGATCTCGTCGATCCACAGCACGCAGGGACTGAGCAGCTCGGTGCTGGCCAGCGCCTCGCGCAGGTTCTTCTCGGTCTCGCCCTGGTACTTGTTGTAGAGCGTGCCGAAGTCCAGCCGCACCAGCGGCACGCTGAAGCCGCCGGCGATCGCCTTGGCCGCCAGGCTCTTGCCGCAGCCCTGCACGCCGAGCAGCAGCAGACCCTTCGGCGGGTCGAGCATCGGCACCGATTCGGGCGACAGGAACACCGCGCGCCGCCGCTGCACCCACTCGCGCACACGGCGCACGCCGGCGACGTCGGCGAAGCTGGCGGTGGCGTATTCGTAGTGCAGCAGGCCGGAGCGGTTGAGCAGCTCGAACTTCGACTGCATCAGCTCGGGCAGGTCGTGCTGGCCGAGTGCGCCGTCGTTGTAGATCAGCTTGCGCACGATGCGCCGCGCATCGGAGGCGGACAGGCCGACCAGGTTGCGCACGATGGTGCGTGCGGCCTCGTTGTCCACCTCCAGCCGGCGGCCGTGTTCGCGCTGCCAGGCAGCCGCCTCGCCCCGCATGATGCCGGCCAGTTCCTTGAGGTCCGGCAGCGCCAGCGGCACGCGCAGGGCGAGTGCTTCCAGCTCCTCCGGCAGCTCCACCCGGGCGCCGACCAGCACCACCGTGTGGGCGGCCGAGCGTTGCCGCTGCACGATCTCGCGCAGCATGCGCTGGCTCATCGCGTAGCGCACCAGCGGGTGGAAATCGAACAGCAGGAACACGCCGGGATCGGGCGCGCTGCGGATCGCTTCCAGCGTGGTGGTGACGTCCGGGGGTACGTCCGGGTCGGCGTGGGCGAAATCCAGCCGGCCCAGGCCATCGGTGATCGTCCAGCGCCACAGAGGGCGCAGCGATTGCGCGATGACGTGCCGGAAGCAGTCGATCACCCGCTGCTCGTCCACCGTTTCGATCACCAGCAGCGGCGTCGTGGCGCGCACCAGCGTGGTGAGGTCCTGCAGTTCGCTCATGCCTGCCCCTCGATGAGGCCGGTAACGGTAGCAGAGCCCGCCGGCAACGGTCGCGAAGTTTCACGTGACCGGTATATGGTGGCCCGGTACCCCCACCGAGGATCGTCCCATGCGCATGCTTGCCGTCCTCCTGGCGCTGGTCGCCCTGCCTGCGTCCGCCGCCATCCACCTCGACCGGCTGACCCTGCCCAAGGGTTTCCACATCGCCGTGTACGCCGACCAGGTGCCGAACGCCCGCGAGATCGCGATCGGTGCGAAGGGCACAGTGTTCGTCGGCTCCAACGACGCCGGCAAGGTCTACGCGCTCACCGACCGCAACGGCGATGGTGTGGCCGACCAGGTGCGGGTGATCGCCAGCGGGCTGACCCTGCCGGTCGGCGTGGCGTTCAGGAATGGCGATCTGTACGTGTCGGCGGTGAGCCGGATCCTGGTGCTGCGCGATATCGAGAACCACCTCGACGACCCGCCCGCGCCGCAGCTGGTCAGCGATGCCTTTCCCACCGCCATGCACCACGGCTGGAAGTTCATCGCGTTCGGTCCGGACGGCAAGCTGTACGTGCCGATCGGCGCGCCGTGCAATGTCTGCGACCGCGGCAAGGCCTACGCCAAGATCACCCGCATGAACGCCGACGGCAGCGATCTGGAGGATGTCGCCTACGGCATTCGCAACTCGGTCGGCTTCGACTGGCAGCCGGGCACCGGGCGCCTGTGGTTCACCTCCAACGGGCGCGACCTGATGGGCGACGACATGCCCAGCGACACGCTCAACGAGGTCACCCGCATCGGCCAGGATTTCGGCTTTCCGTTCTGCCACCAGGGCGACACGCTCGACCCGGAGTTCGGCAAGGGCAAACGCTGCAGCGACTACCGTGCGCCGGCGCTCAAGCTCGGCCCGCATGTCGCCTCGGTGGGCATGCGCTTCTACACCGGGCACCAGTTCCCGGCCAGCTACGGGGGCGCGATCCTGATTGCCGAGCATGGCTCGTGGAACCGCACGAAGAAGTCCGGCTATCGGGTGATGACGGTGCGGCTGAAGGGGGACAAGGTGCTGTCGTACGAGCCGCTGGTGACCGGATTCATGCAGGACGAGAAGGCCTGGGGCCGCCCGGCCGACGTGCAGATGCTGCCCGACGGCAGTGTGCTGATCAGCGACGATCTGGCCGGCGCGGTGTACCGGGTGACCTACGATGGGCCGGGGGCGGGTCGGAAGGGTGACTGAATCTTCAGGTGATTCAGGTACTTCTTCACGTGAGCGAGGCGTCCGGTATGGAGTAATGGCCCCACCGGGCAAGTAGCTGCCCACCGTCAATTCGTCCCCATGAGGATTGCGCCATGCTTCATTACGCTCTGGTTTTCCTGGTCATTGCCATCATTGCCGCCGTCTTCGGGTTTGGCGGCATCGCCGGTGCCGCGGCAGGCATCGCGAAGATCCTGTTCGTGATCTTCCTGGTGCTGGCCGTGGTGGCCTTCTTCCGCCGCGCCACCAGGTAGCTCCGCTGTCCCCTTCGCCACGTCGATCCACTGCCCCGGGAGTCACTCCATGAACAAGCCCGCCGATATCGCCAGCTCTGCCGCCGAACGTCCGAACGCCGCCGTGCGCATCGAGGAAGGCGCCGAGCGCGTCAAGCAGGCCACCTCGCACGCGGTGTCCAGCACCAAGGAAGCGGTCGACCGTGCCGCCGACCGGGTCGAGGAAGGTCTGCACCGCGCCACCGACAAGGCCGCCGGTGCCGCCACCCATGCCACCGAGAAGGCCGCCGAGTACGGTGAGCGCGGCCGCGAGGCCTACGACCAGGCCCGCGACCGTGCTGAGGACTGGATGGACCAGGCCCGCGACTACGTCCGCGAGAAGCCGCTGCAGTCGATGGCCATCGCGCTGGGCGCCGGCTGGCTGCTCGGCCGCCTGCTGCGTCGCTGATCCGCTTCCCGCGCACCGGACCTGATGCATGGATGAGACCCCGCGCGGCGAGGCCGCTGCCGAGACCCCGTCGGACCCGGAGGTGCCGTCGCGCCTGCTGGACGAACTGGGGCGCCTCGTCCGTGCCGTGCGACACCTGTTCGGAGCGCAATGGCGGCTGTTCCTGGCCGAGCTGTCGCTGGCGCGAGGCGCGGTCTCGTTGCTGCTCGCGCTCGGCCTCGTCGCCACCGTGGCCGGCGTCGGCCTGGGCCTCACCGTGCTGGCGCTGATCGGCGTGGCGCTGGCGCGCTGGTTCGATTCCTGGCTGTGGGCGCTCGCCGTGCTGGTGCTGCTGCAGGGCGCGGTGCTGACCGCGGCGATCATGCTGTTCCGGCGAGCGCTGCACTGGCTCAGCCTGCCGGCGACGCGCGGCGAGTTCGGTGCGATGATGCGCAGCGCGGCGGCCAAGGCCCGCGAAGCGGATGCCGCTGCCACCGATCCTTCTCGGACTTCTTCTCCATGAGCGTGACCCGTCGACTCGCCAAGGTCCGCCTCGCCCAGGCCGAGGTCCGTGCCGCGCGCGCCGAACTGGACGAGCCGGCGCAGGCCTTGCTGCAACGCGTGCGCGACTACCCGGTCGCCAGCGTGAGCGTGGCGGCCGGTGCGGGCGTGGTGCTGGGTCAGCTCGACGTGCATCCGCTGCGGGTGCCGGGGGTGGGGTCCCTGCTCGGTAGTGGCCTGCTGCCGCTGGTGACCCAGGGCGTGCGCCTGCTGGTCGAGAACGGGCTGGACGGACTGGTCGACCCGGACGGCGGCGATCAGGACCCGCCGGATACCCCATGAGCCATACCGACCCTGCGCCGGGAGCTGGCGTCGAGCCGGCGCCGGCCCCGTCGTCTGCGCCCCTGCCGGTCGTGGCCCCGCTGCCGTCGGTGCCGCGGATCGAGCGTCGTCGTTCCCGCGACCCGCATGGGGCACGCGGGCACATCCGTGCGCTCCGTTTCACCCTCAGCACGCTGCTGCTGCTGGCGGTGCTCTACACCATCGTCGTGATCAAGGTGCTGTTGATCCCACTGGTGCTCGCCGCCTTTCTCGGCGTGGCGCTCAATCCGATCGTCGCCTTCGGTGCGCGGTGCCACCTGCCGCGCTGGCTCAGCGCCAGTCTGCTGATGGTCGCCCTGATGGGGGGTATCGGCGCCGGCGCCACCGCCCTGGCGCAGCCGGCCCTGGGCTGGTTCCACGACGCGCCGGCCGCGTTGCGCAATTTCGTGCCCAAGCTCAAGGGCATCACCCGACCGCTGGAAGCGGCCAGTCGCGCCACCCAGAGCCTGGTCAACGGCCAGGTCGCGGTGCGCGTGCAGCCGCCGCGGCAGGCGTCGGTGGCGGTCACCGCCTGGGACGTGTTGGCCGCGGCGCCGAAGGTGCTCGCCGCCGTGCTGACCGTGACGCTGCTGGTGTTCTTCTTCCTGATCTACGGCGACGACCTGCTGCGTCGGCTGGTGGAGATCATCCCCAGCTTCCACCACAAGCGGCACGCGGTGAGCATCGTGCGCAGCATCCAGACCGAGGTCTCGCACTACATCCTGATCACCACGCTGATCAACATGACGCTGGGCGCGGTGACCGCCTTCATGCTGTGGCTGCTGCACGTGCCCGACCCGCTGCTGTGGGGCAGCATCGCGATGATCGCGAACTTCATTCCCTACGTCGGCGCGATCACCACCGCCACCATCCTGCTGCTGGTCGGCATGATGAATTTCCGCGAGCTGACCCAGGCACTGCTGCCGGCGCTGGTGTTCGCCAGCATCACGGTGGTTGAGGGCAACCTGGTGACGCCGATGATCCTCGGCCGGCGCATGCGGGTGAGCCCGGTGGCGATCCTGATCTGGCTGCTGCTGTGGGGCTTCCTGTGGGGCATCCCCGGCGCGCTGCTGGCGGTGCCGATGCTGACCAGCGCCAAGCTGATTGCCGAGCGCGTACCCAACTGGCGCTGGTTCGCATTGATGGTGCAGCGCTAGCGCCGTCTATCCAGCGCCGCCATCCCTGGCGACGCGTCCCGGATCGTTCCTCAGTCGGCTTTCGCCACCGCGCTGCACTGCACGTCGCCGCAGGCCTGCCAGCCGCCGCCCAGGGCCTTGTACAGGGCGATCGCCTGCAGGTTCACGCCCGCTTCGGCGGCGGCCAGCTGGTCTTCGGCCGCAAGCTGGGTCCGCTCCGCGTCCAGCAGTTCCAGATAGTCGGCGGCGCCGGCCTCGTAGCGGGCCCTGGCCAGCGACGCCGCGTGCCGGCTCTGGTCGGCCTGCTCGACCAGGTGCTGTACCCGCTCGCGTTGCTGGTTGTAGCCGACCAGCGCGTTGTCCACATCCTCCAGCGCGCGCAGCACGGTGCGCTGGTAGTTGGCACGGGCTTCGTCGGCACGCGCCTCGCTGGCCTTCACGCCGGAGCGCACCCGCTGCACGTTGAGGCCGTCCCAGCGGATGCTCGGCGCCACCGACCAGGCGCGGGTCGCGGGGCTGCCGAAGTCGTTGCTGCGCCCGGCCAGGAAGCCGACGAACCCGCCCAGCGAGACATGCGGGAACCAGTCCGCCTTGGCCACGCCGATCCGCGCGTTGGCGGCGGCCAGCTCGCGTTCGGTGACGCGGATGTCCGGCCGGCGCGCCAGCACGTCGTCGGCGTGGCCGATCGGCAGCACCGTGTCGACCGGCTTGAAGCCCCGGGGCGACAGGTCGATGTCCAGCGCGCCCGGACGCTCGCCGAGCAGCACCGCCAGATGGAAGCGGTCGGCCTGCGCCTGGGTTTCCAGCAGCGGCAGCTGGGCCTGCACGCCGGCGAGGCGGGCGCGGGCGCTGGCCACGTCCTGGTCCGAGCCGGTGCCGATTTCGGCGCGGCTGGCGATCAGCTTCAGCGAGGCCTGCTGGTTGGCGATGTCGCGGCGCGCCACGTCCTGCCGCAACTGGGTGCCGCGCAGGTCGAAGTAGTAGCGCGCCACCTCGGCGAACAGGCTGACCTGCGCGTCCTGCAGCGCGGCCTCGCCGGCGTCGCTGTCGGCGCGGGCGGCTTCCACCGAGCGCCGCACGCCGCCGAACAGGTCCAGCTCCCAGCTGGCGTCGAAGCCGGCCTGGTAGCTGGTGACCGTGTTGCGCTGGCTGCTGAAGCCGGGCGTCTGTTCGCGGCTGCGGCTGTACGCGGCGGTGGTCTGGATGTCCGGCCACTGCTGTGACTCGGCCGTGCCGAGCAACGCGCGCGACTGCTTCAGCCGGGCCACGGCGATCTTCAGCTCAGGGCTGTTCTTCGCCGCGCGGGCGATCAGTGCGTCCAGCGTGGGATCGCCGAACTGCTTCCACCAGGCGGCCTGGAACGCTGCGTCCGACTGCCGCGTGGCGTCGACGCCCTGCAGCGCCACCGGCTTTTCCGTGGGCCGGTGGTAGTCCGGTCCCACGCTGATGCAGCCGGCCAGCAACAGGGCGCCGGCGAGCGCGCTCCAACGGATCGGGTGATTCATCTCAATGCTCCTCGAGGGCCGGGGCCGACAGCTGCGCGGCGCGGGCGGCCTTGCGGGCGGCGCGACGCTCGGCGGCGCGCTCGCTCCAGCCACGGATCAACACGTAGAACAGCGGGGTGAAGGCCAGCCCGAAGAAGGTGACGCCGAGCATGCCGGAGAACACCGCCACGCCCATCGCGTGGCGCATCTCGGCGCCGGCGCCGTGCGAGAGCACCAGCGGCACCACGCCCATGATGAAGGCGAACGAGGTCATCAGGATCGGGCGCAAGCGCAGCCGCGCCGCTTCCAGCACCGCCTGCACGCGGTCCAGGCCTTCCAGGATCTGCGCTTCGCGGGCGAACTCGACGATCAGGATCGCGTTCTTGCAGGCCAGGCCGACCAGCACGATCAGGCCGATCTGGGTGAAGATGTTGTTGTCGCCACCGCTCAGCCACACGCCCACGATCGCGGACAACAGCACCATCGGCACGATCAGGATCACCGCCAGCGGCAGGGTCACGCTCTCGTACAGCGAGGCCAGCACCAGGAACACCAGCAGCACGCACAGCGGGAACACCAGCACCGCGGTGTTGCCGGCGAGGATCTGCTGGTAGGTCAGCTCGGTCCACTCGAACGTCATGCCGTTGGGCAGGGTCTTGTGGGCCAGCTGCTCGATCGCCGCCTGCGCCTGGCCCGAGCTGTACCCCGGTGCCGGGCCGCCGTTGATCTCGGCGGTGGGGAAGCCGTTGTAGTGCATCACGCGGTCCGGGCCCACGGTCTGGCTGACCCGGACGAACGAGCCCAGCGGCACCATCTGCCCGGCGGCGTTGCGCGTCTTCAGCTGGGTGATGTCCTCCGGCTCGCGGCGGAAGCGCGGCTCGGCGGAGAGGTTCACCTGGTAGGTGCGTCCGAAGCGGTTGAAGTCGTTCACGTACAGCGAGCCCAGGTAGGCCTGCATGGTCTGGTAGACGTCGGCCAGGTCCACGCCCTCGGCCTTGGCCTTCTCGCGGTCCACCTCGGCGTCGATCTGCGGCACCGCCACCTGGTAGCTGGAGAACAGCCCGGCCAGTGCCGGCTCCTTGCGGCTTGCCGCGATCAGGTTCTGGGTCTGCTTGTACAGCTCCTGGTAGCCGAGGTCGCCACGGTCCTCCACCTGCAGGCGGAAGCCGCCGATGGTGCCCAGGCCCTGCACGGGCGGCGGCGGGAAGATCGCGATGT
Source organism: Dyella thiooxydans (assembly GCF_001641285.1). Lineage (NCBI taxonomy): Bacteria > Pseudomonadati > Pseudomonadota > Gammaproteobacteria > Lysobacterales > Rhodanobacteraceae > Dyella > Dyella thiooxydans. The sequence continues at coordinate 3,204,403 of NZ_CP014841.1, forward strand.
AGGCGTCCTGGATCGCCGCGAACTTCTGGTTCAGCGCACCGGCGATCGCCCCGGCCGACAACGACGGATCGCGCCGCTGGTCGAACGGATTGAGCGTGACGAACACGATGCCGCTGTTCGGCGAGTTGGTGAAGCCGTTGATCGACAGGCCGGGAAACGCCACCGCGTTCTCCACGCCCGGCTGCTTCAGCGCGATCGCGCTCATGCGGCGGATCACGTCCTCCGAGCGGTCCAGCGAGGCGGCGTCGGGCAGCTGCGCGAACGACACCAGGTACTGCTTGTCCTGCGCCGGCACGAAACCGGTCGGCACCTTGGCGAAGCCGAACAGGCCCAGCAGCACCAGGCCGGCGTAGATCACCAGCGCGATCGAGCCCTTGCCCAGCACCCGCTTCACGCCGCCGACGTAGCCGTTGGCGCTGCGCACGAAGAAGCGGTTGAACGGGCGGAACAGCCAGCCGAAGCCGCGGTCGATGGCGCGGCTCAGGCGGTCCTTCGGCGCGCCGCGTTCCTGCAGCAGCAGCGCGGACAGCGCCGGGCTCAGGGTCAGCGAGTTGAACGCCGAGATCACCGTGGAGATCGCGATGGTCAGCGCGAACTGGCGATAGAACTCGCCGGTGAGTCCGCTGATGAAGGCGGCCGGCACGAACACCGCGCACAGCACCAGCGCCGTGGCCACGATCGGCCCGGTCACCTCCTTCATCGCCTGCTTGGTCGCCTCGCGCGGCGCCATGCCGTGCTCGATGTGCCGCTCGACGTTCTCCACCACCACGATCGCGTCGTCGACCACGATGCCGATCGCCAGCACCAGGCCGAACAGGCTCAGCGCGTTGAGCGAGAAGCCGGCGAGGTGCATCACCGCGAAGGTGCCGACCAGCGACACCGGCACCGCGACCAGCGGGATCACGGACGCACGCCAGGTCTGCAGGAACAGGATCACCACCAGCACCACCAGCACGATCGCCTCGAACAGCGTGTGCACCACCGCCTCGATCGAGCCACGCACGAACACGGTGGGGTCGTAGACGATGCGGTAGTCCACGCCCTGCGGGAAATCCTTCTTCAGCCCGGCCATCAGGGTGCGGACCTCGTTGGAGATCTGGATCGCGTTGGAGCCGGGGCGGGCGAACACCGGCAACGCCACCGCCGGCTTGTTGTCGAGCAGGCTGCGCAGCGCGTAGTTGTTCGAACCGAGCTCGACGCGGGCGACGTCACGCAGGTGGGTCACCGCGCCGTCCTTGGCGGTGCGCACCACGATGTTGCGGAAGTCGTCCGCACTGACCAGCCGGCCACGGGTGTTGATGTTGAGCTGGAACGCCGCGTTGCCACGGTCCGGCGGCGCGTTCAGCGCGCCGGCGGCGACGTCGACGTTCTGTTCCTGGATCGCGTGCACGATGTCGCCGGTGGTCAGGCCGCGCTGGGCCATGCGGTCCGGGTCCAGCCACACACGCATGCTGTACTCGCCGGCGCCGAAGATCTGCACGTCGCCGACGCCGTCCAGGCGGGCAAGCTGGTCCTTGATGTGCAGGCGCGCGTAGTTCGACAGGTACAGCATGTCGTAGCGCTGGTCCGGCGAGATCAGGTGCACCACCATGGTCAGGTCAGGCGAGCTCTTCTGCGTGGTCACGCCGAGTCGCTGCACTTCCTCCGGCAGGCGCGGCAGCGCCTGCGCCACACGGTTCTGCACCTGCACCTGGGCGTTGTCCAGGTCGGTGCCGAGGGCGAAGGTGACGGTCAGCGTCATCGCACCGTCGCTGGTCGCCTGCGAGGAGGTGTAGAGCATGCCTTCCACGCCGTTGATCTGGGTTTCCAGCGGCGTGGCGACGGTCTCGGCGATCACCTTGGGGTTGGCGCCGGGGTAGCTGGCGCGCACCACCACGGTGGGCGGCACCACCTCCGGGTACTCGCTGATCGGCAACTGGAACAGCGAGATCGCACCGGCGATGACGATCAGCACCGACAGCACGCCGGCGAGGATCGGTCGATCGACGAAGTATTGGGCGAGTTTCATGGGATCAGTCCTGGGCGCGGGTCAGCGCCGGGCCCTGCGACGGATTGCTGCCGCCGGAGGCCAGTTGGGTATCGGGGTCCAGGCTGCGCGACTCCATCGACACGCGGGTCGCGTTCACCGGCATGCCGGGGCGCACGTGCTGCAGGCCGTTCACCACCACCACGTCGTCGGCGCCGAGGCCGTGCTCGATCACGCGCAGGCCGTCGACCAGCGGGCCGGTGGTGACCTTGCGGTAGCTCACCGTGCCGTCCTTGCCGAGCACGTAGACGAACTTGTTGCCCAGATCGGTGCCGACGGCGCGGTCGTCGATCAGTGCACGCGGCTTGGCGCTGTCGGTGCGCAGCTGCAGGCGCACGTACAGGCCCGGGGTGTAGCGGCCGTCGGTGTTGTCGAACACCGCGCGCAGGCGGATGGTGCCGCTGGCGGTGTCGAGCTGGTTGTCGACGAAGTCGAGGCGGCCGGCATGGGGGAAGCCGGACTCGTCCGCCAGGGCCATCGCCACCTGCGGCGGGCTGCGGTGGTCGCGGCGCAGGTGGTCGAGCTCGAGGTAGCTGTGCTCGTCGACGTCGAAATACGCGTAGACCGGATTCACGCTGACCACGCTGGTCAGCACGTCGGCGGGCGTCACCAGGTTGCCGGCGGTGATTTCGGCATTGCCGACGCGGCCGTCGATCGGCGCGCGCACCTCGGTGAACTCGCGGTTGAGCTGCGCGGCGTCCAGCGCGGCGGCGGTCGCGGCGATCTGCGAGCGGGCACTGGCGGCGGCGGTGTCCAGCCGGTCGGCCTCCTCGCGCGAGATCGCATGCTGGGCCACCAGCCGCGTGCCGCGCGCGGCATTCTCTTCGGCCAGCTTCGCCTCGGCACGGGCCTGGGCGAGATTGGCCCGCAGGCGGTCGACCTCGGCCTGGTAGGGCCGGGGATCGATGCGGAACAGCAGCTCACCCTTGTGTACCAGCGTGCCTTCCTTGAACAGCACGCTGTCGATGTAGCCGCTGACGCGCGGGTGCACCTGCACGGTGTCGACGGCCTGCAGGTGGCCGGTGAACTGGGCGGTGTCGCCGACGGCGCGGACCAGGGTCCGGGCGACGGTGACGGCGGGCGGCGGTGGCGCGGCCTGCGCCTGGCTGCCGCCGTGATGGTCCAGGACGGCCCAGCTGCCGGCGGCGAGCGCCACGGCGAGGGCGATGAAGATCCAGCGTTTCTGCATGACGGGCTCCCTGAGCAACGTGCGCCGAACCGGGGGGAGTCGGCGAGGCCCGGGAGAATAGGTACACTGTCCGGTATAGAAAACCGTCGTTTGGTGCAATGCAATGGTGACTGTCAGTCACCAATCGCCTGAGGAAAGCCCTGATGGAAGACTTTTCCGCTATCTCAGTCTTCGTTCGCGTGGTCGAGGCCAACAGCTTCGCCGCCGCCGCCGCCCAGCTCGGCATGACGCCTTCCGGGGTCAGTCGCGCGGTGTCCCGGCTGGAAGCCCGGCTCGGCGCGCGGCTGCTGTTCCGCTCCACCCGCTCGCTGCGGCTGACCGAGGACGGCGCGGCCTTCCATGCCCGCTGCAGGGAGATCCTCGCCGACCTCAGCGAGGCGACCGAGGCGCTGGGCGAGGCCAGCCGCGAGCCGGCCGGCAAGTTGCGTGTGGGGTTGTCATTGGGCGTGGGACGGGCCGCGCTGATCCCGCGCCTGGCCGAGTTCGAGAAGCGCTATCCCGACATCCGGCTCGAGTTGCTGATGAGCGACCTGCCCGGCGACCTCAACGGCGAGGGCATCGATTGCGCGATCCGCGTCGGCCAGCTGGAGGACTCCAGCCACATCGCGCACAAGATCGGTTACCTGCGCAACGTGGTGCTCGCCTCGCCCGATTACCTCACGCGGCATGGTGCCCCGGCCGGTATCGAGGACCTCAGGCACCATCGCTGCATCAACTACGTGTACCCGAACGGCAAGCCGCGGCAGTGGCAGTTCGACGGACCGGACGGGCGGGTCGAGGTGGACATCGACGCCCACCTGCTGATCAACGACGGCGAGTCGGTGATCCAGGCGGTCAGCGAGGGGCTGGGCATTACCCAGGCGCCGCACCTGTTGGCCTCGTGCCTGCTCAGCAAGGGCATGCTCGAACTGGTGATGACCGACGTGCGCTCCACCGGCAAGCCGGTGTGGATCGTCTACCCGCAGAAGCGCCACCTGTCGGCGCGCGTGCGCGCCTTCATCGGCTGGGTGCGCGAGCTGTTCGACGCGCTGAATGAGCCGGATGTGCTGAAGCGCCCGACGATGCCCGCGGTGCCGGCACCGTCGGTGGTGGCGAAGGCCCCGGCGCGGGCTCAGCTGCCCAGCGGCATCCAGGCCAGCAGCGCCAGGCCCAGCGCGATGCGGTAGATCGCGAAGGCGGTGAAGCGGTGGGTGCGGATATAGCCGAGCAGCCACTTCACCGCCGCGAACGCGACCACCGCCGATACCACGAAGCCGACCGCCAGCGCGGTCCAGTCCTCGTGCGCGGCGCCGCCGTTCTTCAGCACCTTCAGCAGCTCGTAGCCGGTGGCCGCGTACATCGTCGGGATGCCGACCAGGAAGGCGAACTCGGTCGCAGCGGGCCGATCGCCGGTACCGGCCAGCAGCGCGGTGAAGATCGTTGCCGAGGAGCGCGAGGTGCCCGGAAAGATGCCCGCCACCATCTGCGCGACACCCACCAGGATCGCCACGGTCCACGTCACCTGCGTGCTGGGTGGCCGCCGTGCAGCGAGCTGCTCGGCGGCAATCATCCACACGCCGCCGATCACCAGCGCCCAGGCCACCGGCGTTACCGTCTCCGGCAGCTTGAAGCCATGCTTCACCGCGATCAGCCCGAGCACCGCGGTGATCAGGAAGGCGACGGTCAGCTTGGCCAGGTAGTCGCGGTTGGCCGGATCGCGCCACTGCGTCAGCAGCTGCCAGATGCGCTTCCAGTAGATCAGCGTGACCGCCAGGATCGCCCCGGCCTGGATGCCGACGTTGAACAGGTCCGATCGTGCGCCCAGTCCGAGCTTTTCCGCGATCAGCAGGTGGCCGGTGCTGGAGATGGGGAGGAACTCGGTGATGCCTTCGATGATGCCGAGGAGGATGACGCGGAGCAGATCGATCACTGGAGCGGGCCTTGGCGCGGGGACGGCCACCGTGGCCGCCACAAAGGGCGACAGCATACGGGCTGCGGCTGCGAAATGGCCTGCGGAACCGGGGCGTTCGCCGGGCAACGTCGAGACCGATCATCCGTGGATTTTCCGTGCGGCGTTGCAGCGTTCTTGTAACGAAATGTGATAAGCAACGCCCAGGTCACCTTATTGCAATGCAGCAAGTCATAAGGCAGGATCAAACTGCAGCAAGGCTCTGGCTGCACCGCGAGGCAGCGCAAGTCACGCGCCTGCGATTAGCTGGAGCCGGCAGCGGGGAGACATTCGCCTGGCCGGGCGCGCGATATCCGCGACGCCGCCATCGTTGCCTCCGACCCCTGCCGAATCATGCGGCTTGCTGGACGTGAGCCCGCCTCTTCATCGCCCGCCGCCTGTCGGCTGGCCGATCCGCCACACACCCTGGATCCAGCCGCCCGGCCGCGCCGCGCGGTGACGGGACCGGCTGGCCGCTGCGCCGGCCCGACGGGTCAGGGCGCTTTCGCGCTGTAGCGAGCTACTTGCTTACCGATAACTCGGTCGGGCGGTCGCGTCCCCTGTTCGGGGCGACCGTCGCTGGCCTGGTCATGCGTTCCATGCACGGACGTCCAGACGTCGTGTGCGGGGCGCTCACTCTGGCACGGGAGAGGGTCGATGAAACGAAGTGTGCAGCGGTCGATGTGGGGGGCGGCAATGATGGCGGTGATGGTCGCCATGCCGGCGATGGCGGCCGACGCGCCGCAGAGCTCGGTGGCGGGAAGCGTGGCGGTGGTCAACGACTACCTGTTCCGCGGCCTGTCGCAGACCAACTGGAAGCCGGCGGTGCAGCCGGGCATCGAATACGACCATGCCAGCGGCTGGTACGTCGGTGCCTGGGGCAGCAACATCAGCTGGCTGTCCGACGCGTCGACCGACGCCGCGCACATCTCCAGCAGCCTGGAGCTGGATTTCTATACCGGCTTCCGCGGCAGCCTCGCCGGCGACTGGAGCTACGACGTCGGCCTGTACGAGTACTACTACCCGGGCAGCTACCCGAGCGGCTTCACCCGCCCCTACACCACCGAGGTCTACGGCTCGCTGGGCTACAAGGGCGTCACGCTGAAGTATTCGCATGCGCTCACCAACCTGTTCGGCTTCGCCGACAGCAAGAACTCGGGCTACGTCGACCTTTCCTACAACGTCGAAGTCAGCCCGGGCTGGACGCTCAACCTGCACGCCGGCCACCAGAACGTGAAGAACGTTTCCGGTGCCTCGTACAGCGACTGGAAGGTGGGCGTGACCAAGGCCTTCGACCACGGCTACTCGGTGTCGCTGGGCTACTACGACACCAATGCCTCGCGCAGCGTCTACAGCAATGCCTACGGCCACTACGTCGGGCGCGCCACCGGCGTGCTCACGCTCAGCAAGTCGTTCTGAGCGGCTTCCTGGCGGCGACCGGGGGGTCGTCGCCTTCCACGTGAATCAAGCCATGCGGGGGAGACAGGCATGAAATTGATCAGTTGCATCATCCGGCCGTACAGGCTCGACGAGGTGCGCGATGCGCTCGCCGCGGCGGGCGTGAGCGGCATCACGGTGACCGAGGTGCGCGGCTTCGGACGCCAGAAGGGGCATACCGAGATGTACCGCGGCGCCGAATACGTCGTGGACTTCCTGCCCAAGCTGAAGGTGGACGTGGTGGTCACCGACGAGCAGCTCGACGGCGCGCTGGAGGCGATCCAGCAGTCCGCCAGGACCGGCAACGTGGGTGACGGAAAGATCTTCGTCAGCCCGGTCGAGCAGGTCGTCCGCATCCGCACCGGCGAACTCGACGCCGATGCCCTCTGACTCCGCTTCCACGAGGTCTTCCATGAAAGAGATCGCGCTTTCCCGCTCCGCCCGGGCGCTCCCGGCGTGGGCAATTCTGTTCGCCGTGCTGTGCATGCTGCTCGTGTCGCCGGTCAGCCATGCCGCCGAGGCGGCACCCACCGTCGACAAGGGCGATGTGGCCTGGATGCTCACTTCCACCCTGCTGGTGCTGCTGATGACGGTGCCGGGCCTGGCCCTGTTCTACGGTGGCCTGGTGCGCTCGAAGAACGTACTGTCGATCCTGATGCAGGTGATGACGGTGTTCTCGATGATCGTGGTGCTGTGGGTGATCTACGGCTACACGCTGGCCTTCAACGGCGGCAACGCCTTCATCGGCAACCTGGACAAGCTGTTCCTCAAGGGCGTCACCAAGGACAGCCTGGCCGCCACCTTCACCACGGGCGTAGCCTTGCCCGAATACGTGTTCGTGGTGTTCCAGTCGACCTTCGCCGGCATCACCGGCGCGCTGATCGTCGGTGCGTTCGCCGAGCGCATGCGTTTCCGCGCGGTGCTGGTGTTCTGCGCGCTGTGGTTCACCTTCGCCTACCTGCCGATCGCGCACATGGTCTGGTACGGCCCGGACGGCTTCATGTTCGCCAAGGGCGCGCTGGACTTCGCCGGCGGCACGGTGGTGCACATCAATGCCGGTATCGCCGGCCTGGTCGGCGCCTACTTCGTCGGTCCGCGGCTGGGCCTGGGGCGTGAGTCGATGAAGCCGCACAACGTGACCTTCACCATGGTCGGCGCGGCGATCCTGTGGGTGGGCTGGTTCGGCTTCAACGCCGGTTCCAACCTGGAGTCGAACGCCGGCGCGGCGCTTGCCTTCATCAATACCCTGGTGGCGACGGCGGCGGCGGTGCTGGTGTGGCTGCTGATCGAGGCGGTACACAAGGGCAAGCCGTCGATGGTCGGCGGCGCGTCGGGCGCGGTGGCCGGTCTGGTGGCGATCACGCCGGCCTGCGGCACGGTCGGTCCGATGGGCTCGATCGCGATCGGCGCGGCGGCCAGCCTCGCCTGCGTCTGGGGCGTGACCGGTCTGAAGAAGCTGCTGCGTGCCGACGACGCGCTGGACGTGTTCGGCGTGCACGGCGTGGGCGGCATCGTCGGCGCCCTGCTCACCGGGGTGTTCAGCGCCCCGATGCTCGGCGGCACCGGTTACGGCAGCGGCAACAGCACCATGCTGCAGCAGGTCGGCGTGCAGGCGCTGGGCGTCGGCGTGACCCTGGTGTGGAGCGGCGTGGTCTCGGTCATCGCCTATCTGGTGGTGAAGCTGATCTTCGGGCTGCGGGTCTCCGCCGAGGCCGAGCGCGAGGGTCTGGACATCACCTCGCACGGCGAGAGCGCCTACGAAGGGTGAACCTTGGGCGCGCCCGCGTCGTGGAACGGGCGCGCCCCTTTTTAGTGCAAAATCCGGTTATCGTTGCCCACGTTTGATGCGTCAGCTCGCCCCGCCGTCCCCGCGAACCGCATGCCAGCGCGGCGCGCGACCGGTACCGGGGGTGGCATGGCGCTTGCTAAAACCCTGCTGCCAATCCACCACCGAGGTTCTTCCATGTCCGTTGCCAAAGTGCTTGACCTGATCCAGGAGCATGACGTCGAGTTCGTCGACTTCCGCTTCGTCGACATGCTGGGCAAGCAGCACCACGTCACCTTCCCGGCCCACGCCATCGACGAGAGCACCTTCGAGGACGGCAAGATGTTCGACGGCTCGTCGATCTCGGGCTGGAAGGGCATCAACGAGTCGGACATGATCCTGATGCCCGATGCCGACACCGCCTACATCGACCCGTTCAGCGGCCACCCGCAGCTGGTGCTCCACTGCGACGTGCTCGAGCCCTCGACCATGCAGGCCTACGGCCGCGACCCGCGCTCGATCGCCAAGCGCGCCGAGGCGTTCCTGAAGTCCACCGGCGTGGCCGACACGGCGTTCTTCGGTCCGGAGCCGGAATTCTTCATCTTCGACTCGGTGCGCTGGCAGAACGACATGGGCCGCGTGTTCTACGAGATCGAGTCCGAGGAAGCTTCCTGGAGCTCGCGCTTCAAGTACGACGAGGGCAACACCGGCCACCGTCCGGGCGTGAAGGGCGGCTACTTCCCGGTCAGCCCGGTCGACTCGCTGGGCGACCTGCGCGCCGACATGTGCAAGGTGCTCGAGGCGCTTGGCCAGACGGTCGAGGTGCACCACCACGAGGTGGCCAACGCCGGCCAGTGCGAGATCGGCGTGAAGTTCAACACGCTGGTGAAGAAGGCCGACGAGCTGATCACCCTGAAGTACGTGATCAAGAACGTCGCCCACCAGAACGGCAAGACCGTCACCTTCATGCCCAAGCCGATCGTCGGCGACAACGGCAGCGGCATGCACGTGCACCAGTCGCTGTCGAAGGACGGCAACAACCTGTTCGCCGGCGACCTGTACGGCGGCCTGAGCCAGACCGCGCTGTGGTACATCGGCGGCATCTTCAAGCACGCCAAGGCGATCAACGCGTTCTCCAACTCCGGCACCAACAGCTACAAGCGCCTGGTGCCGGGCTTCGAGGCGCCGGTGATGCTGGCCTACTCGGCCCGCAACCGTTCGGCCAGCTGCCGCATCCCGTACGTGTCCAGCCCGAAGGGCCGTCGCATCGAGGTGCGCTTCCCCGATCCGCTGCAGTCCGGCTACCTCACCTTCACCGCGCTGATGATGGCCGGCCTGGACGGCATCCTGAACAAGATCGACCCGGGTGCGCCGTCGGACAAGGACCTGTACGACCTGCCGCCGGAAGAGGAGAAGAACATCCCGCAGGTGTGCTCCAGCCTCGACGCCGCGCTGGAAGCGCTGGACAAGGATCGCGAGTTCCTCAAGGCTGGTGGCGTGTTCACCGACGACTTCATCGATGCCTATATCGAGCTGAAGATGAAGGAAGTCACCGCCTACCGCGCCAGCACCCACCCGCTGGAGTTCCAGATGTACTACGCGATCTGACCGCCGCGGTCGGATGCGACGAAGGAGGGGAGCCGCGAGGCTCCCCTTTTTCGTGGGCGGACGCCGGTCAGTGCGCCGGGCGCTTCACGCGCAGCGCCAGCAGCGCCGCGGCGAGCAGGCCGATGCCGGCCAGCCGGATCACGTTCTCCGGGTTGTCGCCCAGCACGCGGTGGTAGAGCAGCGGCACGGTGAGGATCTGGATCAGCATCGGCAGCACGATGAAGCCGTTGAAGATGCCCATGTACACGCCGGCGCGCTCCGGCGGGATGCAGCCGGCGAGCATCGCGTAGGGGTTGCCCATCAGGCTGGCCCAGGTCAGGCCCAGGCCGAGCATCGGCAGCAGCAGCCACCACGGATCGTGGATCAGCGGCAGCGCCAGCAGGCCGAGGCCGCCGAGGGTGAGGCAGATCGCGTGCAGCACCGGCGCGCCCATCCGTCGCGCCAGCGGCAGCATCGCCAGCGCCGCGACGAACGCCACCGCGTTGTAGAAGCCGCCGATGCGCCCGGTGACCAGCACCGCCTCGCCGAAGCCGGCCGAGCCGGCGTCGGTGCTGCCGTAGAGCGTGCGCGCCAGCGACAGCGTGATGTATTCCCAGTAGCAGAACATCGCGTACCACTGGCACAGCATCATCACCGCGAGCTGGCGCATGGTCGGCGGCATCTGCCGGACCGCGTCGACGATCTCCGCCAGCGTGGCGCGCAGCGAGCGCGGCCGTGCGCGCAGGGCGGCGCGCTCGGCCGCGTCCAGCGGCAGCTCCGGCGTGGTCCACGCCGACCAGCCGACCGAACCGATCGAGAACACCGCGCCGATCACGAACGCGGTCACCACCGCATACGGGATGCCGTGCGCGTTGGTGGCGGTCAGGTCGAGCCCGGCGAACACCAGCAGCGACGGGGTGAGGTAGGCCAGCGTCTGCGACAGCCCGGTGAACGCGCTCTGGGTGAGGAAGCCGGCGCTGTGCTGGGAGGCGTCGAGGCGGTCGCTGACGAAGGCGCGGTACGGCTCCATCGTCACGTTGTTGGCCGCGTCAAGGATCCACAGCAGGCTGGCCGCCACCCACAGCGCCGGACTGAACGGCATCGCCAGCAGGCACAGGCTGCAGATCAGCGCGCCGATCAGGAAGTACGGCGTGCGCCGGCCGAAGCGGCTGTCGGTGCGGTCGCTCATCGCGCCGATCAGCGGCTGCACCAGCAGGCCGGTGATCGGCCCGGCCAGCCACAGGTAGGGCAGGGTGGCGTCGTTCGCGCCCAGGTACTTGTAGATCGGGCTCATGTTGCTCTGCTGCAGCCCGAAGCTGAACTGGATGCCGAAGAACCCGACGTTCATGTTGACGATCTGCCAGAACGCGAGGCGTGGCTTGTGCATCGTCATGCGGTGGCTTCCCCGGAGTCGGCATGATGGGCCGGCCTGCGCCAGCGAGCGTACACGGCCGGATCGGCCGGCAGCGCGCCGCGCCAGCCGCAGCTGGCGCTGGCGAAGGCCACCGCCCGCTCCAGCACCGCCTCGGCGGCCTCGCCCTGCGCCAGCCCGGCCAGCATCATGCCGCTGAAAGCGTCGCCGGCGCCGACGGTGTCGACGATCCGCGCCAGCGGCGGTGCCGGCGCGCGGGCCGTGCAATGCCCTCCGGCGTCCCAGGCGACGGCACCCTCGCCACCGTGGGTCACCAGCAGCGTGCGCGCGCCGGTGCGCTCGCACAGCGCGGCGATACCGGCGTCGCGGTCGCCCGGCACGGGCACTTCGGCGGGGCCATCGAGATCGAGCCAGCCGAGCAGCCGCCCCAGTTCGTCGTCGCTGAGCTTGAGCACGCGGATGTCGCGCAGCAGATCGAGGATCACCGACGGCGCAGGCCCTGCCTCGCGCCAGTTGAGGTCGACGTAGGCGCGGTGCGACAGCGTCGTGCGGATCGCCGCCAGCGCCTGGCGCGACGGGCCGGCACGCAGCGCCAGCGTGCCGAAGTACAACCAGGCGCCGGGCCCTACGCGCTGCGCGACCGCCACCGCGTCGGCCGCGTCGATGCGGTCGAACGCCTGCGCGTCGGGAATCTCGAACGCGTGCCCTTGCGGCTGCTCGTGGACGAGCACGCGTGCGGTCTCCGCATCCGCCCGCGCATCGTCCAGCGACAGCCCGAAGCGCGCGGCGGCGGCGCGCAGCGCGTCGCCCGCCGGATCGCGGCCAAGCCGCGTCACCAGCCGTGGCAGACAACCCAGCGCCGCCAGGTGGCAGGCCACGTTGAACGGTGCGCCGCCGGGCACCACGCCGTCGGCGAAGGCGTCCACCAGCGCCTCGCCGAATACCAGCGGCCGCGAGGGTTCACGCATCGCCCGGCTCCCGTTCCGGAATGATCCACAGCGTGGCCCACGGCGCCAGCGTGCGCAGGCGGCCGGTGTCCTCCACGCCGCTGGAGATCGCGCCGCGCGCATCTGCCGGCAGGCCGAGCGCCGCCAGGTCCACCGCCACCGGCTCGCGGCCGAAGTGGAACAGCGCCAGCGCGCCCGGTCCGCGCCGCAGCGCGAGCAGGCCGGGGTGACCGGCATCGACCACCTGCACCGCTTCGCGCGCCGGGAAGCCGGGCCGTCGCCGCGCCGCGACCAGCGCCCGCAGCGCCGCGAAGGTGGTGGCGGGCACGCCGCGCTGCTGCTCCAGCGCCGCCATCGCCGCGGCCGACAGGTGCGGCCGCTGCAGCCAGCGACCGTCCGCGGCGATGCGCCCGCGGTCGGCCGGGTCGGCGTTGTTGCCCTGGCCCAGTTCGTCGCCCATGTACAGCAGCGGCACCGCGCCGACCCACAGGGCCAGCGCGTGCATCAGCACGAAGCGGCGCACGGCCGCCGGGTCCGGTGCCACGTGCGGATCGTCCGGCAAGCCGACCAGCGCCGCGGCCATGCCGTTGCTGCCGTGGATCGCGTCGTCGTCGCCAGCCTGGAACGCCGCGCCACGGGCGAAGCTGCCCGGCACCCGGCCCTCGAGGAACGCCGCTGCGCGGCCGATCCGCTGATGGAAATCCCCGCCCGCCGATTCCACCAGCGGGCGCAGCACGTTCCACACGATGTCGTCGTGGCAGCGTACGTAGGTGATCCAGCCGGTGCCCGGCGGGGTCGCCGGCGTGCGGGCCAGCAGCTGCCGCGGCAGCGCCGCGTCGCCTTCGGCCAGGGCCGCCCACGCGCTGGCCATCAGCCCGCTGTGATAGGCGAGCTGGCACTCCTGACCGCGTCGGTCGCCCTCGCCGAAATACGGCATCACCTGCTCGACCGGGACGATCGCCTCGGCCTTCAGCAGCACGCCCGGCGCCACCAGCGTGGCGCAGGCGCGCAGGGCGGCCAGCACCACGTGCACCTCGGGCTGATTGAGGCAGTTCGTACCGGGCCGCTTCCACAGGAACGGCGCCGAATCGAGCCGGAACACCTCCACGCCGCGGTTGGCCAGCCGCAGCATCGCCTGCGCCATCTCGGCGAACACCGGCGGGTGCGCGTAGTTGAGGTCCCACTGGAACGGATAGAACGTGGTCCACACCCAGCCACCCATCGCCGGCACGTGGGTGAAGTTGCCCGGCGCGGCCTGCGGGAACACCTCACCCAGCGTGGCCTCGTAGGCGTCCGCCCGCGCGCGGTCGGCGAACACGTGGAAGAACGCCCGCTTGTCCGCATCGCCGGCCATCGCCGCGCGGGCCCAGGCGTGGTCGTCGGCGACATGGTTGAGCACCAGGTCCGAGCACAGGCTGATGCCGGCCTCGCGCAGCTGCGCGGTGAGCGCCTCCAGGTCGGCCATGCTGCCGTAGGCCGGCTCCACCTCGTCGAAGCTGGCCACGGCGAAGCCGCCGTCGCTGTCGCCGCTGCGCGCGCGCAGGAACGGCAGCAGGTGCAGGTAGTCCACGCCGAGCCGGGCCAGATGGGGAATCCGCCCGGCGACGCCGGCCAGCGTGCCGCCGAAGCGGTCCACGTAGGCCGAGTAGCCCAGCATGCGCTGCTCGATGAACCAGTCCGGCCGCGACTCGCGCTGGCGGTCCAGCGCGGCCAGGTCGTGCGGCCGCGCCACCGCGAGCGTACCCAGCGCCTGGCACAAGTCGCCGAGCCACTCGGCGAAATCCCCGCGCTCGCCATAGAGCGAGGCGAGGCGGTCGACCAGTGCCTCGCCGGCGCGGTCGAATCGCTGCGCCCCCTCGGCCTGGCGGTCGGCGGACATGGCTTCGAGGAAACGGCCGCGGGCCGTCGCGATCCAGGCGGATCGCGACGGCCCGGCCGCGGGGGAGTCGGCTTCGTTCAAGGTCACAGGCGGTAGTGCCAGCTGGCGTAGATGGTGCGGCCGAGGATCGAGCGCGCGGTGTTCAGGCCGTTCGCGGTGACGCTGCCAGGGCTCTGGTCGATCTCGGTCAGGCCGGTGGCGTTGAACAGGTTGTCGGCCTGCAGCGTGATCGCGTTGCGGTCGTTGACGTTGTAGCGGGCGAACGCGTTCACCTGGGTGTAGCCCGGCATCACCAGCCCGTTCGGGTTGGTCGCGTACGACTTGGTGGTGCCCAGCACGGTGGCGCCGAGGTCGAAGTCGCCCACGTGCCAGGTCGGCGCCAGCTGGTACACCCAGGTGGCCTGGCGCTGCGGCACGTTGCCGACGTTGGCCGGGGTGATCGCGTCCCTGGTGATGCGCGAGTGGGTCCAGGTGACGCCGCCGCGCACGCTGAAGCTGCCGTAGTCGACCGAGCCTTCCACCTCCAGGCCGTGCGCCTTGTAGTTGCGGCTGATCAGCGACTGCGTCTGCGAGGTGACGTCCTGGTTCTGCTCCTGCGTGGTGGCATAGAACGCGGTGACGAACAGGCTGGTGTGGCGGGTGTTCCACTTCACGCCGCCCTCGTACTGCTTGACCACGTTCACCGCCACGCCGTCGGGCGCGGTGCCGTTGTCGAGCAGGCCGCCGCCGAACAGCAGGCGGTCGGCGTTGAAGCGCGCGCCGCGGCTGGCGCGGCCGAACAGGGCCAGTTCGTCGGTGAGCAGGTAGTTCGCGCCGAACGAGTATTCCAGGTGGCTCTTGGTGTAGCGGATCGGCTTGGCGGCGTTGTTGTCCACCACCGGCACGGTCTGCTCAGGCACCTGCAGGGTGCCGTCGTTGTTCACGTCGATCGGGGTCACGCCGCTGGCGCCGGCGTAGCTGCCACGCGCCCGCATGCGGTCGTAGCGCAGGCCCGCGTCGATCTGCCAGGCGCCCGGCTGCCACGATAGCGAGACGTACGGCGCGTCGGTGTCGTAGTGCGCGTCGTACGAGCGTACGCAGCAGTTGCCCCAGTACGGCGTGCCGTAGGCGACCAGCCCGTTCTGGGTGAGCTTGTTGCCGTTGGCGTCGTAGACGTCGAGCAGGCTCGCGTCCTTGCCCTGCACGGTTTCCAGGTAGGTGTTCCAGTGCCAGTCCTGCACGATGTCCTGGCGCGAGTGGTAGTAGCCCAGCAGCAGCGACAGCGGGCCGCTGTCGAGCTGGAAGTCGCGCTTGAGCTTGATGTCGTTGGTGGCGTTGTCCATGTTCGGCAGCGTCACGTTGAACAGGTGCACCCGCGTGGCCAGGCCGTTGCCGCCCACCGCGCCGGCGGCCACCGGCTGGCCGGCGTTGGGGCCGGTGGCGTAGGCCAGGGTGGCGCCGGCGCCGCCGATCTCCTGCGCCAGCGCGCTGGCGGTGTTCACTTCGGCCGGGTAGGGGCCGACGAAGTCGCCGCTGTTGGAAGCGATGCGGAACTGCTCGTGCAGGGTCCACTGGTCGCCGAGGTCGAACTTGCCCTCGCCGCCGAACGCGCGGACCTTGGAGTGGTAGCCATCGGACAGGTCGGTGACCTTGCGGTTGCCGTTCGCGTCGATCGCCAGGTCGCGCAGGAAGTACGGCGACTGCAGCGCGCCGTCGCGCAGGTTGAAGCCCGGCAGCGAGCGCACCGTCGGGTTGCCGTTGCTGCCGGTGATCGACACCGGCACCGGCAGGTACACCGGTGCCTTGTCGTCCAGCAGTTGCGCGCTCAGACGCAGGAAGCCACCGTCGATGTCGTGGGTGACGTTGGCCATCAGCTGGCCGCCGGACTGCGCGGTGTAGTCCACGCTCTTCGGGCCCTCGCCGCTGCGCAGGAAGCCGCCGAAGTGGAAGCGGGTGCTGTCGCTCACCGGCTGGCCGTAGTCGAAGTCCAGCCGCTTGCTGTCGTAGTTCAGGCCGGTGGTGAGGCCGATGTCGCCGCCCTTTTCCTGGCCGGTCTTGGTGATGAAGTTGAACACCGCGCCGGGCGCGTTGCTGGCGAACACCGACGAGGAGCCGCCGCGCACCACCTCGACGTGGTCGATGTTGAAGTCCGGGCGCAGGAAGGTGTCCGGCGTGGCGAAGGCGATGTCGCCAAACTCCAGCACCGGCATGCCGTCCACCTGGAACTGCACGAACTTGCCGCCGCCGGAGGCCACCGGCAGGCCGCGCACCGAGATGTTGGCGTTGCCCTCGCCGCCGGACGACTCGGCGCGGATGCCGGGCACGTCGCGCAGGATGTCCGAGGCGCTCTGCGCGCCGCTGTCGGCCAGCTGGTCGGCCTCCAGCGAGCTCACCGAGATGCTCGAGCTCATCTTGCTCAGCGCGCCCGGCGAGGCGGTGACCACCATCTGGTCGAGGTTGACCGCCTTCTTCTCGGCCTTGGCGGTGGATGTGTCGCCCTTGCCCGGCCGGGCGTCACCCGCGGCATCCTGGCCCATCGCCAGGGCCGGCAGCAGGGCCAGCGCCACGGCGACGGCGAGCGCGTGCTTGCGGACAGCGTGCTTGTTCATCGTTCTCTCCCCATGCGGTGAAAGAAGCCGCGCCTCGTCCCCTCGATACCCCGGGCGGGCCGACCTCCGGATCGTTTGCGGATCCATCGTCGGCCTCAGTGCAATCGATTGCAATGCGCGTTGCAGCAGGGTTCCCGCGCCTTGCATGAAAACGTTTTTAGCAGCTCCCATCAGCCGAAGAAAGTCGCCGGGCCATGCGGCCTCCGCCTTCTCTGCAATCGTTTGCACTAAGACCCGCAAGAGACGACTTCGTGCTGCGCTGCACGATCAACCGTGGGCGGGCGAACCGGCGGCGCGGCTGCTTTCGCGCTCCACCAGGCGGGTATCCAGCACCCGGGCGCGAGTCACCGACTCGCCCGCAAGCTGCGCCAGCAGCTGCTCCACCATGGCGGCACCGCCTTCGTGGATCGGCTGGCTGACCGTGGTGAGCGGGGGATTGAAGTGCCGGGCCAGCTCGACGTCGTCGTAGCCGACCACCGCCACGTCCTCGGGTACGCGGCGGCCGCGCTCGCGCAGCGCGCCGATCGCGGCCATTGCCAGCAGGTCGCTGCTGGCGAACACGCCGTCGATGTCGGCCTGTTCGTCGAGCAGGGCGGCCATGGTCTGCCGCCCGCTCTCGACCAGGAACGGCACGTTGGCGCGCAGCCGGAGTTCCACGCCGTGCTCCTTGAGCGCCGCGGTGAAGCCACGAAAGCGCTGGGCCACCTCGGGCAGGCCGGTATCGCCGAGGAACACCAGCCGTTGCCGGCGCTGCGCGATCAGGTGTTCGGCCACCAGCCGGCCACCCTGCACGTTGTCGCCGCCTACCGTGCAGTAGTGCTGGCGCGGCAGCTTGGCACCCCAGACCACCAGCGGCAGGCCGCGCTCGGCCATTGCGTTGAGCTGGTCGTGGTGGCGCCACTGGCCGATCAGGATCAACCCTGCGGCGCGTCCGCCGTCCACCAGCGAGGCGGCGGCGTCCAGTCGCTCGGCGTCGATGCGCGACAGCAGCATCTCGTAGCCGCGTTCGGTGAGGGCATCGGCCAGCGCGCCGATCATCCCGTGCAGGAACGGGTCGGCGAAGCTCTGTCGCGTGCCCGGTTCGTACGGCACCACCACGGCGATGGTGCGCTTGACGCCGGAGCGCAGGTCAGTGGCGACGCTGTTGACGGTGTAGTTGAACTGGCGCGCCAGGGTCTGGATACGCTCGCGGGTGTCTTCGCTGATCAGCGGGCTGCCGGCCAGCGCGCGCGACACGGTGGAGGCCGAGACCCCGGCCAGCCGGGCCAGGTCGGCCATCTGCATGCGCTTGCGCGGGTCGGGGGGCGTGCCGCGCCGGTTCATGCAGCCGCCCCGGCCGGGGTGCGGAGCGACGCGCGGGAAGAGCTCATGGGCGTGGCGTTCATGATGTTCGCAACCTGCGGGTACTGCACGGGCAAGCGCCGAGCCTAATGCAGGCCCCGACGGCCTGCCTAGCTTGGCCTGTCCGCGCCCGCCCCGCCCAGTGCCGACAGCCGCAACAGCACCCCGGCCAGGCTCTTCAGGTCCTGCGCGTTGTGCGCGGCGACCCGGCGCAGGTTGGTCGCTGGCCCGCCACGCAGGTAGGTGAGCCAGGCGGCCGGGGCCTCGGACCCGGGCAGGTCGTCCTCGCGCAGCACGCCGAGCAGCTGGCGTTCGGCGGTGGCGAGGCGGCAGTTCTCCCAATGGCCCTTCCAGTGCCGACGCACCGGATGCAGCAGGTCCAGGTGATCGAGCCCGGCCAGCGGATTGGCCAGCCGCGCGAGGCGGTAGCGCGTGGCCAGCAATGGCGCGTCGTAGCACTTGCCGTTGTAGCTCACGAGCACGCGCTGCGGGTCGAGCCAGCCGGCGAAGGAGCGCAGCATCGCCGGCTCGGCGGCCATCGTGGTGATGGTGAGCTGGCGCAGCCGCAGCCGGCCGTTCTGCCAATCCGCGGCACCGATCATGAAGGCGCGCGTGCCGGTGCCGCCGGCCAGCCCGGTGGTCTCGGTGTCGAAGTGCAGCAGGCGCGCCGGGTCGATGTGGTCCTCGCGCCGGGCGAAGCGGGTGTCGATGGACGCGGGCGGGCCGGGCCAGTCGACGTGTTCCTCGGTGTAGCGCAGGCCGGGGGCGATCTCCTCGCCGAACAGCTCGCGGTCGCGTGCGGGGAAGGGCGTGCTCGGTCGCGCGTGCGAGCGGGCGCGCACGCCGAGCAGCCAGCGCAGGTCCTCGGTGGTGGTCTTGCGCGGCGCGGGCACTGGCGCCGGTGCCGCCACGGCCTGGCCGGCCTGCGCGCGCAGGCCGCGCAGGCGATCGCGCAGCGCGCTCACAGGCTGGCCAGCAGGGAAAGCACGCGCTCGGCCAAGGCCTTGGGTGCACGCTCGGCGGCCTCGTCCACCGCCAGTACCGGACCGACGCAGGCCGGGCAGCCGTAGTGGCAGTCGCAGCGCTCAAGCAGCGAACGCGCCTGGGCGAGCAGATCCTCGCGCCGCTCGAACAGCGGGGCACTCAGCCCCACGCCGCCGGGGAAGGCGTCATACAGATAGACCGTGGGCGTGAATGGCGCATCGGGTTCCAACGCGGTGGGCTGGCCGTCGGCACCGCGCAGCTGACCGCGGCCGCTGGCATCGCTGCTGACGAACCACGCGCCGTCGCCGCTGCCCACCGCCTTCTGCAGGTCGCGCGATTCGGCCATCACCGCCACGGTGGCGACGATGTGCAGCGCGTAGGCGGCGCCGAGGAAACCGTCCAGCGCCTGCTGCCGTTCGTCGAAGGCCTGCTGCAGCGTGCGCTGGTCCAGCTGCCACCACACCGCGGTGGTGTGCAGCTCCTGGTCGGGCAGGTTCACCGGGCCGTAGCCGATATTCTCGTGCGTGTAGTAGCGGATCTTCTTGTAGCCGGCCACGCGGCGCACCACGTGCACCTCGCCGTGGTGCGCCTGGCCGCGGCCGGCCGGCGCGCTGCCGAAGGCGTCCAGCACCTTGAGCTTGGTGTAGTCGATCGCGTCGGTGTAGTAGTCGACGTGGGTGCGCGTGACGTAGGCCTTGCGCCCTTCCCAGTCCAGCCGCTCCACCTGGTAGGGCGTGGCCTGGATCAGGTGGATCGCGCCTTCGTACAGGGTCAGCGCGGCGGCGGAGTAGTCCACTTCGGCGAGGATGGTCTGGCGCCCGCCGGTGCGGTCCACCACCACGAAATTGCCGTCGGCCACCGCGCGCAGCGACACCGCGTTGGCCGGGTAGCTGTCGGCGATCCATTCCCAGCGCTCGCCTTCGCGATGCAGCACGCCTTCCTCGCCCAGCACCTCCAGCCACGGCGTGGCGACCTCGTTGCCGAACACCTTGTGGCCGACGAACGGCAGCTCGAACGCGGCGCAGCGGATGTGATCGAGCAGGATCAGCGGCTGGTCCGGCGCGATGCGTGCGTGCTCCGGCGGCGCGCCCTCGAAGAACTCCGGATGGCGCACCAGGTACTGGTCCAACGGATCGGAGCTGGCCACCAGCACGCCCAGTGCTGCCTGCTGCCGCCGGCCGGCGCGGCCGAAGCGCTGCCAGGTCGCCGCCACCGAACCGGGGTAACCGTTGAGCACCACCGCATCCAGCGCGCCGATGTCCACGCCTAGCTCCAGCGCCGAGGTGCTGACGATGCCGTCCACGTGGCCCGCGCGCATCGCCCGCTCGGCCTCGCGCCGCTCGGTCGGCAGGTAACCGCCGCGGTAGGCGCGGATGCGCGGCGGCTTGCGCGGGTCGTGGTCGAACACGTCCTTGAGGTACTTGGTGAGCACCTCGACCATGCTGCGGCTCTGCGCGAACACCAGGGTCTTCAGCCCCGCCTTGATCGCCAGCCGCGCGATGCGGTTGCTCTGCGATCGCGCCGAGGCGCGCAGGCCGAGATCGGGATTCACCACCGGCGGGTTCCACAGCAGCACGTGGCGGTCGCCCGAGGGTGCGCCCGATTCGGTGATCGCATGCACCGGCGCCTCGATCAGCGCCTCGGCGTGCTGCTGCGGATTGCCGATGGTCGCCGAGCACAGGATGAACTGCGGGCGCACGCCATAGAACGCGCAGATGCGCTTGAGCCGGCGGATCACGTTGGCCACGTGCGAACCGAACACGCCGCGGTAGCTGTGCACCTCGTCGATCACCACGTAGCGCAGGTTCTCGAAGAACTGCGCCCACTTCGTGTGATGCGGCAGGATCGCCTGGTGCAGCATGTCCGGATTGCTCACCACGATGTCGCCGTGCAGGCGGATCGCCTGCCGCGCATCGCCCGGCGTGTCGCCGTCGAAGGTGAATGCCTTCACCCCCAGCTCGCCGGCGCGGTTGAGCTCCAGCAGCTCGGCCACCTGATCCTGCGCCAGCGCCTTGGTGGGAAACAGGTACAGCGCCTTGGCGTTGGACTGCATCGCCGCCGCGATCACCGGCAGCGTGTAGCACAGCGACTTGCCCGAAGCGGTCGGCGTCACCACCGCCACATGCGCCCCCGCCTGCGCCGCCGCCCACGCCTCGCCCTGGTGCTTGTAGAGCTGGGTGATACCGCGCGCCCGCAGCGCATCGGCCAGCGCCGGTGGCAGGTCGTCCGGCAGCGGTTCGTACGCGCCTTCGCGCCCCGGCACCACGAACGAGCCGGTCACTCGGCCGGCGTAACGCTTGGCCAGTCGCGCCGCCAGCGCGCCGCCGTCAGCCGGGCCGCGCAGCACCCGTTCATCGGCAGCAGCCTCGTCGGCGCGGTGGGCCGGATCGATCAGGGCGTTCATGGCGTGGCTCGTGGAAGGGCGGGCGTCGCAGTAGAGCGGTGGCGGGTCTCACCGCATGAGACGTCTCGCAGGGAGGGCGTCGGAACGGGTGGGTGCCGTCAGGAGAGCCGTCCCGACCATTGTTGACAGCCCAGGTGCTTCGCTCGACATTGCGGCGAAGCCAGGGCTGGGGACCGCCTCGCCCGCGCGAACACCACCCATTCACCAAGGAAGGCGCCGATGAAGAAGCTCATGTGTGCAGCGCTGCTCGCCCTCGTCGCGGCAGCCGCCCATGCGGGTCCCAGCAAGAATCTGGAAACCTCGGCCGTGGTCGACGGCTCCATCGTGCTGGCCAAGGACGGGGCAGTGCAGCTCGCCACCGTGGAGCACCCGGAAAAATACGGCCAGCCCATCGCCGATCTGGTGCGCAAGGTGGCGCTGACGTGGCACTTTGATCCGGTACTGCGCGATGGCGTGCCCGTCATCGCCAAGGCGAGCATGCACGTGCGGGTGATCCTCACCAAAAACGCGGACGGCAACTTCACCGCACGCGTCAAGGGCGCCACGTTTGGCGGCGATAACGCGGACACGCCCGACAGCCTGTACAGCGAGAACCAGCAGACGATCCGTCCGCGCTATCCGATGGCCGCCATCAAGGCCCGCGTGCAGGGATCGGTCTACCTGGCGCTGCACATCGATCGCGAGGGCCACGTAAGCGACGCGGTGGCCGAGCAGGTCAACCTGGAAAACACCGGGCCGGACGGCGTGCTGCGGAAATATCGCAAGCTGATGGCACAGGCCTCACTCGATGCCGCCCGCCGCTGGACCTACCGTGTGCCGACCACCGGTCGGCTCGCCAGCCAGGACAGCTGGACCGTGCACGTGCCGATCGTCTACACCCTCAACGAGGTGGGTGCTCCCCGGGTCGACCGCGTGTGGCGAACCTATGTGCCCGGCCCGTACACGCCGGCGCCGTGGGTCGACAAACCCAACATGGCCACCGCCGATGCGCTCGCCGACGACGGCAGCTATACCGAAGGTGCCGGGCCGGTGCTCCGCACCTCTTTTGATCACGGCTGATCTGTCACTACAGCAGTAAGCAGTTGTCGTTGGAGAAAGCCTGGATCGGGCCGCCTTATCTAGCTGCCAAAGGCGAACCTGGCCCCTTTTTTTCCGCTGGTTGCCACGACTTGGCTGATCGCTAAAGTCAGTACACGCCTACCGACACCATAGTTGTACAAAACGCACAAACATTGGTGTCGTAAACGTGGTTCATTGAATTTAAGCATTGAGCATTGGGGGCATGATGCGCAACGTCTACCTAAAAGCCAAAAGCGCTATCGCATACGTCGCAGTTGAGACGAGTGATGGCGACGAATCTATTGGAACGGCTTTTCATATCGGTGACGGCTACTTCGTCACAGCCAAGCATGTCTTAGACGGCAACCGAGTCCAAGAGGTAAGTATTACGCAGCCGCTAATCGCTAATACCTGTTATCACGACAATCATTTGAACGAGCAGATCAGGCCACGCACGCTTAAGGTTATCGGGGGACCGTGGCTAGCAGATGGGGATATCGACGTTGCTGTCATTCGCGTGGACGCAGCGGAGGATATTCCAGCGATTAAGATGGACTCAATCCATGATATTTATCAGTCTGAAGATATCCGTCTCCTTTCTCCCGTAATTTGCATTGGCTATCCACCAATACCTTTGACAACGCATCCTTTTCAAGTCGCAGTTGATGGGAAGATCAATGCACTGGTCAGGGTTAGAGGTAGTAGTTACCTTACATACGTTATCTCGGCCACTTCTAGGGGGGGGTTCAGCGGTGGCCCTGTGATAGACGAAGCGGGGCTCGCCATTGGATTGGTGACAGAGTCACTTGTTAGAGACAACCATCCCGTCGAGGCCGGATTCTTCACATGCCTAAGTATTTCAGCTGCTGCAGATTTGGCAATTAGATCGGGCTGGTCACCCGACGACTCAGTATTCTACAGGGACATAGAATCACTGGCTTGGGTAAAGCTTGCCATGCCCGAGACGGTCAGACTAAATCCGCATGCTCATGACGCAAGTATCTATGTGTATGATGATGACAGAGATGTTATCATAACTTTTTCTTCCCATGATCAAAACGCTCTAAGTATTGCTGAGTCGGCGTTTGCATCGATCTGCCCTTTGCATGAGCGCGAGCTTGTAAATGATCAGTGGATTTGGACGCCTAAGAACAACTCTCCCGCTAGTGAACTCAAACACGCCGCGATTGCAGCCCGAGACGCTCTGATTGCCACGGGATTTTGTATTGTGGCGGAAAGATTCTCCGGAGGCCGGGGTGATGCCTAACAATTGCGTAAGAGACTACCGATCAAAGAACGGGTCAGATTGACTTATCTAACTCGTGAGATAAAAGGGGACGGAGGTAATTAATCCCCATCCAACTCCGCGACAGACTTGCGCGAAAACAGGAGTCAGAGTCGACTTTCGTTCGCTTGGGTAGCATTTGCCGCTGATCATCCCCGACCTGAAGCGGAGCCCCCGCCGGCCGCGGACCCCATCACCGCATGTCCTTGCGCGTCCGTGCCCCTAGGAGTACAGAGAGCGCTCAAGCCGGGGGGCTGTCTGGGCAATAGGGTTGGGGGGTGGACCCTCGAACCGGTTGCCAGCGCACGACCATCGGTGGCGACAGGGATGGACGGCCGACATGGGGATGTTGCCCGTCCGGGTGGTGCGGGATCGCGGCGCGCGCGCGGGGGCGCCGTGCCGCCTGACGGGGGACGCGTCGTATGGGCATCGAACAGACACTGCCGGCCGGCGCCAGCCGCGACCGTGACGCCGTGGCGGAACGCCGCGCGGCACTGACCGACGCCGACGGCAAGCCGCTGCTGGCAGCGGATGCGCCGGTGATCGGGCTGGCGCTGTCCGGTGGTGGCATCCGCAGCGCCACCTTCTGCCTCGGCCTGCTGCGAGCGCTGGCCAAGCGCGGCGTGCTGCATCGCTTCGACTACCTCTCGACCGTGTCCGGTGGCGGCTACATCGGCGCGATGTTCGGCCGGCTGTTCCACCGGGGATCGGGCACGGCCCGCGACGTCGAGGCCGGCCTTGCCGACGACCGTTCGCTGCTGCTGTGGTGGCTGCGCAACAACGGGCGCTTCCTGCTGCCTTCCGGCGGCAAGGACATCCTGCAGGCCTTCGCCGGCCAGTGCCGCAGCTTCGTCGCCACCCAGTTCGAGGTGATGGTGGTGTCGATGTTCCTGGCCTGTGCGGTGGTGCTGCCGCACGCCGCCTATTCCTGGGTGCTGGGGCCCAGTTCGGTGCCGCTGGTCGGCGTCACCCTGTGGTGGTGGCTGCTGCCGCTGCCGGCGGCGGCGGCGCTGGCGGCCAGCTACGGCTACTGGATGCTGGGGATGGGCCCCGGCGGTGGCTTCGCCGTCGCCCTGCTGGCCACCGTGCTCGGCGGTTACCTCGCCTGGCTGGGCTTTCCCTCGTCGACGCCGCTCGATGGCGCCCTGCTGTGGGTGGTGCGCGGCGTGGCGCTGGTGATCCTGCCGGTGGTGGTCGGCTGGTTGTTCGCGACGGTCAGCAACCGTCGCCGCAGCCAGGAGGAGAGCCGCGTCGTGTACACCAAGGCGCTGGCGGTGTCGTTCGGTGCGGCGGGGATATTCCTGCTGCTCGGCGGGCTGGACACGGAAGGCTGGCTGCTGCGCGACGTGTTCCTGGCGGTGCTGCACGGGGAGTGGCAGTTCGCGCTGCCGTGGGGGGTGGGCTGGACCTCGCTGCTGGTGATCATTGCCCGGGCGATCGCCCCGCTGCTGTCGTCGAAGGACCGGATCGCCGCCACCGGCCTGCCGCTGGAGACGCTGGGCAACCTGATCGGCATGGCGCTGGTGCTGCTGGTGACGGTGTTCTGGCTGGGCGTGTTCCAGATGATCCTGCTGCCCAACGACGACACCTCGCTGATGGGCCTGCCCTCGGCCTACCTCTACCTGCCGGTGGTGGTCGTGGCCGGCCTGCTGTTCCTGCTGCTGACCGGTAACCAGCTGCAGCAACTGAACCGTTCGTCGCTGCACTATTTCTACCGTTCGCGGCTCGCGCGCACCTACCTGTCGGTGGGCAACGTCGCCGCCGCCGAAGGCGATGCGGCCGGCCGCTTCCCCGCGAGCCCGCTGGTGGAGACCAGCCGCGCGCTGAGCGCGGCGACCCAGCGCGTGACCGACCTGCTGCCCGGCGATGACGTCGCATTGGGCGACTACCGCCCGCACGCCGCAGGCGGCCCGGTGCACCTGATCAATTGCTGCATCAACCAGACCACCGACGACCGCACCGGCATGTACAACGCCGACCGCAAGGGCGTCAGCCTCACCGTCGGACCGCTGGGCGTGGAGACCGGCACACAGCTGCCGGACGTGTCTTCGCCGTCGACGCTGGAAGGC
This sequence comes from Dyella thiooxydans, assembly GCF_001641285.1. NCBI lineage: Bacteria > Pseudomonadati > Pseudomonadota > Gammaproteobacteria > Lysobacterales > Rhodanobacteraceae > Dyella > Dyella thiooxydans. The sequence continues at coordinate 3,230,262 of NZ_CP014841.1, forward strand.
ACCACGCTGGCCGAGTGGGTGGCGATCTCCGGCGCCGCAGTGGGTTCGGGCATGGGCTCGTTCACCAGGCCCGGCGTCGCCGCGATGACCTTCCTCAGCGGCTTCCGCCTCGGCTACTGGCAGCGCTCGCTGCTCGCGAACGCGGCGAGGTCCCGCGTCGGCCTGGCCAAGTACGTGTCCATGCTGCAGGAGATGTTCGCGCGCTTCCCGGGCCTGAATGCGCCGTACTGGTATCTCTCCGACGGTGGCCACTTCGACAACACCGGGGTCTATGCGCTACTCAAGCGCCGCCTGCCGCTGATCGTGCTGGCCGACTGCGGCGCCGACCCGCAGTACCGCTTCGGCGACGTGGAGAACCTGGTGCGCAAGGCGCGGATCGACCATGGCGCGCTGATCGAGTTCGTCGATCCGGCCAGCCTGGCCGCGGTGGCCGGGCCGCTGGCGGCGCGCTTCGCGACCCCGGCGTCGATGGCCACGGACGACGGGCAGGCCTGCCTGTCGCTGGCCCGGATCACCTACGCGGAAGGACTCCGCGGTGCGCTGCTGGTGGTGAAGCCGCGCGTGGTGTCCGACCTGGACCTGGACATCGCCGGCTACGGCGGGCGGCATCCGGACTTTCCCCAGCAGAGCACCCTCAACCAGTTCTTCAGCGAGGAGGAGTGGGAGGCCTACTGCGCCCTGGGCCTCTCGCTGGGCGGGTTGATCGACGCGTCCGTGCTCGATGCGGCGACAAGCTGGGCATGGCAGGCGGACGTGGCGCCGATGCCCGCGCCGACGCCCGGCCCGCAAGCCGGCGATGCGCCGAAGGCGCCGCGGCGGCTGGCGGCCACCATCGGTACCTCGCTCGGCGCCGGCGCGGTCCTCACCAGCGTGCTGGCGGGCTGGCAGGCCTGGAGCGACTACCAGAAGCACCTGGACGCCCAGGATGCCGAGTTCGTCCGCGACGCGAACGCCGTCTTCGACGAAATCAGCCGGGCCGGCAGCACGTTCACCAAGAAGCTCGACTTCCAGATCGAGGTCCTGCGTGGTTTCGCCAATCGCCACGATCTTTCGAGCGGCCAGCAGGCGACCCTCAGGGACATCGCCGAGCAGGTCAGTGCCCTGTGCGGAAAGACCGCCGACGAGGATCTGCAGAACCAGTGCGGCAATGTCGCGGCACGCTGGAGCAGCGTGGGCGCCGGCGTCAGCAGCTATTGGAAGAACTCGCTGGCCACGTACGCCAACTGGCCGACCCGGCCCAGCGCTGCCGAGGTCACGGCGACCGCGGTCGCGATGGCGCCGGAGCCCGCACCCACCATGGCGGCCCCGCCGCCTCCCCCGCCGCCGATGGCCATGCCGGGGGTGCCGGTGACGGCAGCCGGCGAGCCGCCGCCTCCGGTCGAGGTAGCGAGCGCGTCCGCCGCTCACACGCGCCCCCGGACTCCGCCACCGCTGTCGCGCACCCCGCCGCCAGCACCACCCCCGCCGCCGCCGGCCGAGGCGGCCCCAACGGCCGCCCCGGCCACCCGGACGACGGAGGTCGCCCAGAAGTGCACGCGCAGCGACGGTCGCTCGTTCACCCTCTACACGCAGATCTACGACGAAGCGCAGCGCGCGGCGGCGCTGGACCTGCTGTCGCGGGTGCGTCCGCTGGGCATCGTGGTGCAAGGCGTGGAAAACGTCACCGCGACGGCGCAGCGCAACCAGAGCAAGCCACCGATCCCCTGGCGCCGGCCCACGCTGCTGTACGGGCCGGAGGGCCTTGCCTGCGCGCAGGCCCTGGCGCGCTGGATGCAGAGCGACCTCGGCACGGTGCAGGCACTGCCGCTGCCGGCGTCCATGGCGTCCAGCGGCACCGTGATCGAGTTGTGGCTCCCGGCCTCCGCGGGCAGCGACGCGCCGGCGGGCGCCCGGCCTTAAGTTCGCGGTGCTCCCCGGCCGGTCACCATGGCCGGTCGCGGCCATCGACGCCCGCTGATCTCAGAAGCAATGTCGGTGCCGAAAATTAGCCCGTAGTTTGTGCGGACTGATAGACCCAAGTACTCACGTTGGGTCCTGGAGCGAGGCCATAGTAGGTCCGACCTCGCTCATAACAAATAGTTACGGTAGGCCAGACATGGCCCAGGCACGCCATTTGCGAGGGCATAGTCTGTGCTCGGCGTGGATAGCATGTCTGTGGAATTCCGCTTCTAACCCACCGTCGGCATCGCCCGGCGGTGGGCCCTTCCTGTTGACGGTGAGCACCGTCCCCAAGTGTTTAGGGGCGGCGACCGACGCAACCTTAGAGTCGATCCAGGGGACTAATAGTTGTTCGAATCGCCTGATGAACGTGGGTGTAGATCATGGTGGTCTTCAAGCTGCGATGGCCCAGCAGCAACTGAATTGTCCGGATGTCGGTGCCATCGGCCAGCAGGTGCGTAGCAAACGAGTGGCGAAGTGTGTGCACGCTTGCGTGCTTAACGACCCTTGCGGCAACGAGCGCGGTCCTAAACGCCCGTTGCACGGTGGTCTCAGAGGCATGCCACCGCAGCCAGCGCGCGGTCTCCGGGCAGGCGCGTTGGGTCTTCGATGGGAAGACAAACTGCCACGCGAGGCTACGAGAGGCATTCGGGTACTTGCGATGCAGAGCATCGGGAAGTGGGGCAAACCCTCTGCTTCGGGCCAAGTCTCGCTTATGCAATGCCGCAACGCGTAACAGATGCTGCTGAAGAGGTGCCCTCAGCCGCTGAGGCAGGACGCTAGTGCGATCTTTGCTCCCCTTGCCACTTCGGATGTGGATAGTGCCGGCTTGCATGTCCAAGTCCTTCACGCGCAGAGACATGGCCTCAGACACCCTAAGGCCCGCACCGTAAAGCAGCTCGGCCATGAGGCGGGGCGTTCCAGACATTTGGGCCAGTACGTCCCGAACTTCCCCCACCGTAAGGACGGTTGGCAGGCGGGCCGGGCGTTGGACGCGGCGAAGCCCATCAAGGTGGCCAACGTCGACGTCTAATACTTCTCGGTAAAGAAACAGGACGGCGTTGAGCGCCTGGGATTGGGTCGACGCGGCCACCCTTTGCTCGCAGGCCAGGAAATTGACGAACGGCGTGATGCCTGCAGCGCCGACCTCGACAGGGTGTCGCTTAGCGTGGAAGTAGATGTAGCGCCTGATCCAATAGCGGTAGGCGTCTTCCGTACGACGGCTTAGGTGCCTCCGCCGGCAGACCTGAGAAACACGATCCATGAGGCGCGGGGGCTGGGCAGAGATCGGGTTGTTACCCCATTTCCTTGGCTCCTTTGGCTTGCTGGGAAAAGCAGCACGATAGCCGAAAGGCCTAGCCAGCGCTGTCCGGGTTTGCGTCGGATTGTTTAGCGGACATCCGCATCCTAAACTCCACTAAGATCATCGGCTTGTGGGTCAATACGTGTTGTAGCCGACTGGATGTATAACCGGACCGTAGCGTCCGTATAAATAGTAGTTAGGCACCAAGGCAACGATCAACGATCATGGCGACTCAGGAAGAACCACTCTTTTGCTCGGAAGCTTGTAAAAAGACTGAACTCAATCGGTCGGTGCGCAGTTGCACGCTTTGCGGCTCAATCTGGAATAGCCAAGGTGGCAATGCGAGCAGAAATTACTGCAACACCGCCTGGACGATATGCGTTGACTGCGCGAAGAGCCAAGGTCGCTGTGTGGTTTGTGGTGAGCAGGCGCCCGCTGTAGTCGGCGCCTAACATCTCGTTCAAGGCGGACGGCTTCGCCGCCGCTTAACTCCAGCGTTAGGCGCAAAGGGGAATTGCGTGACCGATAAGTTCGATCGCTACACGGAACAGCTCAACACGCTCATGAAAGAAGCCATCGCATGCTCCCCTGAGAGCTGGAGTGAAGGCTGGCTCAGCATTGACTGCGATGGGTCGTACATGAACTACGCGCTCAAAAATGAGAAGGCGAAGGACAAGGCTCAAATCAGTGGCGCATTGAGGCAGCTTTGCGAAGATCTCTACGTTGTCATGCGGCAGTCTGGCGACTGGTGGGTCAGGGCTTCCATCCATTTTTTTCGTCAAGATGGATCGTGGTCCTTCAATGTTGAATTCACTTATCCGAAAAGCCCTAGCGCTAAACCAGCCGCCGGCAGACAAGCTAGTCCAGAAGCTCAGGCCAAGCCTTGGTGGAAACTATGGCACTGAATGCGTGTACGCCTAACAATTCGTTCGAGGCGGACGGCTGCGCCGCCGCTCAACTCCAGCGTTAGGCGTCCAAAGGGAGCAAGCGTTCCATGAAGGTTTTCTTTCACACTAGAAGTCCGCAGCAGCGCGACTGGTACAACGAAGAGCGCGATTTTTCTCGCATCCCCGTTGTGGGCGAGTACGTCGCAACCTCAAGCGACAGTCCTTGGTTTCGGGTCGAGCTCGTCGTGCACACACCATTTCCCTGCGATTTCGACGCAGAGGTTTACGCCGTCGCCGCCGATCACCTTGAGGTGCTAAATGCAACGCTCACAGGCTAGCTACTCTGTCGGCACCCCTAACTCTTCGTCCAAGCGGACGCGCGTACCGCGCGCCGCTTAACTCGGGCGTTAGGTGCAATGGACACTGCGCAGCAAATCGAATGGGCAGCAAAGCAGGTTGAGGCGCTTCCGCACGAGCTGTCTTGGCGTGTCTCAGTCCTGCGCCAGCTTCAGTACTGTCAGGCCGTTCTTTCTGGCACTGAGCCACCCGAGCGCCTCGAAGATCTCACCATGGGCTTCGTCGCCGTGCGTGAACTCGAAGGGTGGCAGCCAGAAGAGCTGCCGAGCACAATCTCAGCAGTCCAGTACGAGCTTCAGCAAAGGTATCTTCCTTACGCAGCAAAGGTGCGCCTGGGCATCCATGGTCGCACCTAACCACTCGTCCAAGCGGACGGCGTACCGCCGCCGCTTAACTCCAGCGTTAGGCGCCACAACAGGCATGTCCGAGCAACCTCCGAAGCCCTACGAAGAGACCGTGTCATGTGAGGCACGCCAGGACGAAGGTGTCGTCTTCATCAAGGTTGTCGCCATGCCGTTTGAGGGCGCGGTCGAGTTCGACGTCACTCAGGCACGAGCATTTGCAGAGCGTATTCTTGCCGCCGTTGAAGCCGTCGAAAGCGGCTGGGTTGGTAAGCCGGGGCCCCCGTCAGTATCAGGTGGCGCCTAACATATCGTTCAAGGCGGACGCGCTTACGCGCGCCGCTTAACTCAAGCGTTAGGTGCGCTCGGGAGCACTCCGGTGATCGAAACAGCAACGCTACACGTCTTCTGCGGCAAGATGGGTGCGGGCAAGTCAACCTTCGCACGGTCGCTGGCGGCCTCATCCGGGGCAGTCCTGCTGTCTGAAGACGACTTGCTCCGCGATCTTTATCCCGGCGGCGTCACGGACTTGGCCAGCTACGTCACCCTGTCTGGCCGCATCAAGCAAGCCTTGGCCGGGCACATCTGCGCGTTGCTGCGCCACGGCACGTCCGTGGTGCTGGATTTCCCGGGCAACACGGTCCGGCAGCGAGCATGGTTCCGGGAGCTCGTCGATAGCTCAGGGGCCAAGCACCAGCTGCACTACCTCAATGTTCCTGATGCCACGTGCAGACAGCAGTTGGCGCAGCGGCGGGCCACAAACGGCGGCGATCCGCTGCAAGATGAGGCCACGTTCAACGCGCTGCTGGCTCACTTCACTTCGCCGAGCCCCGAAGAGCAGTTCTCGGTGGTGCTGCATGAGCGCAACTAACGATTCGTCCTTGCCGACGCCGCTTCGCGGCGCGGCTTAACTCGGACATTTGGCACCAGTGTCGCCACCTCGGCGAATTGAGGCACACGATGATCCCTCAACAAGATCGTTATGTTATGCGCCTGGCTTGGTACGACGAGGAGCAATGGCAACTACTTTGCGCGTTGGTACCCGATCGCGGCGAGCTCGATGATACGTACGAGCAATGGCAGCAATCTGCGCGCCAAGCTGTTCGCGAGATCGAGTCCAGCGGCCGCAAAGTTGAACGCGTCTTTGTCGATGTGCTGGCCATGTCAGAATGGTGCCGTGAGCGAAATGTTCCGTTGACGGGGTCGGCGCGTGCCCACTACGTGGCTCAATTGGCAAACGGGCCTCGCGGCGGTGGTGACTAACCAGTCATTCGAGGCGGACAGCTCTGCCGTCGCCCAATCCCAGCGTTATAAGCCATCAAGACCACAGAAGGATTTTGCGACGTGTCCATGAATATTGAACCAGAGCTCGAAGAATCCTCTCTCAGCGGGCCACTCTCGAGTGGTGGCCGCACGGTGCAGGTGGAAATCTACCGTTTGGTTGGCGAGTCGCAGTGGACGTTGGAGGTGGTGGATGAGTACAACAACTCCACGGTTTGGGACGACACGTTCGCGTCAGAATCCGCAGCATTGACGGAAGCCAAGAAGGCGATCCTGCAGGAAACCATCTCATCGTTCGTCGGCCCAGAAGACGGCAAGTCTGATGGCGAGTGGCGGTAGCTGTATTGCTTGTAGCAATCGGCTCCAGTGCGACGTCCACGTCTTTGGCGCGGACGTACCCGAGTTGACGCGTCAGGCATGTCTCGTGACTGTTGCGACGCGCCATGCTTTTGAGTTGCGCCGATGTTTGAGGCCAGCCTCCCGGCGGGTCACTGCTGATCATTGACTTAGTCCACGGGCGGCGTAGCCTATGTCTCACCTTCTGGGACAGACCCGGAAGATCCAACAACCGTGAGGGATTCTCATGGACTTCGATTACCTGGTCTTCATTGGCCGTTTCGAGCCCTTCCACATTGGGCATGCTGCCGTCGCTCGCCACGCGCTGAGCAAGGCGAAGAAGCTGATCTTCCTGATCGGTTCGGCCGACACCCCCCGCTCCATCCGCAATCCCTGGACCGTCGCCGAGCGCTCGGTGATGATTCGCGCCGCGCTGGATGATGCGGTGGATCGCCTGATCACCCTGCCACTGCGCGATCACCTCTACAACGAGGCGCAGTGGGTCGCCACCGTGCAGCGCAAGGTCAACGAGGCGATCCGCGAGGATGGCGGTCCGGCGGACAGCCGGATCGGCCTGATCGGGCAGGAGAAGGACGCCAGCAGCTACTACCTGCAGGAATTCCCGCAGTGGCCGCTGGTCGATGTGCGCCACACCGAAACGTTGTCGGCCACCGAGCTGCGCCGCTACCTGTTCGAGGCCGGCAAGCTCGACTTCCACGGTGGCCTGCTTATGCTCCGCAGCAACGTACCGGGACCGGTGTTCGAGATGCTCGAGGCGTTCCGCAAGAACGGTGGTGCCTTCGAGCAACTGCTCAACGAGTACCGCTTCATCGAGGACTACCGTGCCGGTTGGTCGGCCGCACCCTATGCACCGACCTTCGTTACCACCGATGCCGTGGTCGTGCACTCAGGCCACGTGCTGCTGGTCCGCCGTCGTTCGGAGCCCGGCAAAGGGTTGTGGGCACTGCCGGGCGGGTTCATCAAGCCGGACGAGACGATCCTGACCAGCTGCCTGCGCGAGCTGCGCGAGGAAACCCGGCTGAAGATCCCGGTACCCGTGCTGCGCGGTTCGCTCAAGAACCAGCACGTCTTCGACCATCCGGATCGCTCGCTGCGCGGTCGCACGATCACCCACGCTTTCCACTTCGACTTCCCCACCGGGGAGCTGCCGCCCGTGAAGGGCAGCGACGACGCCGAGAAGGCGCGCTGGTTCCCGGTCAGCGAGGCGCTGGAGATGGGCCCGCAGCTGTTCGAAGACCACCTCTACATCCTGGAGTTCTTCCTCGGACGGGGCTGATTCCCCCGTCTTCCCGCCGGCGGATAGACCGCCGGTTCACCTGACGCGAAGGAGCTTCCGTCATGCACTACCTCAATAACCTTCTCCTCAACACCGACAGCTACAAGGCCAGCCACTGGCTGCAGTACCCGCCCGGCACCGACCAGACCTTCTTCTACGTCGAGTCGCGCGGCGGCGAGTACGACAAGACGGTGTTCTTCGGCCTGCAGGCCATCCTCAAGGAATACCTGAGCGCTCCGGTCACCCACGCCGACGTGGATGAGGCGCGCGACTTCTTCGCCGCGCACGGCGAACCCTTCAACGAGGCCGGGTGGCGCCGCATCGTCGACGTCCATGGCGGACGGCTGCCGCTGCGCATCCGCGCGGTGCCCGAAGGCAGCGTGGTGCCCACCCATCAGGCCCTCGTCACGATCGAGTCGACCGACCCGGACGCCTTCTGGCTGCCGAGCTACCTGGAAACCCTGCTGCTGCGCCTGTGGTACCCGGTGACGGTGGCCACGGTCAGCTGGCACGTGAAGCAGACCCTGCGCGCCTATCTGGAGAAGACCAGCGATGCGCCGGACGAGCAGTTGCCGTTCAAGCTGCACGACTTCGGTGCCCGCGGGGTCTCCAGTGCCGAGTCGGCGGCGCTCGGCGGCATGGCGCACCTGGTGAATTTCCAGGGCAGCGACACGGTGTCGGGCGTGCTGGCGGCCCGCCGCTTCTACGGCGCCCCGATGGCCGGCTTCTCGATCCCGGCGGCCGAGCACAGCACCATCACCAGCTGGGGCCGCGACCGCGAGGTGGACGCCTTCCGCAACATGCTGACCCAGTTCGGCAAGCCCGGCGCGCTGCTGGCCGTGGTGTCGGACAGCTACGACATCTACCGCGCGATCGACGAGCACTGGGGCAAGACGCTCAAGGACGAGGTGATCCGTTCGGGCGCCACCGTGGTGGTCCGCCCCGACTCGGGCGATCCGGTGGAAGTCGTCCATGAGTGCCTGGTGCGTCTGGATGCCGCCTTCGGCAGCACCGTCAATGGCAAGGGCTACAAAGTGCTCAACCACGTGCGGCTGATCCAGGGCGACGGGGTCAATCCGCACAGCATCGCGGCCATCCTCGAGCGCATCACCGCCGCCGGCTACGCCACCGACAACCTCGCCTTCGGCATGGGCGGCGCGCTGCTGCAGCACATGAACCGCGACACGCAGAAGTTCGCGCTGAAGTGCTCGGCCGCCCGCATCGACGGTCAGTGGATCGACGTCTACAAGGCACCGGCCACCGACGCCGGCAAGACCTCGCAGCGCGGCCGCCTGGCCCTGCTGCGGCACCGCGAGTACGGCACCTACAAGACCGTCACCGTCCCCAACGATGTCCCGACCGTGGAGGCCTACCCGCCGCCGGCCGGCTGGGCGCATGCCCTGGAGACCGTCTGGGAAAACGGCCAGCTCGTGCGCGACGAGTCGTTCGACGACGTCCGCGCCCGCAGCCAAATCATCTAACCCTCAAGGAAGGAGCACTGCCATGTTTGGATTCCGCTACGTCAAAGCCAGCCCCAGCACCTACCTGCTGCAGTACAAGAACGGCAAAGCCATGCGCGAGGGCACCGGTCTGTCCTTCTGGTACTTCGCGCCCAACGCCTCGCTGGTGTCGATCCCGCTCGAGAGCGTGGATGCGCCCTTCATGTTCCAGGAGGTGAGCAGCGACTTTCAGGTGGTCACCGTGCAGGGTCAGGTGACCTACCGCGTGGCCGCGCCGATCACGCTCGCCGGTCTGATGAACTTCACCCTCAAGCCCGATGGCAGCTACGTCTCCGAGGACCACACCAAGCTTCCGCAGCGCGTGGTCAACGCGGTGCAGGTGCAGCTGCGCTCGGTGCTGCAGGGCAAGACCCTGCAGGAGTTGCTGCAGGGCTCGGATCACCTGGTGAAGGCCGTCCGTGACGGCCTGCAGCGCCCGGAAGGCCTGCCCAGCCTCGGCCTGGAACTGGTCAACCTGGCGATCCTCGCCGTAAAGCCCAATCCGGAGACCGCACGGGCGCTGGAGGCGCAGGTGCGCGAGCAGATCCTCAAGCAGGCCGACGACGCCACCTATGCCCGTCGCAATGCGGCGATCGAGCAGGAACGCGCGGTCAAGGAAAACGAACTCAACACCGAGATCGCGGTGGAAGCGAAGAAGCGGCAGATCCGCGAGGCCCAGCTGGAAGCCGAGCAGGCCGAGCTGAGCAAGCGCCAGGCGATCCGCGACCAGGAGATGGCCGGCCGCATCGCGATGGAAGAGAAGAACAAGGGACTGACCACCCTGCGCAGCGACAACGCCCGCACCGAAGCGGACGCCAAGGCCTACGCGATGGCCGCCACCATGAAGGCGGTGCAGGACATCGACCCGCGCGTACTGCAGGCGCTGATGGTGGGCCAGGCCGATCCCGGCGTGCTGATCGCCCAGGCATTCCAGGGGCTGGCGGCCAACGCGGAGCGGATCGGCGAGCTCAACATCTCGCCGGAGCTGCTGCAGCAGCTGACCCAGGCGCGTCCGAAGCACCTGGCAAAGGCCTGAGGCCATGAACGCGCTCGATCAGCGCATCGTGCTGGTGACCCGGCACACTCGGCTGGAAGACCTGGTGGTGCGCTTCAACACCGTCGAACAGGCGCGCTTCTACGTGGAGCACCTGGGCGCGGACTTCTCGGACTACGCCGGGGAACACCGGGTCTACCAGCTGGCAGTGCAGCGCGCCGAGGCGGTGCTCGCCCGCTTCGGCCGGGTCCAGCGGCTGGACCGCGGCTTCCTGGCCAACTATCTGTTCGCGCCGGACGCCCTGGTCGTGGTGCTGGGGCAGGACGGGCTGGTCGCCAATACCCTCAAGTACCTCAAGGACGGGCAGCCGGTGGTCGGGGTCAATCCCGACCCCGGTCGCTGGGACGGCGTGCTGCTGCCGTTCGAGGTCGACGATCTGGAGCGGCTGGTACCCGAAGCCATCGCCCGGCGGCGTCAAGCCAGGCGGGTAACGATGGCGCAGGCCTCGCTCAGCGATGGGCAGGAGCTCTTCGCGGTCAACGACCTCTTCATCGGGCCCCGCAGCCATGTCTCTGCGCGCTACCAGATCCGTCTGGGCGAGCAGGTGGAAACCCACTCCTCCAGCGGATTGATCGTGTCGACGGGCCTGGGATCGACCGGCTGGTTCCAGAGCCTCTTAGCCGGAGCCGCGGGGATCGGCAGGCATGCGTTGCCCAAGGCCGTCGAAGCGATGCGGGGTAGCGGCTTTCCCTGGGACGCGGAGCGCCTCCAATTCACCGTACGGGAGCCGTTCCCCAGCCGGACCACCCAGGCCGACCTGGTGTTCGGACAGATCACCCGTCGCCAGCCGCTCGAGCTGGTGTCCCAGATGGCCGGTTACGGGGTGATCTTCAGCGACGGCATCGAAGCGGATTTCCTGGAGTTCAATGCCGGGATGAAGGCGACGATCCAGTTGGCCGAGCGGGAAGGATGTCTGGTGACCTGAGGGCGAGTGGCTGTCCATACGCGACGGGTGTCAGCCCACCCAACAACTTCTTCGGTCGCTGTTGTATGCCCGCCATCGGCGTTCAATCTCGGCGAGCGCGTGCAGGAGGCTGGGAAACCAGTGCTCGTTGAGGCATGCCGACCCGGCGAACGATTCGATGTACGCGTTCTAGTTCGACTTGTCCGGATAGATCGGACCCACTTGAGCACCATAGTTTGCACACGGGCGGTATCACAACAGTTGGTGCAACGCACACAGATGTTTGGTGCCGTGAACACACGCTGATCCCGGTAGCAAAGTTGGTGTCGGAAATTTAGCCATAGTCGGTCTGGATGCCCTGGCTCCGATACGCACTTTGTGTCTTGGTAGAGGCGAATAGTATGTCAGCGCACCGTAGGTTCAGCGACTTACGTAGCCCTTGACCTACTCAAGAAGGTCGAAGGAAACGGGCAAAGTAGGTGAACCACCAGACCATCCTTCGATGGCCTCGAGCGGCTGACTTCCCAGTCAGGCATCGATCCAAGGCGAACAAGGCTCAATGTGTCCGATCCGTACCATGTGCCCATGTAGCGGACCCCTTGAGCGATTCGCCCATCGATCCGGATTAGCGGGCGCAGCAGAATGTGCGCTGCGGCGATCATCTCAGCCTCGAGGGTGTCCAAGTGGGGCGCGCCAAGGCAAAGGCCGTCTTGTCCGCGGAGACAGACAGTGCTTGGTTCATGTGGGCCCCGGCCGCAACCCGCTTCCATTCGTTCAGGGGTGGCGCCGGCGAGCGATACAGCAGAACCATCGCTTCAGCGATGTCTTTCATTCGGACCCGGCTCCGTCCCAGGCCGGCGCAGCAGCCTCTGCGAAGGCACGGAAGCCTGTCGGCGGGTGGCCTGTCAGCAGGGCGACCCCGTCAGTCGTCCGGTCCTCGGCGCCCCCAGCGATCCCTTGATCGAGCGCGCTAAGCATGCGCGCGTATTCCGGGGGAAGACCCTGTGCCTCAAAGCGCTGTGCTTGAGAGTCCGAGTCAAGCGCGACGTGGCGGACCGGCCGGCGTAGAACCCGTGAAAGAATCTCGGCGACATTGTCGTAGCTCAACGCCTCTGGACCCGTGAGCACGACATCCCGGTTTAGCGCAGCCGGTGCGACCAGTGCTGCCACTGCAGCCGCGGCGATGTCCCCTGCATCTATGAAGCCGACGCGTCCGGTCCCGGTCGCACTGTAGATTGCACCCTCCTCGCGGATCGTCACGGCATGGGGTCCGTCGGAAAAGTTTTGCATGAACCACGAGGGCCGAAGCACAACCCATTCCGGCGCATTCTGAGCAAGCCAGTCGTGTACCGCCCCCATCATTGGCCCGCCCCGCTCCAGCGAAGACGCGCTGAGCAGCACGAAACGCCGCGTGCCCCTGTCAATTGCGCGCTCAAGATGCGGGCGCATGTGGGCAAGGTGATCGACGCTGTCGGTTGGTGCGACGAGATAGGCTGCGGTGCAGCCCTCAAAGGCCGCCGCGGTCTCGGCGTCCGACCAGTCAAGTCGTCGGTCGTTCTTTCCCACCGGATGGCGGGTGCCGATGCACACATCCCGGCCCGTCCGTGCCAGCGCTGCGGCGACCCGAGCCCCTGTCTTGCCAGTGCCGCCGGTTACAAGGATTCGCTCAGCCATCGACCGCGCTCTCCGCAAAGGCAGACACCACGGCCTCGGCGCCACCAAGAGCTGACAGGAGCACCAGCGGGTTCCAGTAATCGACATATCGGGCGATACGCCCGTTGCTCAACGTAACGACTGAAATGTACTGCTGATGGTAGGGCGCGCCGGTTTGCACCCCGGTGCCTTCGCAGGAGAACTCAAGTACGAAGGTCTCCCCCGACGGGTGCACCCTCTGCAGGGTCAGCTCGCCGAATTCCAGGAGCGGCGAAATGCGACCAAGGTGGTTCATCAGCGCGGCCTTCCCACTCAGCCGCCGGGACATCCCCTTGGGGGCATAGGGAAACTCGAAGACGATGTCCTCGGCGAAGAGATCGCTGACCTCCTTTCCAGGCCCGAGGTTTTCGTCAAGAGCGCTGCGCAGCAGCTCAGAGAAACTGTCGAACTTGCGTGTCATGGTCGGCCCTCTTATGGTTGGAACGGTACCGTTCCAACGATAGTATGGGTGATTGAATGGAACGCAACCGTTCCAACGAAAAAAAGACGCGCATACCGTCGGGCGCGGCAGTCCAGAGCGCTGCGCTCACCGATCAGCTCTACCGCGCCTTCTTCGAAGAATGGGCTGAGCGAGGCTTCGCCGCGCTCAGCCTCGAGCGGATTGCGGCACGTGCTGGTGCGGGCAAGGCCGCGATCTACCGCCGCTTTCACTCAAAGCTCGCCTTTGCTGAGGCTGCGCTGGCTAATCTCGGGCCCAGAGTGGCGCTGCCGCAGGATTTCGGTTCGTTGGAATCGGATGTGCTGTCGTTTCTCATGAGTCTTCGCTCAGTGCTTCGCCATCCGCTGATCCGCAGAATCCTGCCGGACCTTCACGCCGAGGCCGCTCGATCCGAAGAGATGCGCGCAATCAATACGCGTGTGGCGGCGATCCGTCGCGAGCTCGGGCGAGCGCTTATCGATCGCGCGATCGCACGCAACGAGCTGCCTGCGTCCCTTGATAGGGAATTGGCACTCGATCTGCTGCCGGCGACGCTCTATTGGCGAATGGTGGTGATTGGACGTACCCCCACCAGGTCGGATGTCCGCGCGATGGCACATGCAATCTCTACCGCTCTTAGAGGGGCGGGCGATAACTGCGTCGAGGGGGGTGAGTAGCAGAATTCTGCGAAGGTCCGGCGTCGCTCGTTTGCGCGTCAACCAGTCGAGCGACGTCCTGCGAGCAGCGCTCGCTGAGCAAGAACAACGGACGTCAGTCTCCCCGCAATAGCCTTCTCTGGCGTAGCCACTCGGAGCAAGTCGTTTACTTGTACCACTGGAGGTTCTTACAGCTTTGGCAGAACGCGCGTCAAACTAGACAGGTAAACTTGCAAGTTTTACTGTGTAGTTCTATAGTGCGTTCATGAACCCTCCCTCTGACACATCGATGTCGCTCGAAGCGGTCATTACCGAGCTTTCGCTAGCCGTTGGACAGCTTTTGCGGCGCTTACGCTCGGAATCAAATCCTGACGGCCTGACTTGGTCTCAGACCATGGCCCTTGCTCGGCTGGAGAAGATGGGACCGATGACGACAGCGGACCTCGCGCGCGCTGAGTCGGTCAAACCCCAATCCATGGGGGCCACCCTCGCTGAGCTGGAGAGAGAAGGCCTGGTAGAACGTCATCGCCATCCTACAGACGGGCGACAGGTCCTCTTTGCGTTGACAGCCGAAGGCGTCGAGGCAAGGCGGAAGCGTAATGCCGCGAAACAGCATTGGCTCATGGCCGCCATGGCCGACCTCAAGCCCGATGAACGACAGACACTCGTGGCCGCGTCCGCGCTGATCAAGCGCTTGAGCGTGGTCGATTAAAGGTGCAAGGGGCCTTAAGCACGATGTGCAACGCGTAATTTTTGCCACCCCGATCATCCGGAGAAAACGTAGTGTCCGTGACCACGCTAGACCCCAAGTCCGCTCTCATCGTCGTCGATATGCAGAAAGGCATTGTTTCACTTCCGACCGTGCATCCAATGCACGATGTGTTGAAACGGGTAGGGTTGCTTGCGAACGCCTTTCGTAAACACAGGTTGCCAGTCGTGCTGGTCAATGTCGCCGGCGGGGCACCGGGCCGGACAGAGCAACCGAGAAGACATCGAGAACTCCCCTCCGGCTGGACTGACCTCGTTGCCGAGTTGAACCAACAGCCGCAGGACCATGTGGTGACGAAACACACGCCGGGTGCATTCACAAACACCGACCTCGAGGCTCATCTCAAATCCCTGGCAGTCACACAAGTCGTGATTGTCGGCGTCTCCACCAGCAACGGCGTCGAGGTCACCGCGCGCCAGGCTTATGAACTCGGCTTCAACGTCACGTTCGCGACGGACGCCATGACCGACATGGATGCGGATGCGCATATCTACAGCGCGACACGCGTTTTCCCCAAAATCGGTGAAACCGGCACGACAGAGCAGATCATTGAACTGCTGAAAAACTACGACCCGTGATGAACTTACGTCACGATATGCCCCACCTGTTCGGCGGTGCATTCCTTGCGAGTGCCCTTCCGCATTTCGTCAACGGCATCGTGGGGGGAATCTTCTCGGAGCCCGTGCGTCACATCTGCATGCAAGGGGCCCTCTCGCTCGACGGTGAGAGTGTCGCGGGGTCTCACGAACCTCATCGCTGTCCACCTACTCCTCGCCTGCGTGGGTAACTTTGACCTCCATGCCGCCGATCAGGTGATTGCAAAGGGTCCGGGCGTTTCGTTGGTTGGCGTAAGGGATACCAGCACGTTTGGGTCTTTTCGTGTCGGGACTTTGCCTGAAGGTTTCTGATGCCATGGCGACGAGCACGTTCCATTCCTTGAAGATCTTCAACTATCGGGTCTGGGCTGTGGGTTCGTTTGTGTCCAATATCGGAACATGGATGCAACGCACCGCCCAAGACTGGTTGGTGCTGACGGAACTAACCCATCACAGCGGGAGCGCTGTCGGCATCGTCATGGGTCTTCAGTTTGGGCCACAGCTTCTCCTTCTGCCCTGGTCAGGCTATGCAGCTGACCGCTTTGACAGGCGCAAGCTTCTGATGGCCACCCAGGCGGCCTCAGGCCTCTTGGCTCTAGTATTGGGCTTTTTGGCTGTCACTTGCCTTGTCCAACTGTGGCATGTCTACGTCCTGGCGTTCCTGTCTGGTTGCGTCAACGCCATCGATATGCCGGCGCGCCAGACTTTCGTCTCGGATCTGGTCAGTGACGATAACCTTTCAAATGCGGTGGCACTGAATTCGAGCTCTATCAATCTTGCCCAAATGGTAGGTCCCGCTGTAGCCGGTATCGTGATCGCCGCTCTTGGTTGCGGCTGGGCGTTTTTGATCAATGCAGCCTCTTTCGGCGCTGTACTTGCATCGCTAGGGCTTCTGCGTGCAGGCGAGCTTCATCCCCATGTCCGAGCCACCCGTTCTCGTGGCAGCCTCGTTGAAGCTCTCCGTTATGTACGATCGCGCCCGGACCTGAGAGCAATGCTCTGGATGCTCTTTCTGATTGGTACCTTCGGACTCAATTTTCCGATTTTCATCTCAACTATGTCGGTCAAGTATTTTCACGGCGGAGCTAGTCAGTACGGGCTCCTGACGTCAGTCATGGCGGTTGGCACATTCGCTGGCGCGCTGCTCGCCGCGGGACGGGAAAAGCCTAGCTTTGATGTGCTGTTCGTAGGCACTACCGTTCTCGGTATGGGTCTCGCATTCGCTGCGGTCATGCCCAACGCATGGCTGTTCGGCGCCGCGCTCGTCGTCATCGGCGTGTCGACCTTGACCTTCACCAATTCAACCAGCAGCCTGATGCAACTATCCACTGAGCCCACGATGCGCGGACGAGTCATGGCATTGCGTCTTGCCATGGGCGTGGGAGCTACCCCGATCGGCGCCCCTGTTGTTGGCTGGGTTGCTGATGCTTTTGGCCCGCCATGGGCACTGGGCGTTGGTGCCGCATCCGGATTCATCGCGGCGATCGTCGCACTGACCTATCTCATGAAGCACGGACGCGTGCGCGTTCGCCTTGGCGAGGGGACATCTCCACTTCACCAGTGAGCGTGGCGACCTTGCATCAGTATTTTGATCTAATACAGCTAGGCGATCAGTCGGAATCTCTACCGGCTGATGGCGCTGTTATCAAGGGTGGATCAAAGCAATCCCGGACTCTAGGCCGATCCGGCACTCAAAGCGGCTGGGCTTTTCAACCGCCTGCTAGCCCAAGCGCCCGAAGATAGGCACCGAACATGTCTGCCATCGCATCGGCATAGACTTTTACTTCAGCCTTGGTCCGCCGCTTCTTCGAGAAGCTGCTGCCCACGCTGCTGAGCGTCGTGAAGATAAGATCGCCCGCCAAATCACGGGACGCAGCGGACGCCCTCGGCAAGGCTTCCATCATGAAGGCATCGATCATCTGGTCGCCTTCGGCCTGAGCGCGATGAGCCTCCGGGCTGTCGCGGTAGAGCGGCGCTGCATCATTGAGCGCGCCGCGAACCTCGGCTTCTTCGCACTCTGAGCGAAGGAATGCATGCACGAGAACACGCAATCGCTCCAAGTGAGGGGTGCCGGCGTCTTCGAGGATGTTTCGCAGCATTTGGGTCGTCTGCATCCATTCATCGGTCTGCAAACGAAACAGGATCGACGCCTTGTTGGGAAAGTACTGGTAGATCGAGCCCACGCTGACACCGGCCTTGTCGGCGACGCGCGCTGTGGTGAATCGAGCCGCGCCCTCCTCCGCTAGCACCAGCGTGGCGGCTTCAAGGATAGCGGCAAGCAGTTCGGTCGAACGCGCCTGTTGGGGCTGCTTGCGAGAGGCAATTTGTGGACGGCGACGACTGGTCATGGCGGTGCGGCGATCCGGGGGTTCGGCGCGCAGAAGCGCGGTCGATCCATCAGATTCCTCAATGTGATCGAGTCTTCGCATGTTAGCGCAACACGAAGCATGACCTAGTCCCCCGGTAATGGCGTACACGATCAAGACGGTCGCAAGGGCGAGCAATTCGACAGCCACCACTCCGACATCCTCCTCGCCATCCCACTCAATTCACCTCTGCTGGAAGAGCACTCTTGAACTGCGCCAAGAAGGGCGCCTGCTTACCTGACGGAAAACCTGATGCTTTGGCAACCCATCGACTCTCTGCGGACGCCGTCGGGCTGCATGAGCGCAATGCTTACAAGGGAACAAAGGCGATTTGCGCGACGGCTGGGGAGGGCGGAAAACGCGAATACCAATGCGAATTTTAAACGCGAATTTTTCGTCATATTATTTCGATAACGCGAATAAATCGTCACGTTTTGAGTCCGCGTCACTTACGCCTCCCCATCTTCCCAACCTGGATCGGACATTCCATGACCTCAACATTGACCACGGCACCACTGGCCCCCTTGCTGGATCGCCTGTTCGAGCAAGCCGATCGCGCCACCAGCCCGGCAGTGGCCGGCATCCCGCGCGAGGAGCGCGAGCGACTGATGCGCAGCAAGACCGAATATCTCGACTTCTACGGCCGCGCCAAGGACCTGTGGTTGCCGGTCTCGCGCGAAACCGGCGTGCTGTTGTACCAACTTGCCCGCAGCATGAGCGCGCGTACCGTTGTCGAGTTCGGCACTTCGTTCGGACTGTCGACCCTTTACCTGGCGGCGGCGCTGCGCGACAACGGCGGTGGCCACCTGATCGGCAGCGAGTTCGAGCCATCGAAGGTCGCCAAAGCCCGCCAGCATCTCGTTGAAGGTGGCGTCGATGACCTGGTTGAAATTCGCGACGGCGATGCCCTGAAAACATTGGCCGCAGACCTCCCCGATTCCATCGACCTGCTGCTGCTCGATGGCGCCAAGTCGCTTTACTGCGACGTCCTGGATCTGGTCGAGAGTCGCTTGCGACCCGGTGCGCTAATCGTCGCTGACAACGCCGACTACAGTCCGGACTACCTCGCACGCGTTCGTTCCCCGGGCAACGGCTTTCTGTCCGTTCCGTTCGGCGCAGATGTGGAACTCTCGATTCGGCTGAGCTGAGTTAACTCCGCACCTCCTTTTCAATACTCCCTATAGGAGATTTTGCAATGCACCTATTTGTCACTGGTGCCACAGGCTGGGTTGGCTCTGCCGTGGTCGAGGATCTGCTTGCTGCCGGACATGAGGTCACGGGCTTGGCCCGTTCGGCTGATAAGGCGGCTCCGCTTTCCGCGGCAGGCGCGAAGATAGTTCAAGCCACGCTCGATGACCTGGACACATTGCGCTCCATCGCTTCGAAAGCAGATGCGGTGATCCATACCGCGTTTAACCATGACTTCTCAAAGTTCATCGAGAGCGCGGAGCAGGATCGCCGCGCGATCCAGGCACTCGGCGTTGCGCTGGAAGGCTCGAATCGGCCGCTGCTTGTCACCTCTGGCCTTTCGGGCTTGCCGCGCGGCGCTACCGAAGCCGACCTGCCCAATCCGGCCTCACCCCGCAAGTCCGAGGAGGCCGCTCGGGCTGCAGCATCGCGCGGGGTGCGCGCGGCAACGGTGCGCCTTGCACCTTCCGTCCATGGGTTAGGTGATTATGGTTTTGTGCCCCTTCTCATTCGGTTGGCGCAGCAAAAAGGCGTATCGGCCTACCTCGGTGAAGGCAACAACTGCTGGGCAGGTGTATATCGGCGTGATGCCGCGCGGGTCTATCGCCTTGCCTTGGAGCAAGGCGTCACCGAGACGGTCTATCACGCGATAGCGGATGAGGCTGTGCCGTTCAAGGCGATTGCCGAGGTGATCGGCAGCCGTTTGGGTGTGCCAGTCGAGTCACGCGACCGAGAGCACTTCGGATGGTTCGCCAACATGGCAGGCGCGGATATGTCGGCGTCCAGCCTCCGCACGCGCGAACTGCTCGGCTGGAAGCCCCAAGGCCCCAATCTGCTCGCCGATCTCGATCAGCTTGGCTACTACGCCGGCGGACCCGTTGCGCTCGATCCCTGAGTGTCTACATCTTGCCGGGGCAAGCTCTTCCCTCTTCGTGTCCAGCAAAGGCGTCCCTCTTGCAGCCTCTTTCACGGTGGAACCGGTAAGTACGGGCTCCTGACGTCACTCATAGCGGCCGGCACACTCCCAGGCGCTCTACTCGCCGCGGAACGGAAGAAGTCTGAGTTTGATGTTCTGTTCGGAGGCGCGGCGCCTTTTGGTATGTGGTTCACATTTGCCGCAGTCATGCCCAACGCATGGATGTCCGGCGCCGCGCTCATCGTCATCGGCGTGTCGACCCTGACCTTAACCAACTCGACCAGCAGACGGATGCAATTGGCTACAGAGCCTGCGCTGCACGGACGCGTCAGTGCAGGGGATAGATCAAAGAGTGGTGCCGAATCGACTCCGGTAGTCGTTTGGAGTGACCTTCAGCAGTCTCATAAAACTGCGGCGCAGGGTTTCTTCCGAACCGAAGCCACAGCGTTGCGCGATTCGCTTCATCGGCAGCCGTGTTTCCAGCAGCAACCGCCGAGCCTCGTCTATACGCAAGTGCTCCACGGCGCGTGCAGGGGTCATCCCGGTAGCTTCGCGATAGCGGCGGCTAAAACTGCGTGAGCTCATCGCGGCCTGCTCAGCGAGACGCGGCAACGAGAGGTCGTACGCAAGGTGCGCAGCCATCCAGTCGTGCAGGTCACCGAAACAATCTTCGGCGACCTGCAGTGACAATGCCGCGCTGTACTGACCTTGCCCACCCGGCCGCTTCAGATAGACCACGAGATGGCGCGCTACCGCCAACGCTATGTCGCGGCCGAGGTCCTCTTCCACCATGGCGAGTGCCAGATCAATTCCCGAGGTCACTCCTGCCGATGTCCAGATCTCACCATCACGCACGAAGATGGGATCGGATTCAACTCTCACCTGCGGGAATGCATGTGCAAGTTCCGCACAGAACGACCAATGGGTGGTGACACGGCGTCCGTCAAGAACACCCGCAGTGGCAAGCAGGAAAGCGCCGGTACAGACGGACCCCACGCGTCGTGCCTGACCCGAACGCGCGCGCAGCCAATCCAACAGAGCCACATCTTGGCAGGCTGCGGCTACACCGGGGCCTCCCGCGATCAGCAGTGTGTCTACAGGTTCGTTGTCGGTTGGCAGAGTTTGGGTGCCGAGTTCGATACCGCTGGACGCCGTTACGTGTGCCGGCTGAGTGGCGACCATGCGCCATGCATAAGGAGGAACGTGCGCACTTGCTGCGCAGGCATCATTAGTTGAAGCAAACACCTGCACCGGCCCGGTGAGGTCCAGGATCTGCACCGCAGGGAACACCACGATCTCGATGGTCCGCGTTGCGTCCCACCCAGCTCGCCCTGGCGCAAATGGAGGCGGTTTTGGCAAGGATTGCTCGTGAGGCGTCCGCATCATTGTCCAAAGTCTACGTCAGGCGAGGATCATCATGAGTACGCACGTCGGTCAACTGAGCATGGGCGCTTTGATCTATGACGGGATGGATCAGATTGATCTGACCGGTCCGCTCGAAGTCCTGTCGCGGCTTTCCGATGCGACGTTTCATACGTTTGGGATCGATAAATCCCCCATCCGCGACATGCACGGATTGCAGCTACTACCTGACGCAGCGATGGCCGATGCCCCTCGGCTCGACGTACTGGTCGTGCCGGGTGGTTTCGGTCAGGAGCGTCTGATGGAGAACGGCCCGGTGCTCGAGTGGATCAGCCGCCAAGCTGCCACCGCGTACAAGGTTTTGTCCGTATGCACCGGCGCTTTGTTGTGTGGTGCTGCCGGTTTGCTGCGGGGCCGACGTGCAACGACACATTGGAGTTGCCAGCACTTGCTGCCCTATTTCGGCGCAACGCCCGTGAACGCACGGGTGGTCGTGGAGGATGACTGGGTGTTTGCAGCGGGGGTCACAGCGGGGATCGATGGCGCGCTGCGCATGGCAGCGTTGTTGCGCGATGAAGACGAGGCCCGATGCATCGAGCTCGATATGGCGTACGCACCCGAACCGCCCTTCGACTGCGGCACACCGGACGCCGCGCCGGCGCGTATCCTGGATCGTGCGCACCGCAAGTACGCTGCTATCAGCGATCAGCGGAAGCGTAGTGCGCGGCAAGTCGCGGCGCGATTGGGCATCTCGATCTAATCACTACCTAACCGGTGAAATGACCGTAACCGAGGGTGGAGCAACGCAAGCTATCGACGCCATGTGCCAACACTCCTCATCCAGAGGGATTACAGCCACGCTGCCCGATCGGCATGACTGCATAGATACCTAACACGGGTTCAGTTTGCCAACGGACCGTACGTCCGTTGGCACACGTGAATTCAGCCGATCGGCGCGTTGAGCTCACACCCAGATAATGGCGTTCGGGCCTAGTGATTGGCCTGCGTTGCCGGGGATAGGACGCATTTGAATGCACGCGCCCTTTGAATGAGCCTGTCTCGCCGTCCCCGCTTCTACCAGTTTGAACAGCAGTCTTGGCCAGCCTGTCGCCATGCCATCCATCTATCGATTGGGCTCAGCTTGACGTCAGACGACCATCTCTCGCTCCCACCAACCTCGCGTGCTTACCTTGACCGTATCGGCAACAGCTTCCAGCTCCACCAGGTCCTCAGGCGTCAGCGTGATCTGGCTGGCGCGGACCAGTCCATCGACATGATTGGGCCGTGTCACGCCAATGATTGGCGTTGCTCCCTTGGCGATCGCCCAGGCAGTAGAGACTTCTGGGGTTGTTGCCCCCAGCCTCTCACCGATAGACGCTAGCTTTTGGGTGAGCGCGGAGATCTGCGGGAGTAGGGCGTTGTAGGTACCCGCACGATCGCTGTCGCTCGGCATCGGGTTCGCTGGGCCGTATTTCCCAGTCAGAGCGCCCTGTTCGAGCACCATGTAGGCGAAGAACGGGATGCTTTGACTGCGGCAGTAATCAAGGATGCCGGCGCGCTCCGAGCTGCGGTGAAGCAGGCTGTAGTGGTTCTGGACCGCTTCGATCCGAAAGCCGGCCTCTCCGAGCAACCGGTTGGCGAGCTCGATTTCTCTGAGGTTGTGATTCGACACGCCTACATGCTTGACCTTTCCGCTCTCCAGCAACGGAATCAGCTGTGGCGTCCACCGCGCCACATCGGCCGGGTTATGAATCCAGTACATGTCGATGTAGTCCGTGCCGAGACGGGCCAGGCTCTGCTCAAGCATGTCCGCCACCGGATGGTCGCTCGTCCCCGCCGCCTGCGGGGTGAACTTGGTCGAGAGCTGATAGTCACTGCGCGCGAACCGCTTGAGCACCTCTCCGAGCAGCGTTTCGGCACGCCCCATCCCGTACACGATGGCGGTATCCCACAAGTGCAATCCTGCAGCATGTGCCTTGTCGGCGATCTCCTCTAGACCCGCTCGAGAAATGCCGCTGCCGAAGTAGCCATAGCCCGGCTCGCCGTTGTCGCCCCACGCCCAAGTGCCGATTGCGGCAGTAGGAATCGTCAAATGCTCACCACTCATGTTGTTCTCATCCTTAGTTTTTGACCACGATCGACTTGACCCTGGCTCGGCCGCCATCCTTGCGCGTGGCGCGATCACGCCATAAGCCTGATGTGCCGAAATTAGTGCCTGATCCTCCAGGGCATGCGAATTCTGACGCCGCTCCCGGGCTAACGTGTCATCATAGGCACCATGGAAGCGCTGGCCGAAATCGCGGCAATCATCGCCCGCAATGTCTCGAAAGACGGGTTTCAGGCAACCCCCATCGAGCGCCTGACACTTGTGCGATCCTCCACGGTGACCATGCCCATGC
The DNA here is from genome assembly GCF_001641285.1 of Dyella thiooxydans. NCBI lineage: Bacteria > Pseudomonadati > Pseudomonadota > Gammaproteobacteria > Lysobacterales > Rhodanobacteraceae > Dyella > Dyella thiooxydans. Next base: position 3,253,842 of record NZ_CP014841.1, read on the forward strand.
CGAATGTGTACCGGCCGCAGCTTTGCCTGGTTGCGCAGGGACGAAAGGAAGTCACGCTGGGGGATCGCGTCTTTCAGTACGCGCCCGGTCGCTACGGTGTGATTACGTACGATCTGCCGGCAACTGGACGCGTCATTGATGCGACTCCCCAGCAGCCCTACCTCTGCGTCTACCTCGACTTCGACCCAGTCTTGCTGGCCGACTTGGCGCTGCGCGTGCCGCCATCGTCGGCCGTGCCCTCGACACCAATCGGCAAGACGGTTTCCGACGCGAGTGTTGCTTTGCTCGACGCAGTGCTACGCCTGCTGCTCCTGCTGGACGATTCGGCTGCTCGGCCGGTCCTCGCGCCTCTGGCCGAGCAGGAAATCCTCTATCACCTGCTGGCCGGGCCAGAAGGTGGACGAATGCGCCATGTGACGTCCAGCCAAGGTCGGTTGGCTCAAATCGGCCGTGCGATAGCGTGGATCGGGAAGAATTTCAGAGAGCACTTCAGCATTGATCGGCTGGCAACAGAAGTTGGGATGAGTCCGTCGAGCCTCTACGACCACTTCCGTGCCGTGACGGCGATGACGCCGCTTCAATTCCAAAAGCAGCTCAGACTTCAAGATGCGCGCAGCCTGATGCTGGTAGAGCAGATCGACGTGGCGACGGCCGCCTTTCGCGTGGGCTATGAGAGTGTGTCGCAGTTCAGTCGGGAATATCGCCGGCTCTTCGGCGAACCACCGGCGCGAGACGTTGCCCGCTTGCGGGCATCTCCGGAATTGGCAGTTTTAGCCTGAGTGAGCCCTTGGCGCGTAGCGCTGAAGTCGGCATATTCTTAGGCGTCATACGGCGAGGTAAAAATTCGAACTATCCACATCGTGCAGTGCTCTGCCAACACTTGGCTCCCATGCATCCCGGAGGGGTGCTCACGCGCGGAAATATGCCTCGCGATCCAAGTCGGCGAGCAGGCCTGGATGGGTCGGCCGCCATCCCAGCCGTTCCTGGGTGCTCTGGCTGGAGGCCGGGTTGTCGTAAGCTGCGAACGCGGCGAGCCAACTGAACCGCCAGGCCTCATTGGGCGTCATGCTGACCGCAGGCAGATTCAGGCGTTGTCCAATAACCTCAGCGATCTGGCGAAAGGGAACGCCCTCTTCGGCGACGCCGTGATAGCGCGCGCCGGCCTGTCCCTCCTCCAGCGCCAGGCGCAACAGAATCGCAGCATCGAGGCGATGGACGGCGCTCCACCGATTCGCGCCGTCGCCGACGTAGCCGGCACTCTTGTGCTTACGCGCAACGGCGATGAGCCTTGGGACGAGACCGTGATCGCCATCGCCATGCACTGAGGGCGCGAGACGGACCACCGTCGCACGGACGCCGCGTTCGGCCCAAACCTTGACAGCCGCTTCGGTCTGGGAGCGCATCCAACCCGGAGAGCGCGGGTCGGGCTCGTCGTCTTCCGTCGCCGTTCGCCCCTCAGCCATGCCCATGGTGCCGAACACGGTCACCAGGGGCCTACCCGATCCCTTCAACGCCCCGGCCATGGCGTCGATCGCGCGTCGGTCGGCGGCGGTGATTGCCGTGCCGAACCGGCCGACGATCCCGAACGGCGAGCCGCCGAAGATGACACCAAGCCGCCGCCCGAGCGGGATGTCGCCCGGACCATGGATGAAGGCCAGATGGATGACGCCGTCGGCGCCTGCGGCCCCGGCTCTGAGGGTCTCAGGCTCGTGAAGGGATCCTGCATGGGCTCTCGCGCCAAGTTTTGCCAGCTTCTCGGCAGCCTTATCCGAACGGGCCAAGCCGGTGACTTGGTGGCCGGCGCCAATCAGCTCTTTGACAACCGCCTGACCTATAAAACCGGTTGCGCCGGTGACGAATACTCGCATGTCGAACTCCCAGTGTCCTGAGCCAACGGTACCGGCAACGGCAGAGACGATCTACAATTGAAAATCCACTTCTGATTATTGAGCGTCCAATTGGATCCCTTATCGCAAGTCATCAGTTTGCTGCGGCCACGCGAGTTGAGCTGGCGCATGATTGCGGTACGGGAGCCCTGGGCCATCCGCTTTCCGGCCGTCGAAGCGGTGGTGTTTGGGCAAATGATCGAAGGGACATGCGCGCTCGAACGAGGCGAGGTCGAGCTGGAGCTGCGGCCCGGTGACTTCATGATGATGGCCCGCCCCCCTGAGTGGACCATGCGATCGGGTCCGGAGGTGGAGCCGATCGACTTGAAGGTGCTGTTCGCCGATTCGAAAGCACTCCAAGGGGACGATCCCACCAAGCCCGCTGCCCGTTTCCTTGCAGGCCATTTCCTATTCGCCGAGCCAAATGCGGATCAAATGGCAGGTTTGCTTTCACCGATCGTGCATGTCCGAGCGGCCGATGTGGCCGCTCAGCGGCTGGGACGGCTGCTAAGTCTCTTGGATGACGAGGCCACGGCGGACCGGCCAGGCCGTTCTTTGGCATTGGATCGCCTGCTGGAGGTGATCCTCGTCGAGACACTGCGTCATCGCGCCAATCAGGTGGAAGGCATGCAGCCAGGCCTGTTGGCGGGTCTGGCCGATCCGCGCATCAGCCGCGCACTGCGGGCGCTCCACAGGGAGCCGTCACACCCCTGGACTGTTGCCCAGCTCGCGCGGGAAGCGCACATGTCGCGAGCCGGGTTCGCCGCCCGGTTCGCCGAGATCGTCGGCGTCTCGCCCATCGGCTATCTGTCGGCTTGGCGCATGTCGCTGGCCAAAGCTGCCTTGGTGTCGACCAAGCGTCCGATGATCGACGTAGCGAAGGTTGCAGGCTATGGATCGGTTAGCGCCTTCAGCACCGCGTTCAACCGCGCGACAGGGATGTCGCCTACGGCTTACAGCCAATTGGCGGCTGGATGACCCGCGTATCAAAATTCACTATTCCTCAGCTGGTCGATATGGGCGATCGCAGGAGCGCGGCACTTCAGCTCAGCGATACGTTCCGCGAGATCAAGCTCACGCTTTTGGCGCGCGCGGCATATTGACCGGCGTGCTCGCTTTCAACAGACCACCTCCACTGAAGGCGAACTCCCGCCACGCGCGAAGGTCAGACGACGCCGACCTTGGTCAATCAATTTTCGGCTATCTGGTCAAATCCCGGCGTGCGTCAACAACGCATGGAACTGGAAGACAGGTAATAGTGCGAGTTTGAGAGCACGCGCTGTAGGGAGTTGTTTCGTTGCCGAACCATACGCTGCGAGATTGTCTTGCCTACGTTCGCGCGGCCCGCCGGATGGCCTGAGGCGGAACGCCATGCAGTTTCACGAACGCCCGGCGCATGCGTTCGGGATCGGTGAATCCAACGGCGCGCGCGATCGATTCTACCGGCTCAGCTCCATCTTGGAGCCTTGCGAGCGCGGCCTCCACGCGCAACCGTTCCACGGCGCGTGCAGGAGTCTCCCCTGTCTCGCGACGGAACGCGCGGCTGAACTGCCGCGGGCTGAGATGAACCGCCTCTGCCAGACGCTGGACGTCGAGCGGTTCGCACAGATGATCACGCGCGAAGGCAAGCGCCAGACGGATGCGATCGCTCGAGGGCTCCATCTGCGACAGCGAAGAAAACTGCGATTGTCCGCCTGACCGACGATAGTAGACAACCAGTTCGCGGGCGACCTCCCGCGCCATATCAGCACCATGATCGGCCTCGATCAGCGCAAGCGCCAGATCAATCCCCGCGGTAATCCCGGCCGACGTCCAGATGCTCTTGTCGGCGATGAAGATGTGATCCGCCTCGACCCGGACCCTTGGGTAGTCCTGCTGCAACAGGTGAGCCACTCGCCAATGGGTCGTTGCCCGACGCCCGTCCAGCAGTCCCGCCTCGGCCAGAAGGAAGGCTCCGGTGCAGACGCTCGCGACACGCGCTGTCTTGCCGGCGAGCGCACGCACGGCGGCGATGTCGCCAGGCGCCCGCATCGGCGCGAGGTCCCCGCCAACCACGATGAGCGTATCCAGATCTGGCCGCGCTGCAGGGAGGCTCTCTACGACTGCCCCGCCGCTGCCGCGCACCGGGCCGCCCCCCTGCGATAGCACCTCCAACGCATAAAGAGCACGACCCGCGATCTTGGCGGCGGACTCGAACGCGCCGAAGGGGCCGGCAAAGTCCAGGATCTGGTGGCCCGGATACAGGTAGAAACCGATGCGATGCATTGTGGCCTAATTTAAGGGATATACGTCATTTACGCCATATCTCCTCTGCGCCAATCTGACCGGCAAAAGGAGATCTGCCATGACACATGTCGTCATCCCCCTCTACGAAGGGGTGACCCCGCTCGACTTCGCGGGCCCCTATCAACTTCTCCATGCCCTGCCGGACATGGACATCACGCTGGCCGCGATCGACCGGAAAGAGATCGTGGCGGACGGTCTGACCCTAGGCGCACTGGGCGATCTGGAACGGATCGGGCCTTGCGACATTCTTCTCGTCCCCGGTGGCCTTGGCTGCGTTGCGGCGCTGGAGACCTCGCGCTTCCTCGCCGCAATTCGCCGGCTCGCTAAGGACGCGACCTATGTCACCTCGGTCTGTACCGGCTCGCTGATTCTGGCCGCGGCAGGGCTTCTCGACGGGCGCCGTGCTGCCTGTCATTGGGCCTTTCGGGAGCTTCTGCGCGCCTTCGGGGCGATCCCGGACGCGGGGCGAGTGGTCCGTGACGGTCGTTGCATCACCGGTGGCGGGGTAACCGCCGGGACGGATTTCGCCCTCGCCCTGATCGCAGAACTGCGCGGGGCGGCCGCCGCACAGGGCGCCCAGCTTCTACTGGAATACGCACCCGAACCTCCTTTCAACGCGGGCCTCCCCGAAACGGCGCCGCCATCCGTCCTGAAGGCGGTAAATGCCCGGCTCTCCCATGGGGTCGCGGATGCCACGCGGCGCATCGCGATAGTCGCCGAGCAGTTACGCGATGCCGGCTGAACGCTCTTTCAAAAAAGGAACATCCTCATGAGACTGAAGAACAAGACAGCCCTTATCACTGGTGGTACCAGCGGCATCGGGCTCGCCACGGCGAAGCTCTTCCTGCGCGAGGGCGCGCGCGTCGCCGTCACCGGGCGCGATGCGAGTCGCTTTGAGGCCGTGCGTGCCGAGCTTGGCGAAGAGGCCCTGATTCTCCAGGCCGATGCCCGCTCGATCCCTGACATGCAGGCAGTCCGCAAGGAGATTGCCGAGGCCTTTGGTGAGCTCGATATCTTCTTCGTCAATGCGGGCATCGCCTACGCCACCCCGCTCGCCGAAACCGACGCGGCCCGCTACGACGAGATCATGGATATTGACGTCAAGGGCGTCTTCTTCTCGATGCAGGCCGTGGCACCGATCCTGCGTCCGGGCGCCTCGGTGATCCTGACGACCTCGTTCATCATCCATGTCGGCCGGCCCGGGCTTTCCCTGCTTTCGGCCGCGAAAGCCGCAGTCCGGTCGCTGGCAAGAACCTGGTCGCGCGAATTCCTCGATCGCAGGGTTCGCGTCAACACGATCTCCCCCGGTTTCGTCGACACGCCACTGATTGGTCGCCATCGCAGCCCGGAGGAAGTCCAGGCATTCAGGGACAAGGCCGCTCGGACAGTCCCCATCGGTCGTATCGGGGAAGCCGAGGATATCGCGGCCGCGGCCCTCTACCTTGCCAGCGACGAATCCAGCTACGTGGTCGGCGCGGAGTTGGTCGTCGATGGTGGTATCTCGCAGATCTGAGGCCTGGCCATGATGTCGGGCAGAACATCTTTGCCCGACATCGCGATCACGGCGCGAGGATCGCCCCCAGTGACTTTCAGACGTTGGCACGTGCGATGCACAGCAAACTCAATCGCATCAGTGCCACTGCCGCAGGAGCAGATCACCGGAGCAGGGATAAGCGCTATCAGGAGCCGTGCGTGCGGGTACCTTTAAACAGCCTGCCGGTCCACGCGGCGACATAAGGCGGGTGCGTAGGATCATGTTGTTTTGTCGTGACGCCCCGGATATCTCCTTATGTGTAAATCAGTGCGATGAGACAAATTCTGACTGCCCATGCGCGACTGGCATGGCGAAGTTGCGCTTCATCCGCTCAACCTCTTCGAGCGGTGGCCTACCGAATAGTCGTTTGAATTCACGGCTGAACTGCGATGCGCTCGCGTAGCCGACGGCAGACGCTGCCGCTGACGCCGTGAGCTGGTGCCGAAGCATAAGTAGGCGAGCCTGATGCAGGCGTGTCGACTGCACATAACGCATGGGCGAGGTGCCCGTTATCGCCCGAAAATGGGCGTGGAAGGTCGGCGGGCTCATCGCCGCTTCGGATGCGAGTCGGTCGATGCCTAGCGCTTCGGCGTAACGGCGATGAATGAGGCGGATCGCACGACCCACCATGCCAAAGTTGCCTTGTTGCGCCAGCGCCGCGCGCATCGATCCTCCCTGCGCGCCGGCCAGTATCCGATAGTAGATTTCACGCACGAGCGCGGGGCCAAGAACCTCGTCATCCGGAGGATGCGCCAGGGCTTCGAGCAGACGCAGGATCGATTCTGCCAACGCGTCCTCCATCAGTGAGGAATACAGCCCTCGCGGCGGCGCGTGCGACACCCCAAGCCGCTCATCGATCTGCATGCAGACTTCTGCGGCGACCGCGTGGTCGAGCCGAAAGTAGATCGCCAGTAGTGGTTTGTTGCTCGACGCATCCGTCTCCATGGTGAAAGGCACCGGCACCGAAACGACGAGGTAGTGCTGCTCGTCATAAACGAATACGTCGTTGCCTAGCATTCCGCGCTTTCGACCCTGCGCCACCACGACGATGCCTGGTTCGTAGAGCACCGGGGTATGGCCAAGTGGTCGATCGGATCGAAGAAGACGCACGTCCGGCAGCGACGTCAATGTGTAGCCCTCGGTCGTCGCAAGCTTGCGAAGCAGAGCGATCATGCGCTGGCGAGAAGAAATGCCCATATCTCTACTCTCCGGCTCTCAGTCTCATGGCGCAAGCAGGAGTCATAGGATCAGGCAATCTTGCCACACCGAGGGCCATGGGCAGCGCCTTCTTCGGCACCTACATTGGTTCCGAACTTGACCAGGAGTCCATCCATGTCCCAGAAGACCCTCTTCATTACCGGCGTGAGCAGTGGCTTTGGCCTCGCGCTCGCTCGCGAGGCCCTTGCTGCCGGCCACAGGGTAATCGGTACTGTCCGTACCGCCGAATCCCGTCGGGCCTTTGAGGCCCTCAACAGTGACCGCGCCCACGCGTTTTTGCTTGACATCACCCACATCGATGCAATCCCGGATGTCGTTGCCGATGCGGAATCCACGATCGGACCCGTTGATGTCCTTGTGAACAACGCCGGGTACGGCCACGAAGGGATCTTTGAGGAATCTCCGCTTGAGGAGATGCGGCACCAGTTCGAAGTAAACGTCTTCGGTGCCGTGGCAATGACGCACGCGTTCGTGCCGCGCTTTCGCAAGCGTCGCAGTGGCCACATCGTGAACATCACCTCGATGGGTGGCTTCATCACGATGCCGGGTATCGCTTACTACTGTGGCAGCAAGTTTGCGCTCGAGGGCATCAGCGAAGTGCTTGGCAAGGAGCTTAAGCCGTTCGGCGTGCATGTGACTGCCGTGGCTCCGGGAAGCTTCAGGACCGACTGGGCTGGGCGATCGATGCAACGATCTCCCAGGAGCATTTCCGACTACGACGCCATGTTTGATCCCATCCGGCTTGCCCGGCGCGAAAAGAGCGGCAAGCAGCTGGGGGATCCCGCGAAGGCGGCCCAGGCCATTCTGGCTTTGATCGATCATCCAGCCCCGCCCGCACACCTGCTGCTGGGGAGTGACGCGCTTTCGCTTGTACGAGACAAACTCGCCGCGATGGCCGAGGACATCCAGACTTGGGAGGAGGTGACGCGGTCGACGGATGGGTAGCTCCGAGTGCCCTTGCGACTGATGCGGGTGGCGAGGTGAACCGACTCCGCCACCCGTTACACCCTCCACCGCGCGACTGTGCCGTCAGGGTGGTCAGCAAGATCGACGTACCGTCCACACCGATTGTTGCGATCGGGGTACAGCCCGAGCAGGCAAGTCCAGGATCCTGTGCATCGATCGACACTGGTACTGACCCTATGGCCCCGCACCGGCTCCCTTTATGAAGTCAAGCAGCCGCTCGCCTAGTCGAACCGGCTGCTCCTGTTGAATCCAGTGACCGGCGCCATCAATCATCTCGATGCCGTGCAGGCGCGTGGTCGCCCTCGACTTCATCAAATCCAAGGCCCCCGGCGTCGCATACGTTCCCCAGTCCTTTTCCCCACCGATGAAGAGGGACGGCACGTCGATGGTCTTACCCGAAAGCAGCCTGAGTTCGTCGTTCAGAGCCGGATCGGAAAGGACCCGATAGGCTTGCAGGGCGCCCTGAAAGCCAGTGCGCCCGTACTCCTCGACATAGACCTCAAGCTCCGCTTCGCTGAGCCAGGTGCAGGCTCGAACCTCGGCAGCGGACGGATGGAAGGGTGCAACCGCTTCTGGCATCGTCTTTTCCAGGTCCATGACGTAATACGCGGGCATCCGGGCGATGTCCTCAGCAGCGCTGCCCGGCAGTACATGCGGGTCGTTTTGCGGCCAATCGCCGCTCTTGACGTGGAAGAACGCCCTGAGAAAGGCATGCAGGCCTTGCGGGGGATCGGACATGTCCGCATCAGCTTGCTCTGAGCTCAGGTACTGCTGGTAATGCTTTCTGGGAGGGTGAAGCGCACCCAGGGCCTTAGCCAGATTTGCCATTCCAGCGTTCGGGATGGCCGAAGACCCGTCATGTTGCGCAGTGTCGAAAGGAAATGCCGGAGGACCTGGAAACGGCGCACTCATGAACACGACGGAGCGGAAGACATCGGGCCGGGCAAGCGCGCAATAAGCCGATACCGGCGAGCCGATATCGTGCCCGATCACCGTGGCGGCTTGGCGGTACCCCAGGGCCAAGACCAACGCGAGGGTATCGCGGGCCATGTTGAGAAGGCTGAAAGGGGCCAAGGGTGTGTCGTAAGCGTCTTGCCACCCCGTGGTACGGCCATATCCGCGAAGATCAGGCGCAACGACGTGACAACCGGATGCAGCCAGGATTGGAAGCAGGAAGCGCCAGCCGTAGGCCAGGTCAGGGAATCCGTGGAGCAACACAATTAGAGGTCTGCCTGGCAGCTCGTGACCGGCCTCGAGGATATGCATATCGAGTCCGTTGACCCCCGGGATGAGGCGGGAGCGGATCCCTTGAGGTAGTTGCCCTGCGGCGAAGGACGGAAGGGTCATGCCAACTTCTCCTGAGGATCTTGTGGAACGTGTGGCGAGCGATTGCCCGCTCGGCCGGTCACTGCATCGAGCGACCCATCCCGTAGCGAAGGCCGCCGGCGGCAAGACATATGGCGAATGCCATATTATGGCGATTGACATACTATGTCAATCGCCATACCTTGCATTCAGTGCTGCCCACGGATCCACGCATGACAACCAGGACTGAGGCCCGATCACGCGCGATCGCTACCGCCGAGCGCCTTTTTCGCATCCAGGGATATACCGCGACCGGTTTGACGCAGATCCTCACGGAAAGCGGAGCCCCAAAGGGATCTTTCTACTTCCACTTTCCCAGGGGGAAAGCGCAGCTCGCAGAGGAGGCGATCGATCATTATGTCGACGCCCGCAAGGCCGTGTTGCGTCAGATATCCTCCCGGACTTCGGGGGACGCGGCTGGATTCATCCGCGAGCTCTTCAAGGTATTCGCCGCCGAGATGGCAGCGACTGATTATCAGTATGGCTGCCTGATGCAAAACCTCGCGAATGAGCTGCCATCCATCGATGCTGACCTGACCAAGCGTGTTGCCCGTGGATTTGCGGACACCACGGAGATCATCTCCGATCACTTCCGCGCATGTGGTCATCCTAAAAGCCGCGCCTATTCCATCGCCAATGCGGTGGTCGCCGCTGCCGAGGGGGCGCGAACTGTCGCACGCCTGCAGCGCTCATCAGCGGTCTTCGATGCGCTCACAACCGCGTTTGTCACAGGCCACCTGGAATAGAACTGCCCCCGATATTCTCCGTCGCATCCTGCTGCTGAAAATTCGGGCTATCTGTGGCCGTTACGGCGGTATCCGCATGATGTGATCTACCGAACTGAGATCGTGCGCCTCTCGGGACCATCCATTCTGCAGGCGTCCATTCAAGACCATACGAGGGGACTGCTCGTGGAATACCGAGAGCCGGTGCAAAAGCCCCTGTCCCCATACGAGCCGTCATAGAGTGCCAATCGATGAACCTGCGCGATTTCAAGATCAACATCCCCGATGAGAGCATCGAAGATCTGTCAAGGCGGTTACGTGCGACGCGATGGCCGGCTGCAATGGATGCCGATCAGTGGGATGACGGGGCCAGCCTCACATTTATGCGTCGCCTGGTCGAACATTGGTCGGATCGGTTTGACTGGCGCGCCCAGGAAGCACGTCTAAACCGTTTGCCCCAGTACATGGCGACGGTGGACGGACAGGATCTTCACTTCATCCATCAGCCAGGCAATGGCCCGTCACCCATGCCGTTGGTGCTCACGCACGGGTGGCCGGGATCCTTCATCGAGATGGAGCGGGTCATTCCGTTGCTCGCAGACCCGGGCGCCCACGGTGGCGATCCTGCCGATGCATTCCACGTCGTCGTCCCATCATTGCCGGGCTTTGGCTTTTCCGCGCCACCGGCTTCGCCAGGCATGAGCGCATTCAGCATTGCCGGATGGTGGGTCAAGCTCATGAACGGGCTAGGCTACGAGCGCTTCGCGGCGCAAGGTGGCGACATCGGAGCAGGGGTGTCGACGTGGCTGGCACGCTGCTTTCCAGAACGGGTCATCGGTGTCCATGTGAACTACATCCCGGGCAGCTACCGGCCACCACTCGGGCCTGGATCGCCTCCCGTAACGACGCAAGAGCAGGCCTACCTTGATACGGCTGCAGCGTGGTCAAGTTCGGAGGGTGCTTATGCGGCCGAACAGGCGACAAAGCCTCAGACGTTGGCTTATGCGATGACCGACTCTCCTGCGGGCTTGGCGGCATGGATCGTGGAGAAATTCCGCGCCTGGAGCGATTGCGATGGTGACGTCGAGCGTGTTTTCACCATGGATGAACTGCTGACCGACGTATCCATCTATTGGTTCGGTCGGATGCTGGATGCATCGTTCCGGATCTACAAGGAGAACCGACTTCGTCCACTGACCTTCGAGGCATCAGAACGCTTAGCCACCCCATTGGGAGTGGCCGCTTTCCCGCGCGAACTGCCTACACCGCCTCGATCGTGGGTCGAGCGCGTCTTCAATGTGCAGCGTTGGACGTCCATGCCCCGTGGTGGCCACTTTGCGGCGCTTGAGCAGCCACAGCTTCTGGTCGAGGATGTCCGTGCTTTTTTCCGCCCGCTTCGCTGATGCAAGCTGGGAAGCCATAACATGGCTACCGGGTTTGGCTTGTGATGCCCGCGATCAAAGAGTGCTGTCGCGGTCGAGCTCATCTGTCTTACGCAAAAACGAAACCACCGCGCGCGTCGCAAGACTCATGTGACGATCACGATAGTAATACAGGTAAAACCCCGGATAGGGCGGCGACCAGTCTTCCAGTAGCGGTATGAGTTGTCCTGTGTCGATCCAGTGCCGCAGTCTGTGCTCAACCCACATGGCAATGCCGATTCCATCCACAGCTGCCCGAACTGCCGCTCCTCGATCATTCAGAATCAAAGGCCCCTGCACAGCGACCGCCACACGCTCAGCGCCCCGACTGAACTCCCAATGATAGGGAGTCTCGCCGACGCTCTGTCGCCAGTTGATGCAACTGTGCTCCGTCAGATCGCGGGGATGGCGAGGAATTCCATGTGCAGCAACATAAGATGGCGACGCAACGGCGATTTGTCGCAGCCATGGTCCGACCGGGAACGCAACGGTTTCCGGGTTGACGTACTCGCCTAGCCTGAAACCCAAGTCATAGCCCCCGCTCACGAGATCCGCGAAAGCATTGTCCAGATGGACGTCTAATGTGACGTCTGGATAGGGCGTGTCCTAGATTTTGTGTAACCGGGTCCCAGGCAGGACACTGCCGCCAGACCCGGAGAGACCATGAGTCCACGCAAACACGAGGTGCCCGACGAGCTGCTTAGCAGCCTGTTGGCGAACTACAAGAAGCCCGAAGACCTGATCGGCGAGAACGGCCTGCTCAAGCAGCTGACCAAGCTGCTGGTCGAGAAGGCGCTGGATGCGGAGATGACCGAGCACCTCGGTCACGATAAGCACGAGCCGGTGGCCAACCCGGCCGGCAACACCCGCAACGGCCGCAGCCGCAAGACGCTCAAGGGCGAGTTCGGCGAGCTGCCGATCGAGATCCCGCGCGACCGGCACGGCAGCTTCGAGCCGAAGCTGATTCCCAAGCACCAGACTCGCTGGAGCGGCTTCGACGACAAGATCCTGTCGCTCTACGCCCGCGGCATGACGGTGCGCGAGATCCAGGCGCACCTGGAAGAGATGTATGGCACGGAGGTCTCGCCGAGCCTGATCTCCTCGGTCACCGATGCAGTGATCGACGAGGTGAAGGCCTGGCAAGGCCGGCCGCTCGATCCGGTGTATCCGATCGTCTACCTGGACTGCATCCATGTGAAGGTGCGCGAGGGCGCGGTGCGGGTGAAGGCGGTCTACCTGGCCATTGGCATCACCATGGCCGGCGAGAAGGAGGTCCTTGGGCTGTGGCTGGCGCAGACCGAGGGCGCCAAGTTCTGGCTGCAGGTGGTGACCGAGCTGCGCAACCGCGGGGTGCAGGACATCTTCATCGCCTGCGTCGACGGCCTGAAGGGTTTCCCCGAAGCGATCGAGACCGTATTCCCGCACACGACGGTGCAGTTGTGCCTCGTACACATGGTGCGGCACAGCCTGAACTACGTGTCGTGGAAGCGACGGCCGGAGGTGGCCGCCGACCTCAAGCGCATCTACACCTGTGCCACCGCCGAGGAGGCCGAGCAGCGGCTCGCCGAGTTCGAGGCCCGCTGGGACAAGGAATACCTGCCGATCGGGCAGTCCTGGCGACGCAACTGGCCGCGCCTGATCCCGTTCTTCGACTACCCGCCAGAGATCCGCAAGGTGATCTACACGACCAACGCCATCGAGTCGGTGAACATGAGCCTGCGCAAGCTGACCAAGCACCGCGGGGCCTTCCCGAGCGACGAGGCACTGGTGAAGCTGTTCTATCTGGCCCTGCGCAACATCAGCAAGAAATGGACGCTGCCGATCCGTGATTGGAAGGCCGCGCTCAACCGCTTTACGATCCAGTTCGAGGAACGACTCCCTCAGCTGTAACTCGAATCCCGGTTACACAAAATTCTGCACACGCTCTTCCTTGACCTTGCCGAACACCATGCGCCGAATCTTCGACAGCTACTTCAAGCTTCTCGGTGGGCTGGACGTCGACAAAGCCTGCGATGGCCTTGTCGGTGACGAGAAGATCGCGGCCAGGGCCTTGCTGTCATGGGCAAATGATGGGTCTCATGCGGTCCACGATGACCTGTACATGGTTCCGAACGGTGACGCGGATGTTCTCTACCTAAAGGTCTTCAGACGCATCTTCGACAACCTTCAGCAGGGAGACCATTATCGGATGATGATGGACACGGACTTCAAGCCGGAATGAATTCTACGCAGTCCGTTTTCGACCCGAAGCGGACGTTCTCGGGATCATTTGTGCTGTCGTAAAAAGGAGCGAAACGCACTGATGAAGAAGAACTGGCGAACCGTTGTCGGTTACATACTTTTCGTAGCGATCGCTGCTGGATGCGGATTGCTGGCCTACTGCATTGGGCCGACGTTGCTTGGGGCAATCGTTGCAGCGCCTGGCGCAGTGAGCTTGGCAGCGATCCCTTGGCAACTCTTCCGAGATCAGCGAGCCCACGAGCGGGCTATTGAGCTATCAGATAGAAATTCAGCGATTGCGCTCGGTGTGGGATCCCCCATGGCAAAAGCGGCATTCGAAAACTATGCGGTGTTCGCAAAAGCGTACGCCGACGAATTGTCTAATGTTATTGGAGAGATCGTCAGAGAGGGCCCGCGCGGCGGTCATCTAGGCTTGTCGCAGAGGTTGTCGGCTGTGCGACGAGAGCACTCTTTGTGGGTCACTTCTGAGACCGACAAAGAACTGCTGAAACTTGAAGACTGCATTTGGAAGATGGCAGTCGCTGCCGGGTACACCGAAAACGCTGCCGATCGTGGCCAGACATGGAATGCGCAGTACGAACTAGCGCATCGAAACTGGTGCGAGCTGGTAGGTCTGAAGTTCGAGCCGCTCTTTGAGGAGTCCCAGCCAGCCGATGCAGATCAGGTTGTGGTCAATCTACAGCATTTGGTTATGAAGGAGCTTCGCCGCGTTTTGGGAACCGAAGACTATTCTCGGATTCGATCGCTGGCGATTGCCCGCGCCTTGGCGCTAAGCGGGCCTTTCGACCTTTGATCTACAAGATCTGCTTTCGACCAAGGCGGACAGTCGCTAAAAAGGACGGAGGGCCAATGCAGTGCTCGTTAGGCCATTGTTCTCGTCTGCACAAATCGTTACGCTCACTAAGCCATTGATATGCGAGGTTACCTGAGCAGCCAGAGCAAGCCCCACTAAAAGGTGAGCACCGGTTTCTACTTAAGAAGGCGAATTAACAAGGTGCCGGGCGTAGCCGAAAATGCCGTGCAGAACCCCGGGGTTCGGTTTCTACTAAGCGCTATTTTTTTGCAAGACCTACAACAGGAGAGTGACATGGCCGCGAAGAAGAGTGCTGGAACGAGCAAGCGAGTGGCAAAAGAAGCTGGTCACTTGCTAAAAACATCCAAGTCAAAGGTAGTCCGGAGTGTCGCAGGGGCGGCACTGCGCGAACGTCAAAACAAAAAGAAATAGAAAAGCATGGACTGTGGAACCCTCACCCTGCAGCGCGGCCAGAGTCGCACGGACCGTTATGAGGCGACGATCGTAACTTGGGAGAGCGACCAGGACCGTTTCTTTACGATCTACTTCGAGGGCGTCCATGCCGAGGAAGGATCGTTCCGAGGCTCATGTCAGTTGGATCGCGAGCGAGGGTGGCATTTTCGAGGCGAGGGTCGATTCGAGGTGCCTGATGAAGAGCCCTGTCGCTCTGCCATTGAGGCCCAGCTCCAGCTGGTTGGCGGGCTGGGCGGGACCAAAGTACTGACTGGCACCTGGCTAGATCAGGACGATGACACTCCATACACACTGCGCGTGGAAATTGCAGATCGCTGATCTCATACCGTGCCATCACTCGGCTTCCGCTCAGACCCGCAACCGTACCCCAAAGACACGTTATCCCCATACACCCTGTCATCAGGCACTGACTGACCGCTTCTGGCCGAAAGCCGGCGTTGCGTATGCCGGTGGGGGGGGCTGCTTGCGGGTGATCGGTCGCCCAAGGCAAGTATGGGTGGGCTGATCGGCACCTGAGAGGGTTCGACTTCCATCTGGCCGGAAGTGGCGCCCGCACTGATGGACTTCAGGTTCGGCAGCACTTTAGCTGCGTCAGTACCGATGACATTCCATGGAGCGCCATATCCGGCCGCGATTTCCAAGCAACGCATTGAATTTGCGTGGTAAAGCGTCCTTGCTTGAAAGCCATAGTTTGTTCGGCGGCCGAACGCCAAAGTCTGTAAAAGCCGCACAAACTATGTGATTGGGAACAACGCCGGTAGCGGTAAGGATCCCTCCGATCCGCACGCATTGCACCACATCGATCCATTCCCCATGATGGTGCAATGAGCAACGCATCCTGGCGTCCGCTGGCGGAGCAGATGGCGACCGGGCTGGCCCTGGTCGACGCCGAACTGCGCGTGACGTGGCTGAATCCGGCGCTGGCCGAGCGGTTGGCGCTGGGGACGCGCAGCCTGGTGGGGCAGCCGGCGGCGCTGATGTTTGCGGACGACGCGGCGGTGCTGGCGCAGGCGCGGCGGGCGCTGGACGAGGAGCGCGCGCTGCAGCTGCGCGGCGTGGCGCTGACCACCCAGCGCGGCACCGAGTGGCAGGCGGACCTGAGCCTGCAGCCGTTCGACGGGCAACTGCTGCTGGAAGTGCACGCGCTGGCCGAGCCGGCCGCGGCGGCCTCGCCGCTGTCGGCGACGCTGCGCGGTTTCGCGCACGAGGTGAAGAACCCGCTGGCCGGCCTGCGCGGTGCGGCGCAGCTGCTGCAGCGGCGGCTGGACGACGCGGACCTGCAGGCGCTGGCCGGCATGGTGATCGCCGAGGCGGACCGCCTCGCCGCGCTGGCCAACCGCCTGCTGCATCACGACGGCGCGCCGCGGTTGGCGCCGGTGAACATCCATCACCTGCTGGAGCGTCTGGACGATCTGCTGGAGGCCGAGCCCGCGCCGCTCGCGCTGCGCCACGACTACGACCCCAGCCTGCCGGACTTCCCCGCCGACGCCGACCGCCTGCTGCAGGTGCTGCTGAACCTGGCGCGCAACGCGCGCGAGGCCGGCGCGCAGACGCTCACCCTGCGCACGCGGGCCGAACACGGCGTGCGGCTGGGCGAGCGGATGCTGCGCAGCGCGCTGCGGCTGGACGTGATCGATGACGGCGCCGGGGTGCCGCCCGCGTTGCGCGACACGCTGTTCCAGCCGCTGGTGTCCGGGCGGCCGGACGGCACCGGGCTCGGCCTGGCGCTGTCGCGCGAGATCGCCCATGAGCACGGCGGCGAACTGCGCTGGCAGGGCCGGCCCGGCGAAACCGTGTTCTCGCTGTACCTGCCGCTGCCGCCGCCGCAGCGGGCCTCGACCGACACCCCGACGGATGTGACCGATGACTGATGCCCCCGCCACCCGCGACGTCTGGGTGATCGACGACGACCGCGGCGTGCGCTTCGTGCTGGCCGAGGCGCTGCGCGACGCCGGCCACGCCGTGCGCGAGTTCGGCGACGTGGCCAGCGTGCGCGAGGCGCTGAAAACCGCCCGCCCCGCGCTGCTGCTGACCGACGTGCGCATGCCCGGCGAGGACGGGCTGGCCCTGCTCGGCGAGCTGAAGGCGCAGGGCGTGGGGCCGGTGATCGTGATGAGCGCCTACACCGACGTCGCCACCGCCGCTGCCGCCTACCGCCAGGGCGCCGCCGATTACCTGGCCAAGCCGTTCGACCTGGATCAGGCGGTGGCCGCGGTGGAGCGCGCGCTGGCCGACGTCGCGCCGGCGCCGGCGCCGGCGAAACTGGAGACGCCGCGGCACACGCTGCTCGGCGAGAGTAGTGCGATGCGCGAGGTGTTCCGGCTGATCGGCCGCGTTGCCGCCAGCGACCTCAGCGTGCTGATCACCGGCGAGACCGGCACCGGCAAGGAGCTGGTGGCGCGCGCGCTGCACGAGGAGAGCGCGCGGCGCGACAAGCCCTTCGTCGCGCTCAACACGGCGGCGATCCCGTCGGAGCTGCTGGAGAGCGAGCTGTTCGGCCATGAGGCCGGCGCGTTCACCGGCGCCACCCGCCGCCACGCCGGCCGCTTCGAGCAGGCCGAGGGCGGCACGCTGTTCCTGGACGAGATCGGCGACATGCCGCTGGCGCTGCAGACGCGCCTGCTGCGCGTGCTGGCCGGTGGCGAGTTCTACCGCGTGGGCGGGCGCGAGCTGATGCGCGGCGACGTGCGCATCGTCGCCGCTACGCATCAGGATCTGGCCGCGCGCGTGGCCAGCGGCCAGTTCCGCGCCGACCTGCTGCATCGCCTCGACGTGGTGCGCATCGAGCTGCCGCCGCTGCGCCAGCGCCGCAGCGATATCCCGAAGCTGGCCGAGCATTTCCTCGCCGCGGCGGCGGTGGAGCTGAAGCTGCCGCCCAAGCGGTTCTCCAAGGCCGCATTGAAGGCGATCGCCCAGCGCGATTTCCCCGGCAACGTGCGCGAGCTGGAGAACCTGTGCCGACGCCTCGCGGTGATCGCGCCGGGCGCGGAGATCCTGCCCGGTGATCTGGGCACTGCGGCCCCCGGCGCCGGTGGCGACGACTGGACCCACGCCCTGCGCGACTGGGCCGAGCAGGCGCTCGCGCGCAGTGAGGCGGACATCCACGCCCGCGCCCGCGAGGCGCTGGACCACACCCTGATGCAGGCCGCGCTGCGCGCCCACGACAACCACCGCCAGCACGCCGCCGCCGCGCTCGGCGTCGGCCGCAACACGCTCACTCGCAAGCTCGGCGCCTCGCGCACGCGCCGGCCGAACAAGACCTGATCCTTGGAGATTCCTGCATGACCGTCACCGTCCGCGACGCCCGCCGCGAAGACCTGCCCCAGCTGGTGCAATGGAACGCCGCGATGGCGTGGGAGACCGAGCACAAGCGGCTCGACCCGGACGTGCTCATGCGCGGCATGGCGTCGGTGTTCGACGAGCCGCGTCGCGGGTTCTACCTCGTCGCCGAACTGGACGGCAAACCTGCCGGCTGCCTGATGGTGACCTACGAGTGGAGCGACTGGCGCTGCGGCGATTTCTGGTGGATCCAGAGCGTGTACGTGGCCGAGTCCGCGCGCCGCAGCGGCGTGTTCCGCGCGCTGTACGCCGACGTCGCGCGTCGTGCCGGCGCGGCCGGCGCGGTCGGCCTGCGGCTATACGTGGAAACCGAAAACGGGCGTGCCCAGGCCACCTATGCGGGCCTGGGCATGGAGCGCTGCCACTACTTCATGTACGAGCAGGCGCTCGAACGCGGCAGCTGAGCGCGGGGTGACGGGCCCGGCGCAAAGGGCGTAAAACGGGCGCGATCATGCAAGACGGCCAGCGCCCGGCTGAAGACCCTGCAAGGCTCATGTCCACCGAGGAACCCGCCATGATCTTCCTGCTCGCTGCATTGCTCATCGGCATCGTCGCCGGCCTGCGCGCGATGACCGCGCCGGCCATCGTCAGCTGGGCCGCCCAGCTGGGCGTGTTGCCGCTGCAGGGTACGCCGCTGGCCTTCCTCGGCTGGCGCTTCACGCCATGGATCGTCTCGCTGCTCGCCGTCGGTGAGCTGATCACCGACCAGTTGCCGACCACGCCCAGCCGCAAGGTGCTGGTGCAGTTCGGCACGCGCATCCTGGTGGGCGGCTTTTGCGGCGTGGCGGTGGGCCTGGGCGGTGGTCAGCCCTGGATGGGTGCATTGGCCGGCGCGATAGGCGCGGTGCTCGGCACGCTGGGCGGCGCAGCGGCACGGGCGCGGCTGGCTGCGGCGTTCGGGCGCGATCGTCCCGCCGCACTACTGGAAGACATCGTCGCCATCGGCGGCGGCATCGCGATCATGGCGCTGCTGCCATGAGCACCGCCTACGACTCCATCGTGGTCGGGGCCGGGCAGGCGGGGCCCTCGCTGGCCGGCCGGCTCACCGACGCCGGCATGCGCGTGGCGCTGGTCGAGCGGCACTGGCTCGGCGGCACCTGCGTCAACACTGGCTGCATGCCGACCAAGGCGCTGGTGGCCAGCGCCGAGGTGGCCCACCTGGCGCGCCGCAGCGGCGACTACGGCGTGGTGCTGGAAGGCCCGGTGGGGATCGACTTCCCCAAGGTGATGGCGCGTGCGCGCAAGGTGACCCTCGACGCGCGCGGCAACCTCGAACGCTGGCTGGGTGGCATGCAGGGGCTGACCCTGCTGCGCGGCCACGCCCGCTTCGTCGCCGCCGACACGCTGGAGGTGGACGGCCAGGCGATCCGCGCGCCGCGCATCTTCCTCAACGTCGGCGGACGCGCCGCGGTGCCGGCGCTGCCGGGCGCGCAGGACATCGACTACCTCACGAACACCTCGATCCTGGCGTTGGACACCCTGCCGGAACACCTCGCGGTGGTCGGCGGCAGCTACATCGGGCTGGAGTTCGCGCAGATGTTCCGCCGCTTCGGTGCGCAGGTGACGGTGATCGAGCGGCAGGACCGGCTGATCGCCCGCGAGGACGAGGATGTCTCCGCGGCGATCCGCGAGATCCTCGAGGCCGAAGGGATCGCCGTGCGCACCGGCGCCGAGTGCATCGCCTTCGCGCCGCACGCCGGCGGTGCCACGGTGAAGGTGGACTGCCGCCAAGGCGCGCCCGAGGTGGTGGCCAGCCACGTGCTGCTGGCAATGGGCCGCCGGCCGAACACCGACGATCTCGGCTTGGACCGCGCCGGCGTCGCCACCGACGCGCGCGGCTACATCACCGTCGACGACACCCTCGCCACCAGCGTGCCGGGGATCTGGGCGATGGGCGATTGCAACGGCCGTGGCGCATTCACCCACACCGCCTACAACGACTTCGAGATCCTCGCCGCCAACCTGCTCGACGGCGACCGACGCACGCTGTCGCAACGGGTGCCGGGCTACGCGCTGTACATCGATCCGCCGCTGGGCCGGGTCGGCCTGACCGAGGCACAGGCGCGCGCCAGCGGCCGTCCGCTGCGGGTGTCGAAGCGACCGATGACGCGGGTCGGCCGCGCGGTGGAGCGCGGCCAGACGCAGGGCTTCATGAAGCTGGTGGCCGATGCCGAGACAAAGCATGTGCTCGGCGCGGCGATCCTCGGCGTGAGCGGCGACGAGGCGATCCACGGCGTGCTCGACCTGATGAGCGCCGACCAGCCGCTCGATGCGCTGCGCTGGGCGGTGCCGATCCATCCCACCGTGTCGGAGCTGTGGCCGACGGTGGTGCTCGGCCTCCAGCCGGCCGAAGACGACTAGGTGTCGCCGCTGGACGCGCGCTGACCGGGGGGCTGCTCGCGCAGCCGCGCTTCCAGCAAGGTGGCATCCATCGGGGCGCCGTAGAGGTAACCCTGCAGCACCGGACAGCCTGCGTCGCGCAGGAACTCGCTCTGCGCCAGCGTCTCCACGCCTTCGGCCACCACGTCTTTGTGCAGGCTGCGCGCCATCGCGATGATGCCGGTGGTGATCGCTGCCGTCTCGCTGTCCTGGATGATGTCGTGCACGAAGGCGCGGTCGATCTTCAGCACGTCCACCGGGAAGTGCTTGAGGTAGGACAGGCTGCAGTAGCCGGTACCGAAATCGTCCAGCGAGATGCGCACGCCCAGGCGGCGGATCGCCCGCAGCAGGGCGCCGGTGGCCTGGCTCCCGGAGACCACCACGCGCTCGGTCAGCTCCAGCTCGAGCAGGTGCGGATCGAGGCCGGACTCCACCAGCGCGGCATCGAGATGAGCGAGGAACCCCGGATCGTCGAGCTGCACCGGCGACACGTTCACCGAGACCGGTATGCCGTGGCCTTCGCGTTGCCAGGCCCTGGCCTGCCGACAGGCCTGGCGCAGCACCCAGGCGCCGATCGGCACGATCAGTCCGCTGTCCTCGGCGATCGGGATGAATTCGTCCGGCAGCCACCAGCCGCCGTCCTCCTTGGACCAGCGCAGCAGCGCCTCGGCGCCGACGATGCGGCCGTCCACGGCGTCGACCTTGGGCTGGTACAGCAGGCGCAGCTGGTCGCGTGCCAGGGCGGTGTGCAGGCCGTCCTCGATGCGCCGGCGCGCGCTGTCGCGCTCGCGCATCGACGGCGTGTAGAACCGGTAGCCGTGGCGCCCGCCGACCTTGGTTTCGTACATCGCGCTGTCGGCGTTGTGCAGCAGCAGCTCCGCGTCGGTGCCATCGTCGGGGAACAGGGTGACGCCGATGCTGGCGCGCAGTTCCAGCGTGGCCAGCCCCTCCGCCCGCAGCTCGCCGCATGCCTCGAGCAGGCGCTCGGCCATGCTCGCCGCATCGGCGGGTGCCTCGATCTGCGGCAGCAGCACCACGAACTCGTCGCCACTGAGTCGGCTCAGCACCTCGTCGTTGCCGAGCAGCGCCCGCAGGCGGCCGGCCAGTGCCTGCAGCACGCGGTCGCCGGCGTCATGGCCCCAGGTTTCGTTGATCCGCTTGAACTGGTCCACGTCCAGGTGCAGCACGGCCCCGCGCTGGCGTCGCCGCTCCGCATTGGCGATCGCCTGCTCGATGCGGGCATGCAGCAGCTGCCGGTTCGGCAGGCCGGTGAGCGGATCGTGCTGGCTCAGGTGCATCATCTTCAGCGCCAGCGAGCGCGTCTCGCTGATGTCGTGGAACACCAGCACGCCGCCGATCACGTTGCCGGCGTGGTCGTGGATCGGCGCGGCCGAATCCTCCACCGGCGTGACGAAGCCGTTGCGATGGCGCAGCACCGCCTTGCCGGCGAGATCGACGATGGCGTTGCGCGCCAGCGCCTCGCGCAGGGGATTGGCCACGGTCTCGCCTTCGGCATCGCCCTGCAGCTGGAAGACGTCCTCCAGCGGTCGCCCTAGCGCCTGGGTGCGGGGCCAGCCAGTCATCGCCGCGGCGATCGGGTTGAGCGAGGTGATGCGCAGCTGCAGGTCGGTGGTGATCACGCCGTCGCCGATCGAGCTCAGCGTGACCTCGGCCAGCTCACGCTCGCGGAACAGCTCGTCCTCGAAGCGTTTGCGCGCGCTGATGTCCTGCGCCTGGGAGACGAAATACAGCGGCGCACCGGCGGCGTCGCGCACCACCGACACGCTGAGCTGCAGGTAGACCACCTGGCCGTCCTTGCGGATGTTGCGCTTCTCCATCTGGTACGAGTCGCGCCTGCCGGCGAGCAGCTCGTCGCGCAGCTCGTCGTCGTCGGACATGTCGTCGGGATGGGTGACCGAGGCGATGTCCAGCTGCAGGAATTCCTCCTCGGTGTACTGGAACATCTGGCAGACCGCGGTGTTCACGCGCAGGAATCGCCCGTCCGGGTGCACCAGCGCCATGCCGATGGCCGCATGCTGGAACGCGCCGAAGAAGCGCTGCTCGCTCTCGCGCAGGCGCTGTTCCAGCGCATGCCGGTCGGTGGTGTCGGTGAGCAGTGCGATCACGCCGCGCACCGTACCGTCGGCGTCGCGGTCCGGTCGCAGGCTGGCGTGCACGTAGCGACGGGCCGGGTCGTCGAACAGATGGCCGTCGAAGTCGACCGCCTCGCCCTGCAGCGCCGATTCCAGGGCCGGGCGGATCGCCTCGCCGCCGGCGGCGCCGAGCCAGGCCCCGATCGGCCGGCCGAGCATCGCGGCCGGATCGCCACCGGTCCAGGTGCGGTACTTGTCGTTGAGATAACCCACGCACAGATCGCGGTCGAGCCAGGCGACCAGTCCCGGCAGCTGCGACAACAGGTGTTCCGCGTGGCCCTCCGCGGAGACAGCACTGCCGGACCGGTCGTCGTGACCGGCGGCCAATGGACCGTGGCGGTTGGCTGTCACCCCGAAGCTTCCCCGACGCCTGTGGCAGGCCCGAGCATGATGCGCTGCCCGGCGTCCGGATGCACGGTGTCAGTGCAGCGGCGTGTCCGGTGCACCCAGCCGGCCGGCGGCATCCAGGTGGATGCGGCCGAGCGCGTGCAGGTCCGGGGCCAGATCGAAGCGCTCGGCCAGCGTCGTCACCAGCGGTCCCAGCGCCTGCGGCTGCAGCGGGTAACCATGGGCGAGCACGCGGGCAAGCCCGCCGTCGCCACGCTGTGCCACGGTGACCGCGACCACGCCGAGTCCGGCCGCCTCGTGGGCGACCAGGCGCGGCGCGTCGTAGCCGGGATCGGCCGCTGCCAGGGTCTCCAGAAGATAGCCGTCCTGTGCCTCGGTCGGGACGCCGTCGACCGGCACCAGGCGCATCGGCAGGCCGTGTGCCTCGAGCAGGGCGGCGTACTGGCGCAGTTCGAAGATCGCGCCAGCGAATGCGTGAGCACGATCTTCTTCCCGGTTCGATGCCAGCCATTGCGCGGGCGACTGCACCAGCACGCCGCCGTCGGCGTAGCGCAGGGGCACGCCGCGCGCGCTGAGCGTGGCTTCCTCGCGGTAGGGCGTGAGCAGCGCGGCCTCCATCAGGGTCCACAGCGGTGCCAGGTTGACGTGCTCGTACTGCACGCAGGTCAGCGCCAGCAGGTCGTTGCGGCTGAGGTAGCGCACGTGCTCCAGCGGCACGCCCAGCGTGCGGATCAGCCAGTCCGCGGTACGCTGCCCGGCCTCGCCGCGGCCGACCAGTTCCACTTCCAGCTGCTCGCCCAGCGTGGCGGCGAGGGTCTCGGGGGCCAGCAGGGAGATCGGCAGCAGCCGCATCGGACCGTCCGCGTAGATGGCCTCCGGCTCCAGCGGCTGGGCCGGCATGCGGCCCTCGTGGGTGCCGAAGGCGACCACGTTCTCCAGATGACCGCGCGGCACGCGCCGGGCCAGCTCATCCAGCGTGGCCCACACCGGAAAGCCCGGACGCAGCAGCTCCACCGGGTCGAACAGCGCACCGGCCAGCGCCAGCCGCGCGTCGGTGGCGGCCGGCACCAGCGACTGCAGGTCGGCGGCGACATGGGCAGCCAGCTCGGCGGCCTCGTCGCGGGTGAGCGTGGCGCGCGGGAGCGGGGCACCGGTCTCGATCGCGAGGACCACCGGCAGGGCCTCGAGAGGCGTGCTTTCCAAGGGATTCTTCCGGACGGCAAAGACCCGTGATTCTACCAGCGGGTCCCCGCAAGCCTCGCCGGTGCTGAACCGGGTCGCACAAACGGCCTCGCAGCGGGCTTTCCCGGGGCGGCCACGCGGGTTAGCCTTGCAGGCTCAATACCCGGCCGGATGTTTCTCAGACCATGGACAACTCGCAGCGGCGCGTCGGCGTGATCGGTGGCGTGCGGATTCCCTTCTGCCGCAACAACACGGCGTATGCCGAGGTCGGCAATTTCGGCATGTCGGTGAAGGTGCTGGGGGCCCTGGTCGAGCGCTTCGGACTGCACGGCGTGGAACTGGGCGAGGTCGCACTGGGCTCGGTGATCCGGCTGTCCTCGGAGTGGAACCTGGCGCGCGAGGCGGTGCTGTCTTCCGGCCTGGCGCCGACCACGCCGGCGATCACCACCGCGCGCGCCTGCGGCACTTCGCTGGACAACGCGATCATCGTCGCCAACAAGATCGCCGCCGGGCAGATCGAGGCGGGCATCGCCGCCGGCTCGGATACCACCAGCGACGTGCCGATCGTCTATGGCGAGCGCCTGCGCAAGCGGCTGCTGGCGGTCAACCGTGCCAAGACCCCGCTGGACAAGCTCAAGACCGCGTTCCGCGGCTTCTCCTTCGGCGAACTCAAGCCGGCATTCCCGGGCGTGGCCGAACCGCGCACCGGCATGTCGATGGGTGACCACTGCGAGAAGATGGCGCGCGAGTGGCACATCGCGCGCCAGGCCCAGGACGAGCTGGCGCTGGAAAGCCACCGCAAGCTCGCCGCCGCCTACGACGCGGGCTTCTTCGACGACCTGATCGTGCCGTTCCGCGGCCTCAAGCGCGACGGCTTCCTGCGTCCGGATTCCACACTGGAGAAGCTCGCCGCGCTGAAGCCGGCGTTCGACAAGAGCTCCGGCCACGGCACGCTCACCGCCGGCAACTCCACCGGCCTGTCCGACGGCGCCGCGGCGGTGCTGCTGGGTACCGAGGCATGGGCCAGCGAGCATGGGTTGACCGTGCAGGCGTGGCTGCGCGACGCCGAGGTGGCTGCGGTGGATTTCGTCCGTGGCGAGGGCCTGCTGATGGCGCCGACGATCGCCGTGCCGCGGATGCTGGCGCGTCATGGACTCACGCTGCAGGACTTCGACTACTACGAGATCCACGAGGCGTTCGCCGCGCAGGTGCTGTGCACGCTGCGCGCGTGGGAGAGCGCCGACTACTGCAAGCAGCGCCTCGGCCTGGATGCGCCGCTGGGCAGCATCGATCCGGCAAGGCTGAACGTGCACGGCTCGAGCCTGGCCACCGGCCACCCGTTTGCCGCCACCGGCGCGCGGATCATCGCCACGCTGGCCAAGCTGCTGGAGCAGAAGGGATCGGGCCGCGGCCTGATCTCGATCTGCACCGCCGGCGGCATGGGCGTGACGGCGATCCTCGAGCGCTGACTTTCCGGGCGGGTTTGCGGTGAGAATCACCCCGCGCCTGCGCGTGACCTCGCTGCTCAGCCTGCTGGCGCTGCTGGTGGGCGTGCTCGGCACGCAATGGTTGTCCGGGCGAACCGCCGGCTGGGTCGGCCCGCACCATCCGGTCATCGCCGAGCACACCGCGCCGCCCGCCCTCCGCTATCGCGCCGACCGCGAGCGCCACGCATCGCCGCGCGTCGCCTCCATGCATGCGGCCGGCCCGGCTGCGGCGCCCGTGCCGCCGTCGCCGGAACTGGTGCCGGTCAGCATGCCGTCGCTGTCGGCCCGCTATGCCGGCCTGGCCGGGCACCTGGCCGGCGACGTGGTGCTGCATATCCAGGTGGACGGCGCCGGACGCGTACTCGATGCCCAGGTCGCCCGATCCAGCGGCGACGCGGTGCTGGATGCGCATGCGCGGGCGATGGTGACGCAATGGCGATTCGCCGTGCCGCCAGATCATCCCGACGGCCTCAGCGGCGAGCTGCCGATGCACTTCGGCACGGCGCCCGCCGCCCGTTGAGCGACGAGCGGCCGACCTAGAGGATGCCGCTCGCCCCGGCACCGAAGGCGGTGATCAGGCGCGTATAGATCAGCTTGAACGACAGCGCGACCCCGGGAAAGTCGCCCACCGGCTCGTAGCAGCTGAAGAACGCCGGGTCGCTCGGCGCCATCGGCGTGCAGCCGGGCTTGAGGTCGTAGCTGGTGGCGTAGCGGTAGGGCCAGAAGTCGAACAGCGGCAGCTTCTCGGAAATGTCGCCGATCGCCTGGTTGACCTGCGAGAGCAGCGGCACCGATACCCGCCGCGGTGCGATCACCCAGGCGTTCTCCGGTCCGGTCAGCCGAAGGATCGACGCGCGCACCGCGTTGGCGAAGTCGCGGTCATGCACGATCACCCCGGCCTCGGTGTTGTAGTGGTCCGAGCGCGGGTCGAAGTTGTGCGAGCCCACCATCGCGAAGCTGTCGTCGACCACGATCGACTTGGCGTGCAGGCCGAAGCGCAGGCCGGGCTCGATCAGCGGCGCGGGTCGGTTGCGCTTGCCGCGGCTGCCGAACATCGCGCGTGCCTCCACTCCGGGGTAGCGCTCGCGCTCGCGTGCGGCGGCGGCCAGGCGTGGCGCCAGATCGGCGTTGGCGATGGCGTAGTCTTCCTCGGCCGCCTCGGCGTGCGGCTTCATCTCCTGGATCTGGAAGCCGTAGTCACGCAGGTAGCGCTTGCGGTGCTTGTAGGACAGGGCATAGACCGCGAACGCGTCAGTCGAGGCCAGCGAGTTGGTCGAGACGCGGATCCGCGGCGGATCGGCACGTTTGTGCATGGCCTTGAAGATGCGCCGCGCCTGCTTGCTCATCACCAGGTACGGCGTCTGCAGCACCACTTCGTGCTTCGCGCTGGCGACCAGTTGCATCACGTGGTGGGTGAAATCCAGCGCGTGCCTGCGGGTGGGCGCGTCGGTCTTGGCCGGCAGGTCGCTGAAGAATTCGACCTGGCTGGTGTGAAAGGCCGGTGCCAGCAGGTGCGCCTGCAGCCAGAGAGGATCCTGGGCGTCGTGTTCGAGTCGTGCCACGCGTTGCGGTCGGCGGAAGGTCGGCGCCGGCCACCCGGGTGCCTCGGGGTGCTGCCGGATGTACTGGTTGACGTCGCGCAGCCGGGTCAGCGGCACCGAGCGCTTGTGGTGCCAGAACAGCTCGAAGCTTGCCGCCATGTCGCGCGCGGCCGGGCCCCCGACCATCACGTCGCGGTCGACGTAGTCGAAGTCGCCGTCCCAGTTGAAGTAGCGGTCCTGGTAGTTGCGTCCGCCGGTGATGCCGATGGTGTCGTCGACCAGCAGCAGCTTGTTGTGCATGCGCTGGTTGAACTTCATGAAGCAGCACACGATGCCCGCGGCGAACTCGGCCGGGTCGGTCTCGGCATCGTGGAAGGTCGGGTTGTAGAGCTTCACCTTGAGGTGGCTGTCCACCCGCGCCAGCCGGTTCAGCAGCGCGAGGTTGCCGAACGAGAACAACTGGTCGGCGAGGATGCGCACGCGCACGCCGCGCCGGGCGGCCTGCACCAACTGGTCGAGCACCAGCTGGCCGACGTCGTCCTGATCCCAGATGTAGGTCTGCACGTCGATCGAGTGCTTCGCCGCCTGGATCAGGTTGATCCGCGCGGCCAGCGCATCCTCGCTGTCGGCGAGCAGGGTCACGATGTGCTGCGGATGGTCGGCCGTGGACTGCGCCATCGCCTGTTCGGCGGCCGCGAGCACGGGGGACGGCCGTGCGCAGTGGTCGGTCCCGGAGCAGTCGGAAGACGGCGGAGTGGTTTCGGCGACGATGGCCTGCGCCTGCCGCACGTGTAGGCGCGAGACGGTGCAGCCCTGCAGGGCCAGCGCCAGCACGGCGCCCAGGAGCAGGAAGTGTTTCGACATCCGTGGATGATACGTTGCAGTGTCAGCGCGCGGCCGCGTCCAGCGTGATCATCAGGCCCAGATCGACCGTGTCGCTGACCGCCGTACGGTGTGCGTTCATCCCGTAGTCGCTGCGCCGGATCTGTCCGCGTACCTCGATCCGGCACGTCGTGTCGCGACGAAGAGTGCAACTGGCCGGCTCCAGCCGGAACTGCACCGGCCGGGTCACCCCGCGCAGCGTCAGCCAGCCCGGCAGCGGCCCGCCCTGGTCGAGCGCGCGCACCGGCAGTGGCGCGGAGACGAAGCGGATGGTCGGAAACAGGCGCACATCGAAGAATTCCGGGTCGAGCACCCAGCGCCGCAGCCGCGACGAGGTCATCGCGACGCTGTGGACGTCGACCGTGGCCTCGACCACCGCGGTGTCACGCAGCGGATTGAGCGTGACGTCGCCTTCGATATGGGTGAAGCGCCCGCCGATCTGCCGCACCCACAGCAGGCGCACGCTGAATTCCGCATGCGAGCGGGCGCTGTCGATGCGGTAATCCGCGGCGGATGCGACGGCGGGCAGGAACAGCAACGCGAGCAGCAGCGGCAACCAGGCCGCGGCCCTCATGGTGACCAGAAGGCGTCCAGTCGCGCGTTGCCGGGCTCGAGCGCGCCGTTGAGGTGCAGCACCGCCAGGCCGGCGGGCGGCATGCCGCGGAACTCGTCCGATCGCCCCTCCACCAGCAGGGCGACCAGCCGCTCGATGCCCGGGTTGTGGCCGACCACCATCACCGTGGCCACGCTCTCGTGTTCGTCGAGCAGGGCGAGCAGCTCGCCGGGCGTGGCGTCGTAGATCTCCTCGGCGTAGGCGAGCTCCGGCGCGTGATCCAGTGCCTCCATCGCCAGCTGCGCGGTGGCGCGGGTGCGCTCGGCGGGCGAGCAGAGCACCCGCTGTGGCCGCGCGCCGTGCCGGGCCAGCCAGCTGCCGGCGGCGCGCGCTTCCTGTTCGCCGTGCCCGCTAAGTCGCCGCTCGCGGTCATCGTCGCCCGGGCTGGCGGGCAGGGCTTCGGCGTGTCGCAACAGGATGAGTTCGAGCATGCATGACTCCGGATCGGCCGGGCGGGTCGCACCCGGGCCTGGTTTGGTTCAATGGGCGCGCTTGATCCAGCGCAACAGGGCCTTCCAGTCGTCCTGATGACTGCGCACGTTCTCCGACTGGTAATCGAAAATGCCCTTGCCCAGGGCCGCGAGCAGCACGTAGGCCTGGCTGTCGCGCAGCTGGGCGGCGATCGGGAAGGGCGTCGCCTCGCCGAGCTGGGCGACCGCGTCCTGGCTGGCGTGTGTCCAAGGCTTGAGCCGGTTGGCCACCAGCGCCACCGGCAGCTTGCCGCGCTTGATGCGTGGGATCTGCCCGAGTTCCTCGATGAAGGCGAGGGTGGCGTCCATGTCGAAGCTCGAGGGCAGCACCGGCACCAGCAGCACGTCCGCCGCCTCCAGGTAAGGCTCCAGGTCGCGTTCGGTAACGCCCGCCGGGGTGTCGATCAGGGCCCGCTCGGTGTCCTCCGGGAGCTTGCCCAGTGCCTTGCGACCACCTTCCAGTGCGAGCACGCCGGGAACGCCTTCCGGCCGGCGGGCCGCCCAGCGGAACGAGGAATGCTGCCGGTCGGCGTCGATGATAGCCGTGCGTTTGCCCGCCTGGGACCAGTGCGAAGCGAGCTGTGTGACCACCGTGCTCTTGCCGCAACCGCCCTTGCTGCTTGCCACCAGCACCGTAAGCATCGGCCTGACTCCGCGCGGGTAAGTGGGGCCAAGCCTACTGTGAGAGCGGTGCGGCGGGAACCCGGGGCGATGGGGAGGGCGGCCCCGAGCTCAGGGTGCGACGGTCGACGCGGTGGGTGCGATCGCGGCGGCCTCGCTGGCGCCCGGGGCGTCGAGCGGGATGCCCTCGTCGCGCAGCGCCGCCAGCATCAGGCTCATCTCGGTGCCGCCGTTGCGGGCGAGCGCCAGCAGGTGCTGCGCCAGTGCCTTGTCGCCGGCGGCACGGGCGGACAAGGCGGCGAAGTTGCGCACTTCCCAGGCGAGGTTGGTCATCTCCGCGCGGGCGGCGGCCTGGGCCTCGGGGTCGTCCGACAGCGTCTCGCGCAGATGCAGGCCGAGCGAGCGCGCCAGCGGGCTGGAGCCCCACTCCAGCAGATGGGCAAGCTGCAGGCAGCTCTGCCGGATCGCCGGATCATCCTTGCCGTCTTCGCACAGCCGTGCGGTCGCCTGCATGCCCGGCTGGGGGGCCGGCAGCAGTCCGCTGACCCCGAACACCATCACCACCTGGACCCCCCAGGCCCCGGCCGCGGAGCCGGGATCGATCGCCGCCGGGGGCGGGGGCAGCGTGCCGACGGTGGTCGCCAGCGCCTGCAGCGCGGTACCGGTGTAGTCGTCGTAGAGCTTGGCTCCGGCGGCACGACGCAGGTCCTCGCGAGCGTCGCCGCGGCGCTCGTTGGCGCTGTCCTGACCCAGCTTGAGCAGCCAGATCGCGGCATTGTCGCCGGCTTCAGCGGTGAGTGCGGCGAGTGCGTCGGCGTTCGGGCAGGTCCGGGCCGCGGCGTCGCAGTCGGTCAGGCGGGCCCATTGCGCCGCCGGGCTGGCGTCGTCGGCGCGGGCGGCGCGGGTGATCAGGGCGTGGAAGTTCGTCGAGGACGGCTGGTTCGGCAACGGCCGGGCCAGCAGGGCGGCGCCGAGCAGGGGCATCGCATCGGCGCGCGGCGCCAGCACACTCACCAGGTCGCGCTGGAAGCTGACCAGCGCCTGCGCGCGGGTCGTGGCCGGCGAGGGCGCCGCCTTGTCCCGCGCCATCGTGGCCATCGGCAGGCTCGCGAGGCCCAGCATCAGGCTGATGGCCAGTCGTCGGCGTACTCGCATGGATGCAGGTCCCTTGGCATGCAAAGCGGCAAGCGTACCGCTTGCGGATTAAGCCTGGCTGATCCGCGGGTCGACGTGGTCATCCCGCGCCGTCCCGGGTTGTTACCATCGGAGTCTTTGCCGCGCATGACGCGCGCCATCGTGCGATCACCGGAGACGCGAGTGGATACCTTCAATCATCTCGACGGCGCCATGCCCTGGTTCGCTGGGTGGGGAACCCTCGCCCTGGTCAACGCCGGGCTGGCGCAGGGCAAGAACCGCAGCGGCCTGTTGTGGTTCGCCCTGTCGTTGCTGCTCGGACCGGTGGCGACGCTGGCGCTGGTGGTGCTGCCGAAGGTCCGGCAGACGCTGTTCTGACATATCGACGGGCGCACCGGGGCGGTCAGCCGGCTTCCGCGGCCGCCGCCGAACCGGTCGGGCTTACTCGCCCAGTGCCTCGCGCATGAACTCCGGCTGCGCCAGCGCGGCCTTGTGGATCTCGGCGTTGTAGTAGCGGGTGGCGAAGTTCTTGGCCGCCGCGCCGCGCTCGCGGAAGCCGGACAGCTCGCCGCCCTTGCGCACCATGGTGCAGCTCCACCAGCCGGTCGGGTAGCACGGCTGCGGGAACGGCAGGGTCTTCACCGCGCTGAAGCCGGCGGTGCGCATCGCGGCCCGCATCGACTTGATCAGCTCGATGTGCGCCAGCGGCGACTCCGACTGCTGCACCAGAATGCCGCCGTGCCGCAGCGCCTTGTAGCAGCTGGCGTAGAACGCGGCGTTGAACAGGCCTTCGGCCGGGCCGACCGGGTCGGTCGAGTCGACGATGATCAGGTCCAGCGATTCCGGCTCCGCCTCGGCCATGTACTTGATGCCGTCGATGAACAGCAGCTCGGCGCGCGGGTCGTTGTTGGACTCGCACAGCTCCGGGAAGTACTGCTCGGCGAGGCGGGTCACGCGCTCGTCGATCTCCACCTGGGTGGCCTTCTCCACTTCCTCGTGCTTGAGCACCTCGCGCAGGGTGCCGCAGTCGCCGCCGCCGATGATCACCACGCGCTTGGCGCGGGCGTGGGTGAACAGCGCCGGGTGGGTCATCATCTCGTGGTAGAGGAAGTTGTCGCGGCTGGTCAGCATCACGCAGCCGTCGATCACCATCAGGTTGCCCCAGTCGGTGGTCTGGTGGATCTCGATGGTCTGGAACGGGGTCTTCTCGGCGTGCAGCTGCTTCTCCACGCGAAAACCGATGGAGGAGCCGGAGGCCTGGTGGGCTTCGGTGAACCAGCTGGGTTGCTGCGACATGACGGGTGTTCCTGGCGACGCGTAAGGGGATGGGGATACGTAAAGACCGCGTATTGTAGCGAGTTCCCCCGGGTCCCGGGGGACACGCACCAGTCATCCGGCCCCGCTACAATGCGCGCCTGGCGCTCCCCGGCCGCGGCCGCGCGGAACGCCTCAAGGTCTTCCCGGCCCCGCGGCGTGCGAGGCTTCCGGCCGGTAGACCTCCTGCTCTCGTCAAGGCTCGCCGCTGCGACTTCCGTTTGCACAAGGAGATACCGTCCATGGCGAGTTCCTGGGACCGCGCCGCCGCCCGTCACACCTACGCCGTGCCGCACTGGAGCGACGGCTACGTCGACGTCGGCGAGGCCGGCGAGATGGTGATGCGCCCGCGCGGCGCCACCGGCCCGTCGATGTCGCTGCCGCAGATCGTGGCCAAGGCGCGCGCCGAGGGCCTGCGGCTGCCGCTGCTGGTGCGTTTTCCGGACATCCTGGCCGACCGGCTGGGCAAGCTGCAGGGCGCATTCGCCAAGGCGACCGCCGACTGGCAGTACGCGGGCGGCTACACGGCCATCTATCCGATCAAGGTCAACCAGCAGCACAGCGTGGTCAGCGAACTGGTGCGCGCCGGCAGCGAGGGCTTCGGCCTGGAGGCCGGCTCCAAGCCGGAGCTGATGGCGGTGCTGGCGATGGCGCGTCCCGGCTCGATCGTGATCTGCAACGGCTACAAGGACCGCGAGTACATCCGCCTGGCGCTGATCGGCAAGAAGCTGGGCCTGCGCGTGCACATCGTGATCGAGAAGCTGTCCGAGCTGGACCATGTGTTCGCCGAGGCCAAGGCGCTGGACGTGGAGCCGCTGCTCGGCGTGCGCGTGCGGTTGGCCTCGATCGGCGCCGGCAAGTGGCAGAACACCGGCGGCGACAAGGGCAAGTTCGGCCTGTCGCCGAGCCAGGTGCTCACGCTTATCGAGCGGCTGGATGCGGCCGGGCTCAAGCACACGCTGAAGCTGCAGCACTTCCACATGGGCTCGCAGATCTCCAACGTGCGCGACATCGCCAACGGCATGCGCGAGGCCACCCGCTACTTCGTCGAGCTGCGCAAGCAGGGCGTGCCGCTGGAAATCGTCGACGTCGGCGGCGGCCTGGGCGTGGACTACGAGGGTTCGCGCTCGCGCAGCCACAACTCGATCAACTACTCGATCGAGCAGTACGCGGCGACCATCGTGCAGTCGCTGGCCGAGGCGGTGGCGGCGGAAAACCTGCCGGCGCCGCACATCCTCACCGAGGCCGGCCGCGCGATGACCGCGCACCACGCGGTGCTGGTGGTCGACGTGAGCGAGGTGGAGGGCGTGCCGGACGGCACCATTCCGTCGCCGCGCGCCGACGAGCCGCCGGTGCTGCGTCACCTGCGCGAGGTGTACGAGGAACTGGACCAGCGCCCGCCACTGGAACTGTTCCACGAAGCCCAGCACCACCTGGCCGAGGGCCAGGCGCTGTACGCGCTGGGCCAGCTGCCGCTGGCCGACCGCGCGCGGCTGGACGAGGCCTACTACGCGATCGCCAACGCGGTGCGCGCCCGTCTGCTGCCGGGCGAGCGGGCGCACCGTCAGGCGCTGGACGAGCTGGACGAGAAGCTGGTCGACAAGTACTTCGTCAACTTCTCGGTGTTCGAGTCGGTGCCGGACATCTGGGCGATCGAGCAGATCTTCCCGATCGCACCGATCGCGCGGCT
The DNA here is from genome assembly GCF_001641285.1 of Dyella thiooxydans. NCBI lineage: Bacteria > Pseudomonadati > Pseudomonadota > Gammaproteobacteria > Lysobacterales > Rhodanobacteraceae > Dyella > Dyella thiooxydans. Next base: position 3,287,904 of record NZ_CP014841.1, read on the forward strand.
GGACGAGGCACCGACACGCCGCGGCGTGATCGTCGACCTGACCTGCGATTCGGACGGCCGCATCGACCACTACGTCGATGCCGAGGGCGTCGACGTGAGCCTGCCGCTGCATCCGCTGAAAGCGGGCGAGAGCTACTGCCTCGGTCTGTTCATGGTCGGTGCCTACCAGGAGACCCTGGGCGACATCCACAACCTGTTCGGCGATACCGACGCGGTGAACGTACGGGCCGAGGGCGAGGGCTTCACCTTCGCCCACAAGCGCCGCGGTGACACCACCGACCTGATGCTCGACTACGTCGGCTACGACCTCGCCGCGCTGCGCCGCAGCTACCGCGAGCGCATCGCGGCGGCGGGCATCGACGGCGAACCGGCGGCGCAGCTTTTTGCGAGCCTGGATGCGGGCCTCACCGCCTACACCTATCTGGCGCCGGAAACGGACTGATCCACTCGTCACGCTTTTCCTGTCACGACAAGGGGCGCAGAATGATGCACTGCAAAACTTCCCCGAGACCCACAGGAGAGCGCTCATGGCAAGTCTGGACGGCAAGGTTGCACTGATCACCGGCGCAGCCAGCGGCATCGGCAAGGCGATCGCCGAGCTGTATGCGAAGGAAGGCGCCGCGGTCGCCATCGCCGACATCAACCAGCAGGCCGCGGATGCCGCGGCGGCGGAGATCACCGCCGCCGGCGGCAAGGCGATCGGCGTGGTGATGGACGTCACTGACGAGGCGGCGGTCAACGCCGGCACCGAGAAGGTAGTGGCCGCGTTCGGCCGGTTGGACATCCTGATCTCCAACGCCGGCGTGCAGATCATCAATCCGATCGACCAGTTCGCCTTCAGCGACTGGAAGAAGATGCTGGCGATCCACCTCGACGGCGCCTTCCTCACCACCAAGGCCGCGCTGCAGCACATGTACAAGGGCGACCAGGGCGGCATCGTGATCTACATGGGCTCGGTGCACTCGCACGAGGCTTCCAAGCTCAAGTCGGCCTACGTCACCGCCAAGCACGGCCTGCTCGGCCTGGCCCGCGCGCTGGCCAAGGAAGGCGCACCGCACAACGTGCGCTCGCACGTGATCTGCCCCGGCTTCGTGCGCACTCCGCTGGTGGAGAAGCAGATCCCCGAGCAGGCCAAGGAACTCGGCATCAGCGAAGACCAGGTGATCAAGAACGTGATGCTGAAGGACACCGTGGACGGCGTGTTCACCACGGTCGAGGACATCGCGCAGACCGCGCTCTACCTGGCGACCTTCCCGTCGGCGGCGCTGACCGGGCAGTCGTTCGTGGTCAGCCACGGCTGGTTCATGCAGTAAGTCCCTGAGCGGAACCGAGACGACGCGGCACGGTCGCCGCGTCGTGCCCTTGTGCTGTGCCTTCGATGGAGTGATCACGCATGAAGCAGGCCGATGTCCGGGCGAACGCGTTCGCCATGCCACTGACCAGTCCGGCGTTCCCGCCGGGACCCTACCGTTTCGTCAATCGCGAGTTCCTCGTCGTCACCTACCGCACCGATCTCGATGCGCTGCGCGCGGTGGTGCCCGAGCCGCTCGAAGTGACCGAGCCGCTGGTGAAGTACGAGTTCATCCGCATGCCCGACTCCACCGGGTTCGGCGACTACACCGAGAGCGGGCAGGTGATCCCGGTGCGTTTCGAGGGCGTGCACGGCGGCTACGTGCACTCGATGTACCTCAACGACCATCCGCCGATCGCAGGCGGTCGCGAGCTGTGGGGCTTTCCGAAGAAGCTGGCCTCGCCCGAGCTGGAGGTGGAGACCGACACCCTGGTCGGCACGCTGGACTACGGCAAGGTGCGCGTGGCCAAGGCGACCATGGGCTACAAGCACCGCGCGGCCGACCACGCCGCCGTGATGGCGGCGCTGCAGGCGCCGAATTTCCTGCTCAAGATCATTCCGCACGTCGACGGCACGCCGCGCATCTGCGAGCTGGTGCGCTACTTCACCACCGACATCACGCTGAAGGGCGCCTGGAGCGGACCGGCCTCACTGGAGCTGCACCCGCATGCGCTGGCACCGGTGGCCGACCTGCCGGTGCTGAAGGTCGAATCGGCGCTGCACTTCGTCTGCGACCTGACCCTGGCCCTGGGCGAAGTGGTGCACGACTACCTGGCCGAACCGGTGGCCTGAGGAGCACGTCATGAGCAAACCCGTCTCCAAGTTGCGCGCGGGCAAGGCGTCGGTCGCCTCGCGCAAGTCCGCCACCGCACCGCGCGAATACCCCACCGTCGCCCTGGTCCTGCAGGGCGGCGGCGCCCTCGGTGCCTACCAGGCCGGTGTCTACGAGGGCCTGCACGCCAGCGGTCGCCTGCCGAACTGGGTGGCAGGCATCTCCATTGGCGCGTTGAACGCGGCGGTGATCGCCGGCAACGCGCCGGAGCACCGCGTGGCGAAGCTGCGCGAGTTCTGGAAGACCATCTGCAAGCCGCCGTTCCTGCCGGCGCCGCTGGCGGCACCGGAGTTCGACGACCTGCCGTGGCCGTTGCCGCTGCAGCACGGCCTCAGCGGCATGGCGGCGATGCGCGCGCTGCTGGAAGGTCAGGCGGGTTTCTTCCTGCCGCGCATGCCGATCCCGCCGCTGGCGCCGTGGCGACGCGGACCGCACCTGGCCAGCTGGTACGACACCGGACCGCTGCGCAGCACGCTGGAGCGACTGGTCGATTTCGACCGGATCAACGACCCGCGCACGATCCGCGTCTCGGTCGGCGCGGTGAACGTGCGCAACGGCAACTTCGAATATTTCGACAGCACCCGGCAGACCCTGCGCGCCGAGCACTTCATGGCCTCCGGCGCCCTGCCGCCGGGCTTCCCGGCGGTGGAGATCGACGGCGAGTACTACTGGGACGGCGGCATGGTCTCCAACACGCCGCTGTACAAGGTGCTGCGCGACCGCCCGGCCCACGATGCGCTGATCTTCCAGGTCGATCTGTGGAGTGCGATGGGCGAGCTGCCGCACGACCTGCCGCAGGTCGCCTCGCGCAGCAAGGACATCCAGTTCTCCAGCCGCACCCGCCTGGTCACCGAGTACATGGCGCGCGAGCACGAGCACCAGCGCCTGCTGCACGACCTGATGGCGCTGGTGCCGGAGCCCCTTCGCGACGATCCGGCCTACCTGCGGGCGCAGGCGCGCTCGTCCGGTGCGCTGACCAACCTGGTGCACCTGATCTACCGCGACAAGCCGTACGAAGGGCACTACAAGGACTACGAGTTCAGCGCCAACAGCATGCGTCGCCACTGGCGTGCCGGACTGGAGGACATGCGCCACACGCTGGCACAGCCGCACTGGCTGGATTACCCCGATGCCCAGCATCCGTTCGTGACCCACGACGTGCATCGACTGTAGGAGCGCACCCTGTGCGCGACGCTCTCCTTCAGGTGACCAAAGGCATCGCGCACAGGGTGCGCTCCTACGGTCGGCATCAGGCGTTGCGATGCACCTGCAGGCCTGCGGCCGACTGGTTGACCGGCATCACTTCCAGCCGGTTGATGTTGAGGTGCGGCGGCAGGGTGGCGATCCACCAGATCGACTCGGCGATGTCTTGCGCGGTGATCGGATCGACCCCGGCGTAGAGCTTGTCCGAGGCTTCCTGGTCTCCGCCGGTGCGCACCAGGGTGAACTCGGTCTCGGCCATGCCCGGTTCGACCGAACTCACCCGTACCCCGGTGCCGTGCAGGTCGGTGCGCAGGTTCTGCGTGAACTGGCTGACGAAGGCCTTGCTGCCGCCGTAGACGTTGCCGCCCTTGTACGGGTAGCTGCCGGCGATCGAGCTGATGTTGACGATCGCGCCGCGGCGCTCGATCAGCGTGGGCAGCAGCAGGTGGGTGATCGTGACCAGCGCGGTGATATTGGTGTCGATCATCTGCTTCCACTGTGCTAGGTCCGCCTGCTGCGCGGGCACCGTGCCCAGTGCCAGGCCGGCGTTGTTGACCAGCAGGTCGATGCCGGCGAATTCGGCCGGCAGGCCGGCGATCGCCGCGCGCATCGCGGCTTCGTCGCGCATGTCGAAGGCCAGTGGGTGCACGCGGTCGGCGCCGTGCTTGTCGACCAGCTTCTGCAGGCGGTCGGCGCGACGGCCGGTGGCGACCACGCGCCAGCCGCCGGCGACGAAGCGGTCCACGGCGGCGGCGCCAAAGCCGGAGGTAGCGCCGGTGATCAGGGCGGTCTTGGTATTCATCGGGAGGACTCGCTGGGTGACAGGGGGCTCAGTGGCCTTCCTTCAGGGCGATCGCGTTGATGCCGGCGTTCGCCAGCCGCTGCTTGGCCGATTCCAGCTCGGTGGCCGACCGGAATGGCCCCAGCCGCACGCGATGGAACACCTGGCCGCCCACGTTGACCGACTGCACGTTGGCAACGAAGCCCTGCAGCGCCAGGCGTGCCTTCAGGCTTTCCGCGTCGGCGGCATTCGGGAACGCGCCGACCTGCAACAGGTAGCCGCTGCCGGCGGCCGGTGCCTGGACGGCGGCGGCCGGTGCGGCGGTGACGTTTTCGCGCGTCACGCCGGGCGGCGGCGGGGGCACGTTGGCCTGTTGCTGGGCAGCGATCTGGGCGGCCGCGGCCTCGCGCGCCTGCTGCTGCTTCTGCTGCTCGGCGCGCGCCTGGGCGCTGATCACCGAGTCGGGGATGCGCACTTCCTTCTCCGACAGCAGCGAATAGAAATCGTACTGCGGCTTCTTCGGCGTCGTGGCGGCGCTGCCCGGCGCCACCGCGCCCGGGTCGCTGCCGCGCTGGGCGGTGGCCTGCGGGTTGGGCTGCGGCCCGGTCGGCGCCATCGGCAGCAGCGACTTGCGCATCAGCATCACCATCAGCAGGGCGCCGCCGAGGATGCCCACGGCGAGGATCGCCCAACCCGGGATGCCGCCCTTCTTGTGGCGGACGGCCTGCCGGCCCTTGCCCTTGCGTGCTGCCATTTACATGCTCTCCGGGGCGCTCAGGCCCAACAGGTCCAGACCGTTCTTGAGCACCTGGCGGGTGGCGACCGACAACGCCAGACGGGCGTTGCGCAGCTCGGCATCCTCGACCAGGAACTGGTGCGCGTTGTAGTAGGCGTGGAACGCGTTGGCCAGCTCGCGCAGCCAGCCGGCGATCAGGTGCGGTTCGAGATGCTCGGCCGCGGCCTCGACCATCTCCGGGTACTTCGACAGCTCGATCAGCAGCACCTGCTCGTGCTCGCTGTCCAGCCGCGCCAGGCGTGCCAGTCCGGCGTCAAGGTCCACTGTGAGGCCTTTCTCCGCAGCCTGGCGCAGCACACTGCACACGCGGGCGTGGGCGTACTGGATGTAGTAGACCGGGTTGTCGTTGGTCTGCGAGCGGGCCAGATCGATGTCGAACACCAGCTGCGAGTCGCCCTTGCGCGCGATCAGGAAGTAGCGCGTGGCGTCGCGGCCGACCTCGTCGATCAGGTCGCGCAGGGTCACGTAGCTGCCGGCGCGCTTGGAGATCTTCACCTCCTCGCCGCCCTTCATCACGGTGACCATCTGGTGCAGCACGTACTCGGGCCAGTTCTTCGGAATGCCCACGTCCAGCGCCTGCAGGCCGGCCTTCACCCGGGCCAGCGAGCCATGGTGGTCCGAGCCCAGCTCGGTGATCGCACGCTCGTAGCCGCGCTGCCACTTGGAGCGGTGGTAGGCGACGTCCGGCACGAAGTAGGTGTAGGTGCCGTCGGACTTGCGCATCACGCGGTCCTTGTCGTCGCCGAAGTCGGTCGAGCGCAGCCACAGCGCGCCGCCTTCCTCGTAGGTGTGGCCGTGGGCGATGAGCTCGCGCACGGTCTCGTCCACCTTGCCGTCGGCGTACAGCGAGGACTCCAGGAAATACACGTCGAAGGCGACGCCGAAGGCCTTCAGGTCCAGGTCCTGCTCGTGGCGCAGGTAGGCCACGGCGAACTGGCGGATCGCGTCCAGGTTGTCCGGATCCTTCGCGCCGACCACCGTGTGGCCGTCGGCGGTGACGCTGTCGCCGGCCAGGTAGGCCTTCGCCACGTCGGCGATGTAGTCGCCGCGGTAGCCATCCTCCGGCCAGCCGGCATCGTCGGGGGCGAGACCGCGCGCACGCGCCTGGGTGGAGATCGCCAGGTTGGCGATCTGCACGCCCGCATCGTTGTAGTAGAACTCGCGCTTGACGTCCCAGCCGGTGGCATCGAGCAGGCGGCTGATGCAGTCGCCGATCGCCGCGGCGCGGCCATGGCCGACGTGCAGCGGACCGGTCGGATTGGCCGACACGTATTCCACGCCCGCCACCTTGCCGCCACCGCTGGTGTTGCGCCCGTAAGCGTCGCCTTCGGCGAAGGTGCGCCGCACTTCGGCGTGGTAAGCCTCGGCGGCCAGGAAGAAGTTGATGAAGCCCGGCCCGGCGATCTCCACCTTAGACACCAGCGCATTGGCCGGCATCGCGGCGACCAGCTTCTCGGCCAGCTCACGCGGCCTGGCGCGGGCCGGCTTGGCCAGCAGCATCGCCAGGTTGGTGGCGAAATCGCCGTGCTCGCGGCTGCGCGCACGCTCGATCACGAAGTGCGGAATCACGAGATCGGCGGGGAGGATGGAGTCGGTGCGCAGGCCGTCGAGGGCCTGCAGCAACAGGGCGCGCAGCTGATCTTTCACGGGTCGGGGTCGGCAAGCAATTGGACCGGCAATGCTAACAGAGCGGGGCTGAGCGTCAGCCCGGAGCGGTCCTGATGCGGTGCGGGAGCAGGCCTGTGGATAACTCTGTGGGAAAGGTGACACGCTTGTCGGCCCAGTCGGCCGTCAATGCCGATTTCACTTTGATCAAGGCGTGTAAACATATTAATTTCAAATACTTGGAGCAAGTATCTTGCTCGGACTTCACGTTGGCCCCGCAAATGCCCTTCCTGGCGAAATGTGCATAACTTTCCGCGTACCTGCGTTGTCCCGTACACGACCCGCCAGCGTCACGCACCTGTCATGCGGCACCGCCACACTGCGCCCCGTGCTCGACGACCTATCCTCCCCGGAGTCGTCGGGCACCAGGAGATACCGTGTTCTCCACCCTCCCCAAAAAAACGGCATGGGCGGTGCGGCGTGAGCCTGCACCGCCTTTTTTTTGGGACTCAGGGCTCCTGACGCTCAGATCAGACCACGTTCGGCCATCGACACCGGCGTACCCGCCCCGATCACCAGATGGTCCAGGACTCGCACGCCGACCAGTTGGAGCGCGTCCCGGAGTTCCCGGGTGATCGCCCGGTCGGCCGCGCTGGGTTCGGCCACACCGCTTGGATGGTTGTGGGCGAAGATCACCGCGCAGGCGTTGTGCTTGAGGCAGGCGCGCACGACTTCGCGCGGATGCACGCTGGCGCCGTCGACGGTGCCACGAAACAGCTCTTCGAACCCCAGCACGCGGTGTCGGTTGTCCAGGTACAGGCAGGCGAACACCTCGTAGGGACGATCGCGCAGCTGCGCCCGCAGATAGTCCCCGCTGTCCCGCGGGCTGCTCAGCGCCGGGCGTTCGCGTAGTTGTTCGCCCAGCGCGCGGCGGGCCAGTTCCAGCGCAGCGATCAGGCGCGCGCGCTTGGCTGGGCCGATGCCGCGCCGGCTGATGGCCTCCGCTGGAGCGCCAAGCAGGGAGGCGAGTCCTCCGTTGTCCTGCAGCAGGCCCCGACCCAGCGCGATCGCGTCGGTGCCCGGGATGCCGCTGCCCAGCAGCACGGCGATCAGTTCGGCGTCGGTCAGCGCGGCGCAGCCGCGGGCCAGCAGCTTCTCGCGGGGGCGTTCGGTTTCGGGCCAGTGGCGGATGCTCATCCGCTCAGCCTGCCGTCGAGGGTGACGCGCGGCCATCGGCCAAGCGCGGCCCGGTTTGTGGGTCGACCGCGTCGTGGACCGTCAGTGCGGCGGGGACAACCGCTGGGCGAAGGCGGTTGCGAGCCAGTCGATGAACACCCGCACCCGCGGCGACAGCTGGCGGTTCTGCGGGTAGAGCACGTACACCGGAGACGGCTCCGGCGGGAACTCGGCCAGCACCTCGACCAGGATGCCGCGGGCCAGATCGTCCTCCACCCGGTAGCGCGGCACCTGCACCAAGCCCAGTCCGAGTCGGGCCAGTGCCACGTACATCTCCGCCCCGGTGGCGCTCACCGTCTGCGGCAGCGGGATCTCCCGCAGCGAACCGCCCTGACGGAACTCCAGGGGCAGCACGCCCCCGGTGGCGGAGGACTCGAAGCCGACCATGCGGTGGCCGTCCAGCTCATCGGGCGAGCGCGGGATGCCGTGCTGCGCCAGGTAGGCGGGGCTGGCGAAGGTGCCCTCCGCCAGCGTGGCGATTTGCCGCCCGACCATGCGGTTGTCGGCGGGACGGCCGACGCGCAGCACGCAGTCCACGCCCTCGCGCACCAGGTCCACGTAGCGGTCGCCGGCACCGATGCGCAGCTGGATGTCGGGATAGCGGGCGAGGAAGGCGGGCAGGTCGGGCAGCATGAAGTACTGCGCCAGGGTGCCGTGCACGTCCACCCGCAGCAGGCCGGCGGGCCGGGCGCCGGTGAACGCGGCCTCGGCTTCCTCGATCTCGGCGAGGATGGCCATGCAGCGCTGGTAGTACGCCTCGCCGTCCAGGGTGGGGCGCACCTGCCGCGTGGTGCGCTCGAGCAGACGCACGCCCAGCCGCGCCTCCAGCCGCTGCATCACTTCGGTGACGGTGGAGCGGGGCAGGGCCAGATCCTGCGCGGCGCGGGTAAAGCTGCGCCGTTCGACGATCCGGGTGAACAGGCGCATGGCGTCGACCCTGTCCACATTTGTTCCTGATATCCGAAAAATATTGGCGGATTGAAGCAGATTATCCGCCGAGGCGAAAAGCTCATCCTTTCTCCACCGGCATCCCGCCGGCTCAGCCAAAGAGGATGAACCCATGTCCAGCCCCATCTCCCCCGTCGCCCTGGTCACCGGCGCCTCGCGCGGCATCGGTGCCGCCATCGCCCGTCGTCTGGCTCGCGACGGCTTCACCGTGGTCGTCAATTACGCCGGCGATGCCCGCGCCGCCGCGGCGGTGGCGACCGATATCGAAGCGGCCGGCGGCCGCGCGCTGACCGCCCAGGCCGATGTGGCCGACCCGGCTGCCGTACGGCGGATGTTCGATGCCGCGGAAGCCGCGTTCGGCGGTATAGACGTGCTGGTGAACAACGCGGGCGTGCTGCAGCAGGCGCCGCTGGTCGAAGTGGACGACGACCAGTTCGACCGCATCATCGCGATCAACCTCAAGGGCAGCTTCAACGCCATGCGCGAAGCAGGTCGTCGGCTGCGCGAGGGCGGTCGCATCATCAATTTCTCCTCCAGCCTAGTCGGCACCCTGCTGCCCACCTACGGCGCCTACGTTGCCAGCAAGGCGGCGGTGGAGGGGATGACGCCGATCCTGGCCAAGGAGTTGCGCGGCCGGCGGATCACCGTCAACGCGGTGGCGCCGGGGCCGACCGCCACCGAGCTGTTCCTCAAGGGCAAGCCGGACGCGCTGGTCGAGCAGCTGGCCAAGGCCGCGCCACTGGAGCGCCTGGGCACGCCGGAAGACATCGCCAGCGTGGTGGCGTTCCTGGCCGGTCCGGACGGCGGCTGGGTGAACGGCCAGGTGCTGCGCGCCAACGGCGGCATGGTCTGAAGGAGGCGCAGCCATGACCATCAAGCAAGTCATCGTCATCACCGGCGCCTCCAGTGGTTTCGGCTGGATGAGCGCCATCGCCCTGGCTCGTGCCGGTCACGCGGTGTACGCCGGCATGCGCGAAACCGACGGGCGCAACGCCCCGGCCGTGCAGCGCCTGCAGCAGCTCGCCAGCGGCGAGAGGCTGGACCTGCATGCGATCGAAATGGACATCGCCCGCCAGGCGTCGGTCGATGCGGCGATCGAGGCGATCCTGGCCATCCAGGGCCGCCTCGACGTGGTGGTGCACAACGCCGGCCACATGGCCTACGGGCCGGCCGAGGCGTTCACGCCCGAGCAGTTCGCCGCGCTCTACGACACCAACGTGCTCGGCACGCAGCGGGTCAACCGCGCCGTGCTGCCGCATCTGAGGTCGCGCGGTCGAGGCCTTTTACTGTGGGTGTCATCTTCCAGCACCCGCGGCGGCACGCCGCCGTATCTCGCCCCGTATTTCGCCGCCAAGGCCGGCATGGACGCGCTGGCGGTGAGCTACGCCGGCGAGCTGGCGCGCTGGGGTATCGAGAGCAGCATCGTCGTGCCGGGGGCTTTCACCCAGGGCACCAACCATTTCGCCCATGCCGGCCAGCCGTCGGACGTGGCCGTGGCGACGGCCTACGCCGAAGGGCCGACGGCCGACCTCGCCGACGTCGCGCTGCGCGGGCTGGCCGCGCTGGAGCCGGCCGATGCCGATCCGCAGGCGGTCGCCGCAGCCATCGTGGCGGTGGTCGATGCGCCGCATGGCCGCCGGCCATTCCGCGTCCACGTCGATCCGGCGCAGGACGGCGCCGAAGTGGTCAACGGCGTGGCCGACCGGGTGCGCGCGGAACTGCTGCGGCGGATCGGCCTGGGCGATCTGCTGCATCCGCGCGTCGAGGCGTGAGTCGGTACCACGATCGTCCGTCCGGCTCGCGCGGGCCGCGGCGGACGATTCCGGTAAGCTACCGGGCCAAACGAATCACGGGCCCAACCATGAGTCTTGCCCACCGTCGCATCCTGCTGGGCGTGTCCGGCGGCATCGCCGCCTACAAGTCCTGCGAACTGGTCCGCCGCCTGCGTGATCTCGACGCCGAGGTGCGCGTGGTGATGACCGAGGGCGCCACCCACTTCGTCACGCCGACCACCTTCCAGGCGCTCTCCGGCGCGCCGGTGCGGGTCTCGTTGTGGGACGAGTCGGCCGAGGCGGCCATGGGTCACATCGAGCTGGCGCGCTGGGCCGAGCGCATCCTGATTGCCCCGGCCAGCGCCGACGTGCTGGCGCGGCTGGCACACGGCCAGGCCGACGACTTGCTCACGACGCTGTGCCTGGCCAGCGCCGCCCCGGTGTCGGTGGCGCCGGCGATGAACCAGCAGATGTGGGCGCACCCGGCGGTGCAGGCGAACCTGGCCACGCTGCGCTCGCGCGGCGTGACCGTGCTGGGCCCGGCGGCCGGCGAGCAGGCCTGCGGCGACATCGGCTCCGGCCGCATGCTTGAGCCGCTGGACCTGCGCGAGGCGTTGGCGGCCTCGTTCGGCAACGGCCTGCTGGCCGGGCGCCACGTGGTGGTCAGTGCCGGCCCGACCTACGAAGACATCGACCCGGTGCGCTTCATCGGCAACCGCAGTTCCGGAAAGATGGGCTTTGCCGTAGCCGAAGCCTGTGTCCTGGCCGGCGCCCGGGTCACCCTGGTGGCCGGCCCGGTGAGCCTGACGACGCCTGCCGGCGTGGCCCGTCGCATCGACGTACGCAGCGCGGCCCAGATGCATGCGGCAGTGCTGGAGGCTTCGGCGGGCGCGGATATCTACATTGCGTCGGCGGCCGTCGGCGACTACCGACCGGAGCAGGTGGCGCCATGCAAGCTGAAGAAGCAGGCCGGTGCCGACCTGGTGCTGACCCTGGCGGAAAACCCCGACATCCTCGCCAGCCTGTCGGCGTTGCCGGAGCATCCGTTCCTGGTCGGCTTCGCCGCCGAGACGCACGACGTGGCGACCTACGCGCAGGACAAGCTGCACCGCAAGAAGCTCGACATGATCGCCGCCAACCAGGTGGGCGAGGGCCTGGGGTTCGAGACCGCCGACAACGCGCTCACCCTCTACTGGAACGGCGGTTCGCGCGAATTGGCGCGGGCCGGCAAGGCCGAATTGGCCCGTGAACTGGTCGCCTGCGTGGCCGAGCGCTTCCGGGGGACGCGCGCGTGATCGACGTCGAACTGAAGATCCTCGATCCGCGACTGGGCCACAGTATTCCGCTACCGGAACCGGCCACCATGGGCAGCGCAGGCATGGACCTGCGTGCCGCGCTGGAGGCCCCGGCCACCCTCGCTCCGGGCGAGACGCTGCTGGTCCCGAGCGGCTTTGCGATCCATATCGGCGATCCCGGCTGGTGCGCGCTGATCGTGCCGCGATCGGGCCTGGGGCATAAGCAGGGCCTGGTGATGGGCAACCTGGTCGGCGTCATCGATGCCGATTATCAGGGGCCATTGATGATTTCGTGCTGGAACCGCGGCACCCGGCCGGTCACCATCGGGGTGGGCGACCGCATCGCACAACTGCTGCTCGTGCCGGTGGCACAGGCACGGCTGAAGGTGGTGGAAGAGTTCGCACCGTCGGAACGGGGGCAGGGCGGCTTCGGATCGACCGGAATCAACTGATCTGCGGGGGCGGGGATGGGTTTGAGCTGGGGGAAGACCAAAGCACTGGCCGAGGTCGACTGGAGGCGTCTGCTGCCGCTGGCCGTCGGTACGCTGCTGATCGTGCTCGGCCTGTTTGCCGGCTGGCAGGCATGGCTGATCGCGAACGAGGGACAAGCCAACGATCGCGTCCACCAGGCCCAGGCCGAAGCGGTCAGGGCGGTCTCGTCCGCACTGGACGGTCAGCGCCGTGCCGTCCGCAACGCGCTGGATCGCGTCGACCCCGCCACGCTGGCGGCCGACGCCAATACCGCCGTGGCGGCGGTGAAGGCGGCCGTGCCCGAGGCACGGGTGGTGGAGTTCTACAGCCCGTCCCTGGGCGAAGTGCTGCACGCCAACTATCGCGAGTTCGGCTACGCCAAGGCCGCCCAGCTGATCGCCGCGCAAAGTATCGATGGCCCCGCCCTGGCGGAATCGGTGAATGCGCGTGACGGACGGCATGTCTCCTTTGCCATGCCAATCGGCCCGCTGCAGCATCCACTCGCCTGGGCGTGGGTGGAAGTGCCGTTCGAGCCGGTGGCCAGGGCCTTCAATGCGGTGTCTCCGGCCGGCGGTCGCATCGAGTTGCGCCAGGGCGACGACCGTGCCGACCTCGGCCTGCTGTCGCACGGAAACGCATCGGCGGTGCCCGAGGAAGACAGCGGCAAGCCGGTGCCGAACAGCGCGTTCAGTGTCACGGCGGCGCTGCCGGCGGCCTTCATCGTGCTGCCGCGCCAGTGGCCACTCGCTGCGCTGCTGAGCCTGCTCGGCCTGGGTGCGGGCGTGTGGCTGCTGCGTGTGCGGGGGGAGCGCCCGAGCGACGACGCGCCGGAGCCAGCGGCGGAGGAAGTCCCGTTGCCACCGCGTCGCGAGCGGGTACGTCCGGCCATCCCGCCGCCCGCGTCACCGCCGCCGGGACCGCAGCCGAAGGCGCCCCCGCCGGTGGTGGCCATCGACCCATCGATCTTCCGCGCCTACGATGTGCGCGGCGTGGTTGGCAAGACGCTGGACCGCCCCGTGGCGAAGCGGCTGGGCCAAGCAATCGGCGGCATGATGCGCGAGCAGGGGCTGCGCGAGATCGTGGTCGGCCGCGACGGCCGCAATTCCGGCCCGGAACTGGCCGGGGCCCTGGCCGAAGGCCTGCAGCTGGCAGGCATCGACGTCATCGACATCGGCGCGGTGCCCACGCCGGTGGTGTACTACGCGGCATTCCGGCTCAACACCGGGTGTGGCGTGGCGGTCACCGGCAGCCACAATCCCCCGGAGTACAACGGCTTCAAGATCGTCCTCGGCGGGCAAACGCTGGCCGAGGCGGCGATCCAGGACCTGTACCGCCGCATCGTCGAAGGCGACCTGCCGGACGACGGGCACGGAAGCTCCCGGAACCTGGATGTCGTGCCCGACTACATCGAGCGGATCGCCTCGGACGTGCAGGCCGAGCGCACACTGAAGGTGGTGGTGGACTGCGGCAACGGCATCGCGGGCGCGCTTGCGCCGCAGGTGCTCGAAGGTATCGGTTGCGAGGTCGTGCCGCTGTATTGCGACGTCGACGGCAGTTTCCCGAACCATCATCCGGATCCTTCCGATCCGGCCAATCTCGAGGACCTGATTCTCGCCGTGAAGCAGACCGGCGCCGATCTCGGGGTGGCGTTCGACGGCGATGGCGATCGTCTCGGCGTGGTGACCCGCGAAGGCGAGATCGTCTACCCGGACCGTGTCCTGATGCTGTTCGCGCGGGATGTGCTGGCGCGCCAGCCGGGTGCCACGATCATCTACGACGTCAAGTGCACCGGGCACCTGAAGGGCCAGATCCTGGATGCAGGTGGCAGTCCGCTGATGTGGCGCACCGGACACTCGCTGATGAAAGCGAAGATGCGCGAGACCGGCGCAGAGCTGGCCGGCGAGATGAGCGGGCACTTCTTCTTCAAGGAGCGCTGGTACGGCTTCGACGACGGCATCTATGCCGCCGCGCGGCTGCTGGAGATTCTCGCTGGCGACCTGGAAGACCGCACCCCCGAGGACATCTTCGCCACCTGCCCGAAGGGTGTATCTACCCCCGAGCTGAAGATCGACCTGGCCGAGGGTGAGCAGAAGCGCTTCATGGACGCCTTCCGCGAGAAGGCCAGCTTCCCGGACGCCACGCTGGTGACCATCGACGGCGTGCGTGCCGACTGGCCGGATGGCTGGGGTCTCGTGCGGGCGTCGAATACCACGCCGACGCTGGTGTTGCGATTCGACGCGGACAATCCGACCGCACTGAAGCGCATCCAGCAGGTCTTCCGCGAGCAGCTGTTCCTGGTGAAGCCCGGCCTGAAGCTGCCGTTCTGAGCGGGACGGTCAGTGGCCGGGGTCGTCGCCGGCGATCTGCTTCTTCAATGCACGATACCGGCTGAGCTGGCTCTCCTGCCGCAGCTGCGTGTTGACGTACGACTGCTGCAGGCGCTCGAGCAGGGCGCGCTGCGAGCCGACCACCCCGCGCTGGGTGGCGATGCGGTCGCTGAGGTATTTGGGCACGGGCTGCTTGGTGCGCTCCAGTTCGCCGGCGCGCCCGAGCAGGTCGGCCAACGCCTGTTCCTGCGTGGCCAGGCTCTTGCGGGTGGTCGAGATCTGCTGGTCGATCGAATTGAGCTCGTCCTTCTGCATGCTCACCAGGTCCGGCTCGTTCGGATAGGCCGCAAGCATCTGATCGTCGTTGCGACGCTGTTCGTCTTCGGCCTGCTTCTTGGCGGCGGCGATGGCGGCCTGCTTTTCGGCGGCGGCGCGCTCCTCCACCGTGAGCTGGCGCTCCACGTGGCGGACGACGATGCCGCGGCTGTCGACGATGTCGTAGCCATTGGCCATGGCGTCGGCGGAAAGACTGTCGCTGTAGTGCAGCAGGCCATGCGCGTCGTGCCAGCGGTACTGCACGGCACTGCCCTTCTGCTGAGCGATGGCAGCGGTGCTGACGACGACCGACAACATGGCGGAAACGATCAGGAACTTGCGCATGTAACCCCTCCGTATCGAGCGGAGTATAGCGATCACGCCGGTCGGTACGGTGAGCTCCGCCAGAGCTTTTCGCCTAGCCGGTCACGCCGTAGCGGGCGCGATAGGCGAGCAGCCGCGCGTGCTCGGCTGCGAGTGAGGGCCGCTCGCCGGCGTAAGCCAGCACATCGTCCAGCCGGGTGATCGCGATCACCGGAATGCCGAACTCCGCCGTCACTTCCTGTGCCGCCGACAGCTCGCCCTGGCCCCGCTCCTGCCGGTCCAGTGCGATCAGCACGCCAGCCGGCTCGGCACCGGCCGCGCGGATCAGCGCCAGCGACTCGCGCACGGCGGTGCCGGCAGTCATCACGTCGTCGACGATCAGCACGCGGCCCTTCAGTGGCGCACCGACCAGACTGCCGCCCTCGCCATGGTCCTTGGCCTCCTTGCGGTTGTAGGCCCAGGGCAGGTCGCGGCCATGCTGCTCGGCCAGCGCGATGGCGGTGGCCGCGGCCAGCGCGATGCCCTTGTAGGCCGGGCCGAACAGCATGTCCACCGACAGGCCGGACGCCTGGATGGTCGCCGCATAGGCACGACCCAGCTGGGCCAGCGCGGCGCCGGAGTCGATCCGTCCCATGTTGAAGAAGTACGGGCTGATCCGTCCGGACTTGAGGGTGAACTCGCCAAAGCGAAGCACCTCGCGTTGAAGAGTCAGGTCGATGAAGTCGCGCTGGTAATCGTGCACGGGAAATTCCGGTCTGCTGGGTCGGGGATGCGACGGCAGCGCCGACGCAAAGCGTCATGGTAACGCCCGGAGCCGGCCCCGGAGTGCCGCTGCAACGGTTGCTATGATGCCGGCCTGACCGTAAGCCGGACTGCAGGAGCACGCATGCGCATCATCAGCCTCAACGCCAACGGCATCCGTTCGGCGGCGACCAAGGGGGTGTTTCCCTGGCTTCGCGCCCAGGAGGCCGATGTGGTCTGCCTGCAGGAGACCAAGGCGCAGGAGGATCAGCTCACCGATCCGATGTTCCGACCCGACGGGCACCACTGCTTCTACCGCGACGCCACCAGCAAGAAGGGCTACAGCGGCGTGGCGATCTACGCCAAACGTGAACCGGATGCCGTGCTGACCGAGCTGGGGTGGGACGAGTTCGACAACGAGGGCCGCTACATCGAGGCGCGCTTCGGCAAGCTCTCGGTGGTGTCGCTGTATTTCCCGTCCGGTTCGTCCGGCGAGGAGCGCCAGCAGTTCAAGTTCCGCGCGATGGACTGGATCGAACCGATCTTCGACGGCTGGCTGAAGAGCGACCGCCGGTACGTGATCTGCGGCGACTGGAACATCGTGCGCGGCGAAAAGGACATCAAGAACTGGAAGTCCAACCAGAAGAACTCCGGCTGCCTGCCGGAGGAGCGCGACTGGCTCAATGGCCTGGTCGAGCGTGGCTGGGTGGACAGCTACCGCACGCTCCGGCCGGAGGGCGAGGACTACACCTGGTGGTCCAACCGCGGGCGCGCACGCGAGAACGACGTGGGTTGGCGCATCGACTACCAGATCGTCTCGCCCGCGCTGCGCGCCCGTCTGCGCGACTGTTCGATCTACCGCGAGCAGCGCTTCTCCGACCACGCGCCGTACACGGTTGACTATGCCGACTGAGCCGGCGGCCGCCGCTGCGCCGCGGCCCTCGATCTGGCAGGCCTTCACCCAGCCGGCCGCCGGGACCATGGCGGTGTTCGGTTTTTCCTCCGGACTGCCGTTCCTGCTGGTGGCCGGTACCCTGGCGTACTGGCTGAAAGAGCATGGCGTGGTGCTGTCGGAGATCACCATGATCGCCAGCGCCGGCATGACCTACGCGCTGAAGTTCCTGTGGGCACCGCTGCTTGACCACTGGCGCCTGCCGGGTTTCCGCAAACTCGGCCAGCGCCGTGGCTGGCTGTTGTTCGCGCAGTTGGCGGTCGCTGCCGGCCTGCTGGCGATGGCCTGGCTGACGCCGGCGCGGCTGCCCGTGTTCATTGCTGCCACGCTGATCGTGGCGTTCTTCGGCGCCACCCAGGACATTGCGATCGACGCCTATCGCATCGAGATCGCGCCGATCGAGGCGCAGGGCGCGTTGGTGGCTACCTACTCGCTGGGTTATCGCATCGGCCTGCTCACTGCTGGCGCGCTGGCGCTGATCGCCGCCGACCACGTGCACTGGCCGGTGATCTACGCCGGCATGGCCGCCTGCATGCTGCCGCCGATCGCCATGACCCTGGCCGCACGCGAGCCGGAGGTATTGCGCCAAATGCCCCCGCGTTGGCTGGATGCGATGCAGCTGGGCGTGATCGATCCGTTCGTCGACTTCTTCCGCCGCTACGGATTCCTGCTGGCCCTGCTCACCCTGGCCTTCATCCTGCTGTTCAAGATCCCCGAGCAGGCCACCATCGGCGGCGTGATGAGCCCGTTCTACCGCGACATGGGCTTCACCAAGACGCAGATCGGCGCGATCACCAAGATCTACGGCGTGTGGATCGGCATCGTCGGCGTGTTCCTCGGCGGTGCCATGGTGGCGCGATGGGGTGCCTGGCGCTCGCTGGCGGTGATGATCGTGCTGTGCGGCACCAGCAACCTGCTCTACCTGCTGCTGATGCAGCATCACGGCAACCTGTGGATGCTCACCCTGGTGATCTCGGGCGAGAACCTTACCCTGGGCATGCTCGGTCCGCCCACGGTGGCATTCCTTTCCTCGCTGGTGAACCGCGAGCACACGGCCACGCAGTATGCGCTGCTCAGTTCGCTCGTGAACCTGCCGGGCAAGGTGCTGGGGTTCTTCGCCGGCGAGATCGCGATGGCGGTCGGTTATGGCGGGTTCTTCGTCATCACGGTACTGGGCATCGTGCCGGCGGTGCTTCTGTTCGCCCTGATCCGCAAACGCTTCCGGGATGGTGGCTACGACGTGCGCTGAGTCGCGGGTCGGCGCCTGGCGCGTGGTAGCGGCCGTCGGGTTTGTGCGACCATCCGGCGCACAGGGGGCATGCGTGACACGGAGTGGCGACCATGCCGGATCTCGTCGTACGCCATATCGACAACGTGATGGCCGAGCGCATCAAGGCGCTGGCCAAGTCACGCCATTGGTCGATCAATGACGTGGTGCTGCATGCCCTCCGGCACGGCTTGGGCATGAGCGACGGCGGGGTCGCCTTCTCCGAGAACCTGATCGATGCCGATGCGGTGGTACTCAGCGGCCACTGGGACGCTGCCGAGCGTGCGGCCTTCCACGAAGCCGTCCAGGCGTTGTCGGTGGCACCCGCGAGCCAGCTGGTCGGTATCGCCGCCTCGCCCTTCGGCGACGAAGAGCACGGCCCCGTTCAGCGGGACGTGGAGTAGATGGCGCCGAGGATGCGTGGTCCGCGCGCGCCGGTGACCGTGGGCAGGTTGCCGGGCCGTCCCAGCAGCCGCTGCCGCGCCAACCACGCAAACGCCATCGCCTCCAGGAAGTCCGGATCCACGCCGTAGCTGGCGGTGCTTTGCAACGCTGCCGGCGCCAGCCGTACGGCGAGGCGCTCCATCAGTGCGCGGTTGTGCACGCCGCCGCCGCAGGCCAGCACGCGCCGGGTGTCGGGCGCATGCCGGGCGATCGCATCGGCGACGCTGCGCGCGGACAGTTCCAGCAATGTGGCCTGTACGTCGGCGGGTGCGACCGCATGTCCAGCCAGCTGGTGATCGAGCCAGGCCAGATGGAAATGTTCGCGGCCGGTGCTCTTGGGCGGTGTCAGGGCGAAATAGGGATCCTGGAGCAGGGTGTCCAGCAGCGCCTCATCCGTGCGTCCTTCCCCGGCGAAACGGCCGTCCCGGTCGAATGGTTCGCCGCGATGCCGAGCGCACCAGGCATCCATCAGCCCATTGGCAGGGCCGGTATCGAAGCCGAGCACGCTGCCGTCGGCACCGAGACAGGTGATGTTGGCGATGCCGCCGAGGTTGAGCACCACCCGGGCCTCCCCCGGCCGGCCGAGCAACATGGCGTGCATGGCCGGCAGCAGCGGCGCGCCCTGGCCACCTGCGGCGACATCGGCGCGACGGAAGTCGGCGACGACGTCGATGCCGCACTGTTCGGCGATCACGCTGGCGTCGCCGAGCTGCAGGGTGAAGGGATGCCTGCCGGTCGGCCGATGCCGCAGGGTCTGCCCATGCGAGCCGATCGCGCGGACCCGATCGGGCGTCACGCCGGCCGCGTCCAGCACGCGTTTCGCAGCCTCGGCGAAGCCGTAGCCCATGGCGACATCCAGTCGCCCGAGCTGGTCGAGGTCCACAGGGAGTTCCCCCTGCGCGACGCCAAGGATCTGCTGGCGCAGTTCCTCCGGCCACGGGTGGGTCAGTCCGAGCAGAAGACGCGGCGTGCCGTCGTCGAAACTCACCAGCGCCGCATCGATGCCGTCGGCGCTGGTGCCGGAGATCAGGCCGAGATAAAGCGAATCCGCGGGGTCCACGCCGGGGTCATTCGTCGCTGTGCTGGCGGCTGTTGGCCATCGCGAGCTTGACGTTCTGGTCCACCTGCTTGAGGCGGGCCAGTTGCGGACGCACGACCTGGGCTTCGAACTTCGCGAGCTGGGCCTGCGGCAGCGGCTCGGGCTTGGGTAGCGTGACTGTCTGCGGGTTGCGCTGCACGCCGTTGACACGGAATTCGTAGTGCAGGTGCGGGCCCGTGGCCAGGCCGGTCATGCCGACATAACCGATCACCTGGCCCTGGCGCACGTGCTGGCCGACGCGCTCGCCGGCCGCAAAACGCGACATGTGGCCGTAGGCCGTGGAGATCGACTTGTTGTGCTGCAGGATCACGAAGTTGCCGTAGCCACGCATCCAGCCGCGGAACTTGATCACGCCATCACCTGCGGCATGGATCGGGGTACCAGTGGGAGCGGCATAGTCCACGCCCTTGTGCGCACGCATGCGGCCAAGGATCGGATGCATGCGCGCCGCGCTGAAGGTGGACGAGATGCGGGTGAAATCGACCGGGATGCGCAGGAACGACTTCTGGATTGGACGGCCGTCCTCGCTGAACCAGCCGTAGTTGCCGTCCGCCTTCTTGAAGCGGTAGGCGGTGTAGCGATGGCCCTGGTTGACGAACTCGGCGGCGACGATGTCGCCCTCGGTGTAGTAGCTGCCGTCGCGGTAGATGTCGTCGTAGATGACGGTGAAGCTGTCGCCGACGCGCAGGTCCTGAACGAAATCGATGTCGTACTTGAACAGGTCTGCCAGCTTGCCGACCATGCCGGGGCTCATCCCGGCGCGGGAGGCGGCGGCGTAGAGCGAGCTGTCGATCACGCCATGCGCGACGTGTTCGCGCGTATCCATGTCGCGCGGTTCCAGCGTCAGTTTGGCGGTGCCGTCGTCGAAGCGGACCATCGCGCGGGTGGCAGAGTCGCGGTCGAAGCGCAGGCCCTTCAGGCTGCCGTCGCTGCCGAGCAGGAAGTCGAACTCCTGGTGCGGGCGGATGGTGTGGAGCGCAGACTTGGCATCGCCCGCCGCATCCATCACCCGCTGCAGGTCGGACATGCTCAGGCCCTGGCTGGCGAAGATGTCCGAAAGTGTCTGGCCCGGCTCGACCTGGACCCGCTGCCAGTCCTCGACGGTCGGTGCCTGCGTCGTCGCCGGCGATGCTTTGGGCAACGCCAGTGGCAGCAGCGTGTGTGCTTCGGCGGCCGGCGGCGTACGCATGGCCGATGCCCAGGCGGGAAGCAGAAAGCCGGACAGCGCAGTGATCAACAGCGCAGTGGCAGCGAGCACCCAGCGCTCGCGATGCCAGCGGATCGGCTCGGCCTCGCCGTTGCGGTTGAACGACCAGTGCGAGCAACGCTCGTAGAAGTGGGAGTGCCTGCGCTGCGCCTTGCGGCGGATGGCCTGCTTGCGCGCCGCGTGCGCCACCTGCGACCCCTCACTCATAATGCATGACCCCACCCGAAAACCTGCGACCGGCCGGTACCGTAACGGCCATGTGTAAAGGGTGTCAACGCCTTTTCCATCAATGGTTTGCGCTAGGTTCTTGGTTAACGCACAATTAACTTCACCCCTGTGAAGTCGGTCACTCGAGTGGCTGTCTAGGCAACTAAATCCGAGGATTGCATGAACGAGTTGGAACAGGCGCTGGCCACCATCGCTCGCGGAGCGGACGAGATCATCAAGCGCGAGGAGCTGGAGCAGCGTCTCAAGGCGGGTCGCCCGCTGCGGATCAAGGCGGGATTCGATCCGACGGCGCCCGATCTCCACCTCGGGCACACCGTACTGCTCAACAAGATGCGTCAGTTCCAGGACCTGGGGCACCAGGTGATTTTCCTGATCGGCGACTTCACCGGCATGATCGGCGACCCCACCGGCAAGAACGTCACCCGCCGGCCGCTGTCGCGTGAAGACGTGCTCGGCAACGCCGAAACGTACGCATCCCAGGTCTTCAAGGTGCTGGACAAGGGGCGCACCGAGGTGCGCTTCAATTCCGAGTGGTTCGGCCAGATGACCGCGGCCGACATGATCAAGCTGGCTGCGCAGCACACCGTAGCCCGCATGCTCGAGCGTGACGACTTCGCCAAACGCTACGCGGGACAGCAGCCGATCGCCATCCACGAGTTCCTGTATCCGCTGGTCCAGGGCTACGACTCGGTGGCGCTGAAGTGCGACGTCGAGCTCGGCGGTACCGATCAGAAGTTCAACCTGTTGATGGGGCGCGCACTGCAGGAACACCACGGGCAGCCGCCCCAGATCGTGCTGACGATGCCGTTGCTGGAGGGGCTGGATGGTGTCAACAAGATGTCCAAGTCCCTGGGCAACTACATCGGTATCAACGAGCCGGCGATCGATATCGTCACCAAGACA